>CANIZL010000075.1 GCA_947471985.1 Verrucomicrobiota bacterium | reverse complement strand
GGGGCCTGGGGATGGCAATTAAAGAAGCGGCCGGCCGATTTTTTATTCGATGATCTCAATTTAATCACCTCAGCGCGCATTTTTATCGAGTATCACTCGCGGTAGCCATCCTCGCGCTATTCCGCACAATCTTAATATTTAGTCTAGCTCACGCGCCAGACACCGTTGCAAAAAGAGTGCCGTTGTGCACTTGTGCGTTCTCACGATAGCGTGTGTTGTATGCTATGGTTTGGGTCGACGCAGTCGGGGCTCGAGTGAATTAATCGCCCGGGCTCCTCTGTTGGAACCGGAAATCCATCATGCAACTAAACCTTATTCGGGTGAATGGGCCGCTGCACATGCCTCGAACGTCTCTTCGATTGAATCGAATGATCAGACAAACAGACATCCAAAATCTAGTCGCTCCGGAGTTTCAGATCAATTCCTGCTAGATTACACTCTTAGCGAACTGACGGCGGATGCAGCCTTTCTAACATCGCTTGGATTATCAGCAGAACAGAGCGAAAGCCTGAAGAAGAGTTTATATTCAATTCATAAGAATTCCAATCAAACCACGGAAGCTATTTTGTCACTTTCGAAAAGTCGTGTTGAGCACGATGCTATGATGAAATTATTTTTAAATAAAGATGATTACGAGAGATATAAACTACACGAAAAGCAGAAAGAATATGCTGTAGAAATTAGCGAAGTGTTACAGCCATTTTTGCAAAACTCAAAGCAGGTTCTGGGTGATCACGAGACAATTGTTTTGAACGCAATAATGGGGTCAGAAGCCATCACTCTAAATTTTTCAGACGGTCCCTACAACGGAATTCCAGCCTGACAGCTGATCCGCTAGAAGCAAAACGAGGATACGCACTCGAAATTGACCGAATTAAGAGCACTTCTCAAAAGGCCCTCGCAGAGCTGAGTGGGAAAATACCAGCCGATTTGCTTGATGGTTTAACGCAATATTATGAGTCGCGCATTGGCGATTTGAACTCCCGTATTAGTGCAATCGATGCTCATTCAAATGAAAACGGTGAAAGGCTGCGTCGTCAACTGGAAGAAGAGCGATCCCAGCTGTTAGACCTACCGCCATCGATTCCGGTTAAAACTCCATAGGGAATATTTAGCCAATTAGTGCAATGCGTCCACGTCGACTGTTGGTGGTAAATCACAGCTGTCACCTGTATTCAGGGAACGCTGAGGTTGTAAGAAATATTCTTCTCGGTGTTTTAGGTGCTACTGTCAATTTCTGCGAAATCATGCAGATCGGGCCTTCCTTCGCCCGGCCCATTCAACTCCGCGATTCCTGACAAAACCAGGCCGAGGAACCTCCGCCAATCATCCAGTTCAGCCAGTCTGGGGTGCCCGGTTACGGGCGAAATTCGTTTTGTGTCCAATTGGATACAAATCCCGATTCGGCAGATCGCAGGTACAACGACTCCAACCACCGCAAGCACCACCCTCTCGCCTCTGGGGCTGAGGCCCCGCCAAGCTCCGGGCTCACCACGTCTCCCCTCGTCCTTGCCCTTCCTGCCTCCCCATTGACACAATGCGGTCGAAATGGGGTTGAGTTCCTGGGTCGTTGCCGTCATCCTACCTAAAAGCCAACGATTCATTACGAGGCAAATCTCATGACCGCCCACTCAGTCATCTCCCCGCAAACCGGTCGCTCCGCCCAAGTCCTATGCCCTGACGTGGAAATTTGGCTCCTGGGACAAAGCCATCGTTGGCCCAAGTGAAGTCCGGCTATTTCACGCGACCATGAACTCTCTGAGCGTCGCCCTTCTTGGAACGGTGTTCGTTCTCGCGAGTTGCGCCAAGACGCCCAGCGGGGTAGTGGCTGGTTCGTATGCCGCCGGCCGTACAAAGCCGCGTGTAATCGACAATGCACCGACTGCGAATCTACCCGATGACTCTCATCCTCACCCTCATAACGTCGTAATAGGGCAGGCTGTATATCCTTTGGAGAATGAAACAGAACTGGATCGCTTAAATGTCCAGTTCGTGCGTTGGACGGCTGTGACCACGGCCGGGGTACCCATGGCAATCTTCCGCGTCAGAAATACCGGCTCCCGATTGGTTTTGGTCTCGAATGTAAGAAAACAGGTACTAAGTCAGGCACTTAGTCCTGGGACCGAGCCCTCTCCCACTGCTTGGAGAACGGTGGAGCAGGGCTACCCAGAGAATTGGGATCGAGCTGAGATTCCAGCGGGGGAGGAGGCTGAATTTCTCATGTTGCCCCCGCTCGAAGGAGATTGGCGCGCTTGCCTGCTTTACAGTCGGCAGTTGTTGAGCGCTCGATCTGCAGGCCCACGACAATGGGTCAGTTTCTATGAGTCAAACGGGCCTCGAATGCCGCAACCTCCGTTTCCCGATCCCAACAATTGAACCTTATTGTCCGTCATTACCAAGGTGCACCCGAAGCACAATCCGATCTGAAATTGGCAGCCATAAAGGCACTCCGGTCTCGCATGTCTGAGTCCGGGCGGTTGCCTTGTTTCACGTCTTACCCATTGTGCTAATGTGCGGCGTAGCGCGGAATGTGCTTCCAAAATTGCCAACAAGAGGTCGGTGTCAATCTCTTCACCTTGGCGACTACATTTAGCCATGTTTCGACGAAGATTTGTGACGGCGACAGCGTTTCTTGTCCTCGTACTTATTTGGGTTCTCTTAACCTTGCGTCCAAGAGGCCCAACCTATATGGGACAGACTGTGGAGGAATGGTTCAAGCGGTATTCCCAAGAAAGAGAAAACCTCTCTTCCTCTCCCAAGCCGCGAGCCCTGAACGAAATGACCAATACCGCGCTGGCGTTCATGGCCATGGGTACCAATGCAGTTCCGTATCTTGCCGACAAAATTAACCAGCACCAGGAATTGACCAGGTTGACATTATTGCGTCTCCGGTATCGCCAAATTATTCCGGGCTTTTTGGATGCCTTACTCCCCAAAATACCTAGCAAAGTTGGCCAAGGCATGGACGCGGCGAATATTCTGGCTGTCTATATCAAACCGCCGGGGGAGATGCTCATTCCGCTCGTCGACTCCGCGTTGCGGGGGACCAATTCCGCACAGCGGACCATGGCGTTGCTGGCAATACGTGGAATCAGCTCTGGTTATGGGCTGGCCCAGCAGCATTTGTCGGCAGGTTTGAACGATACCAATGGTCAGATACAAAAGCTGTCCGCGATGGCCATCCGCTGGCACGGATCAAACGGAAAGTGGGCTGTTAGCAATTTGGCTGTGGCAGCTCGGACTTCGGATCTGGAAGCACTGCACTATGTTTGTCAGGCTCTTTGCGAACTCAACACAAATGCGTTGCCCATAGTTCCCGACCTTCGCCAAATGTTGACCCTCGAAACCAACGAAGATAGGCGAGTGGTTATTGGCAATGCGATTAATTACATTTCGCGCTGACGAGTGCTGAATTTGTAAAAAGGAGGCAGACTTCTGCTCTGTCTCTCCAGCCCAAGACAGCGCGTGAAACCCTACCCGAGCCAACCCCCACAGGAAAGCCGGAGTGGCCGTCGTGCAGACCGGGGAGACCCAAATCTCCCGCTCCGCTGAGCGTCGAGAATGTAAATTCTGTTATCCGTGGCCCACGTCCCGAGCGGGGAGCCCTACTGTCCCGGTTCGCCTATCCGACCGGATTGCGGCACCCTTTGAAGTTGGGTGGTGTTGTATCCGATTGAGTCGAGGAATTCGACGAGTTCCTGATAGCGTGACTCGGGAATCGTCGGCTTTCGAGCCATGATCCAGACGTACTTCCGGCTGGGCACCCCGATGATGGTCGTCTCGTGGGCGTCGTCGAGGTAGAGGATCAGGTAGGCCGACTTGAAGGGCCAGAGGAACTGCATCCGCCACTCAGCCTTGGTGACCGGATCGTGGATTGTGCCGGTTGGATGGTAGACTTTGAGGGGACCGTCCGGGCTGCCCCGGTGGAAGCGGAAGGTGGTGGCAATCGCGCCATCAGGGCGGAGTCGATAGCTTTCAACGGCGTCGTGGGCATCCTTTTCGATAAACGTGGGAATGTTGGCGATGACGTACCAATCGCCCATGAACCGGGGGAGATCGACGTTCTGGGCGAGCGGCAAAGGTTTGGGCATGGGAGTACGGGTGGCGCAACCGGTGAACCCGAGGTTCGTCAGCAGCAACAGCAGGACAGGCCAGAAACGGAATCCTTCGGGCGAAACCACCGTGGGTAGAGCGATCATGAGAAAAGGAGACTTCGAGCACTGGCGAGATACACAATTATTCCGAGGACGGCGAACGTGGCGGGCAGGGCGAGATTGCCGGGGCGCTTTCGCGTGAACACCTCGTCGAGCGACCCAGTGGCCGGGATGCGGAACAATTCGATCAGCATATAGGTTGCGATGGCGAAGTTGCCCCAGAGCAGGACCGAGACGACCCACAGGATGCGGGCGACCCGCCGTTGCTCCTTCCAAGCGATCCAGACGCAGAAGGTGAGGAAAGCGAAGTAAGCGTCAAACAGGGTGACCTGAAACCAGAGGTTGCCGGTGACGGCCGCGGGCAGGTCGAACATGGACTGCGCTCGGCTGGCGCGGACGGTGCCCCACGTCATCACTGCCAGGACGAGCAGGAAGAGACCGCGCAGGAAAAGGATCATGGTGGGAAAGGCTACTTGCCGCCGAGCAACTGATCGCGGAGGAGTGGGCTGATGGGTTCTTTGCCCAGCCAGATCTGGAAGTAGGCCGCGGCGAAATCCACCCCTTCGACGGTCATCAACGCCTTGCCGTTGAGTCGCAACGTCGTGCCCTTGTCCGGCAGGTAGGTGAGGGTGTAACGGTCACCCGGCTTCACCTCGAGGTAAGCGCGATTTAGTTGAGCGAGTCGGGGTTGAAGGAACTCCCAGGTCTCCGCCGTCACATTGCGCTTCAGCAGCGCGTTGCCCCCGGAGACGATAGCGGCGGCGGAGAACCCGCGGTGATAGAGGATTTCCAACCGGAGCGGGGCGCCCGCGAGCAGTGCCTCCCGTTTGGATCCCACCCCGGCGTGGAGGCTGGCATCGTAGGCATGGACCAAGCGCTTCCAACGGAAAGCACCGTGGCCGATCAATTCGAAGCGGACGCCGTCCTCTTCAATTGCCGTCGGGGGCGCAATGGCCGCGCGGGCTTGGAGGCTGGCGAGTAGGAGCAGCAAGCCCATGAGCCAGCCGCAGAGTTGGCGGGTCGAGCCGGCCGCGGCGCGGCGATCGGATGGATGCCAGGAATGGGGCGGTTTCATGCGATACGAGATTCAGATGACAAAGCGGGACCGTTCCGCCCGCTACGACATATGCCCTGATTCAGCGCGGTTGCAACCGTGGTGTGCCCGCGACCTGGGCCCACGGACGTCTCGCAATTGGTGAGTGCCCCAACGAAGCAGATTCAGACCCCTTCCCCACCGCCCCGAATTTCCACCGTCAAACGCGGTGGACGATCCAATCACGCACGGGTGAAGGCGAACGTACGCAAACAGCAAAGGCGTACCGACGTGCCCAAATCCAACCAAAAGCCGACTCTCTCCCCTCGCTCGATGGCCGTCACACCACCACCCAAACGGTCAACGGGCTTCAAATCCTTTTGCCGCACTGGATCCATCGCCGCAAACTGCCTCGAAATGCACCAACCCGCGAAAGCCAATCTCCACTTCCGCGCAGCGCCTAAAGGCAAATCCCTACCCATTGGCGGAAGCGACGACTCATGAAGCGGCGAACCCTCACGGCAATCGTAGCATTGGTCGCTGCAGGAGTCGGCGTCTTGGTTTGGATTTTCTCGCTGAGCGATGGACGCTCCACGGGAGTGACGCCCTGTACCGCGAATATCATCGGCATGACCAACGGACTGATCGGCCCAATGTCCGCCGGCTATCAAAGATTCTCCTCCAACACGACGGCCACGATTCGACAATGGTACAACGACGGGACCAATGCGGCGGTGGTGCGCGTGACCAACCATCAGAGTTCCGCCATCTGGCTCTTCCCATTTGTGACAATTCAGACCCAGACCAATGCCTCAGGCGTCGCCTCGGCATTTCACGATTCGCTGCTGTTGGACGCACCCACTTTCTCCGGTATCCGGCTGGCGGCGGGTCAGGCTGGCAACATGCAAATTGCCACCTTTGCTCAAACCAACTTCTGGAGATTCGAAGTGGGCTACACTCGGGAGCGCGGCCGTTCCTTCGCGGAACGGGTGCGCAATTTGCGCCGTGATTTACAAGCCGCGGTGACCGGTCGCGGGATTGTGGAGAATACGACGCCGATTTATACCGAGTGGATCACCCCGTAATCGACACTTATAGACTCCCCCGCGCCCGCAGGTTTCGGTCGCTTGAGAGTTCGGACGAGCGAGCGTGGTGGTTCATTCCTTCCGCGGCGCTCCCACTGCAGTTGCCGCGCCGGCTCCATCGCCGCAAACTGCGTTCAGTGTACCGATCCGAGCGAGCAAATCCGGCCGTCGTCAATCGCTCCGGGTTCGACGCCGCTTTCACCAACCCGTTCTGGTTCTCGAGCTCGTTGATCTTTCGGCCGCCGATTGCGAGGCACCGCGACGCCGACTGGAAAGTCAGCGGTACAGACGCAAGAGGCGGTACAGCGCGCGGGTCTGCGACCCGCCAGCGCCATGTACCGCTGACGTCTCGGTCGGCGAGTCATGGCGGTTGTCTCAACGGGCCAGATCCACACTCCTGTCTCACCGCCCCGAATGTCCACGGTCAAACGCGGTGGACGATCCAATCAATTGCGGGTGAGGGCGAAGGTACGTTTTTGAGGAGTTCATGCAAAAAGCGAGTATGAAGGGGCGGTAAACACGCTCATCCGTAAAAAGGACGGACAAAAGTAGCCGCCCTCCCCTCACCCAAAGCGGCTCCAGGAATAAGGCGACCGCGGCGGGTCAGGAGCCATGCTGCGGGAGCCAATTCGATCTCTATTGCAGAAAGCTACGGCTGACAACGCTTGGGGAGCTCAATATCGCTCAAGGCTTTGCTGTTGCCGGGGGGCGTCGACGTTCCAAATACTCGAACCAGCTATTTGTGATATGAATTTCAGTAATAGTATCGATGGAATTTTCATGCACATTGGTCTTAGCTCCAACCTCTTTACCAGGTTGAAATAACAGGCCGGCTGACCAAGATGGTTGCTTCCATACACCACTACCTTCCAACGAGATTCTCAACATGCGGACCCCTCGATCAGTTCGGCGTTGAAATTTTCTTATTGACGTTGCCCCAGTCACTTTCATTAAATTGTATATTTCCTCTATATTATTTTTATGGCCGTAAGGTTCCGTTGAATCCACAAATACCGCCGCCAGCGCAGTATCCGAGCACACAAGATCTGCCAACCTATCAAACTCGGAGTGCTGGTGGTAGTATCTATCGGCAATTGCCTCAGAATTGTGCGACACCCCAGAACCCTGATCGCAGCCGCACATAACAATAAGAGAGAGGATTATTATAAAATTGAATGTTTTCATAAAACCATGGATCAATCGGCCCATTTTTGCTTATGGAACACATGCCCGAACGAAGGCCCTCTCGGAACGTATTCTGGAAGCGAGCCGCTTTACCTCTTCACACAGTCTCTCGCCACTTGCAATCGAAGCCCTATCGGAATCAGGCCTACGATTAAATGGCCTGTATCCATGGCAATACAGCGACGAATCACCCTCCTGGCACTTGCCAAAGATCCGGCAGAAGCCTCCCCCAACCGAGTCTCCCGAGCCGAACTCGAACTCCGCAGACCGACTTCCACCCTTCCCGCCTACCGACGTCGTCGGCGTCTGTCGTTTGGCATCATCGTAAGCCAGAGTGCCGTCAGCAGACAAGGGACCGCCACCACGCGGCGGCTTGGCGATAGTTGCGAATCGCCCCAAGTTGTGGAATAGGCACTTCGGGGTCATGCAAGGCGTCTTGGATTGCTTTGAGACGACCGTATCGATGACCGGTGGGATTGGCAAGCGGGGTCACTGGCCGTCGGCAATCGCTCCGAGGTCGACGCCGCTTTCACCAACCCGCTCTGCCTGCTTCTGACCGTTGACGACTGGGGCACCGACTACGAAGCGCTGCCACGCCGACTGGAAAGTCAGCGGTACCAGACGCAAGAAGCGGAATGGCGCACGGGTCAGCGACCCGCCCCTCCATTTACCGCTGACGTCTTGGTCGGCAAGCCTCGTCTGCCGAGAGACAGGCCATCTCTGTCGGAAATTGGGCACGTGATTCCCTCCGATGGCAGACTTCCTCGCCTCGCTCAGCAACGGGTTATCAATGGCTTCAGATCCAGGGACGCCGTGCCGTTCTTCGGAGCACAAGCGGCCATGCCTCGCGGACCAGTCACGCCAATCATTTCAAGTACCACGTGGCGAGGCTGCAGAACAATCACGAGGCCAGCTTCAACGTGGTAGGGGTGGAAAGTCCATCTAGAGGACCCCTCATCGCATTCATGACTGCGACAATGAATCAATCTCGGGGCGCGGCCGTATTGGAATTTTGTCCAAGACCGACCGCTTGAACCAGGCAGGGATCCAATCGGTCATCAATTCCAGGATTCGTCCATCAGTGATCTCTGCGAGCCACGTGTGGCTCCGATCAACGTTGTCACCGGAGTTGTCGAAGACGTAAGCGCGGTTGGAGTGCCGGATTGCTTCCATCAAAAGTTCAAGGGACCGATAGTAGCGCTTCACGATCAGTTCCTCTGGAACCGAATGCCCCCCCCCAGAGTCACACGGTTTTTAACCCGCGAGATATTGATCGCCGGATCGTCAGTCGCCACGAAGTACAGATAGGTCCGGTACCCTGCTGCCTGAGCCTGCGTCAGCAGCGCCACCTTCCCGGGGTGCGACATCACCGTTTCAAACGTGAAGGTGCTTCTTTGAATCAGAAGCCGCTGCCGGAGGAAATCCGTCGCTACCGACGCCAGGTAGGAATCAATCTTCACCCGGGTGAAATCGAGCCGCCCATCTGCGAATGCCAAAGTTTGAAACGCCTCCGCCAAACCCGCCTTTGCCAGAAGTTCGGAGATGCGGAAGAACTCCAGTACTTCAATCTCCGTCGTCGTCACCCCATACTCCGAGAAAGCCAGAAAGCCCCGGCGGCGAACCTCCTTCTCGATTTCATCCGGGTTCAGGTAGACGCCCAACAGGGCAGCTGGCAGATAGTCCTTGAGGGTGCTTTTGCCGGACCCATTGGGGCCGGCAAACATGCGAACTCGTGGCGTCGTTGCGCTCACCAGAGGCTGAAGATGCGCCCGGAATCGAAATGGCTCGGCGGCTCGATCTGTTTCACGATCACCCGATGGCCGTCAGGAAACACCTCGTAGATTGCGCCATCCTGTGATTGCAACACGCTCAGGCCCGAGGCCAGCGCCCGCTGACGCGCCTCCGCAAACGCGGCACCGGAGATCGCGGGCAACTGGCTTTCAAGCTGTTGAATTTCCAGATCTGACATGATGTCCCTTCCCTGAGAACGGTAATGGCCAGGCAACCCGCAGCAACCCCCTCCTTCCGGTGCAGTTGCGGTAGGGTCATGGATCGAATCAGGCTGGCTACGGGCCAGTCCGAGTTCTTCGTCAACGTCCGACTCGAAACGCAGGCTCCCTCTGCGTCCATGGCGATGATCGCCGATTCTAGCGTTCGGCCAACATCGTTGAATCGAGCGGTGGGTCAGGATTCCCCGGTCATCGAACGGCAGCAGCAAGGAAGCCTCAAGACTCCGGATTAACCCCGGAAACCGCAATTCTCCGTACGCTTCAGGGGCGCCCAGGATTTTGTGTCCCCTATTGTATCCCTCGCACCGAAAATGCAGGCCAAAGGAGGGCAATTGGGGAGTAAGTGGGATCTTCAGCAGGGCCGACTCGTCCTCTATGGGACAGAGGGGTAGACATAGGTCCCTCGTTATCAACGAGATTTCGGGTCAGGTGCCGTCAATCACTTAACCACCCTTCCGCGACTCGAAGGTCGGATTGTCCAACTGGACCCCACCCCGGCCGACTTCCCCGGCCCAGCCCTTCTCGCATTAAGTCACAGGAAAATCACAAAAGCAGACCTCGTCCCAAGGCGACCCGGGCGCATCATAAAGCCATTGATGCGTGCTACTCCTGCTTGGACAAATTCCGTCCTCGAACTTCTACTCAGACAGATTGAGACGCTGCAGGCTGACCTGATCGAATCCGAACGGAGGGCGGCCAAGGCCTTGAAGCGGGTGGATCCCACCCAGATTCCCAGCGCCCGCAACCTGATTCACTATATCGCGCTGCGGAGACATGAACTTCGGGGTTTGCAGGACGGATTGTCCTCGGTCGGACTTTCCTCGCTGGGACGGTCGGAAGCGCACGTCTTGGCGACGGTCACTTCGGTGCGGGACATCCTGCAGAAGCTGCTTCGCAAAGTGAAGCCGTCCGGCCGCGAGGTCGCACATCTGAATTTCCAGGAAGGCCGATCCCTGCTCAAGGAGCACACCGAACAGGTGCTCGGAAGAAAGCCCGCGCCCCGCTTCGTAAGGATCATGGCGACGTTGCCTCCGGAAGCCGCAACCCAGCCCGGGATCCTGGACCAACTTCTGGAGGCGGGCACCGACTGTGTGCGGATCAATTGCGCCCACGACACCCTGGAGGCTTGGACACGCATGGTCGAAAATCTCCGCCAAGCCGAAGCCGCGACCGGGCGTAATTGCCGGGTTCTATTTGATCTGGGCGGCCCGAAGATCCGAACGGGGCCCATCGAAGCGGTCGAATCCGTGATCAAGCTGAAGCCAAAGCGCGACCTGTTGGGGAGAGTCACCGCGCCGGCCCGCGCTAGGTTGACACCCGCGGAGCAGCCGATGCCGGCGCCCGATCCTGCGATTGCCGAAATCCCGATGCCTGCCAATTGGCTCAAACGCATTCGGGTGGGCGATGAGTTGGTCTTTCAGGATACGCGGGAGAAGGAACGAACTCTGGCAGTGGTTGGCAAAGAAGACGGTTCGTTCTGGGTGGAATGCTCCCGAACGGCATTCCTCCACACGGGCACTCGAATCAGATTGGCGGGCCGGTCGAAAACGAAGTCCGACAAGGAGCGCCTGGTGGAGCCAGCCAGCGTCGGCCAGCTGCCCGAGTCCGAGCAGTGCATCGTGCTCAAACCGGGCGATCAACTCCTGATCACACGCTCGCTCAAACCTGGGCGCCCGCCGACGGTTGATTCAAGAGGCGGTGCCCTGCGTCCCGGCCGCATTGGGTGCACCGCCCCGGAGATCTTTTCCGATGTGAAGCCGGACGAGCAGATCTGGTTCGATGACGGAAAGATCGGCGGAGTGATCGAGTGCGTTGAAAAACAACGGCTGACCGTGCGGATCACCCAAGCCCGGGCCAAGGGTGAAAAGCTTTGGGCCGACAAGGGCATTAATTTTCCGGACAGCCGCCTTCGATTGCCCGCTTTGACACCCAAGGACATCCAGGACCTCGAGGGCATAGCCCCACATGCTGATCTCGTGGGATACTCCTTTGTCCAGACACCCGCCGACGTCAGGAAGCTGCAGGGCGAGCTTCACCGATTGAGGGCGACCCGGGTCGGCATCGTGCTCAAGATCGAAACCCGGCAAGCCTTCGAGCAACTTCCGAACCTCCTCCTCGCGGCGATGCAAAGCCCCCATACCGGCGTGATGATCGCCCGGGGAGATCTGGCCGTGGAGTGCGGCTACGAGAGGTTGGCCGAGCTCCAGGAAGAAATCCTCTGGGTTTGCGAAGCCGCCCATGTCCCGGTCATTTGGGCCACACAGGTGCTCGAAAGTTTGGCTCGGGACGGGATGCCATCACGGGCCGAGGTCACCGACGCCGCGATGGGAGTCCGCGCCGAATGTGTGATGCTGAACAAGGGACCCGAACAGGTCGCCGCTGTGCGCACGCTCGACCGGATCCTGCGGCTGATGGAATCCCATCAGAACAAGAAGACCTCGATGCTCCGCTCCCTGTCGCTCGCCCGCGAGTTCATTCCGTCCTGAAACGCGTCCTCATTCAACCCGCGAGCCCGCGAAACAGCACCAAGTTGGGAGCGGCATGGATTACCTGGCTGGTTCCGGGCCGCTTACCCAAAACCGCGAGTACTCGCCGACGAGGACGTCAGCGGTCTGGCATCGCGACTCCCATGCGCACGATCCGGGTTCATCGTTTCATGACTCCCCGGGGCTTGCGCCACCGGTTACGCGCTGGGCAGTCGTAAGCCGAGTTCCTCCGCCGAGATCGGACCGTTTGGACTTCCCGTCGGCGACAGACGGTGCTGATTCCGCTCCGAGGCGGCTTCGATGGCGGTCCGGTAGTGACACTCAATCTCACCGATAATGCGACCCCAACCCTGCGCGGTCACAGCCGCCCGAGCCCGTTGACCGGCCTGGCGAACTTCTCCCACGGCATTGGCTGCCCGGCTCGCCAACGCCTTGAATTGGGCCGCGTCCCCCAACGGGGCCAGCCAACCGGAAACTCCGGGCTCCACCAGCTCCCGCGCGGCAGCGTAATCGTAGGCCACAATTGCCAGTCCGCTGGCCATCGCCTCGGGCGTAACATTGCCGTAGGTTTCGGTCACACTCGGGAACAACAGAAGATCCGCCGAAGCAACATGGGCGGAAAGCTCAGCTCCAGTTCGCATTCCCGCGAAGACCGCTTCAGGCAAGGCCGCCTGAAAACTCCGCCGGGCCGGCCCGTCACCAACCACCACGAGCTTGGCATCAGGATTCGCCACGCGCATCGCCTGATAGGACGACTGCAGCAGTTCGAGGTTCTTCTCAGGAGCAAGGCGACCGACGCTCAAGGCCACCAACGTCTCCGGCCTCGCGCCCCATTGCTGTCGCAGCGCTTCGCTCCGATGACCGGGATGGAACAGGTCCACGTCCACTCCCCGCGGCACCACTTCCAAGCGCTCAAATCCGCTCTTTTGCAACTCCCTCGCCAGACCACTGGTGGGAACCATCGTGGTCGCGGTGAGATTGTGGAATCGGCGCAGATAGCGTTTAATCAACCCCTCGACCCAGCCAATCCCATAATACTGGGTGTAGGCATGAAAATTGGTCCGGAACTCGGACACCACCGGCAAACCGAGACGCCGCGCCGCCTGCAGAGCCGACCAGCCCAAGGGACCCTCCGTGGCGATATGCACCACACTCGGACGTCGCAACTCCCACAACCGGCGGAGCCGTCGGCCCGACGGCACGCCCACTCGCAATCCAGGATAGCGCGGGATGGGGATTCCATGGGCCAACACCTCCGTCAATTGAGGCTCCACCCGGGGAATATCGTTGAGTCCCTGCCGGGGCCGGATCAATTCAACCACGTGCCCGCGGGCGATCAACCCATGGACCACCTGCGCCACGGTGCGCGCGACGCCGTTGACTTCCGGGGGATACGTTTCGGTGACCACCGCGATCCGCAAAGCCGACGTGGACGTCAAACCCTGCCCGATATTGGGGGAGACAACAATTGGCTGCACGCCCCGGGAGATATCGCCCCAGAGTGAGAAATCCGTGGCAAAAGGATTACAATTTGGCGGCAACTCCGGCTTTAACCGGATTGTCACCGTTGAGCGACCGAATTGAAGCAATTTCTCCAGATCCTGCGCCCCGGCTTCTGATACACTATCTAATAGGCACTAAATCCACATGAACTCATTCCTGGAGACACTTCGCATTCAGCGTTGGGATGACCATCGCTACTATCATCATAGCCGGATCAATCAGTCGCTCCATCTGCTGAGCGCCGCGACCTTTCTCGTCGCCTATGCACTCTTGTGGTTTGATCCCGCCCTCGCGGCCCTGCTCGCGTGGGGAATTTCGATGACCAGTCGTCAGGCCGGCCACTTCTTTTTCGAACCCCGCGGATACGATCACGTCAATGACGCGACCCACGAACACAAGGAGGACATCAAGGTGGGCTACAATCTTCGCCGAAAGGTGGTCCTGATGTCGCTGTGGGCCCTGGCTCCCGCGGTCCTGCTGGTCGACTCATCTCTCCTGGGACTGATGGCCCGGTCGACGGGAATCGACGGTTACCTGCACAACCTCGGTTGGGTTTGGCTGTGGATTGGTCTGGGGGGACTCGTCTTTCGCACCATTCATTTGTTCTTCCTGCAGAACGTTCAGACCGGGTTGACCTGGATGGCCAAGATCATCACGGATCCCTTCCACGACATTCTGTTGTACTGGCGCTCTCCGCTCCACCTCTGCCGGGGCGAAATGATCGATAGAATGCTCGACGTTAAGAATCATTAACCCGCGATTCGGTGCCGGATCACTTCGCGCAGGATTCGGCGCCGGATGGACTTGTTGGTGAGCGACGGCGAGTTCCACCACCAGCCGTCGCGCTTCATTGCGGCGGCCGCTTGGAGGATCCGCGTCGCCACCGCCTCAAAGTCGTGATCGGAATAATTCAAACTGAAGATCAGGCGACCGGAACCGATCCAACTCAGGGCCAGACCTTCCGCCCGCAGATAAAACTGAAACATCCAATTATACCGGGACGGCTGGGAATAGGTGAAGGTCCAGATCGTGGAGAAGTTGACCACCTGCACCGGGAGTCCCGCGTCGTCGAGGCGTCGGTTCAACCCGGCGGCCCGTTGGTTCCATCGGTCCTCAAGGCCGTGGTAGAGGCTGCGAATCGATGCCGAATCCAATCGTTCCAGGAAGACCTGCATGGCCGCCATGACATAGGGATGGGAATTGAAGGTTCCCCGGGCGAAGCAGATGTCGGCCGGCCGATCCTCGCGATACCGCTTCATGAGGTCCTTCCGACCGCAAACGACCCCCACCGGCAGACCACCGCCCAAGGTCTTGCCATAGGTCACCAGATCCGCGCGCACGCCGAAATACTCCTGGGCGCCACCGGGGGCCAAACGAAAACCGAGAAACACCTCGTCAAAAATCAGCACGATGCCCCGGCTTTGGCAGACCTCTTTCAGCTCCTGCAGCCAGGCGGTGTAGGCCCGGCGATCAAAGCCGGCGCGGCGGCTGCTGTCGACCAACGTCGAATCACCGGGTGCGGCCGAGTTCGGGTGCAAGGCCTGCAAGGGATTGACCAGAACACAGGCAATATCGCGGCGCTTCCGCAAAACCGTCAACGTCGCCGCGCTCATCTCGGCCAGCGTATAGGTGGCTCCGGGCGGCATGGGATTCCCCGGCCCGGGCTGAACGTCGTCCCACCAACCGTGGTAGGCCCCACAAAAGCGGACGACGTACCGTTTACGGGTATGGTACCGGGCCAGTCGCACCGCCTGCATCACGGCTTCGGTACCGGACATGTGGAAGGAAACCTCGTCCAACCCGGATATCCGGCACAGGCGCTCGGCGTTCCAAGCGACACAGGGATGATAACTGCCCAGCACCGGTCCGAGGGATTTGGCGCGTTCAAACGCCTCCTCCAGACAGGTCTTATAGAAATCATAGCCCATGACGTTCACCCCGTACGCCCCGGTCAAATCATAAAATTGGCAGCCATCCAGATCGGTCACCCGAACGCCGTCGCTCTCCGAAAGAAAGCTCCCGAACTTCAATTCTTCCCGAACCTTCCGGCTGAATTGAAATGGCACCCGGTAGGATCGCGTGAATTGAACGTCGGAAATCCGCTCCGCGGCGACCGCAGATTGGGCTATGGATTTGGGGTGACGTCGGGCGAACAGGCCGCTCAGTCGCGAGAATGCTTCCCGTCGCTGGCTTTGAATCGCGTCCGGCGCGTCGTCCGCTGCGAAGAATTGGGTGTCGTCGTACGAATACCCGGGCAGGAGCGCGGCCAGTCGCTTGGCCATCCGGGAATGCCCGGTCAGGGAGCGATGTTTGGCGAAGGAGAGTTCCAGCCGGCGCCAGGCCAGGTGGAGGGCCATCGTCAACGCCGGAGCGCCCCACAGGGCTGAGCTTAGCGAAATATTCATGAAATCAAAGTGCACCGAAGGCCATCTCACAGCCGGCAGTTCCCCGGCTCGGAGAGCCGTGACCCGTTGGCGGGACCGGCTGTTGTTGAATGAGGATTTGAATTTTCTGCTGACGAACCGCATTCCGCGCCAGCTGGTGACCCGTTGGATGGGTTGGTATAGTGGGATTCAGAGCCCGGGCTTGACCCGAATCTCGATCGCCCTCTGGCGCCTGTTTACCGATCTGGACTTGAGTGAGGCCCGTCAACAGCGGTTCTCGAGCCTCCGGGAATGCTTTACCCGCGAATTGAAACCAGGAGCCCGTCCCCTCGACCCCGACCCGGAGGTCCTGGTCAGCCCGTGCGATGGAATTCTGGGCGCCTGCGGAGCCGTGGAAGGCGAGCAGGTTTTCCAGGCGAAGGGCTTTCCCTATACAATCAGTGAACTCTTCGGGGATCCGCAGGCCGCCAAGCCGTTCCAAAATGGCACCTTTGCCACCCTGCGCCTCACCTCGGCCATGTATCACCGGTTTCATTCCCCGGAGAATGCCGTCGTGGAACACGTCACCTACCGGAGTGGCGATACGTGGAACGTAAATCCCATCGCCCTGAAACGGGTGCAACAACTGTTTTGTCGAAACGAACGGGCCGTCATTCGCCTGCGACTGCCGAACGGGCAACCGCTGGCGCTGGTACCGGTGGCCGCCGTCCTCGTGGCTTCGATCCGGCTGCATTTCCTGGACGTGCTCCTGCATCTCCGCTGGCCGGGACCGAACGAATTTCCCTGCAGCATTCCCGTGGTGCGCGGAGAGGAAATGGGATGGTTTGAACACGGCTCCACCATTATCGTGTTCGCGCCACCCGGTTACCGCTTGTGCCCGGAGGCGGTCGCCGGTTCCCCGATCAAGATGGGACAGCGATTGCTGATTCGCGAAGAGCTGCCGGCGACGGGTATTCATGCGCGTTAGGCCGCGATCAGTGCCCGGCCGGCTGATAGGTGACGGTTCCCTGCGCGGAGCGCGTCGGTGGGACAGCGTCCGCCAGGCCGCCGGATGCATTCCGGCTCAGGTGCCGCACCCAGGCGGGCGGGAAATTCAGCAGGATTTCCTCGCGCGACGCCTTGTATTGGGCCAGCAGGCCATTCATGAGCCGATCCACCTGATCGATTCTAGGGCCATCCAAGCCGAGGGTCGCCACGCGACGCATCGGACGGATATACATGTATTCAAAGTAACTCAATCGCCCCCCCGGCTTGAGGAGTCGGTGATAGCACTCCACAATTTCGGCCAAGATGCTGGCGGGAAAGTTGATGTGCGGAAGTCCGGAGACGATGAAATCATAGCGCTCGGCCGGAAAGAATTCCTGCAAGGGCAGCGAATGAATCGCCGTATGGGGCACGGCGGTCCGCCAGCGGCGGTCGGAGCGAATACGCTCCTTCAGGGTGGCCACAAATGACGGGTTAAGCTCCACCAAATCCAACACATCGCCCGGCCGGAGATGCGGCACGATCAGTTCGGTGAAAGCCCCCGTCCCCGGGCCGCACTCCAATACCCGAATCGGCGAGGCGGGCCGCGTCAGCAGGGGGCGGGTAATGGCCCGTCCCAGGAAGCGACTGCTGGGAAATAGTGAACCGGTGGTCTCAAATCGCCCGCCACATTCCTTTAGGAACACAGCCGCATTCCGGAGCGTGGTCATAATTGTGGCGCAACTCGTTCCGCGAATCGCTGTGGGGGCGCGAAGGCTTGGCTCGGTGGACACCTCTCGCGGCTGACGCCGGCCGTACCGCCCCCCTCCACCAGGTAACGGGTGTCACCGGGGGCAAGCATTCCCGGATCCGCCAAAAGCCATTGCGACCGTTGCATCTCGTGAACGGTAAAATCCCGCGGATACTTCGCTTGGTTACTTTATGGAAACTTAGACGTGGACGGGTGCTCGGTCGGGCAACTCGCCAAACATTGCACCGCGGCAGATTACCAGACTGAAAATCTATGAACGCGGGTTGTGCGCCGGTCACCGGTTGGCGCTTTTGCCTTGATGAATGATCGCTTCCGGACTCGGGCACCCCGGGTCCGCATTAGAAATATCGATTCCGGAATTGGGTGGCGATGAGCCCCAGTGCCCGTTGCATTTCGGAATAAGGCAGCGAAATGGGCGGCAAAGCCGGGGTGGTGTTCACGTCGACGCAATAGATCCGTTGATCGTGATTATCCCGCAAAATATCGATCTCGCCGAAGTCCAGACCCAACCGCTGACAAAACCTGCTCAGGAGCGAGACCTCGGCCGCGGAATACACCTCCCGGATATCCGCGATACTGGCCGAAATGGCGCCGCTTTCGAACCGACGCGCCGCCGTCCGCTGCTTCCGGTAGACCAACACCGGGCTGCCGCCCACGATCACCGTCCGCAGGTCTTCAACGTGTTGACCATCATCCATCCGGTTGTCGATCAGCCGTTGATAAGAGACATTGGGACGGACCTGCTCAAGCGGGCCCTGCAGCACCCGTCCGTTGTGGGTCCCATTTGTCTCGGATTTCTCCACCATTGGCCCTGGGTATTCGACGGCATTTACCAGCAGCGTTTGGCCCGAAACCTGTTCAAAGACACGCGCGATGAAAGTTTTGCGGATATCGACGCACCGGCCGTTGATCCAATCCGCTGAACCGATCGCCGAAGCCGGCAAAACCGTCCGATCGCAAAACACCAACCCCCGCGAGCCTTCCGTCCGGCTGAGTTGAATGCCGCCGACCCGCGCCATGCCCCACACGGTGTAAAACGGCAGCGGGAATGAGGGAAAGCATTGGAGTATGGGGGCGGCGGCCGGTCGAGTCGCTTGGCTGGCGGGCCCCGGCCTCACGGACGCGAGACGCACCATCGTAACCGCATATTTTATCCCCAGGTGAATCGTCTCGAACGGATGCTGCAATTGACGGGCGACCAGCGACACACCCTCCACCCAGGGATTGGCCCGGGGCGAAGCGTTGGAGACATTCTCCCCGGGTGCCCCATCAGTTACGGCCAGGCGATATTCGTTGGAGTTCACTTATGCGGATGGCTGACGACTAAACGGGCGGCCTTTCCCTTCATGAGGAAGGCGCGCTCCGGCACCATGGCGGATCTCGCCATTTGTCGTCGAGTATTCCGGATGAAATTCCTTCAGGTAGGCTAACCTCACGATGTGGGATGGGAATTCCTCGTGACTTATTGGCTGTTATCCCCATACCGAATGCCAAGACTATAAAAACTCGAAGAATTTACCAGAACGTCACGCCCACCACCAGACACCTGTAATCGACCGGATCAATCAGCGGGTGGCTTCGGGTTCCTCACGCGAACCCTCGCCCCATAGGATTACGATTTCAGCCCTGCCGGGTTATGACTTACAAAGCGAACAACGGCCATCCCGGCCCAAAACTCCCACCTCGCACTGTGGACAGCGGCCGCGCCGGCACGAGGCCAACCGCAGAATCGCCAAATAGCAGATCAGAGCCACCAGGAGCCCGATGGACGCAAACGCCAGGGTTAGGGGGCTCAGTATAAGACGATCCACAAGTTGAACGCGTAAAGCAATGCAACCGGTGGCCGGCACGTCAAGAGCACGGCCTAAATGTAACACTGGGCAATGATTCAATCGCCCTGGTAAAAGTCACGCGCGAGGATTTTCGGGGCGAACATCGAACCGGCTTTAGAAGTAAAGGTTTAGGCGGATCGGTGGGCCTTTGGTGTCAGCAATCCAACATTTCCGTTACGGAATAGCATTGCCCTTGAGTATGCCTCAAAGCCCTTCATAAAGGCAGGAGGTCCGCTGCTGATTGCGGGTGTGCGGGCCAGAGAATGAACTTCCGCTCAATTTGGATTTCGGACGTGCACCTGGGATCGAAGCACGCCCGCGTCCAGTCCCTGCTCGAGTTCCTCCGCACGCATGAGTCGCAACATCTCTATATCGTCGGGGACTTCATTGATGGTTGGGAGCTGAAACGGCGTTGGTTTTGGCGGGATGAGTACAACGTCCTGCTGCAAAAAATCCTCCGCAAAAGCCGCAAGGATACACGCGTGACCGTGTTGTATGGGAATCACGATGAATTCCTGGAGCATTTTAAGGATTCGCGGTTTGGATCCGTGCGATTGGTCGAGCGTTGCATTCATACCGGAGCGGACGGTCGGCGTTATTTGGTGTTGCATGGTCATCAGTTTGACGGTTTGGTTCCGTTCAACCGGTTACTGGAGAAATTGGGATCAACCGCCTACAACTGGACCCTCGAATTGAATCACCGATTGAACCAAGTGGGCCGGCGCCTCGGCTTCGGCTATTGGTCGGTGGCGGCGTACCTCAAATTCAAGGCCAAGTCGGCCGTGAAATATGTCACTCAGTATGAGGAGGCGATGGTGCGGTTGGCCCGGCAACAGCGGGTCGACGGGGTCATCTGCGGGCATATCCACCGGGCGGAAATCCGGGACATCGACGGCATTCGGTACTTAAACAGTGGTGACTGGGTGGAAAGTTGCACCGCCTTGGTCGAGGAATGGGATGGCACCATGCGGTTGATTCATTGGGTCGATGGTACCAGCGGGGTTAACGGGGGCCCAGCGCCGGAGCCGGCCTTGGTCGAATCCGTATCGGCGACCGTTGCGGATTTCGCCAAAGTCGGAAATGAAGCACCTGCGGACCGTTCAAAGCGACGGTCGCGGTTACCTGGCCCCGGCCTTCGCCACACCGGAGGCTCCGAGGCGGTCCCGTCCCCGGGTACTCAAATCGATCGTACCGACGAATCCCAACCGGAGTTAACCGGGCTATATCGCCCGGGCCTTTGACGATCCCGCTGAAGAAATGGGCGTCCGGCCCCCCGGGTGGCGCAATGGTCGGCCGATTGGAGCCTGCCGGCTCTTTGCGGCGCCCGTTTAGTACGGTGCCCGCATCGTGGAATCGCCGTCACTTTCTAACCGGACGATTCCGGGAGCTAAAGCGCAGATTGCGCCCTGAACTTTCCGGATGGCCTCCCCGGAGTGAGGGCGGGCCGGAACCGCTATCGGCCCCCGGTTCCGGTGATCGATCAATCACCGATTTGTGTTGCGTCCGCCGGCCGGCCCGGGGGCGCATTAGCATGCGATGGAACCGCTCCGGAAGTTCCTCCGGGCTCGTCGGCCACCTCGCTCCGCCTGGCCGACGGGTTTAGGGCCGCAGCGATTATATAGGATTCGCCGCGAGCCCACGCACCCTTCAAGGACGTCGGAGTCGCAGGAAGCGGCTCGCCCCCGATCCCACCGGGAGGCGGGCAACGCGCCGATCGCCCTCGACCGCACTGGCAATGGCGGACCATTGCGTCGGCGTGCCCAGCGCTTCAGCCGCCTCGAGCGCGAATCCGGCGAACGAGGCGTCCCAGCTGACCACTATCTCCCCACCGGAGCGGATCGCAGTGAGGCGAGGGAGTTCCGGTGCAACGACCAACTGGCTGACCACCTGGGGGGTACGCAGCAACAAGTCCGCATTCACGTCGCCAGCGGTATAGGGAGGAATGCCATACGTCGTGACCAGCAACTGCTGACTTCCCGGCGCGATCTCAAGCTCCGTCCAACCATAGCTAAAGATTGCCGTCGGGCCGCCCACTTTGAATTGCGCCGAAATCGTGGAATCCGCCAGACCCAAGGGAGAATACCCCAGCGGGGTCAACTGGGCGTCGATCAATCCGGCCATCGCCGTATTTTTCTGGGCCGGCGTCAACAGTTTATCAAAGGCTTTCCGGTTGGGCAGTCCCAGCGACGCCAGGAAATTCTCGAGCAGAGTCTTTCCGCCCGGCCCATTGATTCCCGCCGCGAGATCCAGAACCGTTGGCCCAAAAGGGGCATCAAAGGCGACCGGACCCGTAACGATTTCAAACGCGCTGGTCGGCAGCTGCGGCTGACCCGGTCCAAGCTGGTACGTCAGATTATTCACCAGCGTGCCGTGAATGTCCGCGGTGACGAAAACAACATTGCGGATGTGGTTGGCGGTGATGAACCCAAGAAGTTCGCTCCGTTCCGCGGCATAACCCTCAAACCGGTCGCTGGCGGCCAGCACTCCGAGGTTTTGAATCGGCTCCGGCACCATCACAAACTTCCAAGCCACTCCGGCTTGATCCGCGGCGAGCAAATCGGCCTTTACTGCGGCCAACTGCGTCTGGCCGAGCATCGTGCGACGGGGCAACGGTCCGCCGGTCGCCGGATTCACGTCGAAGGATTTCGCCAGAAAGGTGGCCACCTGGATCGGATCCGTGGGATTGCTGGGATCTGGCAATTCGGCGTCGCGAAAACTGCGCGCGTCGAGCAAAAAGAGGGCCGCATCGAGCCCAAACTGCCGGTAGCGATACAGCCGCGGCTTGCCATCCGTGCGCGCATCGCTCGGGGCGGCGTACACCTCGTGCCGGATGGGATTGAATTCATCAAAAGCCTGCAGGCCATTGCGGTACAGCTCGGAATCGTTCAGCCGCACGCCGGTTTTGTCGAACCGGTCGTCGGCGCCCACCGGGGCCGCGCCGGCGAAATCGTTCGCAACTTCGTGATCATCGATCATGGAGAAGAACGCCGTGGTGGAGCGCAATTCGCCCAAGTGATTCGCCCCGAGCCGCGCGGTATAAACCTCGGCGTGCTTGCGACGAAACTCCTCCAGCGTGTGGGTCTGATCCAGTGGAACGGCCGGCGAAGGATAATCCGCGTAGATGGTGTCCCCGAGGTTGACGAAGAAGTCGAGCGCCCGACTCGGCGCGTTGGCCAACGCGGGAAACGGTGCCAGCTCACCCCGGACATCGCCGGACACACCGAAACGCAGCCCGGTCGAGGTGGTGGGCGAAGCAAGTGTCCGGAAGGTTCCATAACCTTGACTGCCCGCAGCATCCGTCACGTGGTAGTGATAACGGATTCCGGCGTCCAGGCCCGTTACCGTTAGCTTCACGGGCACCGCGGAATTCGTCACCGTCGCCGTCAGCGTCTGCACCAGTCCCGAGGCGAAGTCGGGGGTGGTTCCGACTTCAAAGGTCACCTTCCCGGGCACCGTGGACCGCGTCCAGAGTTGCACGGAATCGGTTGTGGGATCGCCGGACGCGACTCCATTGGGCAGGGTCGACTCCGTGGCCTTGCGGCCAAATAGATCCTGTCCCAAGAGCCCGCGCGTCCGGATGGCCGTCACTTCAGATCCGTCCAGCGCGCGACGCCAGATCGCCAGATCATCAATCTGCAGGTCCCGCGTCCCCACGGCATGGTTGTCCGTATAGTCGCCACGGCCGTCCTGACCAATGTTCACCGCCAGGCCCGCCGGGGTGTCGAGGGAATCGAGATCCACCTTGATGGGGGTGGTATCCACGAGTTGGCCGTCCAGATACGTGCGGGCATCCGAGGAACGCTGAAACACCGTAACAACGTGATGCCAGGCCCCACCGCTCAGGGTGCTGGCGGGACCGTCGTAATCCTTACGCGTACGTCCGCCGGCGTCACCGTCGCCCAGATTCCATTGCAACCGGCCGTTGCCTGCGGTGGCCACCATCCAACCTTGATTGCCACCGCTGCGCCAGTCCTTGTTGCCAATCAACGAAGGGTCGCCACTCCAATTGGTAAAGCGGGTCCAGAAAGAGACGGTGAAGTCGGTGTCGCGGCCGAAATTGAGCTCGGCCGGGCTGCCCAAGGTGACATAGTTGAACGAACTCCCATCTTTCAGCGACGAAACACTCAACGCGGATCCAAGCGTGCCTTTCACGAAACTCGGATTGCCGACGGGAATTCCGTGGTGGCCCTTCCCGGAGCGATCCCAGAAATCCCCATCAAACGGCAGATAGGTCACCAAGCCGTCATCCAGCGCCCGCTCCTGCACATTCGCTCCAATCAGGCCTTTGTGATAGATGCTGCGCATTTCGTCCACCGTGATGGCCCGGCGCCAGATGGCCACATCGTCCATGGTTCCGTCCTCAATGCTGACAGTTCCATTGTCGGTATAGGTGCCGGTTCCGTCCTGACCGAGGTGGGTGGGAAAGCCTGGACTGATGGTGGTGCCCGTCGTGGGCAGGGGTTGCCGATTGATCTCGACACCGTCGACCAGAGTCACCGCTTCGCCGCCGCGTTGGAAGGCCACCGCCACGTGGTGCCAACGCCCATCACTAACCAGCCCGCCCACGCTATCGAAATCCCGCCGCTCACCCACCTGCTCCGCATAATTCCATTGAAAACGCCCGTCGCCGCCGGTGGCCAGCGCGTAGCCCACATTGCCGCCGTTGATCCAGCTCTTATTGGAGATAAACACCGGGTCCCGCTGCCACCGGGTGAATTGCACCCAGCAGGAGAACGAGAAGTCAGCATCCACGCTGAATTCCAAATCCGCCGCCTTGCCCAAGGTGACAAAATTAAATTCAGAACCATCCGACCGATGAGAGAAACGCAGGGCCTTTCCGCCGATCAAGCCATCGACCAGGACCGGGTTGCCCACTGCCGCGCCATTGTTGCCACGCCCGGAACTGTCGGTGAAATCACGATCGAAGGTCAGATGCGTGACGAGGCCCTGGCGGATGTCGCTGACGATGGAGAGCACCGCCTCGGCACTGGTGGTGTTCCGACCATTCCCACTCCGGACCTGAACCGTATAGCGCCCGGCGTCGGTCTTGGCCGCCCGAATAAGGGAATACACTGCAGCGGTCGCACCAGGAATCGCGACGCCGTCCTTCTGCCATTGATAGCTCAAGGGCGCCACGCCCGCGGCCTCGACTTGAAAGGAAATGCGACTGCCGATCGCCACGGAAGCGGACAGAGGTTGGGTGCGGATCGCGGGATTCTGAGTGGTATCGACGAACAGTTCCGCCTCGTTGCTGGTCACGGAGCCGGCCGAGTTTTTGACGACACAGATGTAGTTTCCCGCCTGGGCGGCCTGCGCATTCGGAATGGAGAGCAGCGCGTTGGTACCACCCGGCACATCGACTCCGGCCCGTTGCCATTGGAACGTGAACGGAGAGGTGCCATGGGGCAGGACTCGGAAAAGAACGGGATCGCCCGCCACCACCTGCTGGGCGGACGGTTGTCGAACCAGAACGGGCGCTTCGACCGTCGAAACCACTGTGTCCAAACTCGCTCCCGCCTTGCCCTGTTCATAGATCGACCGGACTTCCGTCGGCGTCAGCACCCGCCGCCAGATCCCGAGGTCATCCATCATCAGATCCTTTATCTCCACGCTATTGCCATCGGTGTAGTGGCCCGTGCCATCCTGACCGAGGTTGAGCGCGAGTCCGGCCGCCGTGTCGACATTGTTCAGGCTGGCCGCGACATCGCGTTCATCGACAGAGACACCATCGAGATAGGTCACGACCTCACCGGCGCGAAGCACGGTCATCACCACATGGTGCCACTGGCCATCACTGACCGTGCCCGGAGGGCCGTCGTAGTCCTTCCGCTGGCCCGGGAGCCCGCTGTAATTCCACTGCAACCGCCCGTCGGTGCCGGTGGCGATCATCCAGCCCTGATTTTGTCCGCTGAGCCAATCCTTGTTGCCGATGAAGGGCGGATCGAAGAAGAACTCGTGAAATTTGACCCAGAAACTCACCGCGAAATCGGTCGAGGTGCCGAAATTAAGTTCCGGCGGCGCCCCGAGGGTCACGTAATTATAGTTGGTTCCCGACTTGCTGAAGGAAAGATTCACCCCGCCGGCGCCCACCTGTCCGGCGCCAAAGCCAATGTTGCCCACGGCCACGCCATCGTGGGCATGCCCGGATGTGTCAGCCAGGTTTGAATCAAAGGGAAGATGCAATACTAACTGATCCGTGATGGATGCTTTGGAAGTCAGAGCTGCGAGGCCGCAGCAGGTGACGGCGATAAGAATTGGTTTCATGGAGTCCTCAGCAGTGGAGACGGCGGATTAATATTTCGGGGGGAAGGGAGGTGGATCTCTGTGACGGGCAGATGCGGTCACCGTAACAATTGCGTATCACCGGACTAAAAGCGGGGCGGGTCCAGCGGGGTGTCGCCGGTATACCACCGGTAATCGACTCCACGGGCCGTATAGGGAATCGTCGAAACATTGCCCGGAACCCACAGCGTGGCGCATTGCCGCGAGTGTCGGAACCATTCAAATTCCATCTTTTTCCCGGGATAAAAGCCGGCCAGCTTGTATTTCCATTGCACCAGGCACTCGTTGTAGCCCGGGAACACCCCCAGCGTATCCTCGGGACCCTCGCAACGCTGCTCGGCGGAATCCTGAGCGAAAACCGTGGTTTGCGGACTGGGCAGGTCGGAAATTCGCCGGGCGTGATCCGGCTCCGCGACGAGCGGCGTGGGGGGCGTCAGCGCCACAAATCGATTGATGCCGTAGCTGGAGTTCAACCAGTACTCACTCGGAAACGCCAAACCCAGCTCCCGCCATTCGTCGACGATCCGGGCCGACGGGCAGCGAAATACCCGGCGTGCGCCGCCAAAGTAGTTGGCATAGGGCACCCCCCAATAGGCGATCGTCAGATGCGCGGGATTCTGGATATCAATGAGATCCGGGCGATCCGGTGACAAACTCCATTGTCCGCCGTTGGGAACGGTCGGCACTCCATCCGACGTGTTGTAGTAATGAAACGAGTCCCGATTGTCCTGCGAATAGAGCGTGGTTCCCAGCGAGATCTGATGGAGATTGCTCAGACACACCGCGCGCCGGCCCTTTTCCTTGGCGGTGGCGAGCGCGGGAAGCAGCAGTCCGGCGAGGATGGCGATGATCGCGATGACTACCAAGAGTTCAATCAAGGTGAAGCCACGGGGGACACACCTTCTCGAGCTGAGCGGAGATTCCGGGATGGATACTCGCATCGCCAACCCGTGCCGGGCGTAATTGACATTCGTGCGCCGGATGCATGACGATCCGGCTACGGCTGGCCGGACGGCAATTCACCCAGCCGTCACTTGCCCTTGGCCTGGGCGAGGCGTTATGGCTCAATCTTTATATCTACCTATGTTAAAGCGTCCCTTACTCCGGCGATTATTAATCGCGGGAATCTCCTTGCTGGCTGGATGTAAGCTGGACCACGCGGCGTCGCGAACTCTGCCCAACAATTCCGCCGCGAAAATTCAGTGGCCCGGGCCGCGGGTCGGCGGCGGCGTGCTGCTGCCGAATCAATGGTCCCTCGATCCCGTCGGGAAACAAATCCCGCTCGGCGATTTTCCGGTCAACCTGGTGATTCATCCCGGCGGCCGGTATGCGGCCGTGTTGCACTGTGGGAATGGCCCGCATGAAATCGTGGTGGTGGATCTGCGCGCCCGCCGGGTGATCTCTCGCGTCGGGGTGGAAGAGGCCTTTTATGGGCTCACGTTCAACTCAACCGGCAGCCGGCTGTACGCCAGTGGCGCCGGAAAGGAAGTCGTCCATGCCTTTGATTTCGAAAACGGACTGTTATCCCACCCCGAAACCATCGCCCTCCGCGCGGCGGAGGAACGCGGTATCCCCGCCGGAATAGCGCTGAGTGCCGACGGTCATCACCTGTATGTCGCCAACGTCCTGGGCCAATCCATCAACGACGTTTCCCTGGAGAATCCCGCGACCAAGCCGCTCGAACTCCTGCTGGGCCCCCGGGCGGCGACCACCCGGACCGGGCAGGATGATCCGTGGCGGGATTTGGATGATGAGTCGATTACCAAGCGGGCCCGGGCGCTGCTGGATGTGCTAAACCGCGACGCCCCCTACCCCTACAGCTGTGTCGTGGACAGCGCCCGGCAGCGACTGTACGTGAGCCTCTGGGGACAGGCCGCGGTGGCGGTGATCGACCTCGGCACGCACGAAGCCATTGCCCGATGGCCCACTCAGGAGCACCCCAACGAAATGGTCCTGACCCGCTCCGGACGATTTCTTTTTGTGGCAAATGCCAACCGCAACACCGTGACCGTGCTCGATACGGACACCGGACGCACCGTCGAAACCTTGACCGGCGAACTCGATCCGGACGGCCTACCCGGATCCACCCCCAACAGCCTGGCGTTGACCCCGGACGAGAGCCTCCTGTTTGTGGCCAATGCCAATATTAACGCGGTGGCGGTTTTCGACGTCCACGACATCGGCCGCAGCCAATCCCTCGGATTCATCCCGGTGGGGTGGTATCCCACGTCCGTGCGGGTCAGTCCCGATGGCCGACGTTTGCTGGTCACGAACGGCAAGGGGGTGGCGTCTCGGGCCAATCGTTATGGGCCCCAACCAGGCCGCGAAGCGCCGGAGGTCATGGAGGAATACATCGGCAGTTTGTTCTCCGGAACCCTGGAGTTGATCGACTTACCGGATCGCGAAACCTTTGAAAAGCAGCTGCGGGATTATACGGCCCGGGTCTATCGCTGTCGGCCGGCACCTCAACGAACGCCGTTGGCGGCGGGCCACCCCATTCCGCTGCGCGTGGGTGATCCCTCGCCCATCCGGAACTGTATCTATATTATCAAGGAAAACCGTACCTACGATCAGGTCCTGGGAGATCTTCCCCAAGGCAACGGGGATCCCAGCCTCTGCATCTTTCCGGAGGCGATAACACCCAACCACCACAAACTCGCTCGTGAATTTGTGCTGCTCGACAACTTCTACGTGGAAAGCGAAGTGAGCGCGGATGGTCATGAATGGTCGATGGGCGCCTATGCGACCGACTACGTGGAGAAAATGTGGCCGCTGAGCTACGGCCATAACCAGGGCCATAAATACGCCTATCCCAGTGAAGGCCGCTTTAAGATTGCGGAACCCGCCGGTGGATACCTCTGGGATCGGGCCCGCCAGGCGGGCATCAGTTACCGAAGTTACGGCGAGTTTGTGAACAACGGACCCACCACGAACGCCCCGGGATTTACCTTACTCCCGACGCTCCAGGGACACATCGATCCCGGCTTCCGGAGCTTTGACATGGATTACCCGGATCAATCCCGGGCGGATCGCTTCATCGCGGAGCTCCAGCGCTTCGAGCGGGAAGGCAACCTGCCCCGCTTGCAGATTCTCCGGCTGCCCAATGACCACACAGCCGGCACCAGTGCGGGCAAACCCACTCCCACGGCCTATCTCGCCGATAACGATCTGGCCCTCGGCCGGGTCGTCGAAGCCATCAGTCGCTCGCGTTTCTGGTCCGAGACGGCGATTTTCGTTGTGGAAGACGACGCCCAAAACGGTCCCGACCACGTCGATGCGCACCGCACGATTGCGTATGTGATCAGCCCCCACGTGCGGCGCGGCACGGTGGATTCATCGCTCTATTCCACCAGCAGCATGCTGCGGACGATGGAGTTGATCCTCGGCATGCGGCCGATGAGCCAATTTGATGCGGCGGCCGCGCCGATGCTGGCCTGCTTTGGACCCCATTTGGATACGCGGCCCTACACCGCCGAACCGGCGCGGGTCGATCTCCATCAGCTCAATCCCCGAAACGCGTGGGGGCAGACACTTTCCGATCGGATGAATTTTTCCAAGGAGGATGCGGCCGACGATCTGCTGCTGAACGAAATCGTCTGGCGTTCCGTCCGCGGGGAGAGTTCCGCCGCGCCCTCACCGATGCGCGCGGGTTTTGTGCGTCGAATGACGGTGGATGATGATTAGCCGCAACTCCGGGTGGCATGCGCCTTCGCGTCCCCGTTGTCACCTTTGGCGAACGGGGTTGTAGCGGATCGGAAGCTCCTGCTTACCGCCGGAGTGGCGGAGGTCACCGCCCCGCAGCCAGCCGGGATGTACCGCTGACGTCTCGGTTGGCGAGGCATCTACCCGCTGGCGGGCGCACTAAGGCGGACCGACTCGCCGACTGGAAAGTCAGCGGTACGGGACCGGCTGGCCGATTGGCTGTCCCGAGCGGGGGCGGTTGGAGTTTCGCCAAGGATTGGTGAGCGGTGTACCGCCTGAATTGATAATTCTTCACAAGAGTACCGTGAAGGTCGTGCGCTTTCGGCCGCGGCTTTCGGATCTGGGATCCGGATTCCGGGAGGCCTCCCGACCGTTCACCCGGTTTGACTCGCATAAGCGAAACCTCAAAGATGCCCGACCATTATGAAACTCCTACCAGCAGCCATCGGCGCTCCGTTTCCCGCAAAGTCGCGGCCATTTTGGCAACTGCTGCTCGTCGGGTTCCTCTTCCTTCAGAGCGGGCGGGGGCGAGCCCAGGAGTTCACGGTTCTGCATGATTTTTTCGGGCCGGAGGGCGCCTACCCAAGTGGCGGACTCACCGCGGATGGCTCGACCGTTTACGGAACCACGACGTCGGAAGGCGGGGAGGCCGGGACGCTTTTCCGAATCAACGCCGACGGCGGCAATTTCACGGTCCTCCACCGATTCACCTATAATGAAGGACTCAATCCGAACGGCAGCATGGTCCTGGCCGACAACACCCTCTACGGAACCACGGCCGGGCAGAATTCGTCCTGGTACGGTTCCGTGTTCCGGGTGAAGACGGACGGCAGCGATTTCCAAGTGCTCAAGACGTTCACCGGAGGTGCCGACGGAGACCAACCCTCGCCTCCGGTTCGATCCGGATCCTTTCTCTTCGGGACGACTGTATCCGGCGGCCTTTCCAATCGCGGGACAATTTTCCGGATCGGATTGGACGGCAGCGATTTTGTGGTGCTCAAGCACTTGGGTTCGGGCACCGGAATGAACCCCAACGGGGGCTTGGTCCTGGTGAATTCACTTCTCTACGGGACCACCATGAACGGCGGAACGTATGGGGCGGGCACCCTCTTCCGAATTCGCACCGATGGAACTGGTTTTGAACCGATCAAGTCGTACGGCGCCCCGGGCACAGCGGATCACGGCACCAATCCAATCGGCGAGCTCACCCAGGCGGGTGAGACTCTTTACGGCTGCACTGTGATCGGTGGGCAGGATCCGGGAGGCACCGTTTTTAAGGTCCGGACGGACGGCACCGGCTACCAAGTCCTCCATTACTTCACGGGTGCCGAGGGCGGTGCGGCCCCATCCACCAGCTTGATCCTGGATCACGACACACTTTATGGCACCACCTTCCTGGGCGGGGCCGCTGACTCGGTTTGCCCGCAGGGGTGCGGGACGGTCTTCAAGGTGCGGACCGACGGTACCGGCTTTGCCACGTTACGAAAATTCACCGGCCAGCTGGATGGAAGCCAACTCGTAGGAAGTCGCTTGATCCGTTCGGCGAACGGATTGATCGGAACAGCCCGCTTGGGCGGTGCGGCCAGCAAGGGAGTGCTGTTTTCGATCACGCTGCCGCTCTATCCCCGGACGGTCGCTGTCACCGCTCGTCCCGCCGGTAGCGTCCTAGCGGTCTGGAACGGCAGTCCGGGCACGAAGTACGAGGTGCTGACTTCAACCCAGTTGACCACCTGGAGCCCCTTCGCCCAAGTCCTCTCCGACGCCAACGGGGTCTTCTCCATCACCGATCCCGTCGGCGATGGGCCGACCCGATTCTATCGTGCGACGATCCCGTGAGGTGACGGTTCAGTGCGAGGCAGTTGGCCTCATTCCGTCAGCAAGGGCTGGTCGCCGAAGAGGTGCCGGTAGCTCCAGAGGGGGGATTCGGGATCGAGCGGGAATTTGAGGCCGCTGATCGAGTGGGATTCGCCGTCCGTCATACCCTGTTCCGGTCGGATAAACGCCACCGGATACTGATACATGATGGTCCGGGCGGCGTCATCGAAGCGGAGAAAGTGCTGAATCGTGCCGTCGGACCGCCGTTCGGCGTAATAGGTGAGGAGGACATCGTCGTCGCCGATGGGCGGCGTGAGCTGTTGGGCGCGATCCTGCAAGGGGGCGGCCAATAATTCGGCGCGGGTGGCACCGAGGAGAGCTTCGAGCCGTTGCCCGAGCTGGGACTGCAGTTGCTTCACTTCATTGCCGACGCTGGCGAGGCGGAATTGCACGGCACGTCGGTTGGGATCGGCGACGCGATTGGTGTCCGGTATCCGCTCGGCCGCGCGCGACTGCAGGGCCCATTCTCTGGCATGTACAAGTTATTGAACTGAAGTTGTTTACCTGTTAGGGGTGGACAACTCTCAATAAACGTTCTAGTTTTCCGGGATGGCCAAACCATTCCGTCGGCCCGCCGGAGCCGAACAGCAGGTCCTGGACGAGGTTCAAGTGGTTCTCGCTGATCCTAAAGAACTTCCGCGCATCGGCGAGCTGCTGCAAGCCCATCACTACCTCGGCGACCTCAAACCGGTCGGTGAACGCCTCTATTATTTGGCCGTCGATGTGCAAGGCCATTGGCTGGCCATCCTCGTTTTCAGCGCTGCGGCCAAACATCTCCGCCACCGCGACCAATGGATTGGTTGGACGACGGAACAACGGCGCCGGCGCCTGAGTTTGATCACCAACAACTCTCGCTTCCTCATCCTGCCGGAGGGCCGCGTTCCCAATCTGGCTTCCAAAGTCCTGAAGCTGGTCTGTCAGCGTTTGGGTCGGGATTGGGAAAATCGTTACGGACATCCCGTGGTGGCCATTGAAACGTTTGTTGATCCGGAAAAGTTTTCTGGCACGAGTTACCGGGTCAGTGGTTGGAAGGAATTGGGCCTTACCGATGGCTGGGGTCGGTGTCGACGCGAGTACTATGTGCGCCACGACAAACCCAAGCGGCTTTTCGTCAAGGAACTCATCCCCCGGGCCACACGGGCGCTCCAAGCCGAAGTGCTCCAGTCACGGTTTGCCCAGGTCGAAGCTAAAGTCCCCCCGCGCTCGAGTGTCTCGGCCAAAGTCATTGGCGGTTTGGCCGAGCACTTTAAATCCCTGCCGGAATACCGGGAGCGGGTGGAGTCGTATCCCCGGTGGACGCTGGCCACCATCATTCTCCTGGCCATGCTGTGTGACGCGCCCCGAGGCCAGACTGATTTGGAGAAGTTCGCCCGTGGTTTCAATCAGGGGCAGCGACGCAAACTGGGGATTCGCCCCAATCGCCAGGGCCGCTACCCGTCTCCGTCGCAAGCGACCTTCAGCCGGTTTCTGGCCAGAATCGACACGGCCGCTTTGGATGCCGCGTTGCGCGAGGTTCAAGCCCGGGTTCGCGGCCCGGCACCGGAAAACGAGATTGTGGTGATGGATGGAAAAGAGCCCCGCCACGGGAGTGGCGCGTCGATCCTCTCGGCCGTCACTGTGCCCAGCCAATACTACCTTGGAAGCGCGGTGGTGAGTGAGAAGACCAACGAAATCCCCGTGGCGCAGCAACAACTTATTCCGGCATTGGACCTCGTGGGACGGGTGGTGGTGCTCGATGCCTTGCATACCCAGGCTGAGACGGCCCGGGCGATCGTGATGGAGGGCGGTGGCGACTACCTCCTGAGCGTCAAAGACAACCAGCCCACCCTGCGGGCGAACATCGAAGCAAAGATTCCCGCTCCTCGAGCGGATTTCCCCCCTCGACCGGCCCACCTCGACGCAGGCGAGGCGGGCGGGGAAAAATAAAGGGCGTCACGAAAACCGCAGTATCGCCACCGGCGAACTGACGGGGGAAAACATCTGCTTTCCCTTTGCCCGTCAGGGAGCGCGTCTCCTGCGGCAAACCTCGGGTCGGAAAGACGAAGCGGTGGCCTTGATCACGAGCCTGCCACCCGAACGCCTCAACGCGTCTCAATGGCTCCAGATCAACCGTGATGGCTGGGGGATTGAAAGCGGCCTGCATCAGCGCCTCGACGTTTCGTACCACGACGACCGTTGCCGGGTCCAAAGCGACCAGGGGATGTTGCTCCTGGGCATCTTTCGCCGGTTTGCCAACAGCTTGTTCATCCATTGGCGAAGTCAGCAACCCAAACCCCGCCATCTGACGACCACTGATTTTCAATCCGCCATGGCGGAAAATCACCGCACCCCAGCCCTCCGATTCGTTCTCTCAAAACGCCCAACCCTCAAAAACCTTTCATGAATGGGTCCTGCGCGCCATGGTGTGGAAGATCACGATCATTGACAACCGGGGCATTGATAAGAATTCGCTTTTTCGACGCTCCGCGGAAATTGCGCTTGAGCTGCTTGATGATCGCCGCCTGCTCCGCCGCCTTCTTGCTTTGGGGCCGGACAAACATCAACCAGAAGACCACGCCGATGAAGAGCAATTATTGATAAGAATTCGCTTTTTCGACGCTCCGCGGAAAGTCTATACAGCTCCAGGCCAACGGTGTCTGTCTAGTTTCACAGGTAAGCTTTCATTGCAATGCGGAAGTGGCTCAGGGCGGCCGTCCAGCGCAGAGCGCGGATAATTCCGTTGCGCAGCGCCCGGATAAACTGGGCGGTCAATTG
>CANIZL010000074.1 GCA_947471985.1 Verrucomicrobiota bacterium | reverse complement strand
GCAATCGGACGACTGTCCGACGCCGATCAGAACCCTGTCCGGATGCTGCCGGAACCCTGTCCGGCCAAAATCGTAACCCTGTCCGACATTCCCCGTTCTGCTGTCCGACCAAAATCGGAATCGGTGTCCGAGATGCGTCGGAATACGCAACAACAGCCAGGCGGTGTTGTCCCCCTGAGTCAAAGTCCCCGAAAGAGCCGGCACCAGAACCCGCAACACCGGTTGTCCAAACGGAACTCGGCGCACGGATCCACCGTGTCGGCGAGGAGGGCAAGGCGACGGACCTCGTTTCGCGTCACTTGCTGCCGTACTTAAAATCGTCAAACAACGTCACGCTGTCCGCCTTCGTCCAGACTCCGACCTTCCCCGCATCCGGCAAAGAGTCGTCCGCGGCCTCAATGAGCCTTTTTCCATCAAAGGTCACCGTGAAGTGGTTCTCTGAAAAATCCACGCGCAACGTGTGCCACGCACCGCGAATGACCTGGGTGTTGGCATTCTTGAACGACACCCGCTGGCCTTTGATCGTGTGATAAATCGTCACGTTGTCCTCGAGCGCGTTGGCCCGGGCGACATAATAGTTGTTGGCGTCCTTCGCCCGCCAGACCACGCCACCGGCCTGGTCTTCCTTGCCGGAGACAGCCTTGAACTTCACCTCGACGAATCCGTCCTTCAGGGACGTGTCGTCTTTGAGGTAGATCGGATACGCGGCCTCACCCGACTGCTGGAGCGCGTTGGGCTGGCTGGGGGCGGAAATGTCGGACACGACCGTCCATTTCGGTTGACCGGTTCCGGTCTTGGTGGCGGACCAACCGGCGGGCGCCTCGCCCACTGGAGCATCGTCAAAATCAACGGTGGCAGCGAACGCGCCGGTCGCGACGAGTTGAGCCAACCGACCCAGTTGGATGAAGGGCTTCACGGCGCCGCCGAGCCGCGGAATCATTTCACGGCCTTCTGGGCATCCAAAGCTCGCTTCAGGCTCCCAGCCAGCGAGGCGGCGCGGCCCTTCCCCCAATAGTGCAGAAAGAGGTAACGCGGGGTCTCCCCGATCATGTGGTGGTGGATGGCGACGATGTTGATGCCCTCCGCCCGCAACGTCTGGAGCACGGTTTGCAGTTCGGATTCGGTGGCGGCGAAATCTCCGTCCACCAGGGCATTATCATCGGTCCCGGCAAACGCTGCCCAGGTGTTCACGCCCATCTCCTTGTTCACGTCGCAGCCGCAGGACATTTTCGCCGGGCGCCCGATGACCACCTTGAACATGCCATCCTTGGCCTGTCCTTTGACGCCCAGCAGTTCCTCAAGGGCCTTGCCAGTGATGCTGTTGGTCGCGGGAGCAAATCCGTTTCCGAACAGCTTTCCGGGCGTCGGGTTGGCTGCGCGGATTTCCCGGGTCTTCGCCATCGCCAGTTTCACGCCCGTCGCGAGTTGCTCGAAAGTGCCCTCCGCGTCGATGTGCAGGAAGAAGACTTTGGGTTCATCGAAGAAGAAGTGGTTGTGCAATGCGGTGACGCCGATGCCGTTGATAAAGAGCACGCTCATCACCGGGTTCACCTCGTCCGGGAAGAGCACGAGATCGCCCATGACCATGGCCTCCGCCTTTTTGCCCTCGACGAACGCGGCCCAGGTAGTCAGGCCCATGAACGGGGGCATGTTCCACCCATCCACCGCGATCTTCACATCGTTGCGCGGTGCCGTGACTTTGAAGACGCCCTCCGCGGCGTTGAAGGTTCCCTTCAGTCCGGTGATTCGTTCCAACTGGTTGGTGTCCAGCGAAGCGGCGGAAAGCGGGAGGCACGTCGCCACAAGAAAGGCGAGAAGGGCGGGGAATTTCATGGCAGGGATGGATTTTAAGAACCGCGAAGGCGGTGAAACTGGCGTTTGCCCGGCGGGCGACGGCCGGCCTCCACCGCCGGGAATCCGGGCCGCGCTGGCAAGGCGGCGACCGGGGACATCGCCCGCGAACGGGGTGTCCGGGGAATAGGCGGGTGAATTCATGACGGATTTCGCTATTGGTTTGACCCAAGGCGTTATTCACTTCACAACGCTGCATGTAATATGTGTTACGGAACGTTATGACAACAACAAAAGCAGGTCAGGATCCCTGGCTGCTCCTTCTGTATTCGCTCCCGGCCCGGCGAACGTCCGCCCGTGTGAGCCTTTGGCGGCAGCTCAAGAAATCCGGTGCCCTGCCTTTCAAGACGTCCGCCTCGCTCCTGCCCGATACCTCCGATCACTACGAACGTTTCCAATGGCTGGCCCAACAGGTGCGTGACTCCGGCGGTGAAGCCACACTCCTCCGGGTCACTGACGTTGAGGGCCTGGCACGGGCGGACATCGTCGGTCAGTTCCATGAGATCCGGGCGAACGATTACGCTGCCCTGGCGAGCGAACTGACCAAACTGGTGGCCGGGAGCAAGCGGAGGAAGACCGCTGCCTTTCCGGCCGAGCTGGAAAAACATCGCCGACAGTTTGAAGAGATTCGGAAGATCGATTTCTTCGACTGTCCCCGGGCGCAGGACGCGCAGATGCTGCTGCAACGCGCTGCCGCATTAGGTGGAGCCAAAGGCAGCGCGGCAGCCCGGCTGTCCGTTAAGAAGTTTTTGGGACGCACGTGGCTGACCCGGCCGCGTCCGCAGATTGACCGCGTGGGTTCCGCGTGGCTGATCCGCAAGTTCATCGATCCCAAAGCCACGTTCGTATTCGGCACCGATCCGAAACGGCACCCGACGGCGATTCCCTACGATATGTTTGAGGTGGAGTTTTCGCACCACGGTGATGACTGCACGTTCGAGACGCTGGTGAAGCGCTTCGGGATTCTGGATAAAGCCGTGCTCCGGATGGCCGAGATGGTGCACGACAGTGACCTCGCGGATGGAAAGTTCCAGACCACGGAATGTGTCGGTCTCGAACGCCTGCTCCAGGGCTGGGCCAAGGCGGGACTCTCCGACGAACAATTGCTGGCGCGGGGCGGTGATTGTTTTGAAGCGCTGTACCGCTCACTCCGGCCATGAATCCAGAACCGCCTCCTTCGGCCCAAGGCGAACCACCGCCGCAGCCTCCCAGCTTCCAGGAGGCCTTCCGGTTTTGGCTGAAGCTCGGATTCATCAGCTTTGGTGGGCCAACCGGCCAGATCGCCATCATGCACACGGAGCTGGTGGAAAAGCGGCGCTGGATCAGTGAGGCGCGTTTCTTGCACGCCTTGAACTTCTGCATGCTTTTGCCCGGCCCCGAGGCGCAACAACTGTCCATCTATGTCGGGTGGCTGCTGCATCGGACCTGGGGCGGCATTGTCGCCGGGGCGCTTTTTGTGCTTCCCTCCGCGCTCATTCTTTGGGGATTGAGCGTCGTTTACGCGTTGTACGGTGACGTGAAGTGGCTATCCGGGGTATTCGACGGACTGAAACCCGCGGTGCTGGCGATTGTCGTCGCCGCCCTCTTCCGCATCGGCAACCGGGCTTTGAAAAATACCGTCCTGTGGGGATTGGCCCTGGTCGCGTTCGTTCTGATCTTCGTATTCCACGTTCCCTTTCCGGCGATCATTTTGGGAGCGGGCATCCTCGGCTTCCTGGGCGGAAAGCTGTGGCCCGCGAAGTTTGTGGTCCTCACGGGACACGGTTCCAAGAAAGACGGCCCCAGCGTCCTAGGCGACGGGGACACTGTGCCCGACCACGCGAGGCCCTCCTGGAGCCGGGCGCTTAAGGTGTCCGCGGTGTGTCTCTCGCTCTGGTGGATTCCCATCCTGCTGACGGGTCTTTGGTTGGGGTTCGACCATCTGCTCGTCCAACAGGGGCTCTTCTTCAGCAAAGCGGCCATGGTCACCTTCGGCGGGGCGTATGCGGTGCTGCCGTATGTTTCGCAACAGGCCGTTGAGAACTACGGCTGGGTCACTGCCGGGCAGATGCTCGACGGGCTGGGATTGGCGGAGACCACGCCGGGACCGTTGATCATGGTTTTGCAGTTCGTCGGTTTCCTCGGCGGATGGAAGTTTCCGCAACCGCTTTCGCCCTTGGGGATGGCTACATGGGGGGCGCTCATGACTACTTGGACCACGTTTCTCCCCTGCTTCCTGTGGATCTTTCTGGGAGCGCCCCACATCGAACAGTTGCGCGGCAATCAGCGACTCTCCGCGGCGCTGTCGACGATCACCGCCGCGGTGGTGGGCGTGATTTTGAACCTGGCCGTCTGGTTCGGGCTGCAGGTGCTCTTTCCCGTGGGAAATCCGGTGAACTGGTTTGGCCTGGTGACCTGTGCCCTTGCGTTCGTCGGAATGGTGCGCGGGAAATGGGGGATCATCCCCGTGGTGTTGGGAGCCGGCGGGCTCGGCTTGATTTGGAAGCTGGTGATCTCCCCGTAGGTCTCGCGGGAGGCTGGCACTCCCCAATTGATTTCGGTGTGCGCGGGCTAGCGCCGCAGCCACCGCGACTCCACCACCAACGCCCGGGTCAGGGCGTTTTCCCGCCGCTTCATCACTTTGCGGGCCGCCGGTTCCAGATCGTCATGCCCGGCCAGGTGCAAGAGGGCGTGAATCACGTACCGCCCCAGTTCCTCCGGCCACGCGGTCTGCCAGTCCCGGGCCTGGGCGATCGCGTCGGCGACGCAGATGAAACATTCCCCGTACAAATGCTCCGCGGTGGAGCCGTGATCGAAGGTGATGACGTCGGTGCTGCCTTCGTGACGAAGATAGTCCCAATTCACCTGGGCCATTTCCTTGGGGCCCACGAGGTGGACCCCAATTTCGCCGGTGCAGTGAAGTCGTTGCAGGGTCGCTTCCACCAGGGCGGCGACCGCCGGACGGGCGACGGGTTGGATCCGCTGCCGGTTCTCGATCTGGATGAGCGTCGCCGCCGGCGGCGGCGGGGTGGACGGGGTTCGGCCGGCGGAAGGCCGTTTTACACCTTGGTCACCCATTTGAAATCTTCCGCCACTGCCCGCAGGGACGTGAGATTGCGCGAATCGAAGACGTGACGCGCGGCCTTGATCAGGCGGCCCTTCTTCAGCGCCTGCCAGCTGTCGCTCGCATTGATGGCAATGTGCTGCAGCACGCTCGGGTCGCGATAGCAGTCGATCATGCAGCGCTGACAGCCGTCGCGAATGAGTTTGGAATCGTCCCACTCGTAGACGTTGCACATCGGCGTCTCCCAAAAATGGCAGCGATACAAATTCAGGTGCCAGTCGAGATAGAAGTACTTGTGGCCGCCCAGGCAGCCGAACTTCTCCTTCTCCCCGCGCAAATGCCGCTGCATTTCGTTCAGGGATTCCGTGGGATTGACGACCGGGTAGCCGCTGGTGTGCTTCAGGTGTTTGATGTTCTCAAACACCTGGATCAGTTCGTCCTTGGTGAAGCTGACCAGGCCGCCTTCGCTGAAGCTCAGGTAGCTGGAGGCCAGATTCGTCAACGGGTAGCTGAACGTGCAGGTCTCGAAGCCGAGGTCCTTGAGAAACTGCGGGAGCTTGGTGTAGTCCTCAATCAGGCGGCTGGCGGTGATGCTGGCCGTGGTCTGAATGCCGACACTGCGGAAATATTCGTTGGCCCGTTTGATCTTGCGGCAGACGTCGGGCAGGCCGCGATTGGTCTCGTGCTTGGCGACGTCATGGGCGTCGATGGACATGATCACGCTGCTGAGCCCGTCGCTCGCGAGCGCCGCCATGTTGGCTTCGGTCCACAAGCCGCCATTGGTGCAGATCATGGGTTTGATCCCCGCGCGGGCCGCGTAGCGCACCATGGCGCGAAGCTCCTTGTGAACCAGTGGCTCGCCGCCGACGAACAGCAGGTAGCCGATATGATTACGTTTTGCGATGTCGATGACATCCAGCGCTTCGTTCAGCGTGACACTGCGCCGGGCCTTGGGGTCGAACTTCGAACGGGCGAAGCCGCAAAACCCGCAATCGGCGTTGCAAAGATTGGTGATGGCGAACTGCAGGTACCCGGGCCCCCCGTTGGCGAAGACTTCACCGACCAGGTTGAAAAACGACTTCTTCGGACGCGCGACCGACTGGGACATATCGTCCGCCACGCGGGTCGGCGCGTTCGGGGCTGGGGCAACAAGGGTGGCCGTACTCATTCGATCAGCAGCCATTCTGCGGGAAGTGCGGCACGGGGCCAAGGAATCTTCCCCGGGGCCGTACAGGGCTCAATTGCGGGCGCTGCGGCCGCAACCCGAACTGGTATCGGGTCGGGAAAGGGAGCTCACTTGCTGCACGTGCAGCTGGTGTGTCCCTCCGTGCCGGTCACCCGCGTTTTTAAGCTGTTCAGATCGCTGCTGAGTTGTGCCACGGCGGCCCGCGTGGCGTCATCAATGATACGGGTGATTTCCTTCAGTTTTAGGATCTCCGACTCCAAGCCGCCGACTTGCGCCTCGAGCGCCTGAATGCGGGAGGCTTGCGATTGGAGATCCGATTGTTGTTCCTGCACGGCGCGAACGAGCACCGGCACCAACCGGGCGTGATCCAGCAGCCAGAACTCCTTGGCCTCGTCGACGGGCCGGTAGACCGCTTCGGGAATCACCGGTAGGGCTTCCTGGGCGATCAAGCCGACGGTGGGAATGGGATCGGGATCCAGCACGGTTCGTCCCTGGCTGTCGAGGTGGCCGGAATGCAGCAAAAAGCGTTTCGGTCGCAGGCGGCTGATCAGACCGACGCCTTTGTCGAGCGGTCGCGGTTGGGTCACGAGGCGAAAGTCCGCGGGGGCGAGATTGGGAAGCCAGACCGGCAAGCGATCGGTGGCTTCGGGCGCCGCCGGCGCCGGCGCGGGAGTCGGGGGAGCGGCCGGTGCGGCGGGGGTTCCGTCGGCGGCTTGGACCAAGGCGACGGTGAGCCACCCGGCGAGGGCGAAGAGCCGGGTGCGGGTGGCGAAGGAGCGATTCATTCCAAGGGTGGTCATGGGTGGCGTCAGCATCGGGTTCGAGGGTTGGGAGTCTTCGTGAAACCATTATCCCAGCGGGTGCCTTCCGGTGGCGGAGCCGAAGGGATTGGAGGAGGAGACACCGATCCACCAGAAAAGTCTCGCTCAAAAATAATCGGAGATTGGGTGGGGGAAGGATCGGAATTCCGCCGAAATCTCCTCAAAAATCAGTTGTTGACCTCTCCGGCTGGTTGTGGTTCGCTGTGTGCCGTCCGTTTTGGATGCAGTGCTGGTGTCACGATGACGGTATGCAGTGGCCTCGTTCGCAATTGTTTCGGGACCCTCATCCTGATCCTCCAAGTGGGTGGATCCCAGGCAGTGTTCGAGCGGTTTTGAACCAGTAGAAGTAGTATGAGTACCGAAACAAGGCTCTTCGTGGGCAATTTGTCCTTCACCACGATGGAGCGAGAGATCCAAGAGCACTTCTCCGCCGCCGGTGTGGTGGTGAATGTGAATCTGATGCTCGACAAGTTTACCGGCAAATCCCGCGGATTTGCCTTCGTCGAGTTCGCCACTGCGGAAGAAGCGGCGAAAGCCGTGGATTTGTTCCAGGGCAAAGATCTGGGTGGTCGCGCGTTGACCGTCAACGTGGCCCGTCCTCGCGAAGAGCGCGCTCCCCGTGAATTCCGTCCCCGTTCCGGCGGCGGCGGTGGCGGCGGCGGCGGTGGTGGCTACCGCGGCGGTGGCGGTGGTGGTGGCGGCGGCGGCGGCGGCGGTGGCTGGCGCGGTGATCGCGGCGACCGTGGCGGCGGCGGTGGTGGTGGCGGTGGCGGTGGCGGCGGCGGCTGGCGCGGTGATCGCGGCGGCGGCGGCGACCGTTATTGATTCATTAACTCAGAAGGCGGCTTCGGACCCAGTGTCCAAGCCCTTCAGAGTCACAGGCGCTGATCGGGTTCCGATCAGCGTTTTCGTTTTTATGGCCCGGACCTGGAGACCACCGCCCCAACGGGAAAGTCAGCGGTACTCGCAACACCGGTTTTTCCACCAGCTGTGGGGAACCGGCCGCCCGGAAATAGAAAACCCCGCAGCCGTGGAAGGGCTGCGGGGCCAGATATCTATAGAAGTCACATTGCCGACCTGTTCGCCAGCAATGGTCGTGGGGCTCGATGCAGGATGCTTCGGCCATGAGGGCCGTCGCGGCGGGCACCGCCGTACTTCAGCGAACTGTCATACAGGGTGTTTTCCACACTGCGGTTTTAGCAAGTGCCTTGCCAAGCTCTGACGGCGCCGCTTTCTGACGAAAATCGATGTGCCCGGAGCCGATAATCGGGTGGCTCTGGGCAAAAAGCGTCAGTTTACCTCAGGAGCCTGTGCGTTTTTGACCTTTTTCCAATGCGGCACTGAACCAATCCAGGGTCGGCGGTTCCTCCATCATCCTCTGGCCGGATCCCGGTCGCCCGCCCGGTGGACGGGGGCCGACCGGACCTCCCGGGCGGACTGGACCGCGATCCGATCCGGCGGGTCGGGCGGCGGGCAACTGGGGTTTGGCTCGGAGCGACAGCGATATCCGCTTCCGCTCAAGATCGACCTCCAGAACGGTGGCCTGAACGCGTTGTCCGACCTTCACGGCTTCCGCCGGATCCTTGATGAACTTGTCGGCCAGCTGACTGACATGGGCCAGACCGTCCTGATGCACGCCGATATCAATGAAGGCCCCGAACGCCGTCACGTTGGTGACGATGCCCGGGAGTTTCATGCCGGGCTTCAGGTCCGACATCTGATTGACCCCGTCGGTAAAGGAAAACACCTCGAACTGACGGCGCGGATCGCGTCCGGGTTTGGCCAGTTCGGCGACGATGTCCTGCAGCGTGGGCAGGCCGACGGTTTCGGTCACGTATTTCGTCAACTGGATCCGGGCTCGCAGGCTGGCGTCGCGCAGCAGATCGGCCACGCCGCACTTCAAATCCTGCGCGATCACGTCCACCCACTGGTAGCTTTCCGGATGTACCGCGCTGCCATCCAGGGGATGCGCGCCGTCGCGTACCCGGAGAAAGCCGGCACATTGCTCGAAAGCTTTCGGTCCCAGCCGGGCAACCTCCTTCAGATCCGCCCGGCTGCGAAAGGGCCCATGCTGATCCCGGTGCTTGATGATGCCGGCCGCCAACACCGGACCGATGCCGGACACGTAGGAGAGCAGTTGTTCGCTGGCGGTGTTGAGTTCGACACCGACGCGGTTCACGCAACTGACGACGACGTCATCGAGACTTCGCTTCAGCGCCCCGGCATCCACATCGTGTTGATACTGGCCGACGCCAATCGATTTGGGATCCAACTTTACCAATTCGGCCAGCGGGTCCATCAAACGGCGCCCGATGCTGACGGCTCCGCGCACGGTGATGTCCTGATCGGGGAACTCGGCCCGGGCCACCTCGCTGGCGGAATAGATGGAAGCGCCGGATTCGTTGACCATGACGATGGGCAACTCCTTCGGTAGTCCGAGGCTGCGGAAAAACGTTTCGGTCTCGCGTCCGGCCGTGCCGTTGCCGATGGCGATGGCTTCAATCTGATAATGTGCGACCCACCGCTTCACTACCTCACCGGCCTCGCGGCTGCGGGCGTCGGAATGGGTGGGATAAATGACGTCCTGGTGCAGGAGTTTGCCCTGGCGATCCAAGACGACAGCTTTGCAGCCCGTGCGAAAGCCCGGGTCGATGGCGAGGACATTCTTGCGTCCAAGCGGCGCGGCGAGGAGCAGTTCGCGCAGGTTGTCGGCAAAAACCCGAATGGCCTCTGCGTCGGCTTTCTTTTTGGATTCCATCCGGAGTTCGGCTTCGAGGGCGAAGCCCAGCAGCCGCTTGTACGCGTCCTTCACGGCGAGCCGCACCTGTTCGGCGACGGGACTGGCGCCGCGGACAAACAGGGGTTCCAGCAGTGCCAGCGCCGCTTCCTCCGGGGGATTGATGCGGCACAGCAAAACCCCCTCCGTTTCACCGCGCCGGATGGCGAGCAACCGGTGACTGGGAATCGTCGCCACGGGTTCCGACCATTCAAAGTAGTCCTTGTATTTCGCGCCTTCGGTCTGCTTTTCCGTCAGCACCTTCGAGCGCACGGTCGCCTGGGTGCGGTACAATTCGCGGAGTTGACCGCGGGCGGTGGCGTCGTCACTGACCCGTTCCGCCACGATGTCCCGCGCTCCCGCCAAGGCCGCGTTGGCGTCGGCCACGCCCTTGTCCGGAGCGATGAAACGGGCGGCTTCGGCGGCCGGATCCGTCGTGGGAACCTGTGCGAAGAGGATCTCGGCCAGCGGACCGAGCCCGGCTTCCTGAGCAATCATGGCGCGGGTCCGGCGCTTCGGCCGGTACGGCGCGTAGAGATCTTCCAGCGCGGTGAGGGAATCGGCCTGGTCGATCCCGGCCTTGAGTGCCTCGGTGAGCAGATTGCGTTCGACGAGCGATTTGCGGATCGCTTCGCGGCGGGCGTCGAGTTCGACGAGGGCGGCGAGGCGATCGCGGACGGCGGTGATCACCACCTCATCGAGCTGGCCGGTGACTTCCTTACGGTACCGGGCGATGAAGGGCACGGTGGCACCCTCGCCGAGCAGGTGGGCGGTGGCCGCGACCTGGCGCTCGTGGATTTGCAGTTCTGCGGCAAGGCGGGCGAAATAGATTTCGTTCATCAGCGGAGCGAGCGGGGGAGTTAGCGGGTGGGGCGCGGAGGAAAAGCGCAATTCACCGCGAGTTGTTCACGGTGGGGTTCCGGGGCCGGTCGATGGCCCCGAAGGGTGGGAAGAAGTTAGTGACGGATGGCGCGCTGCAGGGCTTCGCGGTGGACCAACAGGTAGACGGCGAAGGCCACCAACAGCAGAATGACCACCGTGGCAATGCTGTAGGCGAAGATGCGGGCGCGGCGGATGGTTTCGGCGAAGGCCTCGCGATCCCCATCCAGCGAGCCGCCCCGCAGCAGGACCTGTTCGCTCACCAACTTGTGCACCCGGGCGTCATCCAGCAGGCGGATCATCATCCAACTGGCCGTCGGATCGGCAAAGGCCGCCCGCAGGGAGGCGGCCTCCCGTGGATCGGCGGGTTGGAAAACACCCTGCCAATAGTCCGCATCCTCCAGCGTCCACACCCGCTGCACCCCCTGGTTCCGCAAAACGATCTGCATGCGCGTCCACAAGGCGAGTCGGCATTCGTCGCCGTCCACCTCGGACTCCAGCGCCTCGCTGTGGATGAGGGCCTCGTCGCCGTCGATCTGGAGCCCGATCGCGCCGATCAATTGGCCTTCCGGCGAAGTGACGACCTGGAATTCGGTGAGGAACTTTTCCAACTGCGTCCCGGGAAGGTGGCATTTCTCCCAGAGCGAGAGCAGGCCCGGGAGGTCTTCCAGATTCGCCCGACGGGCGGTGTGTGACGGCGCAATATCCACTGGCGCGGAAGCTACGGGGATCGGTCCCACGGGCAATGCCGGAGTCATCACGCGCAATTGGACCGGAACCGCGCCCAATCCTCGCGCAGGAAATGGCGATTGACCGGATCTCGCTGGGGAATCGCAATGTTTGCACATCCCTCCTTTCCGGCGGCCGGCCTCGGGCTAAGTTCGTTGGCTGTGAGTAAATCTGCCGTCGCCAGCCCCACCGATCCGGGAAACACCCGGCGCCGGGTGGGCATCGTCTCCCTGGGTTGTGCCAAGAATCTCGTGGATGCCGAGATCATGCTCGGTTCCCTGCTTAAGGAAGGGGTCGAGATCGTTAACGACGCCAGCCAGGCGGATGCGGTGATCGTCAATACGTGCTCGTTCATCGATGCCGCCCAAGAGGAGTCCGTGGACACCATTCTGGAGCATTCGGCGCTGCGGGGTCGGGTTCGTCCCGGGCAGGCGTTGATTGTTTCCGGCTGTCTGCCGCAACGGTTTCGTGAGGAATTGCCCAAATTGATGCCGGAAGTCGATGTCTTCATGGGCATTGATCAGGTGGAACAGGTGGGCCAATTGGTCGACCTGGCCATCGCCAAACGGGCCGCCCGGATCGCCGTGCCGGTATCGAAGCCGACGGGTCGCTCGGCGGTGAAGGCCCGGTTGGCGGAGATTGATCGGGAAGCCGGTCCGGAGCACGACCACGAGGAGACTGTCCGGGGGACGTCGAAGTTCGGCCAGACCAAGCAGGTTCTCCAGCTGAAAGCGGAGGCGGACGCGCCGAGCGTCAATGTGACGTTGCGGCCGAATTACATTCCGGCCTTCGAAACCCCGCGATTCCGGCTTACGCCCAAACACTTTGCGTACGTCAAGATCGCCGAGGGCTGCAATCATACCTGCAGCTTCTGCATCATCCCGCGGATGCGCGGGACGCATCGCAGTCGGACGCAATCGGATGTGGTCGCAGAGGCGCGGGCGTTGATTGCCGACGGGGTGAAGGAGTTGAACCTGATTTCGCAGGATTCCACCTATTACGGTCTGGATCTCCGGCCCAATCACTCGCGGGCGATTGCCTCGCCGGAAAAGTTCAAGGCGGCGACGCGGGCGTTGGCGGCGGATGCGACCACGCTGTGTTCGCTGCTGCGCGAGTTGAATGCGTTGCCGGGCAATTTCTGGATCCGCTTGCTCTACACGCATCCGGCGCATTGGACCGACGAATTGATCCGCACCATCGCGGAATGTCCCAAGGTCGCCCGCTATGTGGACATGCCCTTGCAGCATATCCACGATGAGATGCTGGCGCGGATGCGGCGTGAGACGAGCGGACAATACATCCGGGATCTCATCGCCAAGATCCGGGCCGGCATTCCGGGCATTGCCATTCGCACCACGTTCATTGTGGGTTTTCCAGGTGAAACCAAGGCCCACTTTGATACGTTGACGGATTTCATCACGGAGACCCGATTCGAGCGGCTGGGGATTTTTTCGTATTCCAAGGAGGACGGAACCGTGGCCGGACGCATGGAGAAACAGTTGGCGCCGGCGACGCGGCAGAAGCGGCGGGAACAGGCGATGGCGGCCCAACATGCCGTGGCCAAGTCGGTGAGTGAATCGTTTGTCGGACGAACACTTCAGGTCCTCGTGGAGGGCGAGGCTTCGGCGAAGGAGTTGCAGAAGGCCAACGTGAGTTCCTGGGAACACGGACTCATTCGCGGCGACGATTCCGGGAACAGTGTGCTCGGTACCAAGGGGAAGTATCTCATCGCCCGGGGTGAGGCGGACGCGCCGGACATTGACGGCCGGGTGTACCTGCGGGGCAAGCTGCCGATCGGCGAGTTCGCCCGGGTCCGGATCATCGGGCACACCGATTACGACCTGATTGCGGAACCGCTGAGCTAAGGTGGCGGTGCCAAAACCCCTTGCTGCTCCCCACCCGCACGGCATTCTCCGCCCTATGTCGCAGGTTGTCGCGGACCGGCTGATGAGCGCTCGCGGGTCGGAAACCGCTCCCGGTTTCGCCCCGTTGGAGGCCGCCATCCAGCGGTCCCAGGATTATCTCCTCTCCGAACAAAAGCCCGAAGGCTATTGGGTCGGCGAGCTGCTCGTGGACGTCACCCTCGTGGCGGACATGGTGGTTTTCTATCATTGGTGGGGGAAGGTCGATGCTGAGTTCGAACGCAAGTCGATCAACCATATCTTCGGCAAGCAGCTGGCCGATGGCGGCTGGAACATCTACCCGAATGGTCCGGCCGAGGTGAATGCCACCATCAAGGCCTACCTGGCCTTGAAGCTGGCCGGCGTGCCGGTAAACGAGCCGCGCATGCTCCAGGCGCGGGCCATGGTGAACGCCCTCGGCGGCGTGCCCCGGATGAACACGTTCTCCAAGCTCTACCTCGCCCTCATCGGCCTGGTGGGCTGGAATCACGTCCCCACCATCCCGTGCGAGGTCCTGCTCATCGGCAAATGGTTCCACGTCAACTTTTGGGAAATGAGCAACTGGTCGCGCGCCATGCTCATCCCGCTCGCGATCATCAACCATTTCCGGCCGACCCGTAAGCTCAGCAAGGACATCCATCTGGACGAGCTGTATCCCCAGGGGAAGTTCGAACTCGACGAGGCGCTGCGTCCGCGGTACTTCGATTTCTCCGTGCGGAATGCGTTCCTCTGGCTGGATCGCCTGCACAAGGTGGCGGAAGCCGTCGCGCGTTCGGGGCTGCATCCCTTTCGTCCCCGCGCCCTCAAGCGGGCGGAGGCCTGGATGTTGGAACGGTTTGAGGGCAGTGATGGTCTGGCGGCGATTTTCCCCGCCATGCTCAATGCCCTGATCGCGTTGATTGCCCTCGGGTATCCGGACGATCATCCGCAGGTGGTCCGGGCGCATTATGAGTTGCAGAAGCTCATGCATTTCGAGCCGGATTCCGTCCGGATCGAACCGTGCTTCTCGCCGGTGTGGGACTCCGCCATCGTGCACATTTGCCTCCGGGAATCCGGCGTGCCCGAGGCTCATCCAAAACTCCAGCGGTCCGCCGATTGGATCATGGATCGCGAGATCCGTTTCCGGGGTGACTGGATTCATAAGAACCCGTCGCCTGTCGATGCCTCCGGTTGGGTTTTTGAATTCGCGAACAAGTGGAATCCCGACGTGGATGACACCGCGATGGTGATCCTGGCGCTGCGGCATACCGCGACGAACCCGCCCGCCCGGCGCAACGAGTGCCGGGATCGGGCCATCAAGTGGATGATGACCTTCCAGTGCCGGGATGGCGGCTGGGCGGCCTTCGACAAGGACTGCACGAAATCGATTTTGGAGAAGGTGCCGTTTGCCGACCACAACGCGATGCTGGACCCGGAATGCGCCGACATTACGGCGCGGATTCTGGAGTTGCTGGGATACGAGGGTTGGGATCGGAGCCATCCCCAGATTGTGCGGGGGATTGAATACCTGCGCTCCCAGCAGGAGGACGATGGCTCCTGGTACGGTCGTTGGGGCGTGAATTACATTTACGGGACCTGGCAGGTTTTGCGCGGGATGAAGGCGCTGGGTTGGGATATGCAGGAAGCCTGGTTGCGCCGTGGGGCGGATTGGTTGCGCAGCGTGCAGCTGCCCGATGGCGGCTGGGGCGAACGCTGCAATACCTACGATGACCCGGTGTTCAAGGGCGCGGGACCGGCCACGCCGTCCCAAACGGCCTGGGCCGTCATGGGTTTGTGTGCCATGGGCGATCTGCAGGACCAGGCCCTGCAACGGGGCGTGGACTGGCTGGTCAAGAACCAGAACGCCGACGGCTCCTGGACCGAGGAAGAGATCACGGGCACCGGTTTTCCCCGCGTCTTCTATCTGAAATACGACATGTACCGGAACGCCTGGCCCCTTTTGGCCATGGCGACCTACCGTCGGATGATCCTGGGCCAGGCCGCCGGGGCCGTGCTGGCGTAAGCCGGACCGCCGTGGGAGTTTCGCTCGTCAGGACGTCAGAGCCGTCGTCCGCAGCCAGCCGGCCGGCCCAAATTCTCGTTGAAACGGCTCGACGGCTGCCTGGGCGGCGTCCGGGGTGGCAAACAGGGCAAAGGTAGTGGAACCGCTCCCGCTCATTAATGAGCCCCAAGCCCCGTGGCGGCGGAAAAACTCCTGATAGAGCCGGAGGACCGGATATTTGTCCAGGACCGGAGCCTCGAGTGAGTTGTACAGGGCGTTTCCCGCGGCGGTCAGATCGCCCTGCCGCAGCAGCTCGGCGAGTTCCGCGGCGCGGCCGGGTCGTCCCGCCAATGCGGCCGGATATTTCTTCAACTCGGCGAACGCCCAGGGTGTGGCGACGCCGAATCCCGGGTGGACGAGCAGGATCCCGGTGCCTTTCAAAGCGGCAAACGGTTCCAGGGAGATCACTTGCTCCCCGCGACCCGTGGCCAGTGCCGGCCGGTCCTGCAGGAAAAAATTCACATCGGACCCCAGCCCGGCGGCCAGGGTGTCCAGCACCTCGGCGCTGAGCGGGTGACCGAAAAGTTCGTTGAGTCCCAGCAGCGTGTGCGCGGCATTGGCGGATCCGCCGCCCAAACCGGCCGCGAGCGGGAGTCGTTTTTCCAGATGCAGGCGCACGCCCGCTCCCTCCAAACCGGCCGCCGCCAGAAATCGCGTGGCCGCCCGGTGCACCAGATTGGTGCCGTCCACCGGCAGGGCGGGATCGTTGCACGTCAGCACCACCTCGGCCTCGGCGCGTGCAAAACGAAGTTCATCCGTCAGCGGAACGTGATGGAACAGGGTCTCCAGTTCGTGGAAACCATCCGGTCGCCGGCCCAGGATGTTGAGCAGGAGATTGATCTTGCAGGGCGATTCGCGGCGGAGCATGGCGACAAAGAAAAACGCGCCCTCCGGATTGGCGGGCGCGTTTGTAAGGGGCGTGAGCCGCTTATTCGAAGACGCTGAAACGGCTGCCCGGGAACCACGGGGCGACGTCACTGGACGCATCGAAGCCCATCTTGGAATCCTGACCCATGACCGTGGCCGAGTGGCGCCGCGGCGTGTAGGCGTCGGTGTGGACCAGAGTGTTCGGCATCACGTAGGGATCGCTCGGGATCGGGAACGTGATGATTTCAAACGCGCCAGTGACCGTACGGCCGATGGTGCGGTTGACGCCCCGGATGATGCCGGCGGTTCCAGAGCCGGGGCCATCAAACAGCACCGCCTGCTCGTACGAGCGCTGAAATTCGCCCATTCGGGTTGGCTCCGTGAAATTGTTAATACCGCGACCGAGTTTCTTCTCGGCGGCAGTGCAGCCGGTCAAAACGGCGGCCACGAGGGTCACGGCTGCGATAGGCAACAGATGAGAACGCATAAAGGATTTCGTGAAATCTTCGGAACACTATGGGGCCAAACCACCAGAGCAAGCCCGGATTTGCAAACTTCGACCAAGCTGTTCCGCCGTCCGCACGGGGAATTTCATGGCAAAACCCTCCCACCATCAGCTTCGACACCCTCTCCGACACCCGCCAGTCACCGGATCGGGAGGAAATTTATCGCCGGGATGAGGCCACTTCATCGACCGGATCCTGGCCGATCATCAACCGCGACCGCTGATTCTCCGACTGCAACGTTCGTACCAATGCGGTAACCGCCAGGACAGCAGTGAGGAGAATTAATGGCCAAAGACGGCGGCTCATAACAACAAAGGGCCAGACGGGCGCGCTGAGGATAAATTCACGCGGATATTCCCGGAACCCGGCGTTTGCCTTCCCTCAGCCGCGGAAGCGCGATGCCGGATTGCCAGTCACCGGTTTCGCCTGCGAGGATCGGGTTAGGACCAACGACGACATGAAACGCTTAGGCATGACCCTGGGTTTGCGGCCCGGTTGTTTGGACGAGTACCGACGCATCCACGTAAAGCTCTGGCCGGAAATCGAGGGCGCCATTCACACCGCGGGATTGCAGAATTTTTCCATCTACCACCACGATGGAATGCTGTTTTCCTATTTCGAATACGTCGGGCCCGAGGAGGAATTCGCTTCCCGGATGCAGGTGCTCGCCGATGCGCCCCGGATGCGGGAATGGTGGGCGGTCACGGAGCCGTTGCAGGTTCCGCGGACGGATCGTCAGCCCGGCGAATGGTGGACCACGATGGAAGAGGTCTTTCACCTCGATTGACGCCGGTTGGATCGAATGCGCCGCGGCGGGTGTGGGGCGCCCGCGGTGGCCGTAGTTCTATTCCGCCCGTTGCACCCGCAGCCAAGTCGAACCCGAGGTGGTTCCGAAGCCGGCCATCGGCCACTGCGAGATGCGTCCCGTCGCGACCCGTGGGGCGGTGAGGGGCTGCCACGGCCCGCCCAGTTCCGTGGACTGCATCACTTGATACGTCAGACCCACCACCGATTCCCAGTGGAGCACGGGCCCTTCCGGGTGGCGGACCAAGCCCTGCTGGAAGGGCGGAATCACTTCCCGCACGGTGGCATTATAGGTGTCGCTCACGACCACCGCGCCGTTCGGGCGGACCGCCACGCCGTAAGGATTGAAAAAGCGGGCGCGTCCATTCGCTCCGTCCGCGCTGCCTTCCTCACCCACATGTCCGGCGACGGTGGTCACCAGACCCTTGGTATCGAGCCGGCGGAGCCGGTGATAAAAAGCGTCCACGACGAAGAGATTTCCGAAGGCATCGAATTGAAGTTCGGCCGGTTGGCAGAAGCGGGCGACGGTGACCGGACCGTCCTGCCAACCGTCGGAGCCCAGTTGACCGGCAATTGTGGTTACGACCCCCGCGGGCGTTACGGCTCGCACGGCGTGGTTCAGAGAATCTGCGACCACCAGAGCTCCGTCGGCCGCGAGGGCGACGCCGACCGGACCATTGAAGCGCGCCGAACTGCCCGTTCCGTCCACAGCACCCCACTCCCCGGACGCGCCCGCCAACGTCTCCACCACTCCGGCGGGCGAGACGCGTCGGATCGAATGATTCCCGGAATCCGCCACCCACACGTCTCCGGCGGTGGTGACCGCCAGGCCTAAAGGGGTATTGAACCGGGCGGTACCGGGAACGCCATTGGTGGGACCGGGATCGCCCGCCACACCGGCCAGCGTGGTGAGTAGCCCCTGACGAAATCGTCGGAGTGTGTGGTTGCCGGTGTCAGCGATAAACAACGTTCCGTCCGCTCCCACCGCCACCGCCGAGGGCGAATCCAGACGGGCGGTCACCGTGGTGCCATCCGCGGCACCGGCCTCGCCAGCCCGGCCGATCACCGTGGTCACGAGGCCGTCGAGGCCAATGCGCCGCACGCAGTGATTGGCGGAGTCGGCGACATAGAGGATGCCCGCGGCATCCACGGCCAGACCGGCGGGATCGTTGAAGCGACTGATCGCTCCGGGGCCATTCTGCGCGCCCGTTTCCGCGGCCCGTCCCGCGAGGGTCCGGACGCTCTCCTGCGCCGTCACCACAAACGTCGTGCCCAGCCACGCGAGCAGAATGGTAGGGACAACCCCTTTCATTCGCGGCCCCTTCGCACCAGACGTTCGCCTTGTCGGGGAGCGCCATATTGGATGGGAGGTTCGCCCCGGAATTCCCGATCCGGCTTCAAGGCCTCACCGCCTTTGGTGCGCAGCGGGCCGGGGCCGCCCTGGACATCCGCCACGCGATATTCGGGTCCGGTGTGTCCACCGGTGGCGCGGTCGAAGTGCCGGATGAATTGCGCAAATTCGGCTTCATTGAAGGGCCGGCTGCCGCGTCGGCCGAAGACCACCGTCTGATTGCCGGATTCATCCACCACGCGATCGCGATCCAGCCCGCGACTGACGGCCACCGCGGGCGTGTGGGAGGGATACGTCGCGATGAGTCGGGGCGCGGGCGGCGGACTGAAGCCCATGTGACCCGGCACGGTATCAGGCGAGACCAACTGGATCACCCGCAGTCCGTTGCGGCCATCCGCCAACAGGGCGAACATGGAGGCATTGATGCTCCCCACCTGCACCGCGCGGGCATCGTTGATGGCGCCGTCCGCCGTGAATTTCTGCCGCAGCCGTGGACGCGCCGGATTCTCCACGTCGATGATGGCCAGACCGTCCGCCCCGGCCGGAACATAGGCGTACGTCTTCCCGACATAGAGTCGTCCGGCATGCGCGAGCGGTATCGTGGCCTCGGAGATCAGGCGGGGATTCTCCGGTTCGGAAATATCCACCACCTTCAGGCCGTCCGCATCGCTGATGTACGCGTAGCGGAATTGCACGGCGATCGCGCGCGGATGATTGAGCCCGGCGGTCAATGAACCAACGACGCGCGGTGCCAGTTCCTTTTTTTCATTCAGAATGCGGACATTGAAGAGTCCGTTTTCCCCGACCACCCAGAGATGATTGCCGGCCAGGTAGCCGTGCTCGGCTCCGTGCAGTCGACCCTCCGCATCAAAGCGACGGGTGGTCTCCGTGGATCCCGGGCCGGACAGAAAATTATTCGCCGGATTGCCATCGACCAGCGTGCCGACGCTGGTGATCACCAGGCCCTCCTCGCGGTCCGTGATGAACACGAAGGCGTACAGCGCGCTCACGTCCTGCTCCTCGTTGTCGGTGGAGACCGCGCCGTGTTCGGGATGAGGTGTGGTTGGGGGATTGTGTTTGCGCAGGGGATCGATGCCCAGCGTGCTCGGCAGAATGACGCTCGTGGCATACTTGGTGCGCACCCAGGTGCGTTGACCCAGCGGCGAAACCGGGGCCGTAACGATGCGTTCGCTGAAACCCTTTTGATCGATGTTGGCCACATCGAAGACCTCAAACCCATCGGCGCCGTTGGCGGTGTAGAGATATTCTCCGCGCAGGGTTAGATCGAGAATCTCGCGGGCGTGATGTTCGTGGGCCTCGCGCAATTCGCCGCGTTCCTGTTCGACGTGGCGCCGGTAGTTGTCCGGATACGCGTACCGCTGCAGATGGCTGCCGTACGCGGCCTGCGGCTCCTCACGTTCCGTCCACACGACCGCGGCAAAGCCCCCGGTGCCGGTGCCGACGTAGGCGTGGCGACCGAAGAAATTCACCGTGCCCGTGCCCAGCCCGAGCAACTGCGTCATCCAGGCATGGTTGTCGTTGTCCTGACTTAGATGACAATCGGTGCAGTTCTTGGTGGTGCCCACTGAGCTGGTGGTATGCGGGAAGTGCGGGTTGAACGCCTGGCCACTGAAGCCTTCGGCGCTGACCGTCTGTTGTTGGCTGTAGATCCACTCCCGGTTCGCGTTTTGTGAGCCGACGATCACCGCACTGGAGGACCGCAGCACGCCCAGCCGGTGGCCCTTGTACGAGGCATCGATGCCCAATTGGAACACGTCATCGCGAACCACCTGGGGATTGTAGGTGGTGTAATTGCGGGTCATGACGCCCTCGAACTTGTTCCCCGCCACGCGCTGATTGGCGCGCATCGGGAGATGGCAGCCAAAGCAGCTCGTGGCCCAGCTGGTGTGACAAACCTGACAACTGACACTCGAGTTGTCGTGGGCCAGTTCCCGCGCGCATTCCGTGTTGCGATCCTCCTTCAACGGACCCCGGTCTGCCGGACCGGCGTTGACCACCCCGCCGGGCACATCGCCCCAGGAACGACCGTCGCGGCGGAGGGTCTTCGCGTACGCCGACTTGGCGTTATATCGGGAACTCTTCGGGTCGATGGTGTCCACCGTCTGCGGAATTTCCCAGATTCGATCCGGTGCGAGCGAGCTGCGTTGAAAGAGTTTGCGGCCTTCCCAGTAGAAGCGCGGTCCCCATGAGGTGTTGCTGTCCTTGAGGAGATCGATGCCCTTCTGGGTTCGGGTGGCGGCATCGTAGGTTCCGCCGGAACCGCTGGTGATCAGCGTGGGCCGCGATTTCACGGTGCCGTGGCAGTCGACGCATTCGATGGAGGTGACCGTGCGGGGCTCGCCGTAGAGCAGGCCGTTGCCGTGCATGTCGTGGAGGAAATGGCAATCCACACAGTGCATGCCGCGGGCGAGATGCACGTCCTTCAAATGCACCGCCTTCTCCCATTTGTGCGCATCATCGTGGGGGATGAGGTCGTCGTTGAGGTCCTGAAGATTTCCGTGTTTGTCCTTCTTGAAGACCGCGCGGAACATCCAGCCGTGTCCGTGGTAATCGGCGAACTGCGTCTGCTTCAGGCGCGGATTCAGCTCGGCGGATTTATCGAGGAAATCAGGATCACTCCACAACCCGCGCGTGGCGGCGGCCTCGGGGTTTTCGCGGTTCGACGCGGCGATCTGGGCCTCGGTGGGGTTCCGTTGTTTCAACAGCGCGTCCCGGGTCTGTTGGCCCCGGAAATGGGCGTCGTCGGCCAGGGGATTCGCCGGGTGGGGATACATGAATTCCGCGTCGGATTCCTGATCCCACCAGGTGTAACCAAGGAAGGGATTTACGAAGAGATTGCCCTGATGCATGTGGCAGTTCATGCACTGCGAAGTGGGGATGGCCCGCGTGAACACGTGCTTGATCGGATGCCCGCGCTCGTTCTTCGGGATGGTGGGGTCCAGGGAAAAGCTTAGGCCTTGATGACCGTACTTGCTCCAGTAATCGGAATTCACCGGGGAACGATCATTGGCGTAGACGACGTGACACGCCGAGCAGCCGCTGGAGCGGTAATCGCCCGGATGATTGTTGCTGCCCATGAAATCCAGCAGGGGATCGTGAAGGCGGGTTTTCTGCAGATTGAGATAGACGGGATCGATGCGATTCAGCGTGCCGAGCCCGCGTTCGCTGAGGCGGCGCGCGGGTTTTCCTGGTGGCTCCGCGGGATTGGGGATGCCCAGGGGCAGCTGGCGTTCGCCGCCCTTTTCGAAAATGCGCAGCAGGTTTGATGGCTGACCGATGGTGAAACGGGGCAGGGGTTCGAGGTAGGGCAGGATGCCGTAGGTGCGGGTCATCTCGGGGGTGACGGGCACCGGACTCGTCAGCCTCAGCGGGACGCCGTCGAGGCCGTACGCCTGGCCGTAGCGATAGTTCTTCTCCGCGGACGCGCCGTTGTTGTATAGCGCCGCGCCCCAGAGCATGGCCCCGTGCCGCATGATACTGTGACGCACGTGCGCCACGGAATCACCGTGACACGTGCCGCAGGCCCGATCCGCAACGCGCAGATCCCCGGGATTGACGAACTGAATGAATTCCGCGGATTCGTGATTCAGGAGCACGGAGGATTCGCTGGGATTGGCGGAGGATTCCCAGAAGATCGGATTGCGGGGCGGCACGTGCGCCTGGCGCTGGGTGAGACCCGGGGCCGGATTGCCGCCATGGCAGTCCACACAGCTCAACACCACGTTGGGCGAAAGATGCATCGAATGGGCGTCGGTGGTTCGGTGGCATTCCAGACACCCGCGGCTATTGCGCAGGGCCGTTTCCGGGGATTGATCGATGACTGAGGCGGATTTCGGCGGGGGAGCGGGAAGCGGGTCTGACACGGGCACGGAGATCCGCGGACCCGATGTTCCGGGATCCGTGTCCCGCGGCGCGGCGGCCTTCAGCGGAAGCGCGGCGATGAGAGCGATCCAGACGGCGATCAGCCAACCGAACCGTCCCGCGCCCGCTGAGGGGCGGAAGCCTGGTGGATTACGGATGGATCGATTCTCCATGGTCGTCAGTAGGTGAAGTTCAAGGCGATGACGCCGCTGTAGAAAAAGGTCTCCACCCGGCCGGCGCGCACGGAACCGGGGGCCAGCGACAACACCGGGTCCGCGGTGCGCCGATAGATATCCCGGAAACCCTCGCCGGGCAGCAACACGCCGAAGCCGGCGGTGATGACGATGTTTTCGGTGAGGAACGGGCGGTATTGAAAACCGAGGCTCAGGTCGTAGCCCAGCTCGTTGCGAATGCGGTCCTGCATGAGCGCGGTCTTGAGCGGCTCGGTTTCCTGGAAGCGGAGGTAACTGAAATTCAGGAAGGATCGCACCTTCGGGGTCACATCGAAATCCACCCCGGCGGAGAAGATGAAAATGCCCGGATTGACGAAGCTGGCCTGGCCCTGGGTTTTGCTGGTGCGGAGGCTGGGCACCAGGGATCCGGGTTGCTTTAGGGCGACGTCCGTGCCCGCGAGGTTGATGCCCTGGCGCACATAATAGCTGAACGGCCCGCCGGTGAAGTTCGGGTTGTCCAGAATGGTGTCGAACCCCCGCGCCGTCCCGTCGTCGACGTTTCCGTCACCACTGGCCCAGAAGAACGAGCCCTTATAACGGATCCAATCCCGGTCCAAGCTGACTTCCAGTGACGCCATCTGGGCATTGATGTCCACGGCGTGGCCCGAGAGTTGGTTGAATTCGTCGTGCCCGAGGGCTTGGTAGAACTGGTGGCTGATGTTCCAGCGCCCGATGTGCCCTTCGCCGGCCCAGCCGAGATAAAACGCTTCCAAGCCGTGGGGCCGCACGGTGCCGAAAGGTTCCGGGCGGACGATGCTGTCGGAGCGGTCATACTGTGTGCCTCCGGCATCGAGGTTGGCAGCCACGCTCCACTGCGCGGTGTAGCCCGGGGTCAGGAAATCCTGTCGGTAGGCATTCGCGAGAAAAACGCGTTGATCGCGTTGATCAAAGGAGTTGAGCCCGGAGAAGGTGTCCTTCTCCCGCATATCGAAACCGAGCACGTTGTACTGCCAGCGGTTGTTGTCGTAGTTCCCGAAAAACCGTCCCCCGAGATTGACGTCGTTGAAGAGGAATCCACGGAAGTCCTGATTGAACGCTTGATTACCCGCCTTGATCGCCATGAAGTCGTAATTGTCGCTGAGATCCGCCACGTGGTATTCGAAAAAGTATTCCTGCAACGCGATATCCACGCGGGTGCGGTCGGTGTAGCGGGTGCCGGCCAGATCGCTGGGCAGATGGGTGAGCTGGCCGTTCAACAAGGTGCCGACGTCGTGGGGATGGGTGACGAACCCGTTGGGCGGGGCCGGTGAATTGGGGCCGCCGTCGATGCCGCGCGGATCGGGGCCGAGGAGATTGTTCTCCTGAACGAGGTTGTAGTTGACGTTGAGGACCGGCATGACCTTGAAGGTCCAATGCGGGGGTTGGAAGACGGTTTCGCCGGCGAAGAGTTCCGCGCTGAAGCCGAGATACTGCTGCAGGGTCAACTGTCGCGGGCGGCCGAAGAATTCCGCGGCATCGGGCTGCGCAGTGCTGACGTTCGCGGGCACGGGGACCCGGCGGAACTCGGCGATGGTGTCGGCGGTGGCGGTGAGGTTGAGGAATTTGTCCTGACCCCAAACCGGCAGATCGCCCTTCAGTCGGGATTGCTGATAGGGATGCCAGAGGTGCGGCGTGTTTTGGGCGAAGGGAATTTCGCTGGTCTCACCCCGGTCATAGCGTCGCCAGGGCGTGAAGCCACCGCGCCCGTCCGGGATGCCGAAACCAACCTCGCGATAGCGGTCCGGCACGGCACGGGTGTTCGGTGGCCAGTTCGCCGGATTTCCCGACAGCGGATACTCCGGAGTGCCGTGGCTTTGGAATTCCAATTTCTCGTTCGCCCGCACGCCGTGACGGGGCAGGGCAAGTTGGCCCGTGACTGGATCCGATTCATAGGGCGCCGCATCCGTGGCGCGGGTGGTGGGATCGGCGAGGGGCGTGGGAACCAGAGTGTCGCGCCGCCACCACGGCAGAACAAGCCCGGCACCGACCGGACGGGCCTCGCCGAGCTCGGGGCCGCGGTATTCCGGGAGCGGGGCGGGAAGAGACTGAAAGAACGGCGCCTCAGCGGTCGTCGTCGCCGGGGCGCGTCCACCGGGATCGGGATTGAAAGTCCCCGGCGGCAAGGCGGGTGTGTTGGTGCTGATCCAGCGCTGGCGACGCCACACGGTTTCGGGTTCCCGCTCCGGATGCGGCGCGACGGGTAGTCGGCCGCCTTCAATGTTGCGTTCGGCGGGCGAGATCGGCGGCGATCCGGAATGCACGCGTTGATGGGCGTGCGGAGCGGCCGGGTCCCGCGGTGGGAGCGTCGGTGCGAGCGTCGGTGGGAGCGTCGATGTCGGGCGCACCGTGCGCTGAGCGTGCAGGGCATGGATCCGGGCCGCGCCGGCCGTCGGCGCCAGCACCGTTCGACGTTGGGTGACCGGAGGGCCGGTTTCCGCGTCGGCCAGTGCGGTCGCCGGCAGGGTCAGGGCCACGACACCCGTGCCCCAAAGCCACCAGATCCCTCGATCGTGACCCGCCGGGACGGCGGCACGGAACAACCGGAAGGGCGCCTGGTAGCGACCGGACTTCATTTTGTGCTGGCTGTTGTAGCAGCAAATTCCTAACGCTAGCGAGGATGAAACGACGCTGGGACCAAAATGTCGGGCGGACACTCGCGGCAATCGCGGGCTTCGGCGCCGGGGCGTTGGGGCTTTCCGCGGCGGAGCGATTGACCGTGGGGGACATTCAGCAGGTCGTTCGGCAGGCGGCCGCACGGGCGGTGGAGTACGCGGGCAACCCGATCCAGACCAACGCGGTGATCGCCGTGGCGGATCGCGAAGGTTACCTCTGCGGGGTGTGGTCCGTGAATCCCGCGCCCGATCGCGGGGACGCGAAGTTTCGGGCGGCGTTGCGGAATGCCATCGGCAAAGCGGGCACGGCGAGCTTTCTTTCGAGTTCCCAGCACGCGTTCAGCACGCGCACCGCCGGATTCATCGTGCAGCAGAATTTCCCACCGGGCGTGGCCAACAAACCGCCGGGCCCGTTGGTGGGCGTCAACTTCAGCAACTTTCAGTTCTCCGACGTCAATCGGTTCAAGGATCCCGCCGGATACGTCGCGGGTCTCACCAACGGTTTGAATGGCGGTCCCGTACCGATCCCCTTCACCGGCGGATTGGCCGGAGCCAACGGCGGTGTTCCGCTTTACAAGAACGGCGAATTGGTGGGCGGACTCGGCGTGGCGGGCGACGAGGAAGTGGGCGCCCCGTTGCCCGAGCGGACCCGGACCTTGCAACTGGGGACCAGCCGCGTCCCCGTGGCGGATGCGATCACGGGCGGGTTGTATCTCTACGAGTTGGCGATTTCACCGGAGTTGGTGCGGGCGTCCGATGTGGATGAGGAGGTGGCCCTCGCCGGACAAATTGGGTTTGCCCCGGCGTCCCGCATTCTCGGGTCGAAGGTCTTCGCCGGTGGCGTGGCGTTGGCCTACATCGAAAGCCCGATCCGACCCGCGGCACGAATGCCCGCCTTGGGCCCGGAATTGGGGGCCGCCTTGAGTGAGTTCCCCCTCGTCGCACCCCCGGCACTCGCGTTTCCGACCCTCCAGATTGGCGGCGTCCAGGGCGAGGAACGGCAGCCGATTCAGTCCGACCCCGCCTTGCTGGATGCGCCGACGGCCAACGACACCATTCGCGGACAGCTTCGGCTGAAGGCCGAGGAAGTGCGGGACATTCTCGCCCGGGGCGCGGCCCGGGCCCGGACCACGCGCGCGGGTATCCGACTGCCCCGGGGCGTGCCCGTGCAGGTGTTCATCGCCGTGGTGGGCAACCCCGATCAGGACGGGGCTGCGCCGCCGGTGCTGGGGGTGATTTGTACCTCGCCGGATACGACGCGGTTCTCGTGGGACGTGGCCGTGCAGAAAGCGCGGACGGCCCTGTTCTTCAGCGACGACACGCGGGCGTTCAGTTCGCGAACCGTGGGCTTTTTGGCCCAAGGCCTCTTTCCGCCGGGAATTCGCAATACCTCTCCGGGGATTTTTCACGGCCTGCAGGAGCGCTTTTCCCGCTTGGCCTACGGAGTGGAAAATCCGCTGAATGGCGCCCTCACGCCGACGCCGGTGGGAGTGGGGATTCCCGCGGATCCCTTCGATGAACCCGGCCTCGTGAAACCCGGCCCGGCCATCAACGGGAATTTGCCCAACGGCATCACGATCTTCCCCGGTGGATTTCCCTTGTACCGCAACGGGGTTCTCATCGGCGCGGTGGGCGTTTCGGGCGATGGCATTGACCAGGATGATCTGGTGGGGGCGAGCGCCGCGGAGGCGTTTCCATCGCCGCCGGCGATCCGGGCCGACCGCTTGGCCTATCGGGCGGCGCGCCTGCCCTACGCCAAATTCCCGCGCAATCCGGCGCTGTAAACGGCGGAACCGGGGAACGCCGCATCACTGCGAATCGTCCCGTCGCACCCGATCCAATTCCTTCCGCAGCACCGCGCCGACGCGGTGTTTGGCCAGGTACACCTGCATCTTGGAGGTGCCCAACGCCTTGGCCACCTCGCCCACCGGCAAACCGCGGACGCCGTATAGTTCAAACATCTGGTACTGCAACGCGGTGACTTCCTTGCGGACGCGCTCCAACGCGGTGCGCGTCACATGCTCGGTCCATTCCGCATCCCAGAGGGTCTCCCACGTTCCCTCCGAGGAGGCGGTGGTCGCAGCGATCTCGGCGGCCGTCTCCGGATCCTCCGTGCTGATTCCCGGGCTCCCGGCCTGTCGATAATGTTTGCGCCATTGATCCGCAATGCGACGGCGGGTCACCTGCCGCAACCAGCTCTTGAACGAACCCCGGGTGCGATCATACCGGAAGCCGGGCATTTCCCGCGAGACACTCAGCACGGTCTCCTGCACCACATCCTGCGCGGCGGCTTCATCCAATCCGGCCTTGCGGGCGACGTCGAAAATCAACCGCCAGTACGTGTCGAAGAAGTCCCGCCAACTGTCGTGATCATCCCAGGAACGCAGCCGCGAAAGGAGGCTCTGCCGCGTGGGCAGGGGATCTGGTTTCAACGGTGCGGATTCCATGGTGCTTCAGCAGGGGTGCGACTGGCCCAGCGAGGGTCGCCGCGATAGAGCTGTAATCAGGTGCCGACCGCGGATCCCCGGAGAATCTGCGGCCCAACGAACCGTAAAAAGTCCTGCATATACTGTAGGTTCGCCCGCCGGCAGGCGGATTTTTCAAACCTTCAGCAGCGGGCTTCGCGATATTCCGGGCGGACCCGGTCGAAGACCTCGTGGCCGGCGTCGCTCCAGGAATACCAGCCGACCTGGTCCCGCTCGACGCGATCCGATCCGTGCTCCCGGTCCATGCGGGGCAGGATATCCGCGGGATCGAGGGGCGCCAGTTGCCGGCCTTCCCGGATCAAACGCTGAATCACCGCCCGGTGCTGCCGCAGAATGGTCGGGGCGGTTCGGGCCTCGGGCCAGTAGCGGGGGATGTGGCGCGACGACGGCAGGGGCTTGCGATAGCCCATGCCCAGATTCGCACTGACCAGTCGGAGTCCGTCGGTGAAACGGGTCTCGAGGTGGAACGTGACGCGGGCCGGAAAGATCGACTGCTTGGGCAAACCCGTCATGGCGCACAGGGAAAATACGGTCGCGTCGTCCGGAAACAGATAGATTCGGTTCGCCCCGGTCAGCGTCTTCACGCTTTCCAATCGAATCTCCGCGTGCAGGACTCCTCCGGCATCGACCAAATCGATCGAGTGTTTGCGGACGGCCGGGTCGTTGGCCAGGCCGGCATCCTCAAAGGAGACTTCCACAATGCCCGCCGGCCGATGCGCGGTTTCCCGCAGACCACGGCTCATCTGGGTCTTATACATGCGCAAAATCACGGCGTGATAGGCCAGAATCCAGAGGGTTCCCAGTGCGCTCCCGACGGCCAGCGCGAGGAAGAGCCAGTGCACCAGTCCTGCGAGGTAATGCGCGCCGAGCCAGCCGATGGACGTGGCCAGGATCATGACGCTTAAGCGGCGGTGGAAATCCGACAAGGAACGGCGTTGTTGGTCGCCGAACAAAAGCCAGACCAACTGATGGGCGCAACGTTCCTGCCGTCGCGTGAGCGGGACCACCAGCTGCCGCGGGCGTCGGGTCTCCGTGATGGCCTGGGCCAATTCCGCCACGCTGGCGGTCACCGAGACGGTGCTCCCAGCGAGGGATCCACCCTTGTTTCCGGTCAACCGCCGGAGCTTCTCCAGAACGCCCGCGGCGGCCGCTTCCGATTCCAGCGTGTAGCGGCAGGGAATCCGACTCCAGCGGGCCCCGGGCATGCGCTCACCGGCGATGTGGCGATCCACTTCCAGATAGTGCTGCAGGTGTTCCAACAGCAGAGCTTCATCCGCGGTGGGAGCGTGTTCCGCGAGCGCACTGTTTTCGAGCCCGCCCGTCCAGGCGGCTCGCACCCGGAATTCCCCGGGTAGGAGGAGTCCAAAGAGCGTCAGGGTTGCCGCGGCATCGGTGACACCAACCGCCGTGAAGCGGAGACGCAGGGTCAGATGGGGCAGCGGGGGCTGGCGGATCCAATCGCCCAGCGGCTTCAGCAGGTGCTCGTTCACGCCCTCCGCCGAAGGGCCCTGGACAACAAGGCATCCGGTTCAGCCCGTCGTACGGATGTCACCGGCAGGCCGGCCCGGCTCGCGGAATCCCGCAACCGAATTTCCAATTCTTGAACTAGAGTTTCGGGAAATCCCTCAAAGCGGACTTCCCATATTAATCGGCAGGTGCGGGTTGCCCGGACCCCGGCCAACTGGGACCACCCCAACCAGGCGGAGGCCACGCTGGACACCGCGAGAGGGTCCAAAGTCCAATCAGCGAGTTGTGGGCGGGTGACGGCCAGCATGGAGAATTCGCGCATCTTGGGCGCCCGGCCCCGGGGGAGTCAATGATGTTTAAGTCGCTGTAGCACAGAAAATAACGACGCCGGATATCGGTGTCGGTTGGGGCTTCGATTCCAGCCCGTCGGGTGCTCCGCACGCCCGCGGAATCACCTCATCCACCGCCGAAAGATCAAATTAATTCCATTGACGTCATACTGACTACTAGTGTAGTTACAAATCATAACACATGAGTAAAAAACCACCCTCCAGCAAACTCCCGCCCACGTTGAGTGCTCAGGAGTGGAAGTTGATGGATCTCCTCTGGGCGAAGTCGCCGCAGCCGGCTTACGATTTGATCGAGACCCTGGCGCCCCGGGAGAAATGGCATCCCAACACGATCCGCACGATGCTGGCGCGTTTGGTCCGCAAAGGCGTGGTGGGCGTCGAACCGTACAAGAATCTCTATCTCTATTCCGCGTTGCAGAGCCGGGAGAGATATGTGGCGGCCGAGAGTGGTTCCTTTTTGGAGCGGGTCTTTGGTGGGGCGTTGCGTCCCGCCTTGCTGCACTTCGCCTCCCGTCAGCGTCTGTCTCCCGAAGAGGTGCGGGAAATGAAACGCATCCTCGACGAAAACACCGATCCCAAACAATCATGAACCTATCCGCAAAACTGTCCGCCGTCTGGTCGGACGTCGCCGTCGCCAGTCTGCAAGGGGCCGTGTTGATCGGCGTGGTGGTCGCGCTTCAGGCCCTGTTGAAACGGCGTCTCGGCGCGACGTGGACCTTCGCCCTTTGGTTCGTGGTGCTGGTCCGACTGTCCCTGCCGTCCCTCCCCGTCAGTCCCTGGAGTTGGCAGAGTGTGACGGCGGGGCTGTCAGAGCGGATGTCGCGCCCACCCGCCGCCACCGCCGAGTCCGGCCGGCCCGCCACGACGACCCGCGGGAAATCGGAATCAAAGTCGGTCCGCCCGGAACCCGCTGCCGCACCGGCATCGGTGACACCGGAGCCGGGAACCGGATCGTTCGACGGGACGCCGAGTCCGTCGCCCTTCCAGTATCCCGCCCTTCGTCCTGAGGGGCCCGGCGTCGCCTGGCTGGGCATAGGCTGGTTCATCGTCGCGCTGGTCTTGGTGTTCCAACAGACGGCGAGCCTGTACCTGTTCCGGCGCCGCTTGAACCTTTGGCCGGTGCTGGAAGCCGGGCCGATCTGGTCCCTCGCCGAAAAGTGCCGCGCGCAGATGGGGATCCGGTCGCGCGTTCAGCTGCGCGTGGTGCCCGAACTTTCGGGGCCCTGTCTCTTTGGCGTCTTCCGCCGGGTCATCCTCCTGCCGGCGCCGATGATCGAATCGCTGAACGAATCCGAATGGCGCAACATCCTGCTGCACGAATTCGCCCACGTGAAACGCTGGGATCCACTGACCAACATGTGGATGTCCCTCGTGCGGTGTGTTCATTGGTTCAATCCGCTGGTTTGGTGGGCCATCCGCCGGATGCGGGAGGATCGGGAATTGGCCTGTGACGCCGCAGTCCTCGCCCGGGTGGAGGATTCGATGCGCCAGGCCTATGGCGCGACCCTGCTCAAACTCTCCGTCGAGCCCGGGATTTGGCGTCCCTCCAGCGTCAGTGTCGGGATCCTGGAGAACGGGGCCTTGCTGAAAACCCGACTGCAGGCTCTGAAGAATCGTCCGGTATTCTGGCGGAGCACCGCCCTGGGCACGGGCCTACTGCTGCTCTTGAGCGCCGGTGCGCTGACCCGCGGAGCCGATGACGCGGGCCCGGTCTGGATTCAGCCCGTGGATCTGAGCCGGCACACGGATTTCCCCCGCTCGGACGTCCAATCCGCCGCGCTGCTGTACCATTTTGATGATCCCGGAATGTGGTCCCAGATCCCGAAGGGCGCTCAAAGCTTCCTGGGCGTCCCCTTCAACGTCGCGGGGCTCATCCGTCTGGCCGGTTCCTCGCCGCAACGCGAGGAGTGGTATTTCCGACCCGAGGTGCGGGGAATTCCGGTCGGCCGGACCTTCGATCGGCTCTATCTGCTTCACGCGACCTTTTACTACGCAACTCCGGGCACCGTCATCGCCCAGGCCAGGCTCAACTACGACAACGGCACGTCCGCGGAAATACCGATCCGCTACGGCGATCACACGCTCAATTATTGGCAGCAACGCTATGAGTCGGTGACGCGCTTGAGTTCGGACGACGCCCGTGTGGTGTGGACGGGCGATGAAGCCGGTCGTGCCGAATACGGCAATTCCCTCCGCCTCTGTCTGGCGACCTTTGTGAATCCGCGGCCGCAGGAACGGGTGCGATCCATCGATTTGGTCAGCACCTGGGAATCTCCCAGCGAGGTGGTGGTCGGAATGGCCGTCGGCGGCAAGGCCCTGCCCCCGGAATGGAAGGAACATCGACCCGTAACGGAGCCGGAGGTCGCGTGGCCGGGACGTCTGCGTTTCCGGGCGGTGGACGGAGTCACGGGAAAACCCATTCCGAATATGGAACTGCGCCTGGAGGTGGCCGAAACCGGCGTGCATTCGCGCATCGCCACGCACTTCACCGACGCCGACGGGTGGGCGGAACTCGCCTATCCGAATCGCGATCTGAAGTATCTCGCAATCTGGGCGGATCATTCCGGGCACGTGCCCCGCTTCATCCAGTGGACCCGCCGTCAGCACGGACCGTATCCGGCGGAGTACCTTTATCGAGCCGAGCCGGCGCGACGGATCACCGGGCGCGTCGTGGATGAGGCCGGACTTCCCGTGGCCGGAGCGATGGTCCGGCTCCGGGGGCCGCCGCCCGATTTTGCCGGTGACGCCAAGGAATTTCTGATGTTCACCCATTCGTATGCCATCACGGATGCCGCCGGAAACTGGCAGTGCACGGAGTTGCCCCCGTCGCTGGCCGCGAGCCAGATATCCCTGCGGATCTTGCATCCGGAGATTCCGACGCCCACGCCGAGAAAGCTCACGGAAGCCGAGATTGCGGGGGCGAGCATCGAGACGCGGCTTCTGGGGGGCGTGATCGTGCGGGGTACGGTGACCGATGAAGCCGGTCAGCCGATTGCGGGAGCGCAAGTGCTGAGTCGGGCTCTCCAGCGGTTCGAGCGCATCCTCGGCACATCGACGGATGCCGCGGGCAAGTTTGCCCAACGCATCCCGGAGACGAGTCCGCTGATGCAAAATTTCCTGATTCACGCCAAAGGTTTCGCCCCGGAGATGCTCAGCCTCACGAGCCTCGACGACGCCCGGGAAACTCAGGCAATTGTCCTGCATCGGGGCTCAACGATCGCAATTCAGGTGGTCGATACCAAGGGGCGGGCCATCGCCGATGCGTTGATTGAAGGCGGCGCTCCGAATGGATTGGAGCTGGATCCGCCGGTGACGTCGGACGAAAAAGGTCGCGCCGAATGGCGCCACGCACCGCGGACCGGGATGATGCTGCGGGTGAGTCGTACCGGGTACGGCTTCCAGCAATACCGAGTGAATGGAGGACAGACGAATCTCACCGTCGCGCTGACCCCCGAGCGGACGCTTAAGGGTGTGGTCACCGACGCGAAGTCCGGCCGGAACATTCCCTTTTTCCAGGTCTACACAGCTGACTTCGATCCCAAGCAGCTGGCGCCCGGGAAAAAACTGCAACCCGTCGGCGTGGGCCGGGACGGTGTGCTCCGGGTCACGGCCACGGAGGCTGGAGGTACTCCCCTATATTATCGCGTCGAGGCCTTGGGATACGGGCCCTCGGAACTCTATTCCCAACAACAGCTGGAAGGGCCGGCACCGCTGGCCATCCAACTCAAGCCACTTTGATCGGAGGCGGGAAATCCCGGTCACCATACCTCTGGCATCACCGCCGACACGCGGGCGGCTACGCCGAGGGGAGGCGTGGCTTCTCCGCCCGATTTCGCCCCCCATCCCAACGGGATACCATCAAGCTGCCCGGGGTTACCCGTCACGGGTTACCCCGGGTCATCGTCGATAGGATTCAACAACCCTGCAGGGGTTGAATTTCGGACCCGGAGCCTGAACCGCGGAAGGAAGGATGAACGCGGATCGGAAATACTTGGAAAGCACCTTGGGGCATTCAGCCAATGCGAGTCCGTGAATCCCCACCAACCCCGCCGCCGAAATAGTCTCCCGATAGGCCCCCTCCTTCAATCGCTCCCTCGCCCAATCGAGCAGCCGGTCGGCCACTCCGCCGCCCACCGAAAATCACACCCTCAGCGTCCGGCCAAATTCGCCTGAGTCCTGGCTGTCATCAGGCTGTCCACCATCTCCAAATTCGCCTCCACCAAGACTCTCCAGCGATCCGAACCTCGTGCGGATTCTCGAACGCCCAAAGAAGCTGACGAAGGTGTCCCTTCGGCAAGCATGCGGGACGTGAGAGGGGCGTGGCTGGCAGGGTGAGCGGCGGGAATGAAGCCACTCACATTTTCTTCGACGGATCTCCGCGTTCTGCAGCGCCAGCTGGATTCGTGGCGACGACGGCAGACCGGTCGGGG
>CANIZL010000073.1 GCA_947471985.1 Verrucomicrobiota bacterium | reverse complement strand
GAGTACCTCGCGCAGTGGAATCTGAATCCGACTCGGTACGAATGGCGGGCCGATGGAAAGACGATTCTGGAGAAGATCGCCAGAGCGCGTGAAGCTTTGGCTCGGGAAATGGCTGTTAGTAATGTTACTTGTTAAACAGTACACTAGCCGGCATGGAAATCACCGGAACGGTAGCGCCGACTGCCGGCGGAGGGGCTTCCGGTGAGTTGAAGCGACCAACCAACCACCGCCGGCAGGGAAAACGCGGGGATCGCGTGATTGTATCCACTGCCCCAAGGGACCGAGGTCGGGACAACGGACGGACCCGGCCCATGGTGTGGCGAACCTAGGGCGACAGGTTCATAGAAAATCGTCTTGCTGGTGGGTGGGACCCTGCCTATTTACCGGCCGCCGTCCCGCCCAAGGGACGCCACCATCGCCGGTGTAGCTCAGTGGTAGAGCAACGGTTTCGTAAACCGTAGGTCGTCGGTTCAATCCCGACCACCGGCTCCAGGTTGATCATCCCCCTTTCTGACGTCCCGGTTTTATCCGGCGGGAACTTTCTTCACCACCGCAAGGCCAGCGGCCTAACCGAAGGGCACGTCATGGGGACGATCCGGAACCTCGCCATTGCCAGCGTTCCCCACGAATTGGCATCCTCGACTGCATCGACCTCCGCAGGGCCGCGACCAATCCGAGCTCACGCCGGGAAAATCAGAACGCTTCAAGGGAACTCCCTTGGCGCTTGCTGGAAGGCCCACAAAACCCTTCAAGAACGGTCAAAAAGAAGGACGAGTGAAAGGTCGGCCGTCGGCACGTGTATCCATTGGTGGCGATCCATCCGTCCTTTCAATGATCACGAACACACGGGCCCTCGGCCCCACTACAAAGTCGCTGCCAGCCGCCGCCCGGAGTTGCTGGACCAAGGCACCTCGGCGGTCGCCTCGTCCGGAAATCAGTCAGGGCGCTTGCGAGGGATGGGGGCGTGGTTCGGGTCTCTGCTTCCTCAGACTCAATTATCCCAGCAGAACATCGAAATACTGGAGCTTGCCAAGACTTGATCCCATCGGCTGGGGGAGAAACGACCGCGGAGCTGTATCAGCCAGACCGGCCGTCCCAACCAACCCAGCCCAACCCCTACTCTGCTTCTAACGCGTATGGACCACCCTGCTTCACTCTACCAAACGCCCGCACCCCATTATCCGGCCGGTCCGGGCGGCCTGCGCCAGACCTTCGGCCTTGCTCCCAAAGCCCGGTTCCACATCCTTCCCTCACTGCGGCAGACCCTACTCCTGCTCGGCGTCTTGATGGGACTCCTCGGAATCAGCGGCGGTACGGCCAGCGCGGCCCAACCCAGCGTGCGAGCGTGGACCGCTCAGGGTCAGGTCTGGGTGGTCTGGAATTGGGACACCAACAATCCGCCCGCCAGCTTTGCCATTTATGCCCGCACGAATACGACGGGATCCTTCACCAATGTCGATCAAGGCACTCTGGTCGGACGCTTGCTGCAACCGGAATGGAGCGGATCGGAGGTGCTGCAGCAGTCGTTCAAGGCCTTCGGATCACCCCAGGTTAGCGGCTACGTTGTCCCCACCAACAACGCGGGCGGTACGTACACCCTGGCGCCCGACGAAGGGTTGTTTGTGGAAACCATTCGTCCAACCACCGGGCCGCGAGTCTATGCGGTCGTCCCTTTTGGCCAATCCAATGTCACCGCCCAACGACGCAGTGGCGTGGTACCCGTGAGCTATTCACCCAACGAAAGGCCCGCTCTCCACCGACAAACCTCGGGCAATAATACCGGGCCGTCGAACACACCCTTTCCCGTAGCCTACTACGTCCTGTGGGCGGACGGCGATTCAAACGATGCCGCAGGGCGTCCCGATTTCCCCATCATGGGCAACGCCGCGAAGCGGGGGGCCCCGCATTTATACCTGATCGTGGCCCCGCCGGGCGGACTCGCCGGACGCACGAATGTTCCGGCGGCCATGGTCTTCCACGGGGGCGATGCTAATGCTTCCTTCTGGCTGCCGAGCGGCGGTGCCTCCCGGACCATCAATATCCTGCCCACGGACGGATACGTGATCGCACCCGACGAAAAAGTCTGGAGCGTAATCAATGGCGTCCCGTCCGGGGAGAACTCCCGGTGGTTTGGTTATGTGGCAGGATTCGACCCTTTCGTCGGGGTCAGTTTCAGCGGCGTGCCGACAAATATGGTTCCCTTCAATCCGCCCGCGAAATCCGTCATCATCGACTACACCCATCGGCAGTTGGAATGGGCCTTGCACTGGTTTCAGCAGGCCTTGTCCCTGGATGCGCATCGGGTGGCTTTGCTCGGACACAGCGCCGGCTCGGTCGGCGCCAATCACCTGGCCCGAATGCACCCGGAGCTTTTTTCCTCCGTGGAACTCTTCAATTGCGGCCAACGCTACTTTGAATCGCCAACGACGGCGGCCATGCAGGGCGAACAAACTCTGAATCTGCCGACCAATCGGACCAATCGTTTCGGAGCAACGGTCCATCTCCTCGATCTGTTTCCGTTCACCGCCCCGCTGAGTGGGACCCAGCGCGACTACGCATTTACCCGCATTTATGCCGGGAAATGCGATCAAAATCCAGCCATGCACTGGGGACCGGACATGGTGTCCGTCTTGCGCCAAGCAGACACCGAGGGCTGGGGGGACGCGTTCTTCTGGGACCTCCGCAAGCACGGGTTGAATGAATGGCAGGACTACTGGGTGGATGCCACTTCGGTCGCGACGTTGGCCCAACAGACGCGGCGGGATGATGGGCCCAGTCTCGCGCGCTATCGGTCCAATCAATCCTTCCCCGCCTTCTTCAATTTTCAGAAATACCCCAGCCATGGGGATCCCGGTCCGGGCGGGCTGGGCGGAATTGGCGTTAACGCGTGCATCAACAATCCCGCCAATGGGGACGATCACGGAACCTGGGGCGGCTACTACGATTGGCGGCCGGATGACCTCGTGGATTCCTCCACCAATTGGGCATGCACTGTCTTTCTTGAAGGCGCGGGAGCCAACTTCGCCGCCGTCGATGCCTGCCCGTTTCCTTCTCTTCGCTCCGACCTCGCCGTGCGGCGCCCGCAGAAATTCCTCCCGGTTACCGGCAGTCAGCTCAATTGGGTCACGCGGCGGGTCGCCAACAATTCCATCGTCCAATCCGGCACCATTCAGGTTGCCGCCGATGGCTTGATTGTCCTGACGAACATCACGGTCCCCCGATGGCCGGAAATGTTGCGGATTGAGGTGATCCCACTGGCGGAAGAAGAACCGAAGTCACCCCTGCCCGGGACCTATATCACCCACGCAATTACCCCGAAGACCACCGATGCGCGAATCTCCGGAAAGAATTCGCCCCAGTTCGCGTTCGTCTCCACCAATGGACCGTGGCGGAATGAGTTGGTGGTGGTTTTGCCGGGAACCGGCGGGGTTCCCTCCACCTTCACCTACTTCTCCGAAAACGCAGCGAACCTGGGATTTCACGTCGTGGCCCTGACCTACGAGAACGACACCGCCCTGGCGAACTATTGCGGCAATGAAGCGGACACCAGCTGTTATGAGGAAGTCCGTTATGAATTCCTGACGGGCTCCGATACGACGCCCCGGGCGAATGTTTCCCGCCCCAACAGCATCGAATTTCGTCTGGCGGCCTTCCTGCAGTGGCTGAACACCACGGCACCCGACGAGGGCTGGGGCCAATTCCTGACGCGGACCAACATCCTTTGGACCAATGCACTCGCCTGGGATCGGTTCCGGCTGGCGGGACATTCGCAGGGTTCGGGTTATGCGGGATTCATCGGAAAACTTCACGAGGTCAAACGGGTCTTGCAATTCGCCGGCGGTGATTTCTCCCCCGCGGTACACCAGCCGGCCGCGTGGAATTTTCATCCGTCGGCGACGCCTCTCGAACGTTTCTTTGGTTTCACCCACTACCTGGATCCGGATGAATTCATTGACGGCGAGCAGATCCCCAATTGGGAGGCCACCGGGACGATGCGCTTTGGCCCCGTTATAAATATAGCCACCAATGTGCCGCCCTATTCCTTCTCGCACGCCTTCACCACCACGCTGGAGCCGCTCCCAAACGTAAATGGGGAAATCGGTTACCACGGTGCGACCATCAACGATATCCCCCAGGTGCGCGACGCCAACGGGCTTCCCGTCTACCTTCCGGTCTGGACCCAGATGCTGGCCGGAGAGGAGCTACCGCCGGCGCTGCCGGGTGAAATAGCGGATTCCGTTGGTGATTTCACCCTGCTGCCCGGCAGCTCGGCGTGGAGTTACGGGTACTGGAATAAGTCGGCAGACGCCGACGGAAAGTATGCCGCAACCGAGTTTCAACCACTGCCGGTGGCGGGAGCCGCCACCTATGGCATTCCGGCATACCTGATTTCCCAGGCGGGAGAACCCTCCATTTGGGCAACTGGTATGCGTCCCTTGGGCGTCCTGTCCCCGGAATTGGCCACCAATAATCCCGCCGGTCTCGAAAAGTGGCCGGTACGGCGCTGGCGAAGCACCGTCACGGGAACGGTACAAATTGCGGGACGATTCGCGAAATGGGATTCCATTCCCGTGGCGCCAATCACCGGAACCATCGCCGCGGACGGGGTGCCCATCTGGAGCGCGACGATCGCACCGGACGACCTCACGGGAGTCACGTTTTCCATAAGTGCCCGGACGGCCGTGGGAACGGCGGTGGATTTCCTGGTGGCCCCGGGCGTCTTGGCGGATCAATCCGGCGCTTATTTTACTGCCAAGATCGCGATCAATGCGACCCCGACCGCTCCGCGATTTGTGGAGTCACCGCAGATTGTTGACGGTCATATTCTCCTGTCGATCTCCAATCGAGCGGGAATCCCACTGGTACTGGAAGGCTCGCCGAATTTGGCGGACTGGTTTCCGCTCGCGAGTTGGTCGGCGCCCACCAATCCGGCGGTCTACGCCGATCCTCTGCGCGCCAATCGATCAATGCGTTTCTTTCGGGCGCGGCAATAGTCCGCTGACCGTTAGCCGGGCGCCCGTGCGGCCCACAACAACCACCCCTCCAAACACGGAGTCACGGTCCAACTACGCTTTCGCCCCAATCGACGGCGGCGTCAGCCCCACAAGAATTCCGGTTGCATCAGCTAATTTCCCGGCAAGGGTACCGGCTTCACCGCGAAAGGAAACTCATGATACGTTTCACGTACCGTCTTCGTCCGGCAGTCCCGGCACCCATGTCCAACTCCGCCTCGTCTACCCTTCGTCGGCGGGGCACGGGCGGACTCTCCATGCTCCCGTGGTTCCTGCTCGCCCTCCTGGCAACCCCCGCATTGACCCGGGCGGAGTTCCTGCAACCTGTGGACGTCACCGTCACCAACGGGGAGGACATCAAAACGGCATTGATCGACGGCCAGGGCTTGGACGACGGAGCCTTGGGTAGTCCGGATTCCATCCACACCACGTCGGGAGGCGAGATGTGGTCCGCGATCGGATCGATCCGCGCGGAGGCGGTGTTTGATCTGGGAAAGCTGGTCGATCTGACCAAGGTTTACCTCTGGAATTACAACGCTCCCAATGACACGGATCGCGGTATGAAAGACATCCAGATCCTCGTGTCGCCCGATTCCAATCCCGCCACGGCAAAATTCTCGGGCATCGCGACCCTGGCATTGACGGAAGGTGGGGCGACCGCCCAAGCGCTTGACGTGGTGGGCACCGACGTCCGGCTGGTGAAGATTAGAAACACGAGCAACTGGGGTAATGGTTACGCCATCGGCCTGGCGGAGGTTCGGTTTGGGTCGGGCACGATTGTCGGCAAGGTGCCGGCGGTCAGCATCACGGGACTCAAGGACGGCGACACCGTGCCATTGGGTAGCGAATTTTCTCTGGCCGCGACCGTCACGGACAAGGATAGCAATTTATCCCGAGTCGAGTTCTTTGATGGCACCACCAAGCTGGGTGAAACGAACAAGGCACCGTATTCGCTCTCGCTGAAATCACTTACCCAGGGCGACCACACCTTGCGGGTCGTGGCCACGGATGCTTCCAATTTCAAGGCCTTCGCCTCCGTCGACGTTTCCGTTCGCGAAATCATACCGGGCACAGTCATCCAAATTGATGACAACCGCGATATCGGAACCAAGACCAATCAAATCCGCTACTCGGGCACCTGGAATCTGGCTCCCGGGAATGCCAACGATCCGCGCTTCCTGAATAACGACCACTATGCGGATCAGGCGGGCGCTTTTTTTGAGGTGAAATTCGTCGGGGTGAAGATCGACGTCTTTGCCACCGTGGCGAGTCACCACGGAACGGGCAATGCGACGATCGATGGCGGTACCAAATACACGATCAACTATAAAGCCGCGCAGCGGGGTGAGCAGAAACTGGTGTGGAGCAGCCCGCTGCTGCCCAACCGGGAACACATCCTTCGCGTGACCGTGGCCGGCAATGGTGTGGTCACGGCGGACCGCTTTGACGTCACCCAATCCGACACGCCGTCGGATGAGCGGGCCAGCGTTAAGAAGTGGGATCCCGCGCCGAACAATTTCACCCTGGAACTCGAAGACCTGGGCAATAGCCGGGTGGATACCAACACCGTGGTCTTGCGCATTGATGGCGCCATGGTGCCGACAACCATTACCAAGACCAATCTGATCACCACCCTGGTCTACGTGCCGGCCGTCAACTTTGCGCCGGGTTCACAGCACCCGTTCCAAGTGAACGCGAAGGACGTCCTGGGTAATGCGATCAGCGTGCAGGCGAGCTTCACGGTGCCGTCGCCACCGTTTCCCCTCACCGGCCTGGGCGAACCGCCGGCGACTGCCGGCAATTGGAGCGTGCGCCAAGTCTGGAATGCCGGCCGGGCGGATGCCGTGGTCACGGGAGTGGGCATCGCTCAATCCGCCAATGCGGCGGGTTTCGCGGGCAAGCGATTGGACGTCGCATCGGCCCTGATCAATTTCAATTTTACCACCAGCCCGGGCAACTCGGGGTATTTTTCCGAAGATGCCCCCTTCCCGGCCGAAACGGAAATCCTACCCACGGCGGACTGGGTTACGGTTGGGCGAGCGAGGGTTCACGTACCCACATCCGGTGACTGGACGCTTGGGGTGCATTCCGACGACGGCTTTGCCCTGCGCTTTGCCGGACACCCCTTCGCCTCGGTGGCCGGCAACGGGACGATCGACGCCGACTATCCGGAGTATCTGTCATTCGCGACGGGTACCGCCGACAGCAACACTCGTGGGGTACTGAAGGATTTGTCGGCGGGCGATTACGTCGTGGAGTTCGTCCACTTCAATCGAGTGGGGGGCGCGGCGTTGGAGATCTACGCCGCCCCGGGCAATTTCGAGGCGGACGGAGATACGGACACCTGGGCTCTGATCGGTAGCCCTGACGGTCTTCAACTCGTGGCGGAATCGGTGCCACTGGCACCGTTCTCGCTCGGCCCGATTCAGGTGACGGGGACAACCGTGACCATCGACTTTGATTCGGCCAAACCCGGCGGCCATCACACGCTTGTGGAAAGTGCCGACCTCAAGACCTGGACGCCGAATGCCCAGGCGACCTTTGTCACCACCGGCGGCAGCCGGGTCCGCGCCACCGCCCAAAGCAGTGGCGCCGCCCGATACTACCGGGTGCTTATCGCCCCGTAATCCGCCGCCCGAGGCCCCTTATAGCGCCCCAGCCGACCCAACGGCTGGGGCCAACGGCCCAAAATTCTGAGCCTGACACCCTGTTTCCGGGGCTCCGGAATATCGAACTTGGTCCCACTGCGGTGCCCCGCTTGACGTTACCCGGAATTTTGAACCTGCCCCCGGCAATCCGTCCCCCGTGCGGCCGGGGTCGCCGGTATGAGTTGGGGAGGGTTGATCCAAGCGCCACTACCCCTCCCCAACGGGGGCAGGTTCACTGAAGGCACTGGGACCAGGCTCGCTAATCACCCCGGTCCCAATATCGAACCTGGCCCGCCAACCATCCGCCCCCCCGGGGGGCGACATTGAACCTGGCCCCACTTCTGCGACGCCATCGCCACCGGTTCGAATTTTGAACCTGGCACCGATTGGGGGCCGGCGCGACGCGGCCGAGCTTCCCGGGCGGCGGGCTGAATCAACACCTCAACGCGGCCGCGGGCGCGGGACTCCGACCAAGGTCCGATTGAGCGGAAACGCCAGCCATTGCACAGTGCCCGGGTGAAGACCACCGCAATCCCGGAGCAAAAAGGCCAGCCGTCGCTGGCCGGGGTCCCCACATCCACGCCATGAGCCAAAAAATATCCCTCGAACCCCGCACCTTTCCTTCGCGTATCGCCGACCTCGGTTTCACTGCGCCGTTGCCGTCGGGATGGACGTCCCACGATCTCCCCGAGGAAGCCCCGGACTTCTCCACTCCGACCTACTTCCTGCCGTTGGCGATCGTCACGGCGCCCCATGCCGCGATCGTCTATGCCTTTGCCGCGCGCCCGGCTTTCGATGACGGCACACTCCAGGACTGGGCGGTGTATCTCCTGAGCCACAATCAACTCCGCCCCCAAGCCTTGGGCCCGGGTCGCTTCGGCAATCTGCCGGCCATCGTCGGCGAAGCCGTGCAGGAATCCGAAATGGGTCCCATGCGCATACGGTTCGCCTTCCTGGAGGACGGAAAACGCCTGCTGAACGTGACTCTCTCGGCTCCGGAAATGCTGGCCGACGTCATGCAGGCTCCCTGGCAAGCCTTGCTGGAGTCGTTCACCCTGGAGTCGCCGAAGGGCCCGACGCCGGGGCTCATGCCTGCAGGCGGGGACGCTGTCCTCCCGCCGAGCCATTCGGAAGGGGGCCCCGCCGCGGAGCCCGCCACTCCCCCCCCGACGGCCGGAGCGACCGAGTCGCCGCCCGCATCGCCCGCCTCAAAACCAGCAAGCACCCTGGCCCAACATGCCCTGGCCGAGGACGCCGCCTCACTGGATCCCGAGGCCAAAATCAACGCCAACTTGCGCGACCGCGGCGCCGGCTTGGTGCCCCGGTTGGTCACCACCAACGACGTGATGAAGCTCGCCATCGTTGCCTCGGGAGCACTCCTCGCGGACCTCAGCGTCCCTTACGGCTGGCACGCGCTCGACGACGGCCGCCGGCTCCTGGTGTTCGAACCCGCCGGCCGGGTACAAATCCACCTGCATTCCCTCCCCCGCGAAGGCCGGAGCAACGCGGCGATCCTCGACGAACTCGAGGCCGAAATGCGCAACGACTATCCCCAACCGGAATTCGCACGATTCAAGTTGGGACGGATCCATGCCCTCGGTGCCCGGAACATTCATGACGGTCCGCAAGCGTTGGAGCAATACCACTTCCTCTTCCCGGGCCGCGACGCGAAGTCACTCGTACGCGCCCGCATCACAGCCACTCCGGAAACCGCCGAAGCCGCCTGCGACCTCGGACAATTGATCCTGGAAAACATCGCCTTCGACTGTGTCACGCGCCCGGACGATCCCCCCGCGCCGCCCAGCCGTCGGGCCTTGCGACGCCAGGCGGAGGAGGCTGCCGAACCGCGCTCCGTCAGCAATGGGCTTGATCTCGGGGACAACCCCGCGGCGCGAGCGGACGCGAGCCACTCCATTCCCGCACGCGATCGCAACCCGGGGGCCGGCGCAGCCTCCGATTCCCACGACCCGAAAGCCTGGCACGAACAAGCCCTGGCACTCGAAGCGGCCGATCAACTGGAAGCCGCCGAAGAGTTGTTTCGCGCGCGGATTCCGTACATCGGCTATGCCGCTTCCATTGCCGAAATGTATCGCAATCGCATGCATCGGCTCCAGCAGGCAGGAGACGCCGAAGGAGCCCGCGCCGCGTTTTTCAAGGCCGATCAGTGGATGTCTCAATATGCCGGCATGGCCACCAGTGGCGGTGAAGGCGCCGCGTTGTCCCTCGAGCGCGATGACTTTCGCGCGCAATTGGTCCAGGAGTACGGGCACGATCCCGAGGTGACCCAGTCATGATGGCGGCGCGCTGGTTGCTGGGCAGCCTCCTGGTGCTGTTCGGCGGGGGATTTGTCGTCCTGAGCCCGGTCGCCGGCGGCTTCCGTCGTTCATTCGGCGCTTCCGAACTGAATCCGCTGATCACGATCCTTCCCCTGGTGGCCCTGGGTCTGCTCCTTGCCGCCCTCATCGTTCCAGGAAATCGCGGCCGGCTCCACGCAGGAGCCCGCGCCGCGGTCCTGCTGATCGGATTCTGCCTCTGGCAGATCATTCGTGAATCCGCGACGATCTGCTTCCTGGTAATGGTTTACCTGACCGCCTGGCTGGGTTTCCACGGAGTCAGCTTGGCTGCCAGCAAGGCCACAGCGCCCCAACTCACGCCCGCCCAACTCCCCTATCCGGTGCTGTTGGTGGATGGGACGAGGATCTCCGAAGTCTGCCAGACCGCAGCGGAACTGACCCTCCGCCCCGAAGCCACCGACCCGTACTTGGCCGAAGTTTTCCGAATTATTGATGCGGCCGGCCGACGTCATCGCATCGAGAACTTTCGCCCGGCCAGCCCGCGCCCCTCGACGCTGCGCCGGGTACTTGATGCGACCGTCTTTTCCAACCAGCGCTTCCCAGTGAACTTCGGCCTCCGCCTCGACCGTGTCCTCACGCCGGTGGAAGTCGTGGCTCAGCTAAAGGATCGATCCTGGGCCGTGCCAGCCATCGCGTCCGGCACGACAAATTACGGCGCCCACTTCCTGGCCTACCGCGCGGAATACTTCGTGGAGTACGTGCCCAGCCGCGATCGCCTGACGGCAGGGAAAACTGCGCCGAACCGCTGAGCCTCTAAGGCCCCACCCATTGGCCAACCGGCTGGGCGAGGAACAAGCGATAACATCGATCCCCGTCGCCCGTTCCAGAAGGGCCTCCGACGCGGGGGGATCGCAACTACTGCTTCATGGGATCCCGCCGCTCCATCTTTCTCCAATCATGGACGTCGCCCACGTTGGGATTGAAACCCACCTGGTCCGCCAACAGGATCTCCCCCTTCTCATTCACCCAGTGCTCGCGATAGCCGGCGGGCACGTAGATGCCCATGCGTTGATAAGGATCGGTATAAGTTTCCACGCCGCCCAAATACTCCCGCTGACTCTCGGCAATCCGATCGAATGATTTCATCCGCTCCTCGTGCATCTGCTGTCCCAGCCGTTGAATGTGGGCGTTGTATTGCTGAAGCTGTTGCCCGAAGGCCGCAGTGTCCGCCATCTGTTGTTGCAATCCCTGACGCCGCAATTGCTGGACCACTCCGTACGTCGCCAGCCATTCGCCGGAAAAACTGGTATTGCTAATCACCGCCTTCAGGAGCCCGACCGAGGCGTCCAAGGTGCCCCGGGGGCCCGAGCAAGTGAAAGCCCGCTGCACATTCCACATGGCGATGCCGGCATTCACCGGTGCGTAGGCCAGCGTAAAATAGACATCCTGTTCCCAAGGCCGGCCCGCCTGGTCGAAGGTATAACGAAGCCGGAAAGCACGGGCGTGCCAGCCCGGATTCTGGGCCACCGCCTCCCGGGCGATCCCCGGAAACTCCTCTTGCGCGGAGGGCCGGAGATTCCGCAAATGCGACAACGTCTGGGGCCCCCAGAAAGCCTCCACAAACTGCGCCGGATCCGTGATCGGCGCCGCGAGAATGGCCCCCATCCAATTGGCCCCCGGTTGTACCAATCCCGGCAGCTGGTCGGTATAGGAAAAGTGTTGTGTCGGCAACCAATCGATCGCCGTGGCGGAATTGGTGTCTTCCAAGCGCAACCGCAGATTGGCCAGCACGCTATAGTTGGGCAACCAAACGATCTGTCCCTGATATTTCCAACCTTGGGGCAGCAGGAAGTTGACCGCGACCACGTTCTGAGCCGCGGGATCCCGGAGACTTTGCTGAGTAAATCGAAGGCTTCCGCTCTTTTTGCCCGGCGCGCCCGGGGACGTCGGTTTACCCGCTGCACCTGATGGTAGTGGTAGCGGTAGCGGCGGTGGCGTTGCCGATTCCGGAACCACCGGGCCGCGACTCCCCAGGGGTGCCCGAAGGACCGTCGCGGATTGCGGTGCACCACCCGCCCGGAGGTAAGTCAGCACCACTTTGGAACCCACCGGACCGCGAATGGCGTCCACCAATTGGGATCCACCGAGATCGGCCACCGACCGCTCACCCACCCGCACAAGTTGATCCCCCACCCGCAATCCGGCCCTCTCGCCCGGCCCACCAGGAGCCACGAATTCGATGAGAATCCGTCCCTCGTCCGTTGCCTTGAGCCCAAGGCCCACACCGCCCGTGGGAGAATCGGATTGCGCGAACGTCGAAGGGGTAAACATCGCAAGAAGTGTCCAAGTCAGAGCCAGATATCGCCAGAACCGGCGAAAGGGCAGATTGAGGCGCATGATAAAATGATTCTTAAAAGCCAACGGAAGGAACCGAGCCAGCGGGTTCAAAAAGCCCGCACCCGAAAGAATCCCGCCAAGTTCCCCGCGCGGGGCGTCACGCGAACCAACTCATCCGTCGCACTCGCCGTCTGCGCGTATTCCTCCCGCCACGATTTCAAATCCACGCTCCCTTCCACGGCAAAACGTCGACCCGGGACCAAATTGCTGACCGCCAACAGGAGATCGCCCCCGTCCCGGCGCACTTGAAAACGGGGTATGGTCGCCTGTCCAGCTGTGAAGTTGATCGGCGACCAGGTCGGATAGGACGCGGGGGCGGCCACAACGCGCCGCGGATTTGAGCCGTTGGCATTGACCGCGTAAATCTCCGATCGCGAAACGTCGCCCAACAGGGAATTCCAACCATTGATCACCGCCTGCGGGGATAAATCGAAGGCGATCTCCGAGCCATCGGGGGCCCACGCGAGCCGGGTGATCCATAGACCTTCATTCAGTCGCAGCACTTCACGATCCCCGGACCCGTCGTAGTTGATCATCCGAATCGAACACAGCGCCGGCAAGGGCGCGATACCGGCACCATCGAAGCGGGTGTCCTGCCGGAGGACGTGCCGGACGTAGGCCACCCGGGTGCCGTCGGCCGAAATGGCGGGCGCATAATCGTGCGGCGTGGCCACCGTGGATATCAAGGTCGAGATATTAAAAAAGGCGTCAGCCTGCCCCACTGGATTGGTAAGTTTGCGCAGAAATGGGGAAATGCTGGTCGTGGAAAAGACGGCCAGCACTGTTCCCTCCAGCCCGGTGCGACCCGCCGTGCCAACGGCGGAAATATCCGACGCCACTGCGGCCACCACTTCATTCAAAGCCGGATGCCAATCAACCCCATCGCCCCCCTGGTTGAAACCATCCCGTTCCTGCGCTGCCAGAAAAACATAGGGCCCCGCCGGAAGTGCATCACTGAACCGATAAACATCGACTATGGGAAACCGACCGCTGCTGGCCTGCACCTCGGTCGGATCGAGCGCCACGCCCAAGTGAACGGAGCCCGATTTGAACAGGTTCATCGTGACCAACCGGCCGCCCTCGGGCGAGAACGCCTTGTGGTAGGGGAAATTGATTTTGTAGGAGGAGATGGTGTTGTTGCCGAACAACCGGGCCAGATCATCCTGAAACCGCACCCCATTCAAAACGTACTCATCGGAGTAACTGGTGACCCGCCCGACGAATCCGGTGGTCAGGTCCAAAGCATAAACGTTTTGGCTGAGTTTGAAGGGGCGGCCCGGATCCGGGGAGGTCACCAGCAACCGGCGGCCATCGCGCGAAACCGTGGGATTGAGGGCGGAGGGCAGATTGACGGGAATCACCACTTCGCCGGTGCCGTCGGAATTGATCCGGTGCAGTTCGGGAAACCCGGCGCCGGGGGCTACGCGATTGAAATAAATGGCGCCGGCGCCGTGCAGGAATGGGGTCAAAAGCGCCACCGCGGCAACGGCACGGACCCAGCGAAGCAAAAGTGTCTCCATCGAAATTCGGCGGCCTCCCGGAGGCCTCCACTACACGTAGCGCAGAACTTCGAGGCTCCTTACCAACCAAATGACCCTAATCGGGGAAATTCTGAATGGGAGGCGGTAACACCATTTTATCGGAGCGCGCGGCAGGACGCTTTGGTGCCAAAACCCTGAACCTGGCACCCCTTTGGCCCGGCCCGAGGTCATCGCCCGGGGTGATTAAATGGCCGGAAAACCCAAGAAAAACCCGATCAGCTGGCGGACCTGCCCGTTCGAGAGGAAACCGAAACCGGCTCCAATCGAAGCCCCAGCGGGAGGGAATCCCCCAAGGCCTGGGCTTCTTCTTCGGCATCCAATTCCACCACTTCCCGGACCATCTGCTGCCAACGCTCCGGCGCCGCCGCCGTCCGCAGGGCAGCGAGCGTCGCGTCGCGCAGGGCGTCGTCGACATCCCGCGCGCGATCACCGGTGCGGCGGGCAAGTTGGGTCACCGCAAACAGGGCGCCCGCCGTGCCGCGCAGATTCAAGCCCAAAAGAAAACTCAGCCAGGCAGCCGCCTGCGCCGCCGGGACCGTCCGATGCGGACTGCCGTGCAGGGGCTCGCGCGCGCCCAGACGCCCCAAGGCCCAGGCCCACGGACCCGCCGCCGCAGTGGGATCCTTGAGGCGTTCGACGATCCAATGTCCCAGCTCCATCTTGTCGCCCGCGCCGATCTGCTCCAACGCCGCCGCAAGTCGGACCATTTCATCCAAGCCTTCGGGCTGAACCCCTTTCGGTTTGGGCAGGGACTTGGATTTGTGCGGCAAAATGCGCCGGGCGAGATGCGGCTTCAGGTACGCGTAGATCTCCTGTTGCTGCGTTTCCGTCAGGCCGCCGGCGAGGCGACGCCAAAGAATCCAAAAGTCGTTCCAGACCAGCGGCCCGTCGCGATGCGTCACGCCTTCGGTGAAACGCGGAAACATCTGCTCGCAACGCCAGGCATCCAAAGGATAGCCATAGCCGGGGCGCAACGTATAGCCGGCGAGCTGGTAAAAAGCCCGCTCGTGATCCACCGATCGCCGCCGGGCCTTGGCGCCGGCATGGAGCAGGCTCCAGAGTTCGCGCAATACGGGAGCCCGCCAGGTTTCCCGCGAACCCACCCACTGCTCCAGCGTTCGGCCCAATTGCCGTGCTTCTTTCGTCCCATCCCCCGCTCCCCCGGAACCGTAGACCCGCTGGATCGCCGCCTGGGCGTCGGCAAAGCGTCGCGGCAGGGATTCCGTGACCGGTCGAACCGCAGCGGGATCGGTCGGAGCTGGCGCGCCGCGGAGTTCGAATTCCAATCGCCATCGCTCGGGTCGATCCTGCGCCACGCACCAGAGTTCCAGGGTTCCCACCTCGGTGATAGTCGCGCGCAGGTGGACCGGCACGCCGCCCTTCGAAATGCCCGCACTCTTCAACACCGTGTGAATCGGCGGCAACGGTCGAAAGTCCTCACCCACGGACACCAGATCTCCGGGCCGATCCGCGCGATCCGAGCTGGTGGTATACAGTGGAAACTGGACCGGCTGCCCCAGGGCCAGTTCGAACGGACGTTGATTCAAGTCCACCGCGGCACCCTCCTCCTGACCGCGCGGAATCAGGCAAACCGCACGCGGCCCCGATTCGCCCGCCAGGCCGACATAAAACGCATGGGCCGCCCCGCCTCCGATGCGTCGGCCCCAGCCGTGGCGCACCCGCCCGTAATGCGCCGCGCCGCGGGCGACGGCCAGTTCCAACGAATGATGCGGCAGTAGGCGCAACGAAGGTGCGTCCGGCCACCACGAAGAAAGGACGTCCCGCAGTCGCGCGGTGAGCTTCGGGGAATTGAACACGCCACCGTTCAACAGAATGGCGTCGGGCCGGGGCAATCCCGCCCCAAGATCCCCACGCCCCAACGCCGTCCACGCCGCCGCCGCATGCTGGCGTAAAAACGCGGCCAAGTGCCGGGTAATCGCGGCATCCTGCGCGTAGGGCAATCCCAGTTCCTGCAAGGCACCCCGGGCGCCGCGCCGCGGAACTTCATCCGCGGTGCCCACCGGAAAAAATCCGTCGAGAATCACCGCTTCGGTTTCTTCGCGGCCGAGTTCCGCCGAAAGGGTTCCGGCCAACAACCGACTTCCGGCACCTACGACCGCGATGCCGTGCCGTTCGGCGGGAGTGGCTCCGAGCAGAGCTTCCTTCGCGCCGCGCGCTGACTGGACCAGTTGCAACCATTGCGCCGGATTCAGTTTTCGCCCGTCCTGCGCCCACTGGGTTTCCACGCGTCGGGCGAGGGCCGCGTCCATGTTGTCGCCGCCCAGCATCAGGTGATCGCCCACCGCGATCCGGCGCAAATCCGGCCCGGTCTCCGTGGCCTGCACCGCAATCAGCGTGAAGTCGGTGGTGCCACCGCCAACATCCACTACCAAAACCAGGCGCACGTCCCGCAAGGTTTCGGCGAGTTGCTCCGGGTGATGCGCCGTGAAATCGTAAAACGCCGCCTGGGGTTCCTCGACGAGCGTGAGCCGCTGCAATCCCGCCTGCTGGGCCGCCGCGACGGTCAAGGCCCGCGCGACTTCATCAAAGGAAGCGGGAACCGTGATGACCACTTCCTGTTCGCCCAAGGGCGCCTCGGGGTACGCATGATTCCATGCCGCGACCAGGTGCGCCAGCAAGCGGGCCGTGGCCTCCGTGGGCGATACCTTCGCCACCTCCGGAGGGGCGCCCCACGGCAGGATCGCGGCGGAACGATCCACCCCGTCGTGACACAACCAACTCTTCGCCGAACTCACCAGGCGCCCGGGCACCCGCGCTCCCTGCCAGCGCGCAAACTCGCCCACCAACACTGCGTCCGAAGGACCCCACGGCAGTGCGGTCGCTCCCGGCGGCAACTCGTGCGGACTGGGTACGTAAAGCGCGGACGGCAACAACGACAGCGCCGCCACCTGCCCCGGCCGCTCCAATTGCGGGATCGGGAAATCACGCACCCCGTCGACGGCCTCGACATCGGCGGACGCATACGCCACCGCACAATTGGTCGTGCCGAGGTCGATGCCGACAATGTAGCGGGAAGCAGACAAACGAAGGGGATCCAGAAGCCGGATGACGGAGCGGGGCCTACTCCTTCATCCGAACGTTGAGTTCCAGCTTCCAATTACCCGCACCGCCGTGCTCCAGGCAACGAAGTTCCAGCGTGCCCAACTCCGTCACCGTGGCCTGTAAATTCACCGGGACGAGTTGCCCCGCCGCGGCTTCGGTGGCGGGTAGATTGGTTTCAATGGGGGCGATCTCCTCGAATTCATCGTTACCCAAAACCTCGTCCAGCAGCGTGCCCACGCGATCGTCGCGGCGCACGGAACTGGCAAAGAAACGGAAGCGCGTGGGCTCTCCCACGACGAGGCCGAATTCCTGCGGTGGTACGTCCGCTTGAGTGCCTTCCTCCATCCCGAAGGGCGCGACACACAGCGCTTTCAGCGGCGGTTCCATGCCGGGAATCGCCGGCATCGACGACTCCACTCCGACGTAGTACGCCCGCGCGGTTCCGCCGCGAATCCGCAATCCGTGCCCCTGCCGGACCCAGCCGTAGTAAGCAGCACCACGCGCCACGGCGAGATCGTACTCGGCACCTTCCAACTCCCGCACCGGTTGTCCGCCTTCGGCCGCCAGCCAGCCGTTGAGCACGTTCAAGACCCGATCCTTGAGGGCGGTCGCCTTGAACACGCCACCGTTGAAAAGAATCGCCGTGGGATGCACAAAGCTCTGCCCAGCCACCGATACCGGCGCATCCGGCGTGCTGGCCAGGGCACGGGCCTGACGCGTCAGAAACGCGGCGAGGTGTCGGGTGATGCCAGCATCCTGGGCATAGGGCAACGACATTTGGGCCAGGCCCGTGCGTCGCGCCGTCTGGGGCAACTCCGTGACCGGCGTCGCGGGAAAGAACCCGTCCGTCAGCACCCGCGCCAATTCGTCGCGCAACAACTCCGTCTTGATCGTCCCGCCAATCAGGGACGAACCGCGGCCCGGCAGCACGATGGGCGCGCTGGGCAATTCCGGATGATTGAAGAGCTGCTCCTTGGCCTGACGACACGCAAACGTCAGCGCGTTAAACTGCCACGCATCGAGTTTCTTGCCCGCCGCCACCAACCGCTGATTCACGGTGTGCGCCAGCGCGAGATCCATGTTGTCGCCGCCCAGCAGAATATGATCGCCGACCGCCACCCGGGTGAGTTGCACCTCCCCACCCTGATCCGTGACGGCGATGAGCGAAAAGTCACTGGTACCGCCACCAACATCGACGACCAGGATCACGGCTCCGGGGCGAACGTGTTTGCGAAAATTCTCCCCCATGGCCTCGGTCCACGCATAAAGCGCGGCCTGGGGTTCTTCGAGCAACACCACCTGCGGCAGACCAGCCTGTTGCGCCGCCTTCAGGGTCAAGTCGCGGGCGGTGGCGTCGAACGAGGCTGGCACGGTGAGCACCACTTCCTGCTCGGCGAGGGCCGCTTCAGGAAACCGCTGATTCCACGCGGCGCGCACGTGCCCCAAATACTGCGCGGACGCTTCCAACGGCGAGATGCGCTGCACATCCGCCGGCGCCTGCCACGGCAGAATGGGCCCCATGCGATCCACGCCGGCATGACAGAGCCAGCTCTTGGCGGAGGCCACCAGGCGCATCGGCACCTTGCTGCCGTGGGTCCGGGCAAATTCACCGAGAACCGTCCCCGAGCGCTGCGGATCCCACGGCAGCGCGAGACTGCCGGCGGGGAATTCCTGAGCGTTCGCGAGATAGAGAAACGAGGGCAGCAACGTGCGTTCCTCCACGGTACCCGGCGACGTCACCTGGGGGATTCCCAGCATGGTCTGTTCCGTGCCGCGTCCGCGTTCGTGGTCGAGCGGGAAATAGGAGACCGCGCAGTGCGTGGTGCCGAGGTCGATGCCGATGGAATAGCGGGCCATGAAAATTGGGGGCTCAGGGAAGTTCCACTTCAGCGGGCGCCAAGACCCGCGCGTCCAATGACTCGGAGATAACGGGCATCCGGACCGCGGTCGTCACCCAACCATGGTGGCGCACCTCGCCGCGGAACGGTCCGTTGCCCGTGATGTTGCCGGTCAATCGAATGCGCTGGGCATCGAACCCGGTGGGAACGGAAACCGTGCTGCCCTCGGATTCGCGCAATACGGGCTCCAGCGTCAGACACTGGGAAAGCACCTTCCGGCAGCCGGTATGCACCGCCCGGGCCGCCGCACCGATGTCGGCATCGGGATAGGCCGCGAGGTCTTCCTGAAGAAAATCAATGAATCGGCCTTCGCGTTGCAACAGGGCGAGCACCGCCAGTCCCGACGCATGCACCCGTTCCGGCGGCAACACCACGGGCGGCGGCGGCTCAACCTTGATCACCGGAGCCGGGGCCGGCGTGGGCGCGGGAGCCGGGGCGACCACCGGTTGGGGACTCACCGACGGGCCCGACGGGCCCTGCAGGGCCCGGGCCACGCGGACCGCAACACCCGCATCACCCAGCACGCGAAAGAAACCGGATGTCGCAATTTGCAGACGTCCGAAAAACGAGGGTTCACTTTGTGAGGTGCTCATGATCAATCCCAACCGCTCTGAATAAGACGGACAGGCTAATCGGCCGGGATCAAACTCACAAGGAAACGGGCAGGCGGGCGCCATCCGCGAAAAACGCAACCGCCCGAACCGACTTCCCCCGAATGCCGTCGCCGGGAACGCTCTTCTTCAAGGAATTTCGGTTCGTCCGGCAAATTTCCCCGCTTACGCTCACCGCATTATCATGTCTCCCTTCAAATGGTTGCTCCCCTGGACGGCCGCCGTCGCTCTGGGCGTGGCCGCGCTCGCCGCTGAACCGTCTGCCCCGCCGTCGTGGGGCCGCATCACCGCGGTGACCAATTCGCCCGGGCAGCTCCGACTCGAGGTCGCCCAATGGCCCGCCGATGGGCGACTGCTCCTGCCCGCGCCCAGTCCGTCGATCCTCGCAGCCACCTGGATAAATGACACTCGCCGCACGCCCGTTGCGTGGAACTTCAACCCCGACGCCACTCGTTGGGAGTTGAGTCTGCCCACCAATCCCCCGGCCGTCCTGCCGGCCGTGATCGAAGTCGAAACCGGCGACGCCAGCGGGCAACTGTCCGACGGCCGCATCGTCTTCGCCGCCGCGGATGCCCAGGTGCACGGCACCACCGCGCATCGGGAAACCGCTCTGGGGAACCAACGCATCGGTTCCTGGACCGACGCGGCGGATTATGTGACGTGGGATTTCAAGCCCACGCGCTGGGGCCGTTATTCCGTGGACGTGGTTTACTCCGCGGACGGCGGGGCCGGCACCGAAGTGACGGTCGAGATTGCCGGCGAAAAACTGACCGCCGCCCGCCCGTCCACCGGCAGCGGCAACACGTATCAGGCGTTATCCCTCGGATCCTTCTATTTGGCCAAGTCCGATCCCTTCGTGGTGCGGGTGGGTTGCCCGAAACTCGTAGGTGCCGCCGTCATGAATCTCCAGTCGGTCGTTCTGCGTCCCGCGCCCGAGGGCGAGGTCGGTGCCGCCGATGCCGCCGGCGTCATCACGCTGCGCGCCGCCCATGCCACCACCCACAGCGTTCGCATGCGCTACGAGCCGCAGGCCATCAAGAACTGCCTCGGCTACTGGGTCGAAACCAGTGACTGGGCCGATTGGACTTTTCCCGTCGGCCGGGCGGGCGTTTATGACATCGAGGTCTGGCAAGGCTGTGGCAAAGGTCAGGGCGGCAGCGATGTCGCCGTGGAAATTGCTGGACGCCGTTTCGACTTCGTGGTGGAGGAAACTGGTCACTTCCAATCTTTCCTCCCGCGCAAGGTGGGCCGCGTGGAAATCGCGATCCCCGGCACGCATCACCTCGCCATTCGCCCCCAACGCAAGGCCGCGGGCGCGATCATGGACATCCGACAAATCCGCCTGGTGCCCGTCCCGGAAGGCGCGCAGGTCTCGCCGCTGCTGGGCCCGCAACGGGTGGTTTTTCTCGGGGACAGCATCACCTACGGCGGCGAATGGGTGGAATTCGCCGAGACCCTGCTGCGGTGGCGGCACCCGAATGCCAGCGTGGACTGGATCAATCTGGGCCTCCCAAGCGAAACCGTTTCCGGCTTGAGTGAGCCGGGACACGCGGGTGGTTCCTTCCCCCGCCCCGGGGTGCTGGAACGTTTGGGACGCGTGTTGGAAAAGACCCAGCCCACCGTCGTCGTGGCGTGTTACGGCATGAACGACGGCATCTATTATCCGTACGGTGACGAGCGCGCCGCCGCCTTCCGCACCGGCCAGGAACAACTCCACGCCCAGGCGGCCGCGATCGGTGCGCGGGTGATCCATCTCACTCCGCCCACGTTCGATCCCATTCCCCTGAAGGGCCGCACGCTGCCCGCGGGATTGACCGAATACAAGTCGCCCTACGAAGGCTACAACGAGGTGCTGGATCGATACTCCACCTGGTTGCTGTCCCAACGGGAGCGGGGCTGGCAGGTCATCGATTTCCATGGACCGATGAATGACTATCTCGCGCTACGACGCCGGACCGAACCCGGTTTTGTGCTGGCCGGTGACGGCGTGCATGCCAGCACGCTTGGCCACTGGCGGATGGCCCGGGAATTTGTGCAGGCCCTCGAAGGCCCCGGTCTCCCGCCCCTGCCGGAAACTCCCGCCGGCTTGAACGCCTTGAATCCCCGCCTCGGCGACGTCCTCAAGGAAGTGCAGGCGCGGCAACGGGTGCAAAAAGACGCGTGGATCACCGCCGTCGGACACATCCGCCCGGGCATGTCGCGAGGTCAACCGCTGGCCACCGCCCAACAAGCCGCGATCCGCCACGCCGCCGCCGCGCACGACCTCGCCGCGGGGGAGTTTCCGGGCAAACGCACGCGTTGGTATGGCTTTGATCGATATGATTTCGCAGTGAATGGCAAAGTGGTGACGGTGGTTGCGCCGCCCCAACCGGCGCCCGGTCGCCCCTGGGCCTGGCACGGGGAATTCTTCGGTCACAAACCCAATCCCGACATCGCGCTGCTCGCCCGCGGATTTCATATCGTTTATATGAGCGTGCCCGATTTGCTGGGAGCGCCTGCCGCCGTGCAAGCGTGGGACGCACTTTATGAAAACCTGACCACCCGGCACGATCTGAACCCCAAGCCGGCGCTCGTCGGCCTCAGCCGCGGCGGTCTCTACTGTTACAACTGGGCGGTGGCTCACCCGGACCGCGTGGGCTGCCTCTACGGCGATGCGCCGGTGTGCGATTTCAAGAGCTGGCCGGGCGGCTTCGGCAAGGGCCAGCGCAGTGATCGCGACTGGCAATTGACCCTCCAACAGTACGGCTTCAAAAACGACGAGGAAGCCAAAGCCTACACCCACAATCCCGTGGATTCCCTCGCTGGGCTCGCCGCCGCGAGGGTGCCGCTGCTGCACGTTTACGGCGACGCCGATGAAGTGGTGCCGTGGACGGAAAACACCGGTTTGATCGCCGAACGGTATCGCGCCCTGGGTGGCTCGATCACCCTCATCGGGAAACCCGGGGTGAAGCATCACCCGCACGGACTGGACGATTCCACGCCCATCGTGGACTTCATCTGGCAGCATGCCGCGTCCCCGGAAGCCCGGGCCGCACTGGCGCAACACGGCGGTGGTCCGACGGACTCGAGTGGACGGCCCTTGATCCGCAAACGCGGCACGGTGGATCTCGATCTGGTGGAGACCTCACCGATCGTCTTCAACGGCGCGCTGTGGCGTTTCGAATGGGTGCGCCAGGGCGAAGGCCAGCAGTACTGGGACAATCAGCGGAAGACGAATTACTTCCGGTTCCGCAACCCCGCCACCGGCGAGGTCACCGCGCCCTTTGCGGATGGCCACGAATTTGGCAGCGCCTTCGTGGACGGCGGTGTGGTGTACGTCACGGGCACTCTGGGACGCGGACAGATCGACGTGTTTGCCTCCAAGGATCTGAAATCCTGGGAGACCTGGACGGCGGTGCCGGCGGGCCGTTATGGCATCTTCAACACCTCGGTGTGCCGGGCGCGCGATGAATTCGTGATGATGTTTGAGATCGACCGGCCGCAGGCGGAAGCGGGCGTGGCGTTCACCGCGCGGTTCGCCAAGTCGCGGGATTTCAAGACGTGGACCCTGACCCCGCCGGAATGCAATTACGCCCGGGATCGCTACACCGCGCCGCACGCCCTGCGCTTCCGCAACGGCTGGTACTACGACTTCTACCTCGAAGCCCACGAGGGTTACGAACTGCGGCTGGTCCGCTCGCGCGATCTGCAGCACTGGGAAAACAGTCCGCACAATCCGGTGCTGCGCGCCTCGGCGGAAGATCAACTCTTCGCCGAACCCAAACTCACCGATGCCCAACGCAACCGCATCGTCACCGCCGCCAACCGAAACAATTCCGACATCGACTTCTGCGAATACAACGGCCGCCTGATCATCCAGTATTCCTGGGGCAATCAACTCGGCATCGAGCACCTGGCAGAGGCGACCTACGAAGGCTCGGAAGCGCAATTCCTCGACGGTTGGTTCGCGCCGTAGGCGATCCGGCGGGCGACCTCGCAGCGGGCGCCCGCCCCGGCTCCGCCGCAGCCTGTCCTTCACCCGCCGGGATCTTGCGTCACAGTCCGCCGATGGAACGTCATTGTCATGCCTGTGGCGCGGTGTGGGCTTCGTCGATTGCTCCGGGACGCACCGATGTGTGCCCCGGTTGTCGGGCCGAACTGCGTTGCTGCCTGAACTGTGTGGCCTACGACGCCGCGGTGGCACAGCAATGTCGCGATCGCCGCGCCGAGCCAGTCCTGGACAAGGATCGCAGCAACTTCTGCGAGTACTTCCAATTTGCCCGTCGCACCAGGACGGGCGGTGCGCCGGCTTCATCGCGGGAACAGGCCGCGCGGGACGCCTTGAAATCGCTGCTCGGTGACTGACCTGGACTTCTCCCGGATGATTACCGCTCAAATCGCCGCCCGCCCAGACCTCCCTTCGCGTTCCGCCGCCCTCGCGGAAGTCCTGGCCACCATTCCAGATCCGCAGGCCCGGTTTGGCTGGCTGATCGAGCAAGCCCGCACCCGCCCCCTGCTGCCCGCCGAATTGCGCCGCGACGAATACCGGGTGCCGGGATGTCAGGTCCGCCTGTGGTTTGTGCCCGACTACCGCGATGGATGCTGCTGGTTCCAATTGGATTCCGACGCGGTTTCGTTGAAGGCCATTGGCGGCTTGATCTGTGATTTTTACCACGGCCAACCGCCCGCTGCGATCCTGGAGAACGCCCCCGAGTTCCTGAACGAATTAAATCTCGGCACTAACCTGGCCGAGAGCCGACGCCGCACCGTGTGGCGCGTGCGGGAAATGATCCGGGACTTCGCCCGCCAACACATCCCGCCCCCATGATGGCGTATTGCGATGCGCACAATCACCTGCAGGACGAGCGCTTCGGCGGACAGCAGGACGCCTTGTTGTCCGCGGCCCGGGCCGCGGGTGTGCAGCGATGGGTGGTGAACGGATCCTGTGAAAATGATTGGCCCGACGTCCAACGGCTCGCGGCGGCCCAGCCGGGGATCGTACCCAGTTTCGGGTATCATCCGTGGTACCTTCCCGAGCGCACCGAACACTGGCAATCGACCTTGATTCACGCTCTCGACACCACGACGGGGGCGGTGATCGGCGAAATCGGGGTCGACCGTTGGCTGCCGGCGCTTTCAACTGACCAACGCAATCACCGCTTCCCCGCCCTGGCCGGATACGAACCCGCCACGTGGGTGGAACAAGTCGAAGCCTTCACCTGGCAATGGCACCTGGCCGCCCGCCGACAGCTGCCAGCCACCGTGCACTGCCTGCAAGCCTGGGGACTGCTCCGCGAACTGCTCGCCATCGCGCCGCGTCTGGATCGCGGTTTTCTCCTGCACAGCTACGGCGGGCCTGCCGAAATGGTGGAGGAATTGGCCCGACTCGGTGCGTACTTTGGCTTTCCCGGATATTTTCTCCTCGAGCGCAAAGACCGCCAGCGTGAGGCCTTTCGCAAAGTACCGCCGGAACGACTTCTGATCGAAACCGATGCCCCGGATCAACGCTTGCCGGACGACTTGAACGCGCATCCCCTGACGGATCCCCGCACCGGACAGCCGCTGAATCACCCGGCGAACCTGCCCAAAATCTACGCGGAACTTGCCCGCCATCTGGGCCAACCCTTGCCCGCACTCACCGCGCAAGTGTCCGACAACTTCACGCGGCTCTTCGGGGCCCGGGAAGCCGCCACCGCGCCGGTTCCGGGCAGCGATTTCGGAGCGTGCCTTCCGCTCACCTCCGCCCCGGCATTTCCCACGGTATGAAGCCCTACCAAGTCATCGTCCTCGGCCTCGGCGGCATGGGCAGTGCCACCGTCTGGCAATTGGCCCAACGCGGCGTGCGGGTCCTGGGGCTCGAGCAATTCACCTCACCCCACGCCCGCGGTTCCAGCCACGGCCGCACCCGCGTGATTCGCCAGGCTTACTTCGAACACCCCTCGTACGTCCCCCTGCTCCGCCGGGCCTACGAACTATGGGAGGAAGCCGAAACGGCCTCCCAGCGTCGGTTGCTGACGCTGTGTGGTGGCTTGATGTTGGGGCGACCCGAATCCGAAGTCGTGCACGGCAGCTGGCTCAGCGCCCGCGAGCATTCCCTGCCCCACGAGATTCTCGATGCCCGCGAGATCCGCCGGCGCTTTCCCCTGTTCCACGTCGACGATGCGGAGGTCGGTCTTTTTGAGGCCAAGGCCGGGGTCGTCCAGGCGGAGGAGGCCGTCCAGACCCATCTCGATCTTGCGACGGCGCGGGGTGCGGAACTGCATTTTGAAGAACCCGCCCTCCACTGGGACACCTCTGGGAGCGGGGTGACCGTCACCACCGCGCGGGGCACCTATTCCGCCGATCAGTTGATACTCTCCCCCGGTCCCTGGGCTCCGCATCTTCTGGCTGGATTGAACCTGCCCCTACGGGTGGAGCGACAAGTCTTGTATTGGTTCCAACCCCGGGGCGACATCGCGGCGTATCAACCCGGGCGCTTCCCGATCTACATCCGGGAAAGCGCCGACGGCTTGCAACCGTATGGCTTCCCCGCTCTCGATGGACCGGATGGCGGGGTCAAGGCGGCCTTCTTCCGTCTACCGAACGCCCAAATCTGCACGGCGGAAACCGTGGATCGCGGACTCCATCCCGCCGACGAGAACGCGCTCCGCGAAGCGCTCCGCCAATTTCTCCCGGACCTCGACGGCCCCTTGATCCACGCCACCACCTGTCTCTACACGTGCACTCCGGATCTGCACTTCGTGATGGGCCCTCACCCGCACCACCCCCGCGTGACGTACGCCGCGGGCTTCTCCGGGCACGGATTCAAATTCTGCAGTGTGGTGGGAGAGATCCTGGCGGATCTGGCCACCCAGGGATCCACCCGGCATGACCTTTCCCTGTTTTCGCCTCACCGATTTACGACCCAGCCCGGGACCTGATCACGGGGTGGACCGCACCTTCCGCAGGTGCACTAGGAATCCCACCGCCCCACCCCACCCAAGAACCACCTACTACCAAAGTCGTAGGTCATTGGATTTGAACTGAGTATCAGTCCTGCAACAGTTGAACTCGTTACACCGATTCGTTCGACGGAAGTCGGGCTGCAGACGCCAAGGAGGTCCGGAAACTTAGAAATCCTATAGAATATTTGGGCATTCTTGCGCCCGGATTTATTTCGTTACCGTTAACCCTCACTCATCACTCACCTTTGTGTGGCCGTCGGAATTACGGTCAATTCGGACGGCGAGGGTCAAAACGCGGAACTTGAACGTACTCAGCAAGAGCGTCTTCGAAGGGGGGGATGCCGCAGAAGCAGTAACCTCCACCCCGGACTCGCGGTGGTTTACTTGGTCACTTCGAGTTCGAACTGCAGATACCACGCAGGAAAAATCCACGCCCAGCGGTGTTCGTACCAGCGGGGCCAGCGATTGGCGACGCGATGGACGATCTTGTTCATCAGCGTCGGCGCGAAGATCATCCTGCGGTTCGACACCTTGAAGCCATCGCTCCCGTAAAAATTGAGCGGATGACCCGCCGTGAAATAATCCAGGGAAAAGTACCCCAGATGCCGTTGGTGCGTGGGGTCGGTGTAGGAATTAGCGGCGGAAAAATGCGGTGTGGTGATGATCACCCGGGCCCCGGGGCGTCCCAATCGCCAGATCTCCCGCATGAACGCCGGGACATCGCCGATGTGCTCGATCACATCGTACACCACAATTTCCGTGAAGCGGGAATCGGGAAACGGATACGGAAACCGGTTAAGATCATGCACCACGTCCGGATCCACGGCCGGCACGACGTCCAGGTTGATATGATCGGCAAAATGCTTTTTGCCGCACCCCAGATTCAATTTGGTACGAGCTTCGAGCGGAACAGGATTCATCGGCAAATTTACAGCTTCTCTTCTCTCAGAGCGTTTCCTTGTGATCGGCCTCCGCCGCCTGCACCAGGCGGGCAAAAGTCCCTTTTCGGGCCAGCAATTCGTCCCAAGTACCTTCTTCGACGACCCGCCCGCGGTCCAGAACTACGATTTTGTCCGAGTGCCGAATGGTGGTGAGGCGATGAGCGATCACGACCACGGTACGACCATGGCGGGCGGCATCGAGCGCGGCCTGCACCTGCCGCTCTTTGACGTTGTCGAGCGCGCTGGTGGCCTCGTCGAGGATCAACAGGCGCGGATCACGGACCAGCGCGCGGGCGATGGCGAGGCGCTGACGTTGTCCGCCCGAGAGCGACACTCCGCGTTCGCCCACGACGGTATCGAGTCCACTTTCCTTCTGCTGGATGGCGTCATCGAGCTGGGCGGCGGCCACGGCCCGCTGCACGTCCGCCTCCCGGGCCTCGGGAAATCCGTACGTGAGATTGTTCCGAATGCTCTCGTGGAAGAGGAAGGCCTCCTGCTCCACCACCGCCACCCGGCGATGCCAGGATTCCGGGCTGAACTCCCAATAATCGCGGCCATCCACGGAAATCCGCCCTTCGGTGGGTTCGCGAAAGCGGAGGAGCAAGCTGGCCGCCGTGCTCTTGCCCGATCCCGAGGCGCCCACCAGCGCGACCGTCTTCCCCGCCGGAACCTCGAGTGAAAAATCCTGGAGTGCCGCGTGCGAGCTGTTGGGATACCGGTAGGTAAGTTTCTCAAAACGCAGCACCGATTGCACGCCCGTGAATTCCACCGCCCCAAATTCCCGTTGCGGGAACGGGGGCAGCTCCAGCCAGTGCAGTAGTTCCTTGAGCCCTCCCGCCAGCGAGATCGCCTGACCGTATACCCCATAGATCTGCGGCAGCGCGGGCAACAACCGCGCCAAGGCGACGCAGAAGAAGAACAACTCCATCGTGGAAAGCAGTCCCCGCTGCACCAGCAGCCAGTAAGCTCCCCCGACGATCATCAGGCCGCAGGTGATGATGCCCGTCTCCGCCAGCGGAACCATCAAACCCTGTCCGCGAGTCACCTGCTCCTCCACCACGGCCACCTCGCCCGCGAGTTCTTCAAAGTTCCGCAATTCGCGCGCCTCGGAATGCGTGCTGCGGATCACCCGGATCCCCGCAAACATCTCCCCCAGCCGGCCCGCGGCGCGGAGATGCAGTTTGACGAGCGTTTCGCTCAGGCGCTTGAGCCGCGAATAGAAAACACTGATCACCGCCGCCACCGAGGCGGCCAACAGCAGAGTGGCGATGCTCAGCTGCCAGGAAATCGCGATGATGGCCGCCAGGTAAACCGCAACCATGCACAGCCGTTGAATCAGCATCAGCAGGTAATCCAACATGATCACCGCCCGGAAGGTCTCCTGGTGGAAAACCTCGGCGACCTCACCGGACTTGCGGCTTTCAAACAATGCCAGGTCGACGTGCAGCAGACGGCGAAACAGGCTGATCCGCAGATTCGTCGCCGACCGCCGCTTCATCCGTGCCGCGGATTGGGCGCTGGCATAGAGGAGGACGTTTTTACCAACGGCCAGCAGCAGTGCACAGGCACAGAGCAGCAGTGCCAGTTCGGTGGTGGTGAAGCCCGCCAGGTAATCGCGCAAACCGTGCCAACCGGCGGGTAGCTTGTTGAGCTGGTCGACGAAGGGGCCCGGGGGGACCTTGGAAAGTTGACCCGCCAACTGCGCCGCCAACGCGGGTGGCAGGGTTCCCGTCGTACCGTTTGGACCGAGCGACTGAACCACGTTCGTCGCCAATTCCGGCGACAAAGTGACGCTCACCGGTTTGGGATCCAAAACCCGCAGCAACTGGAGCATCAGGCCGCTCGCTCCCAAATCGAGCACGAAGCCCGCCAGGGCCAGCCCAACGGTGACTGCAAATAGCACACGGCCCGGCCGCATCTGCGGTCGCAGTCGGCGGAGGATCCGGGTGAACTCCAATATGTCCTGCAGCCAGCGCCGCATCAGTCCCGGACGCTGGCAGACCCCCCGCCACTCGGGCAAACAAACCACGTCCAAACCCGGGCTCGGTCGTGGCGACCCACCACGCCCCATAGGGGTCGCGGGTTAACGTTGTCGTATCCGACGGCAGCCAAATCGGAGAGACCGAACCAAAGGTCGCGACGAAACCCGCTCCCGGATCCGTGCCAAGGAACCGGGCTTAAGCGCCGGAGCCGAACAGGGCCTGCTTGAGTTCAACCAGCGCGTGCCGATTGCCCAGCGTGACGTCAATCCCGGCGGCCAGGGTGCCCTTACTGTCTTGGATAGACTCATCGGCAACGAGGGCGATCAAGCGCACCGGGCGCGAAACAACCCCCTCTTCCCGGGCGCGGACCGCGGCGGCCAGCGCAGCGCCATCCATGTCGGACAGCCACACGTCGAAGAGCACCGCGTCGTAATGAACTTGTAGCAATCGATCCAGGACCTCTTTGCCCGATCTGACGGCATCGGCGCGGCAGCCGAGTTTCTCCAGCGACAGCAAGGAGAGCCGGGAGTTAAGCTCGTTGGCCCGGACAACCAATACCCGCAAGCTGTCCGGCGCGGCGGGCGCGGCGGGTGCGGGCACGGGTGCGGGCACGGGTGCGGGCACGGGTGCGGGCACGGGTGCGGGCACGGGTGCGGGCACGGGTGCGGGCACGGGTGCGGGCACGGGTGCGGGCGCGAGATCCGCGACCATCGCCAGAGGAATTTCAAACCAGAAGGTCGAACCTTTTCCCGGCTCACTTTCCACCCCAATGCTTCCGCCCATCAACTCCACGAGGCGCCGCGAAATCACCAACCCCAGTCCCGTCCCCCCGTGTTGTCGCGTGGGCGACGAATCCACTTGCTGGAACGGTTGAAAAAGGAGCGCCAATTTGTCGGGCGCGATCCCCACTCCGGTGTCGGCAATCTCCCAGCGCAACCGCACCTTCTCCGAAGTCTTTTCCACTGACTGAATCCGCACCACGACGGAACCGGCCGGGGTAAACTTCAGGCCATTGCCCATCAGGTTGACGATCACCTGCCGCAGACGCCCGGCGTCGCCCCGCAATCGCGCCGGCACCGCCGCGTCAACCTCGGCCCGGACGGTAACGGTTTTGCCGTGCCCGGATTGGGACAACAAGGCCGCCACGCCCTCGACCATCGGGCGCAGATCGAACTCCTCCTCCGTTAAAACCATGCGACCCGCCTCAATTTTTGAGAGGTCGAGAATGTCATTGATGATTTCCAGCAGCGCCTTTCCGCTGCGACTGATGTTGTCGGCCAGCTCCCGCTGGCGGGTATCCAGCCGCGACATTTGCAGCAACTCGGTCATGCCCAACACCCCGTTCATCGGGGTACGAATCTCATGGCTCATCGTGGCCAGGAAATCGCTCTTGGCCCGATTGGCGGCTTCCGCCGCGCGTTCCGCAGCCGAGGAGCGCAGTCCTAAAAAGAGGATCACGGCCAGCAAGGGCGCAAAGATGCATCCGGCCAGCAGGGCGAGGTTGGACGCCCGCCACGGCGCCAGCACAGTCGATTGCCGACAGGGCGTCACATTGAGGCGCCAGACCTGATCTCGAATCTCGAGATCACGCCCTGCCCTCCATTTCTTCGCATCGCCGACAGGGGGCAAACCGAACTCATACCGTGCACCGCCGCTATCGCGGAGCGAGACGTGAAATGTGTTGGTGCTGAATTTCAACGGAAGCAACACGCTGTCCATCAGCTTCTCCAGCTTGAAGACCTGCGCGAGATATCCATCGAACTGTTCGCCGCTGAACAACGGCGCAAAGCTTATGAAACCGACTCCGCCCTGCTTCAGATTGAGAAAGGGCGACAGCACCGGCTTCCGAAGGCGGCGCGAGTCCTCCAGCCTTTTGCGACGGGCTGCCTCGCCGTTGGGATTCGTGTTCAGCAGCGCCTCATTTCCCGCCAAGGGTTCGACCCGTCGAATGGTCGCGCTGGCATCGAGCTGCTGGACGGCCTGGACGTAGGGAAAGGTGTCCAGCATCAGCACCGCGTCCTCCTGCCAAATTTCCGGCGTATGTTTGTCGCGAGCCCAAGTCGCGACTTGATGGTCTTGAACAATCAAGGTGGACGAAACCACGTTCCGCAATTGCTGTTCGGTTCGCGTGGCCAGCTGTTCCATGTCCCGGCGGGTTTCCCGTGCCTCGAGCGACAAGAGCAAGACGGAACCAAACGTCGTCACCAGAAGAACCGCGACGGGCAGTGGCAAAGATTGGCGCAGGGTCTGTTGGTTGATTCGACTGACGAGGAACTCCTGACTCCACTGGCACGAAATGCCCGCCACCGGCGTTGACCAGCGACGCCCCAATCCGGCACTCGCCATCAACACCAGCAAGTGGAGGGGCAGAATCAACGAAGCGAACGGTGACGAGGGCAGACTCACCCGGTCATTCGCGAACAGGAATGCCAAGGACAGTGAGGTCGAGCCAATCAACCATGCCGCCTGCCGACACCCAAGACGCGCCGAGCAGGCGAAGACGTTCAGGCACGCCAGGGCCAGTCCGGCGGTGATGGAAAGATAGGTATTGCCAACAACTGCCAGTGCGGCTGCGCCTACCAGGAACACCCCATGTGCCCAAAATCCGATCCGTCTCGGGCGGTGCTGGCGCAGCGTAGCCAGGGCTCGTACAAAAATAAGCGCGATGAGAATCCCCAACCAATCGCCGCTCCACCACGTCACCGCGACTCCCCAGATGGAAGGAATGCCCTGGTTGGTGAGATGAACGAAAGCGGCACCAAGGATCGCTGTGGGCAGACAGCTGGCCGCAAGAATGCCTCCCCATCCCACCAATTGGATTGGGGTCTCCGGAAAGGGGCCATTAGAAGCAAAGCGGCCCAACAAAATTGCTCCCATCCAGGACCGGAACGCGCTACCGCCCGCCGAAACCACGACCGATATCCAGGAAAGCGGATCATCCATTCGGCCGGCGGCGAAAAGCTCGAAAAGATTCATCGCCAGCGCCCCGGCAAACACGCCTGCCCACATCCGGGCGCCCAGAAACATAAACGCGCAGAGGCCGAGGCCCGCAGGCAGGAAGGCGGGACTGGCCTGCGTGTCCGGTGCCGTCAGTTCCACCGACAAACGCCCCAGAGCGAAATAGGCCAGCCCGAGCGCGGTGGCGAGCCATCGGGTTGGCAACTGTTCCGGTGGCCCGGTGCGGGGGATCCGTGAGAGCGAAAGAAGTGCGCCCGCCTTCATGAACCGGTAATGCCGTTAAGCAGTGCGAGCCGGTTTTCGCCGGTGAGTGTACCGATTGAAGCAACGGCGAGATTTGATTCAGTCAATCCGGCGACCCTCGAAGATTTATCGGCATTGGCTGCATCTACAATTTTGCCATCGCGGCGCACCCTGGATTCCTTGGCGGAATATCCAACCCTAGCTGCGATGAAATGAGTCGTGTGCGCGACGTCTGGGTGGGCGTCTGCTCCCAAGGATCGTTCCCCATCAGAGAAGCGACGCGAAAAGTAACCTCGGGAATTATTCATCGCGAGGGCCCCGAAATGTACCCGCTCACCAACTTGATCCAAGAAGGTTGGCACGATCAGGGCGCGGCGGAATGTCCGGACGTCCAAGCGCCGGAACTCGCACAACGGACCGCCGAGGGGGGCGTCAGAGCCGTGGCCATCCATCACTGACATCTGGCAATCCATAAGAATGACATGGTAATCCTGCGGCGGCACCCACGGGACAGCTTCAGCGCAGCTGACTGCACCGTCGCACTCCTGAGGCAATACTTACACTACCCGTGAGCAAGATACACCAGTCGAGGGGTGCCCCCCGAAGAGGACGCGCAGTGGCCCAAATTAGCCGCCACGTAGGGCACCTTCTGCTTCCACGGCGCTTACTATCGGTTAAACGCGCCCGGCAGACCCGTCTGCTAGCAGCCAGTTTACTCACAATCGAACTGCTTTGCGCGGGAAAATCAACGGTACATCAGACTGCGCCGACGGAGCAAGGAGTTTTGAGCCCCGGAGCCCGACGACCCGATCGCGCGAAACCCTGCGCAAAAAAAGCTGGCCCCTATTTCATTGGTAGCGTGCCAGGCTCCCCATTCGATCCCCCCTGAAGATGGTTCCACCCTACCTATTAGCCCAAGGTAGCGATCGTGCCAGGTTCGCTATCTTCGCCGGATAGGGAGCCAGCCTCAGTATCTTGCGGGGGCATCACCGCTGGTGATGCAGCAGGCGGCGGAGTGAGCTGCCGCGGTGGAATTGGTCCGGAATGGGTATTTTGGACTGCGGGTCAGCCCATTTGGCGAGGCACGAGACGTCCGGCGGCACGACTACTCCGGTGATCGGCAGAGTTCCCCCCTTCCGGCGCGGTGGGTGCGCCGGTTCGGCCCGTTGGAGGGTGGGACCTTTGAGGCGTCAGCCGATGGCGTCGACGCGGAGGTCGCGCAGTACGCTGATTCCGGGGAGTGGGACGCCCCGGATGGGGCGAGCCCCATCCTTTCGCTTCGGGCTGAAGCGATCCCGAAACCGAATGAACTGCTGATCCACAAATTCCCGCGAACCCAGGACTACCCCATCGCTGAAATGCCGTATCCGCAGGCGTAGCACTTGGCCCCCGCCCAGCTCGCCCCCACGCGCCAATTCGGCGCGGATCGTTTCCGGATCCAACACCTGTTTGTCGCTCGCATTCGCGGAACCGGCCGTCACGAAGAGGAGGCAGCGGTAGGCGGTGGCCGCTTGCGGCCATTCCTTTGGTTCCAGGAAGCTCATCAATCCCTGCCGGATCATGCTATTGCCCACCAGCGCGGCGGCATAGCCGCAGTGCCGGTAGTCCTTCGGATCCGAGACCAATCCCGCCCGGACGGGATTCAGATCAATGTACGCCGCCAACGTCTTCAGGGCGGTCGGGGAATCCTCCACCAGAAGACTCGTAAAACGTTCAGCCCACAGGGTACCGAAGCGATCGTTCCGTTCGTTGTACCATCGGCTGAAGCTCTGCTTAAACTCCTTCATGAAGGCCGACACATCCCCCTGACGCGCTTCCACCGACGCCCGGATGAGGGGATCGATCTTCCCCCTTTGTTTCAAGCTCTC
>CANIZL010000072.1 GCA_947471985.1 Verrucomicrobiota bacterium | reverse complement strand
TGCCGGCCACAACCCCATCGCTGTAGCGCAACACTCCCTGTTTGAAATCCAGCCGGTCGAGGCGGCTCAGGTAATACCAGGGCAGCGTGGTCCGGCAGTACATCCCGAGAAAACCGGGCATGCTCCGGTGGTCGTCGCGCCAAATTTCCTCCCCGTGCATGCTGGATCCGAAACGGAAGTCCCCATCGCTGCCGCGGTCGGTGCGACCTCGCGCTCCCAGTCGTTCCGGGATCTCGAGCGGGTTCCAGGAATACCACCACGACATCGGCTGCAGTCCGATAAAATGTTCTCCCGGCGGGTGCGCCCAGCCGGTTCCCTCGCCGGTGACATCGAATCCGCGATCGCGCCAGTAGTGGAAAATCTTCCGCTGGGTTTCGACCCATTTTACCGGGGTCAAACCGCCGTTCTCCGGCTTGGCATGCCAGGGGCTGACGGGCTTGCCGCCGTCCCGATTGGCGATGAACACGTCCACGTGAATGGTGTGACTCGCTTTCAATTCGGGGATCATCCGGATCAGCCCATCAATGCGCCGCTGCGCCAGGCCGGCCTCCCATTCCTTGGGATAGACCACGTTGTACATGTCCTCGCCCTTCACCTGAATACCGGCCACCAAGAGCTTGCCGTTTTCGTCCTTCGCGAAGCAGTCCTTGGCGACGTACTCGTCCCACAGCGGGCTTTGCTGATAGGCATCCACCATGTTGAGGTGCAGGCTGACGGTCGTGTTAAACCGCCGGGCTTCGCGGATGAGCCATCGCAGGCTGGCGAGAGGTGTGGCGTCCTGCGGGCGCTTCATTCGCGGATTCACTTCATCCCAGGCCGGGTAGCCGTGATCGTGTCCGCCTTTTTGCCAGCCGACGAGATACACGATCTTGGGGATGCCGCGCGTCAGGTTGTCGGTCTTACGAATGACCTCCAGTGCGTCGGCGAAATTGCAGAACACCTCGTGGCCTGGCTGAAAGGTGGGATCATGCGCCAGACGCTCCACGGGCTCTCCCTCCATGCCCAAAAAGAGTTTCAACACCAGCGTCTGGTGATAATCGCGGTAGTAGGGCGTGACCACCACGTCGGCCGCGGCCTTGAAGGTCTGGCCGCCGTCCGTGACGACGGCCTCAACCGTCGCGATGCCACCCTCTCGCGGAATGACTTTTCCCCCATTGATCGCCACCACTTCGACATTCCCGCTGGCCTGCTTGGTCCTGGCCGTGAGGACGGTCTCCGAGGCCTTGAGCGTCCGCTGCGAGCCGTCCTGGTAGAATGCGGTCACGGTGATCTTCCCCGTGGCATGCTTTTCCCGCACCGGATTGAGCACCTTGGGCTCGATCTTCAGCGAAAGATGGTCGAGCGAACGGCCGGACCCATCGGCCTGGCCGCGCACCGTCATCAACGTGAAAAAGAGGCCCACCGCGACCAAACGCAGTGCGGCGGTGATTCGCAAATCTCTCATTTCTGGATTCCTGTGGAAAAAGCAAAAAGCGAGGGACGCCCCCCCGCTTTATCCCGAACTCTTCGTTACCCGCGTTCCGGTCGGTAAAAACAACGCGGTTTTTGCGGGCGAGCGGTGGCCCGCCCCGCCCAGACGCGTCAGCCCAGACTCCGCTTCAAACGGTCGGCGTGATAGGCCACGCGTTGGGGGCCGGTCATCTTGTCGAAATCCGGTTTACCCGACGGCAGCAGCGGCCAGCTGACCTCCGCGGAGGAGGTTGCCGCCGGCGCGGGCGCAGCCGTTGCCGCGGGCGCGGCCGGGGTGGCCGGTGCCGTGGCCAGGGGATTGTTCTTCACTTCGACCGTGGCGCGCTTGCGGGCGTTGCCGTCGTAGCTCATCGCCTGATCGGTCAGGATCAGATCGTCCGCCAAGGGGCGTTGCGGGCGGATGTTCTTCGCTTGCAGAACCCCGTGGTAGGCCCGCACGGCTTCTTCCGGCGAGATCTTACCTTCGGTGATGAACCGCAGCATTTCGATGAAGGCCAGCTGATGCTCCGCGTTGTTGATCTTGCGACCAAACAAGGCGACCCGGGCGCCGTATTTCTGCGCGTCGTGGATCAACTTGAACGCGTCGTAGGTCGTGCCCGCGCTGCCGCCGAGAATGCCCACCACCAGATTCGGATCGTACTGGGCCAGCTCCTCCATCGCCCGGGGACCGTGATAAACGATCTTGAGGAACACCGGCCGACCCGCCTCCGGAACCCCGGCCAGGGTCCGCAGAATGTTGTCGTTGATGAACTCACCGAGCTTCTCCGGCGGTACACCGGAATCGACGTTCGGATCGAAAATCTCCAGGAAATGCCGGAACTTCTTCCGCTCCGCTTCCTCGCGGAATTCCTTGTACCAGAGCAGGGCCTCCCGGTCCTGGTCGAGCTCGTTGACGAAGGTGATGGAATACAGCCCGAGGTTCGCGCCGGGAAAATCGTCGGTGGTACGATCGCACTCGATTTCGCCGCACTGGATGTGATCAATGGCCGCACTGCGGAACGGCTGACTGGGTTCGCGGGTATAGGCTCCGTGACGGGCGGCCCAGACGTCGGTGGTGTCGTTGGCGCGCGCGGCGGGCGTGACGGCCGAGTTCTTGAACAGGCCTTCCTTGATCGCCAGTTGCTCGGTCACGTAGGCGGACATCAACATGATGTCGACCAGGCCCTGATGCGTGACTTCGCGGATGATGTCGAGGAACTCCGGCAGATTGCGATAGCCGAATTCGTCGCGCTGCCAGACTTCCGGCGAGAACCGCGCGGGCCGTTCGCCGCGGCGCGCCAGGTACGAACGCGGACCCGGCGCACGCACGCCAAAAGCCATGTCGGCGTCCTTGGCATCGGCAATGATGAACGAACGCGAATTCGGATTCGCCCGGACTTCAGCCAGTTTACGATCGAGGGATTTCATCCGTGAGGCGGGATCCGGGTTCGGTTCAACAGGGGCAACAACCGGGGTGCGAACTAGACGCGGACCTTGGCCAGCGTCTCCTTCAAGGCGCGGGCGGAGGCCTGCAGCGCCATCTGTTCCTTGGGCCAAAGCTTGAGTTCGACGTGCTTCAGCACACCGGCGCGGCCAACCACGCTGGGCACGCTGAGACAGATGTCGCGGATGTCATAGGCGCCCTGGACGAGCGACGACACCGGCAGCAACGCCTGCTTGTTGAGCAACACCGCATGGACCACATCGCGGATGGCCACACCGACCGCCCAGCCGGCGCCGCCCTTGCGTTTGATCACTTCCGCGCCGCTGCCCTTGGTGCGTTCGAACACCGCGTTCTGGAAACTGGGCGTGCATTCCGGCAGACCCGACAACGGCAGACCGTTGACCGTCGCGCTGGACCACACCGGCAGCATCGAATCGCCGTGCTCGCCGAGGATCAACGCCTTCACCTGCGTGGGCGCGAGCTTGAGTTCCTCCGCGATGAACGAGCTGAAGCGGGAGGTGTCGAGCATCGTGCCCAGACCGTAAACCTGGGGCCACGGCAAGCCGAGCCGGTTGACGGCCAGTTGGGTGAGGATGTCGACGGGATTGGAGACAACCAAGACGTGGGCGCTCTTCTTGAAACCCGCCGCCTTGATGCTGTCGAGAATCTGGACGAACAGCGCGACGTTGCGGTTGATCAGGTCGAGGCGGGATTCATCCGGCTTGCGACGCAGACCGGCCGTGATCAGGAAGATATCGCTGTCGGCGGCGCGGGCGTAGTCGCCGGCGTAAATCTTCTGGTCGCCGCAGAACGCGCTGCCGTGCAGCAGATCCAGGGCTTCGCCTTCGGCCAGATCCTTGTTCGCATCGAGGATCTGCAATTCGGCGACGAGTCCGCCGCACTGCAGCGCAAAGGCGGCGCAGGAACCCACGCGGCCACCACCACCAATGATCGTAACTTTCATAGGGAACTAAATCTTCAATTCAACGGGTCGGCCGCAGGGATCGTTTCCGCGGGCTTATTTCATCTGAGCCATGATCTGGTCCGTGATCGTCTTCACGGCCGCCTCGGCGTCGGCATCGAGACCCACGGTGGGCGTCGACTTCGCCGGCACCGCGCAGGAGACACCCGGACGCCACTCGGCGTTGTCGCAGAGTTCGCACTCCTTGAGGCCGTGGCGGGGATCGGGAATGCCGAGGCTCTGCTTGATCTTGAGCAGGTCCTGCAATTGACCGGAGGACATCGTCTTCGCCGGGATGCCCAGTTGCGCGGTGACGAGAATCGTCCGGCAATAGGCCTCGAGGATCTCCATCTTGAAGTAGGCGTCCTCGACGTTGTTGTGGCTCCACGACACGACACCGTGGTTGGCCATGAGGATCGTGTTGTGCTTGTCCACCAGATCGGCCACGAGCTGGCCCATCTCGGGCGTGCCGGGCGTCCGGTACGGCGCCACCGCCACGGAGGCGAAGACTTCGTACTCGGGGATCATGCAGGTCGGGGGCACGAGACCGGCGATGGCGAAGCCGGTGCTGTAAGGCGGATGACAGTGGCAGGTGGCGATGGCCTTCGGTTGCCGCTTCATGATCTGAAGGTGCATCAGGATCTCGCTGGTGCGCTTCTTCACGCCGGCGAGTTGATTGCCTTCAAAATCCACGAGGCACATGTCCTCGGGCTTCATGAAGCCTTTGCTGACGAGGGTGGGCGTGCAGAGGGCGATGTCCTCGCCGACGCGGATCGCAATGTTGCCGCCGTTGCCGTCGACGTAGGCCCGTCCCCACAGGCGGCGACCGATGTCGCACAGCTGTTCCTTCAGGGCGTGGGCCGCAGGGGAATTGAAATAGGCTTCGAGTTCCGCCTTGGACGACTTGGAGTTCAACGGACGGGCCGGCGCGGTCACCGTGGCCCCCGCCGGGCTGCTGCCCCCGCCGGAGCTGCGGCGGGCATTGGCGTAATCCCGCAGCGCGTCCTTGGCCGACGGCGTCAGGATGGCGTCCGCGGGCAGATTCTTCGGATCACCGCCCTGGGCGATGATGGCTTCAACTTCTTTGGCAGTAATGACGGCAGGCATAAAAAGCTTACTTCATGGGGTTGTAGAAAATCTCGTCGACGAGCGCGGCATTGATGGCGTCGATCGGGATGGGCGGATCAAAAGGCTGGGCGGCCTCGCGTCCTTCGACGTAGCCGATGGTCTCGCCCACGCCGCCGCCGAGGGCGTCGTAAACGACGAGACTGGGATCCTTGCTGAGGCCCGCGGGGGTTTTGGTCCCGTTCTGATAGTGCTCGCGGGTGAAGGGGGAAACGATCAACCAACGGGCGCCCTTGAGACCCGGCGCGGCGGTGCTGAGGGTGACGCGACCAATGACGGAGCCGAGTTTCATACGGGCACCCCCGGTTCCTTTTCGTCCACAATACCGACCACCAGCCAGCGGGCCGGGCTGCGCGGATCACCGACCGCCAGGCGCGCGGCGGAACCATCGGAAGAAATCACCACCCGCTGATGCATGCCGGCGCCGTGGGCGTCGATGGCAATCTGCGGCGCGCCTTCGGGCTCGCCGTTGTAGCTGATCGGCTGGCAGATCACGAGGCGCCAGCCCTCATAGCTGGGGTGCTTGCGGGTCGCGACCACATTGCCTTCAACGCGCGCTAGCAGCATGGGATCCCTTTCTCCGATCCGGCTGCTTCGCCGAACACCGGCGCGAGGCCGGCGGGCGACGGAAGCAGTGGGAAGGTGGTGGGCATGGCCGGATGCAGGGGACGGCTCAGTAAATGCGCAGATTGTCGACCATCACGCAGCGGCGGACGCGCGTGAAGGTGCGGGGATTGCTCACGCCCTCACCGGTGGGGGTCGCAATGCTGAAGCTGAGATACCCTTCGCCGCCGAGTCCGAGACCGGCCATGCAGGGGCCGTTTTTGATGTACAAGGTTGTATCGAGCGCCCGGCCCATCGTGGTGAGCGCATCGAGATCGTTCGAGTGGATGATGCTCGTGTGCTTGTAGCCGTGTTCCGCTTCGAGCGAACGGGCCACGCCCTCTTCCAGATTGCGGACGCGGGTGATGGGCAGGAAGGGCATCATCTGTTCCTCGACGACGAACGGATGTTGCGCATCCGTTTCCGCGAAGAGCAGCTGGGTGCCGGCGGGAATATTGATTCCGGCCGCCTTGGCGAGAACGCTCGGATCCTTGCCGATGAAGTCCTTGTTCACCGCGGCGTGGCTGCAGCCGCCACCCTGACCGGGGGTGATGGTGAACGCCGCCTTGGTGAGGGCATCGAGCTGGGAACTGTTCAACCGCACGGCGCCGTTCAACTCCATCTGCGCCATCAATCCGTCGGTGATCTTGTCGAGGGAGAAGACTTCCTTTTCGCCGATGCAAAGCAGGTTGTTGTCGTAGCTCGCGCCCTGGATGATCGCCTTGGCGGCGCGCTTGAGGCAGGCGGTGTCGTCGACGTACACCGGCGGATTGCCGGGGCCGGCGCAAATGGCGCGCTTGCCCGTCAGCATCGCGGCCTTCACGACGCCGGGTCCGCCGGTGACGAGCAGGATGCGGACGGCTTCGTGTTTGCACATCGCCGCAAAGCTGTCCATCGAGGGGCGCTCGATGATGGTGGCGACGTTCTCGATGCCGGTTTCGCGGAAGATGGCTTCGTTGTAAGCGCGGACGGCGACCGCGGCGCAGCGGGCGGCGCTGGGATGCGGATTGAACACGACCGCGTTACCGGCGGCGATGATGTTCACAATGTTGCCGCTGAGCGTCGGGATCGAATGGGTGCTCGGCGTCACGGCGCCCACCACACCGAAGGGCGTGTATTCCTCGAGCATGATGCCGTGGTCACCGCTGCGCGCATCGGGACGGAGCCATTCCACCCCGGGAACCAGGCGGATGATCTTGAGCTTTTCGATCTTGTGATCCAGCCGGCCGATCTTGGTTTCCTCGAGCTCGAGCCGACCCCATGCCTCGGAGTTGGCGTCGGCCATGTTCTTGACGATCTCGACGATCTTGGCGCGGGCCGCGATCCCGCCCTTTTGCAATTGCAGGTAGGCTTCGTGGGCGGCGGCGCAGGCCTCATTGGCGTCGGAGAAGACGCCGTATTTGCCCCGCAACCCGGGCGTGCCGTTGGCACCCTTGCCACCGCAGCCGCAATCATGCTTGGCCGGAGCGGCAGCAGGGGCGGCGGCGGCGATGGTCGCACCGCTGAGCCGGCTCAGCACTTCCGTGACGACGTCGCGAATCAAATTTTCGTTCAGTGAGCTCATCTTTTCAGGAAAGCACGGGCGGTCTGCCCGTGCGTTAAGGGTCTTTCGTCGGATCTAGCGTCTTCTGTCTTCCCGCCGCGCGGTCGAACCGCGCGGGGGGCGATCATTGCCGGGCGGAATAAATCTGCTTCCCGAGCACATCCACGGTATCCACGATACCGATGACCACGGCATCCACGGGCGCGTCCTTCATGCCACCGGCGAGGCGGGCGCTGCTGCCCTGACAGAACAGGACCAGCTCCTCGATGCCCGCGCCCACGGTGTCGACGGCGACGATGGTGTTCGAACCGGGCCGGAACTTGGTCGGGTCCTTTTCGTCCACCAACTGGGGGCGCAGCAGGAGCAGCTTGCGGCCGTTCATGCTGGCTTCCTTCTTGGTGGAAACCACCGAGCCTTCTACGCGCGCGAGAAACATAGGGTTGATCCGTCAGTCGTCGGGCCGGAAACCGGCGCCCTCGGCGCCGGACTCCACCCGCCAATCAACGGGCCGAAGGGTTACTTCTTCTTCGGCAGAACGGCGTCCACATCGCTGTGGGGGCGGGCGATGACATGGACGCTGACGATCTCACCCTTGATGGCCTTGATGGCCTGGGCGCCGGCGTCGGTGGCGGCCTTCACGGCGGCCACGTCGCCCACCACCACGGCGGTGACGAGCGCATTGCCGACCTGCGTCATCGGTCCGGCGAGTTCAACGTTCGCGGCCTTGAGCATGGCGTCCGTGCCTTCGACCAAAGCGACGAGGCCGCGGGTTTCAATCATTCCAATAGCTTGTTGTGACATATTATTGCTTCGTATTGATGGTTAAAAAGTGACGAAAGGTCAGCTGCGGCTGGCGAGCAGCCGTTGGGTCTCGCGGGCCACGACCAGTTCTTCATTGGTCGGAATCACCAGCACCTTCACCCGGGATTCGGGCGCGCTGATGACCGCCTCGGTGGCGCGGACCGACTGGTTCTTCTCGAGGTCGAGCACGATGCCCAATTGATCGAGGTTGGCGCAGATGCCGGCGCGGACCTCGGCGCGGTTCTCGCCGATGCCGGCGGTGAACACGAGCGCATCGATGCCGTTTAACTGCAGGAAATAACCGCCGATCCAGCGCCGGGCTTCACTCAGGAAGACGTCGATCGCCAGCTTCGCTTGGGCATGGCCCTGAGTGGCGGCCTCTTGGAGATCCCGGAAATCATTGGAAAGCCCGCCGCTCAATCCCTTGAGACCGCCTTCCTTCGACAATTGCCGCTGGGCTTCGTCGAGGGTGAGTCCGAGGGCCTTCACGGCGTAGGGCAGGGCTTCGGCATCCAGATCACCCACGCGATTGTTGTGGGGCAGACCGGATTGCGGGCTCATGCCCAGGCTGTTGCCGATGGCCACCCCATTGAGAATGCCGGTGATGCTGGAGCTGCCGCCGAGATGACAGGAAATGACCCGAAACGGGGCCTGGGTGACGGGGGCCGGAGTGCCGCCGACGTACAACCGGCGCGCGCGCTCGGCGATGTCCGGACGGCCGAGCAATTCCGCACTGCGCTCGGCAATGAACTTGTGACTGGCACCGTGAAAACCAAAACGCCGGATGCCGGCGGCGTACCACGCCTCGGGCACGGCGTACCGCATCATCGCCTCGGGGGCGAACTGATAGAACGCCGTTTCAAACAGGCCGATCAACGGCACGCCCGGCATGCGCTGGGCGAAGAGGCGGATGCCGGTGATGTACGGAGGATTGTGCGCGGGCGCGAGACCGTTGTAGGCCTCCATCGCCGCCAGGACCCGCGCATCGAGATGCACGCAGCCCGTGACGTCCTTGGCGATGACCGTCTTGAAGCCGACCGCGGTCAGGTCCTGTTCGGACCGGATCGCCCCCGCCTCGCGCAACTGGGCGAGGCAATCCTCGATCGCCTTGGGATAATCGGTCACCCGCTCGAGGCCGCCCTTGTGGAGCAGGCGTTCGACGCCGTTCGAGAATTCGAACAGACGCCACTTGAGCGAGGTGGAGCCGATGTTGGCGACCAGGATTTTCACGGGGGCGGGGGAGCGGCGACCGCAATTACTGCTGCAACCACTTGCCGAGAACGGCGAGGCCTTCGTGCGGCCGCGGGATCACCTGCACGCTGACCACACCGCCGACCTGGGCGGCCGCGGCGGCACCGGCATCAGTGGCCGCCTTGACGCTGGCGACATCGCCGCGGAAGAACGCGGTGACGTACCCGGAGCCGATTTTTTCCCAGCCGGTGAAGGTCACGTTCGCGGACTTGAGGGAGGCGTCGACCGCCTCAAACAGCGCGCACAGACCCTTGCATTCGATCATGCCAATTGCTTGTTGAGCCATAAATTCAGAGAGTGTTGATGGTGGAGTTGGGACGGATCACTTCTTCGCAGGGGCGGGCGCCGGGACGTCGCCGAAGAAAATCTTGCCGAGATCATCGTGCGGCCGGGCGATCACGTGGCTGGCCACGAGTTCACCAACGCGGCTGGCGGCCTTGGAACCGGCATCCACTGCGGCCTTCACGCTGGCGACGTCACCGCGGCAGATGACCGTGATGAGACCGCCGCCGATCGGAATGGTCTTGGTGATGGTGATGTTCGCGGCCTTGGCCATCGCATCGGTAGCTTCAATGCTGCCGGTGTAGCCCTTGGTTTCAATCATGCCGATTGCTTCGCTCATAGTCTTTTGTGTTATGCGTTGAGAATTGCGAGTTGAAAGTATCGAAAAGGGGAGCGCCGATTAGTTGATCACTTGATCAGTTCCACGGGCGTCTCGGGGAGCAGGTTGCAGGCATTGCCTTCGTCCGTGTCGATGTGGACCTCGAGTTTGAAACTCGGATCCACGCGGACGAGCATCTCGTCGAGCGAGATGGCGCAGGGACCGCCAATCTTGAGGCGCATCATCTGGCCGGCCTTCACCTCGTAGTATTCGGCATCCACCGGGCTCATGTGCACGTGGCGCGCGGCGCGGATGACGCCCTGCGGCATTTCAAAGAAGCCCGCGGGACCCATCAACATGCAGCCCGGCGTGTCCTTGATATTGCCCGACGCCCGGAGCGGAATGTCGAAGCCCAGCGCGATGGCATCGGTGTACGCCAATTCCACCTGATTCAAATTGCGGCAGGGGCCCAGAATGCGCAGATTGGAAATCACCCGGCTGCGTGGTCCGATCAAGGTGACGGTTTCCTTCGCGGCAAACTGTCCGTCCTGATAAAGCCATTTGTGCACTTGCAGCTTGTGGCCGGGCCCGAACAAGGCTTCCACGGCCTCGGGGGTCAGATGACAGTGCCGGGCGCTGATGTTTACCAGCAGGGGATTCGGAGCTCCCGCGGTGCGCGGAAGGGGCTTGCCGAGACGGCCGTAGACGGCGCGACGAACCAAGTGTTCGATCACGGCGCGATGCGGAGTCGGTCCAACTGCCTGAGACATGTTGGTATCGATAGATAGAATTTGAAATAACGTCAATCGAATTCTTGCAAGATCTACCAAAACCTACCACGCTTTTGAAACGCCATGCAATCGGAAGAACGTCAAAGCCGGATTGAAGAACACCTGACCAAGGTGGAATTCGCCTCGCTGGACGAGCTTTCGGAACTGGTGGATGCCTCGGTGTCCACCGTCCGGCGGGATCTCGATCTCCTGGAAGCGAACGGCAAGGTGCGCCGCACGCACGGCGGGGCGCGGCTGATCAATCCGAAGTCGGACGAGTTCATCTTCTCCACCCGGGACACGCATCAATTGGCGGAGAAGGAGGCCATCGCCCAAGCCTGTGCCGGGCTGATCCTACCCAATCAGACGGTCATCGTGGACGCCGGTTCCACCTGCGCCCACGTCGCCCAGCATCTCGAAGCCAAGAGCCCGCACATCATCACCAATTCGCTCCCGGTGGCGAACACGTTTTCGTCCTCGGCGAAATTGGAGGTCGTGGTGACCGGCGGGGTGATCTATCCGCGGCTGGGCGTGCTGGTCGGTCCGTTGGCAGTGGCGGCGTTCACCCAGATCCATGCCGACGTGGCCATCATGAGCTGCGGCGGGATCAGCCCGGATGGCATTACCAACTCCCACGGACTGCTCATCGAGATCCAGCGGGCCATGATGCAGGCCGCCCATCGAGTGATCCTGTGTGTGGACCACACCAAGTTCGGTCGGCAATCAATCAGCCGGCTGTGTGGGCTGGAGGCCATCGACACCCTGATCACCGAGCGCTTCCCCTCGGAGGAAATGCAGCAGGCTCTGGCGCAGGCGGGCGTGGAACTGATCGTGGCGGCGGCCGACGGACCGAAAGTGATCCTGCCGCCCCGACCGCGGGCAACCCGGGGCGTCCGTCGCAAACTCGCGGCGCCAGCCTCGTCTCCGCGGACCGCCGGCATTTCCAACGAAAACGACGGGTTCATCGACTAGCCGCCGCCCGGGTGATGCCGGGTGATTCCTCCGAACCCCCTCACCCTTTCATGAATCAGCCACGGAAGATTATCGCGGGACTCTTCGGACCCCTCGTCGGACTGGGTTCGCTCCTGCTGGGCGTCGTAGCGGCCCAGCCGAACCCCGGCACGACCGCGCCGGCGACCGTGGCGATTTCAGAGAATTTGGCGACCTTCGCCACCCGGGACGACTTCGACCGCAGCATGGTGGAACTCTCCAATTGGGGTCGCTGGGGCTCGACGGATCAACTAGGGGCCTTGAACCTGATCACGCCGACCGTCCGCAAACGCGCCCTGCGACAGGTCCGCGACGGAGTTTCCGTCTCGCTGGCCCGGGACGTGGAGAAGGAACCGGCGGCCGACAACGGCTCCCCCTTCTTCCACTCGATGGACCGCACGGGCACGAACAACCCGGGCTATTCGGTCGCCGACACCTTTCGGGTTTCCTACCACGGACTGGCGCACACGCATATCGACAGCCTGTGCCACATGTTTTACCGCGGGAAAATGTACAACGGCTACGAACAGACGGACGTCACCCTGGGAGGAGCCCGAAATCTGGGCGTGCAGAATCTGAAGGAGGGCATCCAGGGCCGGGGGATCCTGATGGACATTCCGGCGCTGCAGGGGTTGCCTTATCTGGAGCCCGGCACCCCTATTTACCCGGCGGATCTGGAGGCTTGGGAGAAGCGGGCAGGAGTTCGGGTGGGCCGGGGGGACATCGTCCTGATCCGCACCGGCCGCTGGGCCCGTCGGGCCGCGCTGGGCGCGTGGAGCGGGAAGTTCGCCGGCCTGCACGGCACCTGTGCCCGCTGGCTGAAGCAGCGCGACGTCTCGGTCATCGGCAGCGACGCCGCGGCCGACGTCCTCCCCTCAGGCGTGACCGACGTGGCGATGCCGCTGCATCAACTCTGTCTGACGGCGATGGGCGTCTGGATCCTGGACAACTGCGATCTGGAAGCCGTCAGCCGCGCGGCGCAACAGCGCAAGCGCTGGGAATTCCTCCTGACGGTCGCCCCTCTGGCCGTCCCCGGCGGCACCGGCTCGCCAATCAATCCCTTGGCTACTTTTTGAAGTGGGTCAGCCGCCCCCAATGCGGCGCCCTGTCCCGGGAAATGGACTTGAAGAACGAAAACCGACATCCCGCAGGAACCTGATATGTGTCGGTGGTCGATAGAACAGGATGATTATTTCAGGCCCAGTCTGGCCATTTTATTATAAATCGATTTCTCGGTGATACCCAGTTGACGGGCGGTGGCGGCCTTGTTGTTCTGGCAAAACGCCAAGGTTTGCCTGATAGCCATTTTTTCCACTTCATCCAGCGTCATGCCGGAAATGTTTGCCTCGGCGGCGGCTGTGGGCTGGGGCCTCGATTTATGGGGCTGGAGAAATATATCGGGCGGCAGGTGTTTCGGTTCGATCACCGATCCGTCGGTAAAAGTCGAAGCCCGTTCCAGTAGATTCTCCAACTCCCGCACATTGCCCGGCCAAGTGTACTGGCTCAATACCTGGAGACTCGCCGGAGAGATTTCAAAGCAGTCGCCCTGACGGCCGGTGTGAAGTCGTCTCAGCACCTGCCGGCAAATGGCGGGCAGGTCCTCCAGTCGTTCCCGAAGTGGCGGTATGTGAATGGGAATCACATTAAGCCGGTAGTAGAGGTCTTCCCTGAATTCCCTCAGGGCGATTTTTTCCTGCAGATCTACGTTTGTGGCGGCAATGAGTCGGATGTTGGCGTTCAGTTTTTCAGCGCCGCCAAGGCGATAAAACTGCCGGTCCTGAATCACGGTGAGGAGTTTGGGTTGAAGGAGCACCGGCAAGTCCCCGATCTCGTCGAGAAAGAGTGTCCCACCCTCCGCCATCTCGATGCGTCCAATACGCCGACGCAAGGCACCGGTAAAAGCCCCTTTTTCATGACCAAACATCTCTGACTCGAGCAACTCGCGGGGTAACGCCGGACAACTTACGGAAATAAAGGGTTCCTCTTCCCGGGCGCTTGCGCGGTGGATCATGCGGGCAATTAACCCCTTGCCCACTCCGGTTTCGCCCGTGAGCAACACGGTTGCATTGTTAGATCCAACCCGCTTAATAGTCTCAAGCAAGCTCTGAGCGACCGGTGATTTTCCGGCAAATTCTGCATCGGGTGGTGGTCGCGTCATGGCGTCGCGTATCAAGGAGGCCTTGCGCAACGCCGCCGCATATTTTACTGTCTTATGGATTAAGGTAAGTAATTGGTCAAGGTCGAAGGGTTTGGTGATGTATTCGATCGCCCCCAGCTTCATCGCTCCGACCGCTTCCTTTACTTGGTTGATGGCGGACAAGATGATTACCGGGACCTCCGGGTGTTTTTGCCTGAAGTGTTGGAGCACACCAATACCGTCAATTTCCGGCATCTTCAGATCGATGAGCGCGCAGCCAAATTCGTCGTCGGCCATTTCGATGGCCTCTCGACCATTTTGGGCCAGCACCGGCTGAAAACCATGGATTGTCAGGTTGTACTTTAGTAAAAGTCGAATCGCGTCATCATCGTCCGCGACCAACACCCGGTGGGCGGACTTGTCAACTAGGCGCATAGGCAGGTAGGGTGGAACATATTTGTACCTTTCAATCGCCGAAGGGGTGAGCAGGTGAAGGGTTTTCTAATCCTTGCTCTGCGGGAATGCCAGGGACTCCGGCGGTCAACGGCAGAAAAATTTGGAAGCAGCAGCCTTGGTTCTCGTGGGACTTAAGTTGAATCCTGCCACCATAGTGAGCCACGATCGCCTGGACGATCGGCAGTCCCAGGCCCGTGCCTTCCTGCGAGATTCCCTGGCGATAGATTCGATGAAATCGTTCAAACACTTTGTGCCGATGGGCGGGCGGTATGCCGGGACCGTTGTCTTCAACGGTGATCCATACCTCGTGGTTGTGGACGCTCAATCCAAGGCTGATGATGCCCCCATCGGGCGTGAACTTCACCGCGTTGGTGAGTAGATTGCTGAAGATCGACTGCAGCTGGATTGGATCCCCAAGAAACGGCACCGCAATTAGTGGCAGGGTCGCCTCGATTCGATGGGATTTATCCGCCGCCATAGGGGAAATTTCCCTCAGGCTGTTTTGGGCGATCTGCCCAAGGTCCAACAGTTCATCGTGGAATTGGGTGCGCCCACTCTCCAGACTGCTCAAGGTCAGGAGGCTGTCCACCAAACGCGAGATCCGGATTGATTGGCCGTGGATAACTCCCAAAAACTCCTGCCGGAGGGGCACCGGCATCTGCGGGTCGGCTAAGAGGGTTTGCAGGAAGCCCCGAATCGAGGTCAACGGGGTTCGCAGCTCATGGCTGATCGTCGCCAGAAATTCATTCTTTGCGGCGGTGGCTTCTTCGGCATTCTGCCGGGCGTCCCGCAGATACCGGTCCATTTCCCGGCGCTTGGTAATGTCGGTACCGATGGACATGAAATGGGTGATTTCTCCTTGGGCGTTACGCATGGCTTGGATCTCGAAGTGGATCCAGTAAATGCGCCCGTCCTTGGCATAGTTAAGAATATCACCATGGTAATCCACACCTCGGTGAATGTGATCCCGGATCTGCTGGACGGTACCGGAGTCCGTGTCGGGGCCCTGAAGGAGCAGGCCCGGGGATTTCCCCAGCATTTCTTCCAGGCTGTATCCGGTCAGTCGGGTAAAGCCGTCGTTCACCCAAACCGTCCGTTTCAAAGCATCCGTGAGGACCACGGAGTTGTCGGTGCGTGCGGTGATATAGGCCAGGCGGGCGTTTTCGGCTGCCTGTTGTTCGAGGACAGCATTCGCTTTCTGCAATTGCTCCCGCTGAAGGTGCAGCTTTTCGGCGAGCTTCCCGGCGTCTGCCATTGCGATTCTCGCTGACTGAAAGGCCAGCAACATGTCCACCACGGGATCATGGACCGCAAAATCGTGAAAGTTCAAACCTAACTGGTCGACCTCGTCCACGCTGGTGAGCCAGGGGGATCCGAGGAATGTAAGGGTGTCCAGCTCCGGGTGGTGAATGAATTGGCCCCTTAGTTTCAGGGGTTGCTTTTGATGCTCCAACAAGAAGAAGTGGAGCAGGTTTTTCAACAAATGCGCCCGATCGAGGGGCCCTTCCGGCCGGAGACAGGCAAAGCACTCTCCGAGGTGGGCGCCCGGGGCCGCATCCGGGCAGATCTGCCGCAGGGACTTGCCGGCGCCCAGGATCCGTAAATTCGAATCAACCGAAAGGTAAAAGGGAAACGCCGCCGCGAACTGTTGCGGCGTGAGGCTGACGGGCGAAGAGGACGCTCCGATTCCATTTGAAGGGATGAACAAAACACCACGATAGGCAACGCTTAGGCCTTCGTCCATTGGGTTTTTTGTCGCGCGGGAAAAGGCTCCCATGATTTCCGTCGGATGGGTTTTGTTCCGATGACCGCGACCGGCAGCAGCGGATGGATCGCCGACGGACTGTGGTGGGCTGGGGGACTGTGGGTTGGGGCGGGGCGAGCCTGGGTGCGGATGACCGGCAACGAATTGAGTAAGGGTATCTGAAGTAGCCTGTAATAAATACAGTTATATTGTATCAAATACAGTGGACTGTTCGATTTCTGGCGGCACGAGCGGTCTGAGAAAGCAACTGTATCCAATTGAATGCCAGTATTTTAAATCTGTATGTAAAAGTAGTTATTAACCTTGGCCCAGGATCTGCTCATTTGCTCCGTGGAGGTACTTTGGATTCGTGTAGAAATCAAAGCTGGGTTTTCCCTGCTGCGTCGGTGGTTACCAGAGTTGACAAGGCTGGTACTGGCGGTCTGGATGGGTGGCCAGAGCTTTGCGGAGAGTGCCGGCGCGCCGACTCAGAACTCGTTCGTCTATCAGGGGCGATTAACGGACGACGCCAAGACGCCGGCGGACGGCACGCTTTATGATTTTGTCTTCAGTTTGTACGCTGCGGAGGCGAACGGGGCTGTGGTGGGCATCCCCGTCACGAATAATGCGGTGCCGGTTTACGGCGGCGTCTTCGTGGTGAATTTGGATTTTGGTTACGGAGTTTTTAACGGAACGCCGCGGTGGTTGCAGACGACGGTGCGCAAGAAGCCGGCTTCAACCTTCCAGGTGTTGTCTCCGCGCCAACCGCTCTCCGCGACACCGCAGGCACTATACGCCTTGACGGTGGCGGATGGATCGGTGACCGCCGGCAAGGTCACCGGATTGCTGAATGCAGCGAATATCCCCGGCTTGGACACCTCGAAGATTGTGTCCGGGAATCTGGAGGACGCGCGGCTGACTCCGAATGTGGCGCTGCTGAACCGGACCAATGTGTTCTCGAGCACGAACACGTTCAACGGGGTGGTGAAGGCGACGAATGCCAATAATCAGTTTACCGGAACGTTCACCGGTAATGGGGCCGCATTGACGGCGTTAAATGCCACCCAGATGACGACGGGTGAGCTGGATCCATCGCGAGTGCCGAATCTGGACGCCGGCAAGATTACCACCGGCATTCTGGGCGTTACGCGCGTCCCGGACTTGGACTCGGCAAAAATCACCAGCGGCACATTGGCTCTCGCGCGTATCCCGAACTTGGACGCGACGCGGATCCCGAATTTGGATGCTGCGAAGATCACCACGGGGAATCTGGGGGATGCGCGGTTAACTCCGAATGTGGCGCTGCTGAACCGGACCAATGTGTTCACGAGCACGAACACGTTCAACGGGGTGGTACAGGCGACGAACGCCAGTAACCAGTTCACGGGAACGTTCACCGGTAATGGGGCCGCATTGACGGCGCTGAATGCCAGCCAGGTGACGACGGGCGTGCTGGATCCATCGCGAGTGCCGACTCTGGACGCGGCCAAGATTGCCTCGGGGATTCTGGGCGTGTCACGGATCCCGGACTTGGACGCCGCTAAAATCACCAGCGGCACGTTGGCTCTCGCGCGTATTCCGAACTTGGACGCGACACGGATCCCCAATTTGGATGCCGCGAAGATCTCGACGGGTGAGCTGGATCCGGCGCGAGTGCCGACTCTGGACGCCGCCAAGATTGCCTCGGGGATTTTGGGCGTGACGCGGATCCCGGACTTGGACGCGGCAAAAATCGCCAGCGGCACGTTGGCTCTCGCGCGTATTCCGAACTTGGACGCGACGCGGATCCCCAATTTGGATGCCGCGAAAATCACGACGGGTGAGCTGGAGGACGCGCGGCTGAGTCCGAATGTGGCGCTGCTGAACCGGACCAATGTGTTCACGAGCACGAACACGTTCAAAGGGGCGGTGACGGCGACGAACGCCAACAATCAGTTTACGGGAACGTTCACCGGCAATGGGTCCGCAGTGACGGCGCTGAATGCCGATCAGGTGACGACAGGCGTCCTGGATCCGACGCGAGTACCGACTCTCGACGCCGGCAAGATTACCACCGGTGTTCTGGGCGTGACGCGCATCCCGGACTTGGACGCGGCAAAAATCACCAGCGGCACGTTGGTTCTCGCGCGTATTCCGAACTTGGACGCGACGCGGATCCCCAATTTGGACGCCGCGAAGATCTCGACAGGCGTCCTGGATCCGGCGCGCGTGCCGAATCTGGACGCCAACAAGATCACCACCGGCACGCTGGCCGCGGATCGGATCCCCAGTCTCGACGCGACCAAAATAGGTGCAGGCACACTCGCCGACGATCGTCTGGGCAGTGGTATTGCGCGGACCAGCGAATTGGCGGCGCTTCAGGCCACGGTGGTGGCGCTCCAGGCCACGGTGGCAGCCTTGGCCGGTGGATCCGCTGGCGGCACCGTCATTTCCCCGAATCCCGGGGACCCCGCATTGTTGGGCGCCGGGCTGCGACTGACTGTCACCGTGGCTGCACCGGGGTGGGTGGATGACAGTGCGGCGGCAACGGCACCGCTGCCCAGATCTGGTCACACCGCCGTGTGGACCGGCCAGGAGATGATCGTCTGGGGTGGAAATTACCTTAAGGGAAAGTATTTGTCCGACGGCGCCAGCTATCGTCCTGAATTAAGCCAATGGATCCCGGTGGCTCTGTATCATGCCCCTGAAGCCCGCATGAATCATTCCGCCGTGTGGACCGGTACGGAAATGCTCGTGTGGGGTGGTTACAACGGCACCGATTATCTGGCCGGTGGGGGCCGTTTTACCGTGGGAAACAACCTGTGGGTGAGCATGTCGCCGTCGATCCTGTCGGCCCGGGAACGGCACGGGGCGGTATGGACCGGCAGTCGTTGGGTGATCTGGGGTGGCAGCAACGCCGGTGGCCGCCTCGCTGACGGGGCACTTTACGATCCTCTGACGGATAGTTGGACCCTCCTGCCGGGCACCGGTGCTCCGGCACCCCGAGCCGGCGCGTCGATGGTCTGGGCGGGCGACCGCTTGCTGGTGTGGGGCGGTGACGGGGCGTCGGGCCTACCGCTTAATACCGGTGCCCAGTTGCTGTTCGTCAACGGCCTGCCCACGGCCTGGAGTCCCATCAATGCGAGCGGGGCCCCGTCCGCTCGCAGCGGTCACACGGCTGTATGGACCGGACAACGGTTGCTGGTTTGGGGCGGAACAAGTTCGGCGTCCACCTCTGTTGGGGACGGCGCGGCCTACGACCCGGCGAGCAATAGCTGGCAACCCCTGGCCACCGCCAACGCGCCGAGCGCCCGGAGCCTGCATAACGCGGTCTGGACCGGGTCCGAAATGGTGGTCTACGGCGGGCAGACGGCCAGCGGGCTGACCGCCACTGGCGCCGCTTATGACCCGGCGACGGACCAGTGGCGCGTGCTGGGCAATCCCGGTTCCCCGCAAGCCCGTACCAAAGCCACCGCCATCTGGAGCGGCACCGAGGTCATTTTCTTTGGCGGCCGCGGGAACACCTCGGCGCTGGCCGCCCTCCAACGCCTCAATCCCCAGCCAGCTTGGTATTTTTTCCGGAAGCCATGAACATTCACCCGTTTTTTCGCCGCCTCGCTTACGCGACCTTGCTGGCGGTCGCGATGGCCGGTGCCGTCCGCGCCCAGTGGAAGACCGAAACCTTGACGCTCCATCCGGGATGGAATGCGGTCTATCTGCAGGTCGACGCCCAGCATGACACACTGGAAAATCTGGTGGGCGCCGGCAGCCCCATTTCGGAGATCTGGCTCTGGCAACCCAACCTCACTGCGGGGCGCATCCTGGGCCAACCCGTGACGCTGGCTTCCGGCAGTGACTGGTTGCCCTGGGCGAAAGCTACGGGTCCGGTCAACGCCTTCCCGTTGGCCGCGAATTCCACCTACCTGGTTCGAAACGATAGCAGCCAGGATTATACCTGGAACTTGAAGGGCACACCGGTGCCGCCGTCCACCCGTTGGTCCTCCAGTGGCCTAAATTTTCGCGGCTTCGCCACCCGGAACGATGCCCCCCCCCTGTTTGCGAACTTCCTGGCACCCACAAAGGAAGCCAACGAGTTTGAAATCTACCAATATCCCGGCGGGGAAAACGCCCAGGAATCTCCCCTCACCGTCCCGGTTTCCCCCGGCACGGAAAACCTAAATCGCGGCCAAGCCTACTGGATCCGAAAGAGCAACAATTCCGCCAATAATTATTTCGGTCCCTTCGAGGTGGTTTTGCAAAACCAGAGCGGCATCGCGTTCTCGGACCGCTTGGGGGCCTACTCCTTCCGCCTCCGCAATCAACTGGATCAAACCAACAAAGTAACGGTCACGTTGATTCTCTCCGAAACGTCGCCTGCCAGCGAAGCAGTCCCCCCACCGCCGCTGCTCCTGCGCACCACGTTGAGCATGTCCACCCTGCTCTACAGCTATAAAACTCTGCCCCTGAATCAATTCGAAACTTTCGATCTGGCGCCCAAAGGCCAGCCCGGCTCCGAAGTGGAAGTCGTCCTCGGTATCGATCGGTCCGCCATGAACGGGGCCAGTGGTGATAAGTATGCCGCGATCCTGCGCCTGCAGGATGCCACGCTGGGCCAAATGCGGGTGGATCTACCCGTGACGGCGCAGCAGGCATCCAGCAACGGACTCTGGGTCGGCGATGCCTCCATCACCCGGGTGGGCAATTATCTCAAGACCTATGCCAAGGTCGGCAGTTATCAGGAATTCACCAACAAACTGGCCCAGCCTGAATTCATCGCGCTCAACGAGGCCAACCAGACGGTCAGCTACCCGCCGGGACCGTGGACCCGCCGCACCGTACCCGCCACCCCGGTGACCCCGACGACGGCGTTTCCCTCGCTCCTCCAATCAGATTTGGCGTCGTCCACCGACGGAATGAAGTTGGTTGCCGTTTTAACGGACCCGACCGTAACGGACCCGTACGCCGCTGACTCGCGCGATGGCAATCTGGCGACATCGACCGATGGAGGAGCCACGTGGACCGAGCGGAACATCGGGGTCGTTTGTTCTGATGTCGTTTCCTCCGCCGATGGCCGCAGGCTGGTGGCCATCGGGGATAATCGCAACCCGCAATCCCCGTTTTTCAACCGCAGAATCTATACCTCTTCCGATGCCGGTGAGACGTGGGTTGCCGGCGATTCCGAGGGACAAATGGAATTCAATTTATTGGCTTCATCGTCGGAAGGGATGCGCTTGGTAGCCAGTGGTTACAATGGTTCAACTGGTTACGCAGGGATTTTCACGTCAACCGATGCCGGTGTTACCTGGCAACCCAGTCCACTCGATGGCGGGGGTTGGGCGTCGGTGACCGCCCTGGCGTCCTCCGGCGATGGCCTGAAGCTCGTCGTCGCCAACGAACTATTAATACGGACCTCGAAAGATGGCGGGCTTACCTGGTCGGAAGGCGTTCCCCTTGACACTAACATACACTATCCGTTTGCTGTTAAGTCATCTGATGACGGGACGCGGCTGGTCGCATTATCGTTCGTTTCAGGGGTCAGGCGGGTCTACACCTCGACCGACGCAGGCACCAATTGGGTTGCCCATCTTGAGGATTCCTTAAGTTTCAGTTCCGTGGCTTCGTCGGCTGATGGAATGAATTTGGTGGCCTCAGGGCATTTTTCGAAACCAGGAATATATACCTCGCGTGATGCCGGAATGTCTTGGGCGAAGAAAACGACGAGTACTAATCAAGCGGTTGAAAGTATCATCTCTGCCGATGGCCTTCGAATTGCTGTTCCTTCGGTCCCAATTCGTGGGTTGCCATTCAGAACTTCCCGGGACGGCGGCGAGCATTGGAACGCATCCGGGGTACAGGTCCGTTGTATCGCGTCGTCCGCCGACGGCACCAAACTGGTCGCTGGGGTTATGGGCAGCCGAATCGCCCGTTCGGTGGACTCCGGTTCTAGCTGGACGGCGGTCGGCTCGGCAGCCGAATGGCAGGCTATCGCGTCGTCGGCCGATGGATCAAAGTTGGTCGCGGTACCCCGTGGCGGCAGGATCTCCCTGTCGTCGGATACCGGGACCAACTGGTCCGAAGCTTCGGGCACCCCCGTGGCTAACTGGATCGCTGTCACGTGTTCCACGGATGGCAGCAAGATCGCCGCGGTGACGGACGGTGCGGATCTCTATACCTCGGTGGATCAAGGGACCTCCTGGATCCAGCGGCAAACCCTGCCGGGGCAACGGTGGCGAGCCATCGCCGGCTCGTCCGACGGTATCCGATTGTTGGCCGCAATTAACGGGGGACCGCTCGTTCAGTCGCTCGATTCCGGGGCCACGTGGAATCCGCTCATCGGGGTGTCCGGGGTGAACTGGCAGTCCGTGGCCTCGTCGGCCGATGGCAAGGTCCTCGTGGCCGTTGAAAACCCGGGGGGAATGTACCTCTCCACGGATTCCGGGACCACGTGGGAAAAACCGGCCGCTGCGCCGCAGTCGGCCTATTGGCAGGGCGTTGCCTGCTCCCGCACTGGGACGGCCATCGTGGGGACGATCGAGTTCGGAAAAATCTATGCCTCCGGAGACCGCGGGAAAACCTGGTCTGGTCTCGCCGACGAGCGCGCCTGGACCGCCGTGGCCACCTCTGCGGACGGCAGCAAGGTTTTCGCCGGGACTTCCGGCAGCGATGGGCTCGCCGGAGTTGAGCTTGGCAATTATGTCTACACCACCACCGGAATCCTCACGACGCCGGAGCTGACCTATGACAAGAAAACCCAAATGGTAATGGTGGGCGGCGGAAAGTATCTGCAGACGTCGTTCGACACGGACTTGGGAACGGTCGCCTCGCCCTTTCCGCTGCGGCTCATCATCCATCAGGGATCCGATGGCCACGCCCGTCTCCTGCAACAGGTTTTCCAGGGGGCCGACCGCATCACCACCAACCCCATCGTAACCGTGGATGCGACCAAACTGCATCCCGCGTACCTGTCGAAATCCCGACGGCTGAGCGCGGTGCACCTGCCGTTGTCGACGTCCGGTTGGCCGCTTCAGGGAGCCTTGGGCCAAGGGCGTGTCAGCACGGTCCTCAAGGAGGGCTTCGCCGACGAGGCTTCCAATCCGTTCCTCCACAGCTACCATCCCGACCACGACAATCTGGACGCGCTGTACCAGCCCATCACCAAGCCCGGGGTGGAATCCTACGACATCGACCGCCAGATCACGCTGGAGTTTACGAAGCCAGGTCAGGATTTTGCCAGCCGCACGGCGGGAAGCTCCCGGGTGCAGGGCCTCTACTCGGAGGCCATCGTGCTCAAGGGCCGCGATAACCAAACCCGAACCATCGTCACCCAGGGATCCTTTATCCTGAATCGAATCAGCGACATTCCCACGCTCCAATGAAGACCGACCGCGGGGGACATTTCCATTTTAACCAATTATCTTAGCTCCCATGAAAATGCTTAGAACACTAACATTCCTAGCCGCTGCCGGCATCGCCCTATTGACCGAAGTATCAACCACTGCCAGGGCGGCCAATCCCAATCCACCGGGTAAAATGTCTTTCCAGGGATTTCTCACCGATGCCTCTGGCAATGCCCGCGGTCTCAACACCCCGCAAAACCTTACCGTCACCTTCAGTCTTTATGAAGCCCCAACGGCGGGCATTAAGATATGGTCGGAGCAACAAACGGTCACTGTGGACAAGGGCCATTTCAGTGTGGTCCTGGGTGAAGGTGTGAACAATATTGCACTTGCTCCCGGGAGTGCCACTGATCTTACCAAATACTTCTATGACAAAAATGCCGATGGAAAATACCTCGGAATCCAAGTAAGTGGTGAAACTGAAATAGCCCCGCGCATTCAGTTCTTTCCGGCTCCGTATGCTTTTCATTCACGCTATGCCGGCGAGTTGAGGGGCCAAGACGGGAGTACGGTGATCCTCAAAGCGGTATCCGGTAAAGTGGGGATCAACCTGCCAGACAATGCCACCCTGTTGAATACCCTGGACGTCGGCGGAACAATCAGCGCCGGTGATCTCTATGTCACCAACAACATCAGATTGGGTGGCAGCATCACCGGCAATGGGGCTAACCTTACCCTCGGCGCATCACAGGTCACCACGGTCAAGATTGCGGATGCGGCAGTCACCACGGCCAAGATTGCGGATAAGGCAGTCACCACGGACAAGATTGCGGATACGGCAGTCACCACGGCCAAGATTGCGGATACGGCAGTCACCACGGACAAGATTGCGAATGCGAATGTCACGGATGCCAAAATTGCCTCCGCCCCCACCTCGGCAAATACCGCCAGCACCATTGTCAAACGGGATGCCAATAGCGCGATCAATGCCACCCGGGTCTACGCCGCAACCGATGTCCAAGTTAACTCCAAATCGGTTGTGACCGGATCTCGTGGCTATGAAATCGTGGCGGGAAGCGTAAACAAGGACGGCACACTCGCGGGAGGAACCGGCTTTACCTGCCAAAAAAATAATTTCTCTGGATATTACCAAGTCAATTTTACTGGAAGAACCGATGCCCCAATTTCTGTCACAGTAACCTGTGATTATGAAAATTACGTTAATGATACGGTTTGGGCGGCCACTGCGGGACTCGAGAAGACATATGCCAGCGGTTTTATGGTGTTTACCAAATACATTAATACCCAATGGGATATCAAATTTCACTTCATTGCGGTGTTTTCATCCACCCGCTGATCGGGCCGGTGAACAATCAACCGCCGATGGTCGAGCAAATTCCCCTAAGAAATTCGCCGTCATACCCCTCCTCCGTGTGTATCATCCAAGTTGAATTAGGGGAGCAGTCGTTTTTTAGTGCCACCAACTGGCGCAGTTCTGTGGCTCTTTCGTCTCCTTTGTTATTTGCATTTTATGAAATGGTGTAAAGTGGTTCGGCTTCTGGTGTGGTTATTCTGTTCTAAATTAGTTTGGGCGCAGTCAGCGTTCGATCAGAGGCAGTTGCTATTCAGTACCAATTTCACCAACCCAAAACATGGCGTAAACTGGGCTCCGCAACCTTCCGCTACCATACCAGCGCCCTCGGGTGCAACCCCGGGACAATTCCGTGGTGGCATCGTCTACGGTGGGGTCACACGGCAGGGCATCAAGCCGGATCCTGCCAAGGCTATGACAAATTTGGCGGGATCCTTTGCCGGCAATGCGACCATACTGAATTGGCCACGCAGCAGCCCGATCAATGGCGTCGGAACGGCTTCGATTCTGCGGGCAGCAGTGGGTGCGCCTTATCTGGCTCACGGAGCTGACTACTTATTTGGTGAGGAAATACTCCCGCCGATTAATAATATCAGTGGAGTTATCCTGACTTCCGTGGATTCAAACTATTGGTATCCCGAGCCCGTTACCATTGCCACTAGAGTTTTAAATGACACTCCGGTAAAGTATATCGACGAAACGCACTCGGGAGAGCGATACTATTGGAGTAATAATGCCATTAAATGCTACGCAATCGAAGCTGGGCAGATTTCGATATTGTGGCGAACCCGGACGGGAACTGTGACCCCGCCGTCCGGATTGGAGTGGATGGATTACGTCAGAGTCGATGCCTTGTATTACCCGATAAAATCAACCCAAGTGATTGTTTCCGGTGTGAGCAGTAAAGCGCCAGTGAATATGTTCTGGACAAAGGGCGCCTACAAGAATTCAAGCAGCCCCGTTGTTGTTCCAAAGGGAATCAAGGAGATCAAGTTCGTTTACAACTCAATGATTCCGAAGAATGTTCTGGCTGAGGAGATTGTCCTCGGTGGGGATATTACCAGTAGTTTGGTGCGCGATACCAGTTCGGTCCCCGACTATTATACAAGTACGATATCCCATCAAGGCGATGCAGGTATTCAAGCGTATAACCGGGAAGGGCGCATCTTCATGGAAATTCTTGGGGATGCCACCAGCTTAACCACCCGGGCTCAGATCGGGTTCGAAATTGTCGAAGTGTCTCGTGAGCCATTGCCGAATAATGTCACAGTCGAATTGGGGGAGAGAGTCACTGCCTATCCCGGGAACACCCCATCCGACGCGGGTTTGAAACCCACAACAATCGCACAAAATAGTTCATCATTTGCCTATCAGCACAACATCAACACCATCGGCGACATAGAGCTGTATGCCACTCAGGTGACACAGAATTCGACGGATTTCCAAGTGATTTGGGGCAAGCCGTCCATGGGCGGCTTGGTCTGGCCCTTCTTACTCAGCCGTTATACGTTTATCTGGCCTGACCGGGCGGATCGGTACAGCCACTATCTGCGCCCATTGGTGACCGACGAAAAGGCGGCCAGCAGCACGGCTATCGTCCTGCCGATCGAAAACAGCCCGGCTTTGGTTTATCAAGATCCGTCCGATAGTGGCGTTAGCCGGGCAAAAATATCAGCTGGCCGTTTCTACACGTTCCTTGAACCATCCCAGCCGGCCCTGAGGGCACTGATCCGCTACACCAGCCCTGGTCACGTTGCCTTTGAGCGGGTGTTTTCGTGGATCGATGATAACGTCGTCGACAAGAGGTTCACGGATAATGTATCCACTACTCTTCAAACGGTTAAAAACGCCTTGAGCGATACCACGCTTGAGCCCCTGCCCGACATCGCGAATTCGCCCCGTGTCGTCAACGCCTCGGCTTACGTGGGCGATCGCATCCCGGCGCCGGTGGGAGAACTCGGGAATTCGGCGGATTACATTGCCGGTTATATCAACACTCTCAAGGGTGTGTCTTTCAATGCCGCTGCCTATCAGGATCCCTTCCTCGTGGGATTTGAAGCAGCGAACAAGGGGGCAATCATCCCGGTAAATGCGATCCCCGGTATGAATCAACTGGAGGTTTTGTGGTTCCGGCGGAGTGCCACAACGTCTACGCGGAACGAGCAGATCGGTTTCAAACCGACCTATTGGCCCTCCGTCATTGGCCGATACACTTTGAAGTATCCGGACGCCTCGCATCCGCGGTACCGCGAGATCGTGCTGGCCAGCAACCATGGCAGCGGTCCGCTGAGCAGCATCGAGTCCGCAGGCTCGCTGTATATACAAAACACGACACCGTCGACGGTGGGGTTCAATCCGAACGAGGAGCATGCCTTGATCCAGGGCGGACGGGTGTGGGCACTGCGGGATGACCTGAACGTCACGACCCAGCCCGACTATTCCTCGCAGCCGTACGTGTTGCTCGACTACGCGGACACCGACGGCCGCCCGAACATGGCGACGTTCCATGTGGTGCGCGAGTCCGCAACCGACCGGTTCAGCTATGTGGTGGATGCGGGTACCATCCTGCAGCCTCCGATGCCGTTGCCGTTGCTCGACAAGCCGGTGCCCCCGACCGCCATTGGGGAGATTGCCCGCAGCTTGAATCAGGAACTGGGCTTTCGGAAAATCACGGATCTGTCGTTCATCAACCTGGTGGATAACTCAGCGGATCCCGCCAACAACGCCAGTACACTGGTGCAGATCGCCGTGGAAGGAACCCCGTCGTTTGCCTCCTACCAGCCCTTGGTACTGCAAAACGAAGCCGGGACATCCCAATACCATTTCTATCCGGGCGCTACCGACTTTCGGGATAAGACATTCACCGGTACGCTGTCGACCATTGGAATTCAGGCGCTGCTTCCCGCCGACAGTACCTTGGCTCTCCCCTCGAATCGTTATCGGTTCACCGCCGCCGATAGCTTGATCGCCGGCATTACTCTTGGCGCGCCGATCTCGCTCATAGAGAGACATGGTCTCATAAAAAAGGACGACAACGAGTTGTACAGGTTCTACAAAGTTACAAATACCTACAGCCTCACAGTTACTGGAAAATCAACTGCCGTGGTGGTGAATACGTCGGCCAATCCGACGACCTCCACAGGATACATCGAGGTCCAGTGGGACGGAGCGTTGCCGTTGAGGCAGGTGTCGGTTTCTGGCACCGACACAAAACCTTCCGGGGTTAATATATACCGAGATAAAGATGATAACTCGGTGGGCAGCAATGATTATGCTCCCGAGCCAGAAGCCGCGATAGCCATTGCGGCCGCAGTTTCGGCCGTGCAGCAAACCCAATCGGGGGACATCAATTTCACTTCGGTGAACGGGTTTCCCGGGCACCTGCGCTATGGACGTTCCGGCAGTGCTGATCTGACGACGGCCCTCGGCCGGCCGGTCATTGTTTCAAACCCTTATGCGGACCGGAATTGGCCCGGAACTTTGGCTGCGGTGACACCCACGTATATCGAAGTCGCCTTCGATCTGGTGCTCGAGCCCGAGAGCAACGACGAGATCCTGTTGGTGCCGCCGGACGACGGCAGCAATCCAGGCGGAGGTTTCCTCGTTGTGGATCCGATCACCCAAGCAGGTCCTTCGGGAATCCTGGCGGTGACGGGGCACGAGACCACAGCCTTTAATTCGGGTTGGAGATTGACGGCAGCAGCAATCATGCCGTCAATCGGCGGCGCCAGCGTGTCCGAATTTTACAACGGCATCACGTTTCAGGATCGCAAGCAGAACCTCTGGGTCTATCGCGGTCCGCATCCGGGCCAGTCGGCGGCCGCGGCACGACGCGAGTTCCATTTCTATTATAAAACCTTGCCGGGTTTCTGGTTTCCTACCGACGCGGCGGGGATCGTGCTGAACCGGGCGTCGGGGGACGCTCCGGTCACAGGGCAACCCCCGGTTGGCACGATCACTCCGTACCTTCGGACTGTGGCCACGGCGCTGACGACCGGGTCGGGTGGTGTGGTCACTGCGAGTCCGGCTCCGGAGGGGCAGGCCGATGGTGTCTTTGCGAATGAAAATGCCCAGGCGATCATCTATCAGGCCCGCTGGCCGGAATCGGCTCCGGTGCTGCAGATGGGCGAGACTTTGACGGTTCCGAAGCGCGGGCTTCCCGCAATCCGTGGCCAGACCAGCCTGGAAGTGTTGTACCAGCAATCCATGGCCCAGGGTGGAGACGCAGCGCCGACCGTCGATCCAGCAAACCCGTCCGTGGTGCTGCACGATCCGACCGCGGCGAAGAAGTACGCCCTCTATGCCGCGGGGGACAGCCATGGCTTGGACCAGATTCCGCCGTCGGTGAAGACCTCGCTCTACCGCGGGAAAAGCTATTTCCCGCAGCTTCCGCCGCATCTGGTCGAACGATTCTATTTCGATCCGAACGACGGCCAGTACGGCTCGCTGGTGTTCCAGGGCGAATTCAAGCAGGAGACGTTGGGGGAAAGTTATCTACTCTCCAATATTGTGGGGGGAGGCGACCTCCAGAAACTCCAGGCTCTTTGCAGCGATGGGGGGCCTCTCGGAACCGCCTGGAACAACGCCATCGCAGGACTGAGCCTGGAGTTTCAGACCTTTTATCCGGATCCGGCGAAACCGGGGACCTTTATCGCGGCGCTTCAAGGGGTGCCCCAGGTATCTACCAAGGTGGCGGGCGATCTGGTGGAGGTCACCAGCAGTGACTCGGCGGTGGACTCGTATGCGCTGACGGCCGTGGGGCCGGGCACGGGTTACGTGACACTGATCGCCGGCCAGGGGCGGGCATTCACGCCGCCGGACGAACCGGTAAGCCTGCAGATTATCAAGGTGATCGGCACCCTTTACCCGGGTGAAGCCAAGGTAATCCTGTCGTCGAATCCGTTGGCGGAAAAGGTGACCTTCCAGCAGGTCCTGGATCTGGCCGGCCGGATCGATGATTACGAATTCCAGTGGTGGATTTCCGCGCCCGAGGACGGGGCGTATCCGCCGCTCTACAGCAATACGCCGTCGAACCTGTTTTCTTCGGCGCAGGGACCGGGAGTCTGGCAGCATCTGGAATTCCCGGCCCCGGGTGAAGCCGCGGGCAACGTGGGTTCGGTGGTGGGCCAGCGCTTCGCGGTGGCCGCGTCGCAGGTCGTGCCGATCCGAAAGCTTCAGTATACTTCTGCGTCCGATCCGGGGATTCCGAACGCGCTGGATCTGACGTTCTCGACCGCCGACGCGCCGAAACTCGCCACGGGTGTGGCGTTGGAGATTCATGACCGGAACGGCGGGGTGCATGCCGCCGAGGTGACCACGGGGGCCGGTGCGGGGCAGACCCGTTTGGTAGCTGTGGCCAATGGAACGTTGCCGGCCCTCGCCGACCTGACTCCCAACCAGTTGGTTTACGAGCGGTCGGTGGCGGGCCGTCCGCAGAGCCTTTTGTACCGGGATTTTCAGGTATCAAATGCCAAGGTCTATCCGCAGTACTACCTGAGTCTTGATCTCAATGACGCGCTGGGCGCCAAGGTTTATGTCGACGGGCAGTTGTTGGTCTCAGCCAATCTGGGGACCGATGACACCGGGACGGTGGCCCGCCCCGTCGGATTCGCGCCGGCGCCGCTCAGTAAGGTGTACGTCGTTCCTGCTTCCGCCTTGGCTTCGGGCAGTCCGGATGCCGATGGACTTCACACGAACCACCGTCTGGCGGTGGAGTTGTTCTCCGGTGCGGTTCCGGAGACGGCGTTGCTGTTCCAATGCCAGTTGGATGCCTATGAAACCCAGGATCTCGTCGATCGGGTGGGATCCAAGTGGCTGCCCTTGGATCCCGCGAAGTATCCGGACAAGGTCCGGACGGTGCTGGGGGAGACGGCCGACGTGCGGGCGTTGAGCGACAATTACGTAATCAGCCGTTACCGGGCGACGAATGCCTTGAACGCCGCGTATGGCCAAGGCTGGTCGCAATGGACGTCGCCGGCGCTTGCGGAGGGATGGATCAAACGGGTGTTGGCGGGCATAAATCCCTTCAACCAGCGCACCGCGGACCTGTTTAACAACACGGTGAACACCGATGCCAGCATCCTGGCGGCGGCGGGCAAACGCTGGGAGGGCGATGTCGCCCTGAATCTGGACAGCATCAACAACTACGGCCTGATCGAGATCTACGAGACCGTGCTGCGGCGGGGCAAGATGCTGAGCATCGATGCGGGCATCAGCTACGATCCCGCCAACGACGCGTTGTTGCTGGCCGCCGGGTACATCAGCGACCTCTACATGATGCTGGGCAACGAGGCGCGCGCGGACGCGGCGAATCCCACCATCGGCATCGGGACCAAGGACAAAACCTATGGCGACATCGCCACGGCGCTGTTTGCGTTTAAGGGGCAACTGCCGTCGCTGCTGGAGGAGGAATTGGCGCTGCTGCGGGGCCGGGACGACTTCCTGCAGCCGGGCGTCCGACTGAACCCCGTCTACAACCGGTTGGTGTGGAATTATACCCGCGGCATTGATGCTGGCGAGGTGATCTACGCGCTCAACTATAACATTCTCGACCAAAACCAGGACGGCAAAGTGGATGCCCAGGACGCCTCGGTGCTCTATCCGCAGGGGCATGGCGATGCCTACGGCCACTATCTGACCGCGCTGAAGGGTTACTACTCCCTGCTGGTCGACAAGGATTTTGCCTGGGTGCCCCGCATCGAGGCCGTGAATATCCTCGGGAAAGCGGTGGCCGTGGATTACCAGGACGAGCGGAAGTTTGCGGCCGCCGCCGCGGCGGTGGCCCGCACCGGCCGGCAGGTTTTCGATCTGACCTGGCGAAAGGATTTCCAGCCGGGCGAGGACGTGGGCTGGGAGTATTTTGCCGGAACGCGGGTTAATGCGACTCAAATTCCGGTGCCGACCACGCGGTCGTGGGGGATGGACCACTGGGCGACCCGAACCGGTTCGGGCAGCTACCTGAACTGGGCGATGGGCAACGCCATCCTGCCGCCGGTGGATCCCAATCCGGCACATGAGGGTATCCAAAAAGTTGACCGGACCACCGTGCCGGAGTTGAAGGAACTGGCGGCGACGGCCGCCGATCTTCAGGCAGCCATGGACAGTGCCGAGGGGCATCTCACCCCGGCGGGTCTGGCCAATGGAAGCCTGTCATTCGACTTGAATCCGAACCAGGTAACCGGGCCGGATCCCAAGGCGCATTTCGAGCAGGTCTACGAGCGGGCCCTGGGTGCCCTAAACAATGCGGTGTCGAGCTTCGACGACGCCAAGGACGTGACGCGCCTCATGCGGAGCGAGCAGGATTCCCTGGCGGAATTGCAGGCCTCGGTGGACAAGCAGGAATTGGCATACAAGAATGCGTTGATCGAACTCTACGGCACGGCCTATTCGGACGACGTCGGGCCCGGGAAGCTCTACAAGCAGGGATACGACGGTCCGGACCTCTACCACTATACCTACGTGGAGACGGAGACCATTGAGGCACCGGGCATCTATACTCCGAATGATGCGACCTATGTCGCGAAGATCGACATCCAAGCGTTGAATGGCAGCTGGAGTGACCCCAGCAATCCGCCGCGCACGGATCTGAGCACCAGCGGTCCGGCCGACGGTTCTTCGAGCGATCTCGTGATCGTGAACCTGGGCGACCCGAAATACCTCGAGAAGGATCCGGTGACGGGCCGGCCCCTGTACTACATCCCGTATGCGTTCGGTTCGCACGGGTTCTTCGACAAGCCCAAGGCTTGGACCTCCCGGCGGCAATCGCCCGGAAAAATCCAGCAGGCCATCTCCGAGCTGATCCAGGCCCATGATCGGATGTACTATGCCCTGGCGGCCCAGTGCGAGAGCGACAAGCAGGATCTCGACAAGGCGGTCCAGGTGTTCAAACAGCAACTGGATACCTATAATAAAATCAACGCCGCAGCGGATGATGCAAGTGCAGTTCAGAATTCAATTAATAATCGTCAAGCGGCCTATGATATAATGGACAAAAACATCGGTGTGGTTACCACCGGCATCGACGACGCTCTCGGCTTGGTGCTGGCCTTTTCCGATCCCACTGTGGGCTTGGCGACTTCCATTCCGATTAAGTCTACTATTGGTCCGATTTTGTTCGCCGTTGCCGAAAGTATAAAAGCCGGAGTTCTTATTGGGGACGCGGTCAGCTTTACTGAAACGACCGAAGCGAATGTACAGGATCTCGCCACGATTTATACCAAGCAGAACCAAATGATGAGCCTGGCCGGTCTGCAGGATCTTCGGCAGTCGATCTTTGACCTGGGCAACTGGCTGAAGTTGGTGCAGGGCGACTTCCAGGTGATCAACGAGAAGTTGCGGATCTATGACGACACCAAGCGGCGGTATGCCTCGGTGGTGGCGGAGGGCGATCGACTCCAGCAGGAGCGGCAGGTGTTCCGGCAACGCGCGGCGGCGCTGGTGCAGGGTTTCCGGACCCGGGACGCGGCATTCCGGATCTTCCGGAATGAGAAGCTCGAACGGTACAAGACCCTGTTCGATCTCGCGACCCGCTACACCTACCTGGCGGCCAACGCCTACGATTATGACACCGGCCTGCTCAATACCCCCAAGGGCAAGGAGTTTGTGGCAAGGATCGTAAACTCCCGCGCGCTGGGCGTGATCAAGAACGGTAATCCGCAGTTTGCCGGCAGTAATCTGGGCGATCCCGGGCTGTCGAGTGTCCTCGCGGAGATGAAAGCCGATTGGGACGTCCTCAAAGGGCGACTCGGATTCAACAATCCGACATCATACGGCACAACCTTCTCGCTGCGCCGGGAGAAATTCCGGCTGTTGAAAGATGGGGCGGGTAACAACGCCTGGACCGATGTATTGAACCGCGCTCGAAAGGCCAATATCCTCGAGGATGCGGATGTGAAACGTTACTGCATGCAGGTGGATCCGGGCAACGGCTTGCCGGTTCCCGGCCTGGTTGTGGAATTTGAGACGTCCATCGCGGATGGTTACAACTTCTTTGGCCAGCCGATCCAAGGGTTTGACCATTACTTCGATTCAAGCTCCTTTGCGACCAAGATCTTCGCGGCCGGTATCGCCTTGGAGGGGTATATCGGGATGGATGATCCCATGGCCAACAGCGGGGCCGTGGCTGCTGCGGGCGCCCGCACGACGTCAGACCCGGATTTGTTTGGGGACGAGAATGCGCTGGGAGCCACACCCGGAGTATATCTGATCCCGGTGGGATTGGATTCCATGCGGAGTCCGGCCTTGGGTGACTCGGGAAGCATTCGCACTTGGGATGTGGCTGATGTGACGATTCCGTTGCCGTTCAATATCGGCGCGTCGGGATTCTCCGGTAAGCCGGTTTATCAATCGGGGGATTCCCTCTCGGAGCCGCTCTTTGGATTGCGCAAGCATGCGGCGTTCCGGCCGGTTTCGACCAACACGGCGTTTAGTAATGCTATTTATGGAAACGCCGGTTCCTTGCAGCGTTCGCAATTCACCAATACACGCTTGATCGGTCGGTCGGTCTGGAACAGTAAATGGAAGCTGGTGATTCCGGGCAGCAAGCTGCTGCAGGATCCGGACGAGGGCCTGGACCGCTTTATCAAAAGCGTAAAAGACATCAAGCTGCATCTGGTTACGTATTCCTATTCGGGTAACTGATTCGGGGAACAGCATATTTATGTTTACCATTACTGGGCGGTCATTCCGTCCTTGCGGTCGAGCGACGCGGCTCGGATTACTAACGTTGTTCTGCGCCTTGGGTCTTTGCCCGGGTCCGGCTTGGGCGTATCCGCCGGCCTTACCCCACACGTTCTACGGCCTGATCCGGGATGAACTGGGGAACCCGCTGCCGGCGGGCGCTTCCATCACGTTGGAATCCGACGCGGGGGTTCAGGTGTTTGGCGACGTATCCGGGTTGCTGGAACCCGGGGTCAATTATCGGCTGCTGGTCCCGCTGGATGCGGGTTTGAGCGGGGATGCCTATCGTCCCACCGCCTTAAACCCCCGGGTACCCTTCAAAATAAAGGTCAAGGTGGGTAAGACGGTCTATCTGCCGCTTGAGATGAGCCATGATTTTGCCCAGATGGGTGAACCGGGCAAGATGACGCTCCTCAATCTAACCCTGGGCGTGGACAGCAATGGCGATGGCATCCCGGACGCCTGGCAACGCCGGGTGAATCCCGATATTAATAAAGTAAAGCCGGAAGGGGATGCGGATGGTGACGGCATGAGCAACCTGCAGGAATATTTGGCCGGCACCTATGCCTATGATCCGAAGAGTGGCTTCCGTTTGACGATTGTTCGTTCGGACGGGACGACCCCGGTGCTGGGAATGACGGTGATTACAGGGCGCAGCTACACGGTTTTGGGGACGACAGATCTGACGACTTGGAATCCGGTACATTTCCGGGTGCTGGCACCGACCGGGGCGACGGAGCCCATGGAGCGGTATTCGGCCACCGATATTCGGGGCATTCAGGTGCAGGTGGTTACGCCCACGGGGGCGCCCGTGCCGCGCTTCTTCAAGGCGATGGTGGAATGATTCCCGAGGGATGGATTCCAAGTTGAAAGTGTCAGGACGTTGAGTGACCGAAGAGCATGAATTCGATAAATGGGCAGCCGGGGCGGCGGGGGCGGCGTGTCGTGGTGGCGGGCCTTTGCCTGGTGTTATTGCTGGCCGGGGTGTTGCTGTGGCAGCGGCGTCCGGTGCCGGTGCCGGCGCCGGTGGGGGGCGATTCGACGGCGGCCGGGGAGACGTTGCCCGAGGCGGAACGAACGGAGCTGGTGCTGAAGGAGGGGAGGTTGCACTTCGGGGACGGAATGTTTACCGGGCTGATGGTGGAGCACTATCCGGGGGGCGTGTTAAAGTCCCGCACGGCCGTGTCGAACGGATTGCTGCATGGGGTTTCGGAGGGTTGGTTTACCAACGCGGTGCGTCAGGTAGCGGAGCATTTCGTCAACGGGGTTTCGCACGGGGAACGGCTGCGTTGGGATGAAGAGGGGCGCCAGGTGGCGGCGGCC
>CANIZL010000071.1 GCA_947471985.1 Verrucomicrobiota bacterium | reverse complement strand
GAAACTTCCGGCAATCGTGCAATTGACCGCCCAGTTTATCCGGGCGCTGCGCAACGGAATTATCCGCGCTCTGCGCTGGACGGCCGCCCTGAGCCACTTCCGCATTGCAATGAAAGCTTACCTGTGAAACTAGACAGACACCGTTGCCGCGCGCAGTGGGTAATTCTTGTTTTTCGGGCGCTTGGAAACGACTTGATTCTAAACCTGTACACGAAAAGAGAGTGGTGATGATCCAGTCTATAGCGGCCTTGACACATATCGGTCGAATTCGCTGCTCTCCGATATGCGTTACGGATGGCGAAATGATTTTCTTTAGTGTTATGCAAACATCGTATGTATCCGTCAGGTGAAATGCTTTCTTTGAATGGCGCCGGTCGGTGATTTTGGCCGATGCACCGAAATTCAATTCCCCTTCAGGCCGGCATTTCAGGTCGACGACGACGTCGAACCAGCGCCACTGCGCGCATCACTACTCGCCCCCGCACCATCCCGCCGCTACGTAAACGATTCCCCGCGCGACCTCGCCGCTGCACTTCAATTGAGGGATTTATTCCTGTGAGGTTTTGTAGCTGATTGTAGTGTGACTGGTATTCTGCCTACGCGAGATTGGATTGTGGCATTCGTTTTGCCGCTTGGATTGTCCATGCCAGAAGGCTATTTTTTTGAAACCGACAACTGTCGCCGACGGCCCGTGTAATCAGACGGGCGTCGGCATTGTTTGTTCAGATCTACACCGTTAAGAGGGGAATAGCTCTCAATTCGCCTATCATCGTCGGGGATCAGGAGTAACTACCGGGTGATAGATAATCTCAGAGCCTGCGAATGCATTCGACTAGTAAAAAGGAGAGCGACCCTTTCGAGTCGCTCCTGGTTCACGGCTTTAACAACGCTACCAACTCCGAAACACTGCATTCCGACGGCTGCCCTCCCTCCCGCAACCGAATCAGCCGGCAAAACCGCTGATTCACCACCTGCTTCAGAATGCTTTCGGCCCAATCTTCACCAATTTTGTCACCGCCAGGAAGGATCCATAGCCTCCCGGCCGGCGCCAGATATGAAGCCAATAGTTCCCCTTGGCGAACTGAGCACTCACTTCCGATCAGTCCAACGGTCTGTGTTTGTCCGCTCTGATGCAACCACCAGACGTTCATAAACCCTTCCACCACAATAACCTAATGCGTTGGATTTTTCAATCTGGAGGCGTTGTACACCAACTCGGATTTCCTGAATTCCCGAACGACCCCATCCCGCTCCCGATTTGCGGGGAACGAATAGCGGGGATTGTCGGCGGATACCTGGGAGTCATCGATGAGCCGCCCTGCGTAGCCGATAAGGCGACCCTCTTTGTCGTGGAGCGGAATCGCGAGACGTCCCTTGAGGGATCCTCACGCCGCGACACCAAGGCCGAAGTAGGCGATGGTTTCCGGGCTGAAGCCTCGGTCCAAAAGGTAGGGGTGACTCTGGTCGAGTCCCTTGAGTTCGAAGTCCAGGGGCTCGTTGACAACAACGGGCATCTGGCCCTGATTTGATCCACCCGGCGGCCCCGCGGTTTGCTTGGCCGGCGGTGGCGCCTGGTTACCAACCGAGACGAACAAACTCTGATTCGACCCCTGGAGTCAGCCCCACAACCTCCGGTCTAAACTACGGTATTGTATCGCCTCACCCATGTGCTCGGCGAGGATTCGTTCGCTCGCGGCCAGATCCGCGATGGTTCGGGCGACGCGCAGAACTCGATCGTAGGCCCGGGCGGAGAGGTTCAAATCCGTCATCGCATGTTTCAAGAGCTCGGCAGTCGTGGCGTCCACGGCGCAAAATTGCCGCATCTCCGTGCTGCCCATCCGCGCATTGCAGGTGATGCGGGGTTTGTGTGCGAATCGTTGCCGTTGTATCGCCCGCGCGGCCATGACCCGTTCGCGAACCACAGCGGAGGCTTCTCCCGGCCGCCCGTCCCGCATCTCGGTGAATTTCACCGGCGGCACTTCCACGTGGAGATCAATGCGATCCAGTAAGGGACCGGAAATTCGCCCAAGGTACGCCTGCATCTCTCTCGGTGAACAGCGACTTTCATGCGGCATTTTTCCGTCGGGCGTGCGCGATGTTGCCCCTTTGTGAGAGAGTTTTGCACACCTCTCGCCGGGACTTCCTGCCACGGCGGAGCCGCGGCATCCTCGTCCCAACCGAACCCACGACCATTGGCGGACACCTTCGCCGTCGTCGCCTCCAACTCGGCATCTACCAGTCCAAGGCCGCTCGAATTCTGGGGGTTAGCATGGTCACCCTGAGCAAATGGGAAGGTGACCGGATCTACCCGGCATGGGCTCAAAGGAATTCGATTTCCGCCTACCTGGGGTACGATCCGTTCCAAACGATCCCCGATCCAAAGCTCGTAGCCGTCAAAACCAACGAACCCAACCACGTTGCCTATTTAACACCGGCGGAGGCCACTGGACGGGCGCTGAAACTACCACGTTTGGAACTCCAACTGACCCAAGAAGCACTCGCCAACCAACTCGGAATCCACCCGAGAACCCTCCGTGAGTGGGAATGCGGCAAGCATCGGCCAATTGGTCAAGGGCGGCTCAGTGTCGATACCTTTCTCGGCAAGCTTCCAACCTGAGCATCCACAAACTCTCGAACGCCCAAACAGAGTATTCCAACAACTCTCTCGACACCCCACCGAAAATCGACCGGATTAACCACCTGCAAAATCGTCATCTGCGGAGGGGGCGGGCCGTCGAGCCGCCCTTCCAGACCGGACCGGCCACACCCAAGCGGAAGGATGCTGACCGGTGTGCAGACGCATCCGGCGATCCAGGCCATCAATCAGTTCCAGCCATCCTTAGGTGGCAGAGTTTCAGTAAAAGCCACTCGGCATGGCAGTGGGGTGTGCGTCAAGGGAGGTTGAAAGTCCACAGTCGGGATTTCACAGCTTTTGCGGCGCCGGCTCCCAGAACGATACTAGGCCCAGGAGCGCTGTAACACGGCTCCGCCACTTCCGTAGAACCCGTCGACGGGCGCTCCGCCGGCTTGAGCGATCGAACTTTCCTTTTGTTTTTCATGGCCTCATGGACCTACAAAAGTTCGCGTTGGCTGTCCACCAGCTCTCATCCCATCTATCAGTACTGTGTCCACCAACGATCAGGACCTCTGCCAACACAACTCGCGCTCGTGCGGTGTCGGGTGGCATCAGCGCTGGGCCTTAGAGGGATGTTGATTCACGAATGGTATCACCGAAGCCGTCGTGGAATCATGCCTGCAATACCTACGGGGGAACCGATGGGTGGTTTTGATTCGCGAAGCAATATTGCCACCGCGGACGATGAAACCAAAGGATAGGCCCGAAAGTCCGGGGTTCCCGCCCCACGCTTCGTCACTGCTCACGTTCTTCTCCGGAGGATCCAGTAGATCCCGCCGGCCATGCCGGACAATATCATCACGAGACTTGCCGGCCTCCGAAAAGATCGCGGCCGCCCAGACTCCAACGCATCCGCCTGAGGCGTGACCTCCGTATTTGCCACTTTATGCTCAATTACCGGCAAAGACATTCTCGATGTTGCCGCTGGCTCTGGTGACGCAGTCAATTGTTCCAGCAATTGAGCTCGTTGGCTGGCGGCTGTGGGCAAACCAATTTCGGCTTTGGCACGGTCCAGAATCAGCTCGTCGTGACGTTCATTCACCCAATCTTCAGCGAGCTTCCGATATCCAGCCGTGTCGTCAGGTAACGCATTTGTCCAATATGGGTGCTTGTCCCTGCGAATTTCAAAGGCAAATCTCTGGGTTGCCGGTGGAGAAACCGGCTGCTTTAAAAAATACAGACGTGACGGGTGGACTTTGACCTCCAACGTGTACGTGTCTGGCGCGAGGGATCCAAAGGCGTCCTCTATCTTTCCGGCAAACAAATAATTCGAATTATCCGGATGCGGGCGTAGTCCGGCACGCAGTGCGAGTGGAAATTCACTCTGTGCCTGCCGAAACTCATACAAAACCGTCGGTTTGACCTCCTTTCCCTTGGAGTCATGGAGCTGTACCTCAAGGAAGTCCCAGATCATGGATCCGCTGCCCATTACCATCAGTGGTTGTGCACCCGGATTTTCCAGAAACACGAACAAACGAGGAGGATGTCCGATCGGAAACGATGTTCCGTTCATCGCCACTCGGATGAATACTCCCGGACTGGATTCAAACCCCACCTGAGGTCTCACCCTTTGGGCAACATCAAGGATCGTATTCACGACCATACGTGGCTCGCCGCGGCTATCCCGGCGTATGTCTTCCTCCAAACGTTCCTGATCCAGCATCTGTGGTTCGTCGTAAATCTGATCGTTGCCAGACACTTCCGTCTTGGAGGCAGCCTGGACACACAGACTCCCCCCGAATGCACAGAGCCAGGAGGAAAAAATCAGTTTGTTTCGGATCTGCGACATATGCGGACGGGCGAGAGCCGCGATTACGGGGGGAACTATGGATTGAGAACCGCCGGATTTGCCACTGAATCCCACGTTGGATAGACAGAGGTATCGATAGGAGTGCCCGGGATATTTGCAGACAGCCCAGAAACCGGCGTCCAGTTGTCCGAACCAAGTGCTGGTTGGGTTGCGGCAACTTTGATTGAAAATGTGCTTTTTGCGAACGGAACGGCAAATGTCATTGCATCCGCTCCAGATTCCGGTGCGTAAAAGAATGTTACTTCAATATTTATATCGAACTTTTCATAGGTATAAAGGCTTGTGAAAAGGTTGATGTTCGGGGAATCTGAACCAACTGTCGCAATATTCACCAAAGAATAAATGTTTGACGGCTTGAAAACAGTTCCGTCAAGCGCAGGTACGCCGGGCATGACCTTATATACCGGTACTCCTCCTGTGCCACCTAGATAATCCGCACTGGCTGACTTAATTACTTGGCAGGAAAACACGGAACCTTGCTGGAATGGCGCCGGGACCAACCCCTTTGCCTGCCAACCTTCGCGGAGATACGACCCTTGGGGTACGAAAACCATCTCGGGAAGCCTGCCGAGCCGTTTAGTTAGGTAATAATTGCCTGGATTTCCAACGGTTATTCCGGAAAAATCCGTTGAGATAAATCCGGAAGTTGGTTTGATGATATTGATGTCTCTGTAGACAGCAATGGGCTGTCCGTAGATTGTCCCCGTCGCTGTTGTTCGCTTTTGTCCAGCGGTTTTATAGGTGTGAACGGCCCCGACCCACCCAGTTGACTGACTGTAGAGAATTTCGACAGGTGGGGTGGTACTAGACCTCCAACCGCCAGTTACCCCCGAGTCAACACCCCATGTGCAATTCAGGTCTGGAGGCCCCAAAGTCCAGTATTCTGTCTTGGATTTTGCTAGCATTGGAATGAGCTTGGTGCCACACGGCAAGTCATAAGTGGCGTTGGCAATTCCTTGAAAAGCGACAGCGATCCGCTCGGAATTTACATATTGATAAAATTTGTAAGCCGGGACGGCTACCGTTGGGGTAAGGGGAATGGTTGTGCCAAGATTTGCCACAATGCGAATCTGGCCATTGGCATTGCAGGTAAGTCCACCAATAGAGATTTGATTGTACGGTATTGGGTTTCCATCTAAATCGGTAGCGGTAATCGTAACCGTGATCAACACTTGATCGAACCGGCTAGATGGACAGTCGTTGATTGATCGATATTCGATCGACGTCGTATGGGTTCTGGTTTCAGTTCCACCGTATACGGGTCTCTGATAGTTCCAGTACCCAAGTTCATACGCCTCAATTTCTGAGGACGGCTGAATGTCGTAGTCAACGCCTGGAGCGGTTGGTGTCCTTACAAATGTTTCCCGGCTCGTGCCATCCGTATAAAATTTGCGTGTTCGCACCTCGCTGGACGACACACCCGAAGTTTGACTTTGATTGTATGTTCGTTTTTGAAATCTTGTGATTGAGCCGGGAGGCAGATCGGGGAAACCATTTTCAATAGTCCATACTTGTGTATTGTCAGATCCACCGGTTACTGGCCTTGCTACGTAGTCCGTGACGTTATATTTTACTCCCCATACGATCGGACCCAAATCTTGCGCTTGAATAATACCGTCTCCGGCAACAGAAAGGAGTATAAGCTGTATCCAGCGCATGAACTTTTTAAGTAAAAGATCAGCATGAATCCTAGGATACGATTGGGTGCAAAAACCAGTAACATGATTTTTCATCTCGATTGTTCATCTTGCTCATTAAAAACCATTAACACAACGTTGTCAAGCCACGGTTGTGGGACAGAGTTTTTCGGCTAGGCAGCGAGGGCGAGGGAGTCATTGCGAGCGACGTGGTGGTTGAGGCGGTGTCTCCAGAATTCCTCGAGGCGACGGCTTCCGTACTGCACGCGAGGGAGGTTGGGGACGAAGTAGCCCAAAGCCGATTCGACCGCGGGGGCACAGGCACGGCCGGTGCACTCCTTGCGAGTCTGTTGGATAAGGGATTCAACTCCGGCTTACAGCAGTCGCTTAGCCCACCGACGCAGGCGGGCCTTGAACTCCGGATGGCGCTTGCCGATCGACGCGCTGAGAACCTCCCCGGCGTGTTCCATGGCGTGGTAGAAGTCGCTAATTTACAGACACCTTCCGTAGGAATCTGAACCGGCCCGCCAAAAATGAGAAGTTTGTACGACGATACGCACCTATTACTTCAAGGCAAGAGGAGCGACCCCTTCGAGTCGCTCCCTATTCACTGCTTCAACCATGCTTCCAACTCATCAATTTTGCATTCCGACGGTTGTCTTCCCTCTGGCAGCCGAATCAGCCGACAGAGATCCCGGGTCAGGATATCGTATCCGTCGTCCGTCAAGCCATGTTGTCTTCCCTCTGGCAGCCGAATCAGCCGACAGAGCCTTTCCCGAACGAGCCGCTTTAGGATACTGTCTGCCCATGACTCTCCAATCGAGTCACCACCAGGCAGGATCCACACTCGGCCAGCAGGGGCCAGAAGTGAGACCAGCAATTCCCCCTGACGATCTGAGCACTCACTACCAATCAGCCCAACAGTTTGGGTTAGCCCGTTCTGATGCAACCACCAGAGGTTCATAAACCCCTCAACCACAATAACCTCCTGCGCGGGACTTTTCAACATGGAGGCGTTGTAAGCCAAATCGGATTTCCTGAATTCCCGAACGACCCCTTCTCGCTCCCGATTTGAGGGAAACAGGTAGCGGGGGTTGTTGTCGGATACCGTCGAGTCACCAATCTGCCTCCCGGCGTAGCCGATAAGGCGACCATCGGTGTCGTGGAGCGGAATCGCGACACGTCCCTTGAGGGATCCTCGCGCCGCGACACCAAGGCCGAAATAGGCGATGGTTTCCGGACTGAAGCCTCGGTCCAAAAGGTAGGGGTGACTCTGGTCGAGTCCCTTGAGTTCGAAGTCCAGAGGCTCGTTGACAACAACGGGCATCTGGCTCGGATGTGATCCACTCGGCGACACAGCGGTTTGCTTGGCCGGCGGCGGCGCCTGGTTACCAACTGAGACGAACAAACTCTGATTCGACCCCTGGAGTCAGCCCCACAACCTCCGGTCTAAACTACGGTATTGTATCGCCTCACCCATGTGCTCGGCGAGAATTCGTTCGCTCGCGGCCAGATCCGCGATGGTCCGGGCCACGCGCAGCACACGGTCATAAGCCCGGGCGGAGAGGTTCAAATCCGTCATCGCATGTTTCAAAAGTTCCGCAGTGGTTGCGTCCACGGCGCAAAATTGCCGCATCTCCGTGCTGCCCATCCGGGCATTGCAGGTGATGCGGGGTTTGTGGGCGAATCGTTGCCGTTGGATCGCCCGCGCGGCCATCACCCGCTCGCGAACCACAACCGAGGCTTCTCCCGGCCGCCCCTCCCGCATTTCGGTGAACTTTACCGGCGGCACTTCCACGTGGAGATCAATGCGATCCAGCAAGGGACCGGAAATGCGCCCGAGGTACGCCTGCATTTCTCTCGGTGAACAGCGACTTTCATGCGGCATTTTTCCATCCGGGGTCGGATTCATCGCCGCCACCAGCATGAATTGCGCGGGATACGTTACCGTACCGGCGGCCCGGCTGATGGTCACCTTTCCATCCTCCAGGGGTTGGCGCATGGTTTCCAAAACCGTGCGCTTGAACTCCGGGAGTTCGTCGAGAAACAACACGCCGTGATGGGCGAGGGAAATCTCCCCGGGCGTGGGGTTGGCGTTTCCACCCAGTAATCCCGCATCCGAAGCCGTATGATGCGGTGAACGAAAGGGTCGCCGGGTCACCAAGGCCTGCCCCGGCTGGAGCTTGCCGACGATGCTGTGGATCTTGGTGGTTTCCAACGCTTCGTCGAGCGTCAGCGGCGGCAGGATCGTCGCCAGGCGTTTGGCCAGCATGCTCTTGCCGGTGCCCGGAACACCCAGCAACAACAGATTATGTCCACCGCTCGCGGCGATCTCCAAGGCGCGCTTTACCGACTCCTGCCCCTTCACATCCGCCAAATCCAGTTCGTCATCCAGTGGCTCGGCAAACAAGGCCGCGGTGTCGATGCGCAAGGGTTCAATGTCGATCTGGCCTTCGAGGAAGAAGGCCGCTTCGCGCAGGTTTTGGATCGGAATGATATCCAGCCCCTCCACCACCGCCGCCTCCGCCGCATTGTCCTGCGGCACCAGTAATAACCGCTTGCCCTCGGCCCGGGCCCGCAGAGCAATCGAGAGCACACCCTTCACCGGTCGCACCGCACCCGTAAGCGCCAATTCACCCACCGCCATGACCTCGGCGAGTCGATGGGATTCGATTTGTTCCGAGGCGGCGAGGATGCCCAGGGCGATAGGCAGATCAAACCCCGGCCCCTCCTTCCGAACGTCCGCCGGGGCGAGATTAATGGTCGTCCGACCCATCGGGAACTTGTACCCACTGTTCGACATGGCCGTACAAACCCGATCCCGGGATTCCTTCACGGCGGCGTCGGGCAGGCCGACCAAACTCAGGAGGGTATTGCCATAACCGGCATCGACTTCGACCTCGACGAGGTAGGCGTCGATACCCTGAACGGCGGCACTGTATATTTGAGCGAGCACGGATGTTGCCGAACCCGGAGGACAGGTGAAACACCGCGGGTGGATCCCCCCATGGGAGCCCGCTCGCGAGCCACCCGACTCCGACTTCACCCCCTCCTACGGAAAATTCGGCCCGTCGTTACGCATAATTTTTTCGATCTGCATCAAAGGTGGCACAGCGAGCCTGGCACCGGGCCTAACGCGGCGAGAACCATTCATTGAGTGCTGCAGCGATGGCCCACGGCGGCAATCCAATCGCGCCACAACTCGTTCGGTCATCTCGCCGTCGGCAAATCGACACCCGCTCTCGCCGGGTGCACCAACGCGCGGGTGACGCATTTCAAATGCACCCGCGGACCCATCCCCGACCGAATCGTCCCTGGTCCGGTGTTCCGGTGTTCCGCGATCGGAACCGTTCCGAATCAAATTCATTCCGTTGTTCCGGCAGCGGAACAGGGCGCGCCCGGGCGCACCCTCCGGAGGCATCACACTCCCGATGATCGTCCGCTCCTTTGAAGAATTTTTGGCGATCAAAAACCACAAATTTCCCAGCAAACACGGATTAATTCCGCCCTCGGTACCGCACCGGAACCGGGGAAATCGAGCATCGACCGGGGGGCCTCAAAAACTTGGCACGCCCCCAGCTATTGGGGTGTTGAGTTCAATGCGGAACTGAAACGGTTGCCGCAGAGATGAACTCGAAAAACGCTCTAATCGAAATTCTATGTTCAGCTCCAAAATCAGCAGCGCCCGTCGCAGTCTTTTCATCGCCATCATCGCTCTCGCCGGCACCGCGGCCGTGGCCACGACCGAAGCCCTCGCGAAGGGCACGACAACCTCCAGTAGCAGCTCCGTCAAAGTCGTTGAATCCCGCGTCACCGGATACGCCACGGCCATCGATTACGCCGCGGGAACCATCACGGTGGGTGCCTCCTATTACGGTTCCGGCGCGTTGGTGGTGAGCACATCCACCAGCATCTCGCTGAACAACGTCAACTGCAGCCTGAGCGAAATTAAAGTCGGGGATTGGGTCGAAGCCCGCTACGTCTGGACCACCAAGGAAGCCACCAAGCTGTCCGTTACCCGCTGATTGCCCCAGGTCAAACTCTGTCTCATTCACCGGCGCCGCGGCCCCCCGCCGGCGCCGGTTTCTTCATCTTCATAGGGATGGGTGCGCGGGGCGCTTTTCTGAGTGGCTCCGTAAAGTCCGGCTTTCTGCGGCCATGGCGTGCAGCCTGGCCTGATGATCACAGCAACGACCACTCACCGCAGTCCACCGGGGTGGCCCAACGCGGCCAGTTGAACGCTTCCTCCCCCGGACCGTCGGCTACACCGCCTCCAATTCATCCGCCGTGACGCGCACCGCGGCGCATTGGCTGATGAAGTCGAGTCGCCGATAAACCTCCAACAACCCGGACCGCCGGACCACCAGTCCGTCCATACCGCGCAGTGGGCCGCGGGTGATCTTGACCCGCATCCCATCCTGGATCTCCGGTACCGGCCTGATTTCCCGATCGGTTTCCTGCGCCCGGAGACTATCCGCCAACTGCTCCGCAAACTCCGCCTCATCGGGTGGCACCAGCACCCCCGACTTCACCCCCTCCTACGGAAAATTAGGCCATTCGTTACGGACGATTTTTCCGGTCTTCATCAACGGCGGCACAGGGAGCCTGGCATCGATAGGGGGATTGATAACGGGATTCGGGGCAGCGGATTCATCGGCTTGACCCAAGGGGCGCCCTTCGACGCCCACTCAGGCCGCCAATCCCGCCGAAAAGTGAATTCAACAATTGAGGCCGGCTTCCGTGGCAATGCAGGCCAGACCCACTCGCACCAGGTTGTTAGGGATCCCGGCGCAGCCGCCGGCGACAGTGCCGAGGGCCGTCGAATCGGGCAAAAATTGAAAGGCAACAGAACTGTTACCTTTCAGTCGTTGCTGGTGAGCAGAAACCTCGTGGGGGTGCGATTGCCGATGCCGACCGCCGATTCTTTCCCTTCTGCGGGCGGATTCTGCCGGAGCAGGGCGCCATGCTGCGGGCCGCGCTACACAGCCTCGAGTTCGTCCGCCGTGACCCGCACCGCGGCGCATTCACTGATGAAGTCGAGTCGGAGATAAACCTCCAGCAAACCGGAGCGCCGCTCCACCAAACCATCCATGCCCCGCAGCGGACCGCGGACGATCTTCACGCGCATGCCGTCCCGGATCTGCGGGGCCAGCCGGATTTCGCGATCCGTTTCGAGCGCCCGGAGAATATCGGCCAATTGTCCGGCAAATTCCGCCTCATCGGGCGGGACCAGCACCCGGGCGACCTGATTATTCTGACGTACCCGGGCGGACTGGGAGCCGCCGGCGCGAAAAAAGAGGTACCCCGGAAAGAGCGGCTTGCTGAAGGCCACCGCCTTGCCCCGATACTTCTTCACGCTGCGATAGAGCGGCAGACAGACTTCCAGCCCGTCGCGTTCGCAGTTCTCGGCGACCTTCTTCTCGCATCGCGGCCGGGTATGGGCGACGTGCCAACGGACCAACTCTTGATTGACCATGGCTACGCAGGGAGTTTGGTACGGTCGCCAGACTTCCGACCTTGGGCCTGCCACGCGGCCGCGCGACGTTCCAGCAAGGTCACCCACCACGCCACCAGGGCGAGCCCGATCAACGTAACCCACATGACCAGCGAACCGGTGGAATCATGCACGGCGTGCAACGCCTCCGCGCCCCCGGAATGGGCCGCCAGGGAGAGTCGCAGGGAACGCACAAAGTTACCCAGCACCGCCAGCCCTACACCGGCCAGGCCGAAGAAAATCTTCCACCCGGTCCGGCGAATCACGAGGTCGCCCACAAACAGGGCCACCATGATGGAGGATTGGAGACTGCGGATCCCCGCGCAGGCTTCGTCGACGCCCACCTGGGTTTGCGAAAGAGTGATCAGATGCCCGGACTTCACGGCGGGAATGCCCATCAACTTGAGGACCTCGACATTGACGGAGGCGACCAAGGATTGGAGCGCGAGCACCACGGGCTCGCGAAGCGTGTTGGGGAGCGGCACAGCGATGAAGAAGAACAACAGCGGGAAAAAGAAATGCCGGACCGTGCGCCATCCCGACACCGCCAACGCGAGGGCCAGCAAAAAGCAGGTGCAGCCGAGGCTCAAGGCAAAGGACGGCGCCGCCGCGCGAGCCACCCCGTGCTTCCACAATTCCGCCAGCAAAACCCACGGTAACCCCAGCAACGCCAGTCCCAGCACGTGCCAAACAGGCGCTGGAACGTCCGTCCGCGGACGATTTGCCCAGCGTTCCCAGGCCAGGAAACCGGCGAGCACCACCACCAAGGGCCCGAACCGATATTCGGGTAGCGACGCCCATTGATAACGCAAATCGGCCAGCCACCACGCCACGACCGTCAGCGCCGGCAGCCACCAATACCAGGCCGCCGGCGGCAAACCGGCCGCTGGTGGACACTCCCTTCCGTCGGAATCGCCGGTACCCGCAGAAACCATCGCCTCTGCGATAGCCGGAAAGGGCCCGGGAGACAAGGTTGAGTGAAAGGGGGGCGACGGGCGAGTCCACGGCGGCCCCCCGTTTGGTGGCGGCAACCCACCGCGGGCCCGTCAGGTTTCCGCCGCCGGTGCGTCCGCAAATCCGTTCTGTCGCAGGGCCTCGAACAGGACCAGCGCGACACAATTCGCCAGATTCAGCGAACGGGCCGCCGGGTTCGGCATGGGAATGTTCACCCAGGCGTCCCGCTGCGCTTCCAGCAGCAAGCGCGGCAGACCCGCCGTCTCCCGTCCAAAGACGAGGTAATCCTTAGGCCCGTACGCAACTTCGTGATAGCCCCGCGCCCCGCCTTGTTCGACGAACCAGAAGCGGGCGTCCGCGGGCTGCGCCGACCGGAACGTCGGCCAGTTCGACCAGCGGTGCCAGTCCACCAGTTGCCAGTAATCCATGCCCGCCCGCGCCAGTTCCTTGTCGTCGAGTCGGAAGCCCAGGGGATCAATCAAGTGCAACGGAGAACGTGTCGCCGCACATAGCCGGGCAATGTTGCCGGTGTTGCCGGCGATCTCGGGACACACCAACACCACGTTCATGCGGCGTCCTCCGGAACCGGTTTCGATCGCCGTTTCTGCGGGGGGTAGTACACCTTCCAAAGGGTCAATCCATGCGCGGGGGCATTCATGCCGGCCACGCGTCGATCGCACTGCTCCAGCATGGGCAGAACCTCATCCGGCGTAAATTTACCGATCCCGACCTGAACCAAAGTGCCCACGATGCCCCGGCACATTTTGTAGAGAAAACCGTCGGCCTCGATCAGCACCGTCAAGAGGGGTCCACTGCGCCGGACGTCGCACCGGGTCACGTGCCGCACGTAGGAAGCGCGGGCATAACCCGGGTTGGCGGCAAAACTCCGGAAATCGTGGCGCCCCACCAAAGTCTGCGCCGCCCGCTTCATCGCCGCCACGTCGAGTGGACGGGTCACATGCCAGGCCGTGCGGCGCAACACCGGGTCCATCGCCACATGGTTCCACAGTTGATACCGATATTGTTTCCCGCGGGCATCGTACCGCGCGTGAAACTCCGGCGGGGTGGCGGCTGAGTCCATGATCCGGAGGTCCTCCGGCAGGTGAGCGTTCAAGGCCAGGACCAGCTTCCGCGGCGTCATCCGCCATTCGGCGTGTGGTACGTCGAAATGCAACGAGAGCCCACGGGCGTGGACACCGGTATCGGTGCGACTCGATCCCACCACGTGGGGCGCGCTCGGAAACACCTTCGCCAGCGCGGCCTCCAGGACCTCCTGGGCGGTGGGCGACTGTCGCTGCACCTGCCAGCCGAGAAAACCCGCCCCATCGTACGCCACCGTCAGTCGGAGCCTTTGGTGCGTCGGGGCGGCCGCATCGCGGCTGTCCTTCCGGTTTGCACCCAGGCCCGCCGGCAAATCCCCCTCGCCGTCCCCGGCCTCCGTCGCGGTGCCCGCGGGATTCATCCCAGCGTCAGGCTGTCGAGATAGCCCTGCAACAGCACCGCCGCCGAGGCGGAATCGACCCGGCCCTTTTGATCCTTCGATTTCATCCCGCCACTGCGGAGTTGCTTCGCGGCCGAGACGGTCGTCAGTCGCTCATCCCAGGTGCGAATCGGCACCATCAAGACATCCTTCAGCGCCGCAATGAACGAGCGGACCTTGGCCGCCGCTTCGCCATAGGTGCCATCCATGTTGCGGGGCATGCCAATCAGCACCAATTCGACCTCCTGCTCGCGAACGAGGACCTTGAGTTTTTCCGCGAGCTCATTGAATGGCTCGGCGGGAATGAAATCGCGGGGGGACGCCATCATTTTGAGGTCGTCACTGAGGGCGACGCCGATCCGCACCGTTCCGTGATCCAGGGCGAGAATGCGCATGCGATAATAAGGTGAGCGACGACCTAGGCAGTTTTGAGCCGCGAAGCGGAGTCGAGATCGAGCAACAACTCCGCCTGCGGATAGCAACGAAGCACGGAGGCCGGACACTGCTCGCTGATCGGACCTTCCAGCGCGGTTTGCACCGGCACGGACTTGCGCATCTCCGGCGCGAGGCACAGCACCCGGCGCGCCGACAGCAGCGCGGTGGGCGTGAGCGTGTACGCATAGGGCGGGACCGCGGCGAGGTCCGGGAAATGACCTTCCTTCACCTGCTGCATCCGGCAGGGCACATCCAGACTCACCAATTTCACCCAGTGCGGATCATCGAACTGGCAGACGTGTGGATCATTGAAGGCCAGGTGCCCGTTCTCGCCGATGCCGAGACAGCACAGATCGATGGGCTGCGCCCTCAGCAGCGCCGTGTAGCGCGCACATTCGTCGAGCGGTTGATCGGCATCGCCGCCGAGGTAATGAAACACCCGGGGACGAACGAGGGACTCGACCTTCTCCCGCATGTAGCGGCGGAAGCACGCCGGGTGATCGGCCGGGACGCCGAGGTACTCGTCCATGTGAAACAGCGTAACCTTCGACCAATCCACCCCGCCGGCGGTGGCCAGGAGCTTGAGGAAGCGGAGCTGCGAATTCCCGGTGGCCAGGATCGCCGCGGCCGTGCCCTGCCGCTGGATGGCCGCGGCCAGGGTGTCCCGCACCGCCGCGACCATGTACGCCGCGAGTTCGTCCTGACCGCGAAAGATATGAACCGGCAACGCATCGCAGCGGAATGACCGCACCGGGGAATCCTGAATGCTCATGAAATCGGCCGAAGCATGGCCCGAGGGGACGATGGTGGGCAAGCCGGTCGGTGCATCATTCGTCGATCCTGCATTGCCCCCCCGGTCGACGGGAACTGCGTTGATGGCTTGCCCGCGATTGGCCCGCGGTCTCTAGTTGGCGCACCTGATGGCACTTCTGCATCCGTCCGCGTCCGCGCCACCGACCTTGAAGGTCCTTCACCTGGTCGGCGCCCGCTCGGATCAGGGGGGCATTCTCTCCGTGTTGCGGGCGCTGCAGTCGGCGGGCGCCGCCGCCGCGGATCCTGCCACCCCGCGCATCCAACCCTCGGTGTGGGTCCATGATTCCTTCGTCGAATGCCGTCCGCCGCCGTTGGATCTGCGGCGAAATCCGGCGGCGATGGATGAGGCGACGTCGCACCTCCGGCTGCTGATGGCCGCCTGGCGGTCCTGGCCCGGATTGCGTCGGCTCCTCGAAGCGGAGACCTTCGATGTCGTTCACGGCCATTCCCGCGGGGCGTTTCCTTTGACGGTCTGGCTGGCCCGACGACGACGCGCCGGGGGTGTCGGACCGGCGGCCGTGTTCACCAATCACACCTACGCCCGCCGCACCGGGATGTATCGCACGGCAGTGCGACGACTGCACCTGCCCATGGTCCTGCTGACCCCGAACATGGCCCGGCATTACGACCTCGCGGACGCGCCGGAGGTGGACATCATCTCCGCCTGCGCCGGCGATCGTTTCTTTACCGCCCCACTCACACCGGGACCGGGCGCGGTGACCGGACGAATTCGTTTCGTCGGCGTGGGCAATCTGGTCCGTTGGAAGAATTGGCATCGACTCCTCGAAGCATGGGGCCAACTGCCGGCGGACCTGCGTGCCCGCGGTTGCCTCGATCTCTGGGGCCCCACCCTGGAAGACGAAGAGGGACGTCGCTACGCCGCCGAACTGCACGCCACCCGCGAGCGTCTCGGATTGACCGATTCCGTGGAATTCCGCGGCCCGACCAACGCCATCGTCGAGACGGTGGCCGGGGCGGATTGGTTCGTGCTGCCCTCGACGAATGAGCCGTGCTCGGTGGCGCTGATGGAGGCCCTGGCGTTGGGACGCCCGGCCTTGGTCAGTGCGAGCGGCGGCAACGTGGACATCGTGCGCCCCGGCGTGAATGGCCGCCACTTCGTCCCGGACGATGTTGCGGATCTAACCCGGCAACTCACGGCGATCCTGCGGGGCGAAGGTGGGACGGCAACGCCCGCGGAGATCCGGGCTTCGGTGCAGCACCGGGCGGCCGGCCCGGTGGCCGCCCAATATGCCAACCTGTACCTGCCTTTGACCGGACGCGGCCGTCCAACGGCGTTGTCCTAATGCCTTTCCTTCCGGTCGCGCATCGTGAACTGATCGCCGCGGCGCATCGCCGGGGCACGTACCGCATGCGTTGGGGCGTGGCGTTGAGCGCGGCGGTACTGGCGGGCTTTTTCCTGCTCCTGACGGGACTGACGGGCGCCCGGGGCTCGGGCACGGGGCTCTTTGGCATGGTGGGTGGCCTCAGCCTGCTGCTCGCGGGTCTGGCGGGATTGTTCCTGACATCCGACGCCATCGCCGCGGAGCACCGGGACGGCACCCTCCAACTGCTCCACCTCACGGAGCTGGGGCCCTTCGACCTCCTCGCCGGCAAACTCGTCGGGGCCGGCATCCATGCGGCGTGTGCCCTGCTGGCGCTTTTTCCGGTCCTGGCCCTGTCCTGGATCCTGGGCGGATTCACCGGGGCGGAGATCCTCCGCTTTTTGTTGGTGGGATTGAACGTGTTGTTTGTTTCGTTGACGGTGGGCCTCGCGGTGTCGGCGTGGGGGCAACGACCCGGAGCCGTGGTGGCCGGCACGGCCATCGTGCTGGCCGCGCTCTTGTTCTGGCCCCTGCTGGTGACGCTCGGGAACCCGCCCGGGACCGAGGCGTGGGCGGCGCTGTCCCCGCTGGAATGCCTCAACGGCGCGGACGACCGGTCCTACCGGGGCGGCCATTTTTGGCGACAGCTCGCCTTGGGACATCTCACGGGTTGGATCGCCCTGAGCACCGCGGCGGCCGGCGTACGACGGCGCTGGCGGGGGAGCAATGAAAGGACCCGCGACACCATCCGAACCCGGTGGCGACGCCGCCGCGTATTGACGGCCACGGACCCGGAACGTCTGCCCGTCCAAGCCGTGCAACTCCTGCTCGCCGGGCATTCGCAGGCCCGGCGGTGGGCGTGGGGAGCGGTGTTTCTGCCCGGTCTTGGCTTCCTGATTTTCCTGGTGAACGCCGATGCCGGTACGGCACTGGGCACGTTTGTCGGCACCGGGTTCGCGGTCGGATTGATCCTCAAGGGCCTCTACGCCTGGGAAGCCGTGGGGCCCCTGAACGAAGCGCGTCGGGTGGGAACCCTGGAATTGCTTTTGAGCACGCCGGTCACCGACCGCGCCGTCTGGAGCGCCCAGGCCCGGCATCTGGACAACTGTTTCCTGGGCCCGTTCCTCGTTTTGTACGGACTGGATTTCCTGGTGATCGGCGGCGGTATTTTGTTTCAGAATCAGGGAGCCGAGATGGGGTTGGCTTTCGTGGGCTGTCTGATGGGAGGATTGCTGACGCTGCTGCAATGCCGGACCATGTCGCTCGGCGGGCTCTGGTGGGGACTGCGGGAGGAGCGCCCCACGATCGCCTTTGCCAAGAACTTTTTGTTGGGCACCGGCCTTTCACTCCCCCTGATGTATTTCTGCTGCGCGGGATTCCTCGTACCACTGATCCTGAGTTCTTGGCTCAGCAATCGCCTGCGGCTGCCCATGCGCGTCCTGCTGACCGAGGCGACGCCCAAGCGATAATCGGGGCGGAGGAGGACAGCGGGGGTCCGCCACCTATTCCGGCGTCTCGTCGATCACCGCTTCGAGTCGGCGATCCGGGATCAACCAGATCAGGGCCACCAGCGCATACAACGCTCCCGCGACCCAGGGCCAGCGAAAGGCCAAGGCGATCCCGGCCAGGTAAAACACCGGCGATAGCTTGCCTTTGAGATCCGCCCCCAAGGCCCGGGCCAAAGGGGAACTGCGTCCGTTGTCGGCGAGAATGGCCGTCTGCAGGACGTAATAGGCCGCCGCCGACAGCAACAGCACCACGCCGTAGCCCGCGGTGGGCACCGGGCCGAAGTGATTTTCCCCCATCCAACCCGTGACGAACGGAATAAGGGAGAGCCAGAACAGTAGATGCAGATTGGCCCACATGATGGCCCCGTTCACCCGGCGGGCGGCTTTCAACAAGTGATGATGATTGTTCCAGTAAATCCCGACGTAGAGAAAACTCAGCAGATAACTCAGGAACACCGGCCAGAGCGGCAGCAACGCCGCCAGATCCGATCCGTGCGGCACCTTTAATTCCAGCACCATGATCGTGATGATGATCGCCAGTACGCCATCGCTGAAGGCCTCCAATCTTCCTTTGCCCATATTCCGAACCGGCAAGTAGCCCCCGGATCGGGGCGGAAGCGAGCGAATTCAGGCCCGCACTTGCCCCGCGGCCTTCGCCCCCCATCGTCCCGGTCGGTTCAGCCGTTTGGGTATGCGTCAGTATCTCGATTTATTGCAACAGGTCCGACAGCACGGTCGCTTCAAGGCGGATCGGACCGGCACGGGCACCTACAGCCTGTTTGGTGCGCAAACGCGTTACCGGCTGGCGGACGGCTTTCCGCTGGTGACCACCAAGAAGGTGCACCTGAAGAGCGTGCTGTACGAACTCCTGTGGTTCCTGAGCGGGGAAACGCACGTGCGCTGGCTGCAGGAGCGCGGGGTGACCATCTGGGACGAATGGGCCACACCGGAAGCCTGTGCCCGATTTGGACGGGCCGCCGGGGACCTCGGACCGGTGTACGGACATCAATGGACCAACTTCGGTGGCACACCGAATCCGGATGGCACCTACGAACGCAACGGCCTTAATCAGCTGGCCTGGCTGGTGCAGGAAATCCGACGGAACCCCGACAGCCGGCGCCTGATCATCACCGGCTGGAATCCGCGGGAGCAAAACCTCGTCGCCCTGCCCCCCTGCCACACGCTGTTCCAATTCTACGTCACCGATGGCGAGCTAAGTTGCCAGCTGTACCAACGCAGCGCGGACATTTTTCTGGGCGTGCCCTTCAACATCGCCAGCTACGCCGCCCTGACGTTGATGGTCGCCCAGGTCACCGGCCTGAAGCCCGGCGACTTCATTCACACCTTCGGCGACGTCCACCTGTACGCGAACCACCTGGAACAGGCCGATTTGCAACTCAGCCGCCCTCCGCGCCCGCTGCCGCAACTGCGGCTCAATCCAGCGCGACGCGAGCTGAGCGAATTCGTTTACGAGGATTTCACCCTCGATGGCTACGATCCGCATCCCGGCATCAAGGCCCCGGTGGCCGTTTGACGCCCATCGGGCCTTCGTTTTCCGTGCGTCGGAAGAACAATTCCGCGGTGCCCGGGCCGCGATTTCTGAATACGGCCCGCGGAACTCCGGTCACAATTCCCTGAAACCGTCGGGAACCCCAACGGGTCATCCCTGCAACTCTGTCGCTTCCCGGTGCACCGGCGGCGGATCACGGTCGGCGTTTTGGGGCTCGGATCCCGAAAACAGGCCGCGGGCCGCGTTGACGCACCGAAGAAGTACTAGCACGCTCTGAAAATCATGTTGTCCCGTTTGTCCGCCTCCCTGTGGGTTGCCGCCCTGACGACCACCGTCGCCACCGCGGCGGAGTTGAAGTCCGTGTCGCTCGACGACTGTCTCCGGCAGGCCATTGAGAAAAACCTGAGCCTGCGAATTTCGCGGTACGACCCGCAACTCGCCCAGATCAACCTGCATTCGGCCTACAGCGGGTACGATCCCACCTTTAACTCCAGCGTCGGGCAGACCTTCAGCACGATCCCGCGGCAGACCTCCACGAACCTGGGCGCGTTCACCCCCCAGGCCGGTGAAACCTGGCGCGATTCCTACTCGATGGGCCTGAATGGCCTGACGCCGTACGGCCTGCAATACGGTCTGAACGGTAATCTGGCTCGTAACAATTCCAAGCAGTTCGCTTTCGACGCCAACAACAATCCCATCTCCCTGGTCAATTCCGGCTACAACGACTCGGCGGCCTTGTCCCTGCGCCAGCCGGTCCTCAAGAATTTCTGGATCGACGGCACCCGGCTGAACATTGCCCTCGCCAAGGAATCGTTGAAGCAGAGTGTGGAAAGTGTCCGCGATGAGATTCTCGGCCTGACCCGCAACGTGGCGGTGGGCTACTACGGCCTCATCGCCACCAAGGATGCCATTCGCGTTCAGGAATCCGCCTTGAACCTGGCGGAGCGTTCCCTGGCGGAGAACAAGAAGCGCGTGGAAGTCGGCGCCATGGCTCCGTTGGAAGAAAAGCAGGCCGAAGCCCAGGTGGCGGCCCGCAAGGCGGATCTCATTCTCGCCCGGCAGAACTTCGACCGCGCGGTCAACGGCATGAAGCGCCTGATCAGCGATGACTTCGGCGGGCTGGACGGCACGAGCTACGAACCCACCGCCGTGCTGGAAGCCATTCCCGAGGCCTTCAGCCGGCAGGACAGCTGGCACAAGGCCCTTTCGCAACGGCCGGCGATCATTACCCAAAAGATCGATCTGGCGAAGCGGCACATCTCCCTGCGCTACGCCAAGAATCAGCTTTATCCGGAATTGGACCTCACCGGCTCCTTCGGTCTCTCGGGCAACCAGCGCGCGGTCGGCGCGGTGCTGGGCGATTTGTCCGACCGCCGCAATCCGAATTTCAGCTTCGGCATCGAACTCAGCGTCCCGCTCACCCGTCGCCTCGCCAAGGATCGGCTCAAGACGGAACGCCTCGGCATCGAATCCGCCCTGCTGAATTACAAGGACCTGGAGCAATCCATCATGCGGGAGGTGGACGACTACATCCTGGTCTCCCGCTCCTCCTTTGAGCGGGTCGGCGCCACCAAGGCCGCCCAGGCCTTTGCCGAAGCCGCCCTCGACGCCGAGCAGAAGAAGTTGGAGAACGGCAAGAGCACGAGCTTCCAGGTTCTCTCCCTCCAACGCGATCTGGTGAACGCGCAACGGGACAGCATCTCGGCGCTGACCGACTACAACATCGCATTGGTCAATCTGGCCTGGGCGGAAGGCAGCCTGCTCGAGAAGCTCAAGGTCAACGTCACCGTGCGCTGAGCCCCGGCCGGTTCCGCACCATGGCCGCGGCGGCCCGTCGGACCTTCCCGCGGATCCCCGCGACCATCTCCCGCCCCGATCCGCCCCCTCATTCGACGGGCGGTCGGGGCGGTCCCGCGTAAGGGCGGGCACCTCCCGCGGGAACTTCACCCGGCTGCACCTCCAGCAATTCCGGGCGGGTGGTGGTGGGCGCCGCAATGAATCCGTGGTACCGGCCCATCCAATACGCCAGCAGCCAGCCGCCGGGCTCCACCACATCCCGCCCGCCGGCGCCGCCGTCGGCCTGCATCATCCAACCGTCCCAGCGCATCGGTTCCCGTTCCCGGGCGGAAAACGGGCGCAGGCCACCGGCCGCACCCGCGCCCGCTTTCAGCGCGACATAACCGGGCGGCGTGCGGAGATCGGTCCGATGCGAGTTCTGATAACTCCACACCCGCAGATCCAACGGCCATTCGCGCAATTGCTGCACGGAGACCGCCACTTCGCCGGTGTCCCCGGTCAGCGCCGCGTGAATAAAGTTCAGCCACGGTTGCTGCTCCACGCGCACGATCTCGTAACTCCGTTCAAAACTGCGTCGATACAGCGATCGCAATTCGGCATCGGGCTCCAGGCGCAGCAGGTTCCAGTAGCACCAGAATGCGAGTTGATCTTCAAAGTGCAGAATGCTTTCCGGCGGCGCGGTGGCGCGCTGACGCAGGGTGTAGTCCGGATAGCCGAGTTCCCCGAGTTGCTGGTACGCCTTCGTAAAACGCGGTTCCCCGGTGAGCGCCGCCGCCGTCCGAATGAAGGAAAGCAATTCCACCGCCTGCAAGCCCCGATCATACCGCCCCTCATCCGTCCGCAAATACTCCGGGTCCCAGCGCCCCCAGCGGGTGGGCTTTCCGTCCAGATCCCACAACTGCCAGCCATTGCGGATCAGGTGATCGGCCTGCCGCACGAGATGGGTCTTCGCGTGACCAATTTCATCGCCCTGGGCCACGAGATCGAGGAACAGGCCCACGGCGTAAAAGTGCGAGCACAATTCATCGCTCGAGGTATCGCCCTTCCATTCGAAGGCCCCGTCCTTCGTGTCATGCCACTCTGCGGGAAATCCCCCGGATCCGTGCAGGGCCTTGTGGCCGATTTCGCCCTTGGCCCAAACGGCCCGCGCCGCGAGACCCGGGACCCCGGTCATCACCTCCAACCAGCGCAATGCGTAGAAGGTATTCGTCGCCTCGCGCCGCGCCGCGGGATCCCCCGTCACCGCGTAACGATAACATTGCGCCGCGAGGTAATCGCCGGAATAGCCCCCGTCGTTATCTCCCATTTCCCGCACGAACTCCCCGCGGGCCTCATCCCATTCCAACTTGTGCGTCAATCCCAGGCGCTTTTGTCCCCAGGTTTCCAAGTGCTGCTCGTAATAGGCCGCCTGCTTCGCCAACGTGTACGGCTCCAGGCGGATCAAACTCAAACCGGCATCGGTCGCCACCGCGATGCGGGATCCGTCCACCGCAATAGCCGCCACGTTTTGCCCCGGCAGCCAGCGGTCGCCCGCAAAGTAATCCCATCGACCGGCGTGGTGACGAACCAACCCGTGGGACGTCCCCAACCACACATCGTCCGCACCGTTCGCGGCAACGCAGGTGATGTCTTCGTAGGGGAGGCCGTCCCCGCCCCGCCAGGCCGTGAGCGACATTCCCCGCAACACCCCCACGCCCCGATCCGTGGCGATCAGCAATTGCGATCCCGCACTCACCACATCCCGCGTCCGCGGGGACGGCAGGGCGCCGAAATCCCACGCCTGATCGGAATAGAAATCGTAGACATCCTGCGCTCCGAATCGGCCGCGGCTATAAGTGGAAATCCGTCCGGCGCCGTGGACGTAGAGCCCGCCGGTGTGCGCCACGACGCGGGTGATGGGAAAGGCGCAGTCCTTGCCGGGCAGCGGTTCCAGCACCCCTTCGCGCACCCGAAACAGCTTTTGCGCCGTAGCGGCGATCGTCGCGTCGCCGTCCTGACAGAGATCGACCACGGGGTCGGTTCCGACCCGCGCCCACTGCTCGCCCCGGCGTTGCTCGAGGCCCTGCGCCGTGATCGCCCACACCTGTTCCCCGGTCCGCACCAATCGACGAACACCACCCGTCACGCCGGGGATCGCCACCCAATTGGTGCCGTCCACCCGGAACAACCCGACGTCGGTGCCCGCCCAAACGCTTCCGGCCCCGTCCAACGCGACCGCGCGGACGGGCTGGGCGGAGGGGATGCGGGTGACCACCGGCTGCTCAAAAACCTCATCCGCCACCGGCCGCTCCGACCGGAAGGTCCGCGCCAGTTCGGCCCGGGCGAGCGCGGGCACGGCGACGACGACACCCAGGCAAAACGTCCAGCCCAACGGGACAGCCAGCAGCCGGCGAACAGGAGAACTCATTCGACCAAGGGAACTCACCGCGTGACTGGGGATCAAATGTCAGATGTGAAATCTCGAATTTCATCCCCCCCGACGATGCGCTTTACTCCGCGGGCGTGATTACCTTCTTGCGCGGTCGCCTGGTCGAATCGCTGCCCACCCGGGTGGTGTTGGAAGTCCATGGCGTGGGCTATGCCGTCCTCATTCCGTTGTCCTCCTTCGACAAACTCCCGGCGCCCGGCGCCGAGGTGCAACTGCTCACGCACCTCGCCATTCGCGAAGACGCCCACGTGCTCTACGGCTTCATGACGTCCTCGGAACGGGAACTCTTCCGGCTCCTGATCGATACCGTCAGCGGCATCGGCCCGAAGATCGCGTTGAATGTGCTCAGCGGACTGGATGTCGCGACGTTCGGGGCCGCCGTTCGCAGTGGCGACGTCAAGGCGCTCAGCAGCATCTCCGGGGTCGGCAAGAAGACCGCGGAACGCATCGTGGTCGAACTCAAGGACAAACTCGCCAGCTTTGGCGCCGGCAGTGCCGGTCATCCGGGTGGACCGGGGGCGGCCAAACCCGGCACCGCCGCGGAGGGGCATCTCACGGATGCCGCCGCCGCCCTGGCCGCACTGGGATTCAAGCCGATCGAAGCCTTCGAAGCCGTCCGCGCCGCGGTGGCCATGCTCGGAGCGACCGCCACCACCGAGCAGATCGTCCGCGCCTGCCTCAAGAAGCCGTGATTGCACCGACATCCCTGCTCACCCCTCCAGTCGAATGACCTCCCCGCCGGGCGATCTTCCCAGCAACCCGGCACCTTCGCCGCGATCGGGTGCGATCGTCCCTGCCCAAGCCCGCTGGCACGGGCGCCTCGCAGCACGACTCGTCTGGGGTCTTATCCATCTGGTCGCCTTTACGCTCCGTTGGCGGATCACCGACCGCTCCGGATTATTTTCCCGCGGCGCCCAACAGCCCGCCTTGTTTGTCATCTGGCACAATCGCCTCGCCCTCTGCCTCATCATTCACCAGCGCTACGTCCGTGCCGCCACGCAGACCGATCGACGAATGGCCGCCCTGGTCAGTGCCAGCCGGGATGGCGGACTCCTGGCCCACGTCCTGGAACTATTCGGGGTCATTCCCATTCGGGGCTCGTCGAGTCGTCGCGGCGGACCGGCGCTGCGGGAACTGGTGGGCGCGGCCCGGGCCGGGCATGACCTGGCCCTGACACCCGATGGACCCCGCGGTCCCGTTTATCAACTGCAGCCGGGGGTCATCGCCGCCGCCCAATTGACCGGCCTGCCCATCGTGCCGGCCTGCTACCGATTGAGCTGGAAGAAGTGCCTGCGCAGCTGGGATCGTTTCCAAATTCCCCTGCCGTTCAGCCGCTGCGACGTGGAGTTCGGCGAAGCCCTGCGGGTCCCGGCCGACGCCACGGAAGCCACCCGCGAACAGCTGCGTCAGGAATTGGAAAAGGTGCTGCGGGCCATGACGCACGACTGATTCCGGCAGCGGACTTTCGCAGTCGCGCGTTTGCGGTTTCCCACATCGACGGTAGTACTCCTTGGCGGCTCCGTTTTCGCCGCCCTCGACATGACTTCGCCTGCTTCCCCGCTTCGCTCCACCTTGACCCTGCTGGCATTCGTGCTGGTGACGTTTGCCGCGCCGGCGTGCTCGGCGTTCATCGCGCCGGGCGCCTGGTACGCGGCGCTTAACAAGCCCGCTTGGAATCCGCCGTCGTGGATCTTCGGTCCCGCCTGGACGCTGCTCTACACCCTCATGGCCATCGCCGCGTGGCTCGTATGGCGACGCGGCGGCTTCCGTGCGCAACGCGGACCGCTGACGTGGTACGCGATTCAACTCGCCTTGAACGCCGCGTGGACGCCGATCTTTTTTGGCGCCCACGCGCTGGGTTGGGGACTGGTCGAGATCGTCGCCCTCTGGACGGCCATTCTCATTACGCTTCTGCGTTTCCATCGGGTGCGCCCCGGGGCGGCGTGGTTGCTGGCGCCGTATCTGGCCTGGGTCACGTTCGCCACCGCGCTCAATTTTACCCTCTGGAGACTGAACGCGGTTTGACCACCCCGGCGGAAACGACCGCGCGGACGCCCTATTTCAGCGACTTCAAGTAGCGAATCACGTCCGCCACCTGTCCGTCACTCAAACCCGCCGCCAACGGCAGCATGACCGATTTGCCCTGCACGTAGCCGGCATTCTGAATTTCCGCGACGGGAATGCTCCGCGTCCCGCCGCCCATGAACATCAGCGTGAGTTGCCGCGCATCCACGCTCTTCCGGAAGCCCTCCACCTTCATGCCGTTCTTCAATTCCACCCGGTAAAGCCGGAAGACGTTTTCCATCGCCGCATCCGGATCCACGATGGCCGTGATCAGCGCATCCACATCGCGGCTCGCCGATCCATCCAGCGGCGGTGCCAACGACACACCCTTGGTGCCGATGCGATGACACGCGAGACAGGTGGTCTGTACCAGAACCCGGCCCGCCTCGGCCGGTCGATCACCCGCCGCAACCAAGGCTGCCTTCACGGACGCGATCTTCGCCTGGATCCGAGCCGTCGCCTCGGATGACCGCGCCGGTTGCGTGGCCAGAATTTGATCCCACCGCGGATCACTGTCCGCAACCGCGGCGGTGGTGTCGTTGATTCGCGACCAAAGATGATCCTGAAACGCGCGTTCATACGATCCGCCCAACGCCAGATACGGTCCATTCCACCCTTCCACCTTCTGTTGCTCCGCCGGGCCGTCGCTCCAGCGTTTCAACCACGCCAACTGCTCCGCCGTGGCCCCGGTCCGCCGGAAGAACCGCAGCACTTCATAACGCACCGTCCACGCCGTCTCGCCGGCCAAGGACTGCACGAGCGTGAAAGCCTCCGCCGCCGGCACCTTCAGGGCGGACATCGCCCGGACGGCTTCGCGACGCACGTTCGCATTCGCGTGCGCGAGCAATTCCCGCCACAACACTGCATCAAAGTTGCCCGTATCCTCCAAGGCCCAGAGCGCCTGGATCCGAACGTCATCCCCTCGCTGCGCATCCCGGATCAGGGTCTTCAACGCCGGCGCCAGTTCCCGGGCACCGCGATTCGCGATCTCATGCCACGCGGCCCGCATCTCCCAGGTGTTGTCGGCCGTCAGATGCGCCGGCAGTTCGGTCGTTGCCACGCGCGTCAGATCCGGCACGCGGCGCTGCGTCTGGCTCTGATGCCGTACGCGCCAGATGCGGCCACGGGTTTTGTCCCGGCCCGGATGATCCCGCGCGACCTCGTTGTGGGAGATGATCCGGTTATACCAATCCGTAATGTAGAGACAACCATCCGGACCGAAGGTGATCGCCACCGGCCGAAACATCGGATCGGCGCAGGTCACCAGGTCTCCCGCTTTTTTGAAGGAGTACACACCATTCGCCGCCTGCTCCATCGCCACGGCGTGCACGCGACCCAGCACGGGATTCGAAACATATATGAGTCCGTGCCACGGAGCCGGATAGGATCCCGCCCGATCGTCGGCGATCGCCAGTCCGGAAAATCCGGTCGCTCCCAACTCCAGACCGGGCGCGGTCGGCGGATGCATCGGGGTCGCGGGGTGCAGCTTGGTGAGAATGAAACTGGGATACGTCGAATCCTCCTCAAATGGCACGACGCTGTAACCGAAATCATTCGCCTCGTGAATAAACACGCGTCCCTCGCGGGAAACGGCCCAGGCCCAGATGTTGTTCAATCCCGCACCGATCACTTCGTGTCCGGTGCCGTCCGGACGGAAGGTCGCAATCTGCGTCTTGTTGAAATCAATTGTGCGCCCGCCGGCATCGGTCACCCGGCCATTGTTGAGCACGCCTTGGGAATAGACGATGCGTCCACCAGGCATGCGCGTGAGCTGATGCGGCAACGTGTGGGTATCCTGCACCCCGAAGCCCCGCAGGCGCACGCTCCGCGTGTCCGCCCGTCCGTCGCCATCGCGATCTTCCAGAAACAGAATCTCCGGTCCCTGGGCCACGAAGGCACCGCGCCCATACGGCAGTACCGACAACGGCATCACCATCCCGTCGGCAAACGTGCGAACCGCATGGGGCCCGGGCGTACAGGGTTGATCAATGATCACCACGCGGTCGTTTCCCGGGCGCGTCCAGATGCCCGGGTCGTTGTCCCGCGGATAATCCGTTGCCGTCACCGACCACAGCCGTCCGGCGTCGTCGAAAACAGTCATGGCCGGCTTGGGCAAACCGGTTTCCTCGCTCGCCACCAACTCGATGACAAATCCCGGCGGCACGGTGAAAGCCGCCTGTTGTTCGATCGACGTGCGCGGGGGAACATCCGCCGCATTACCCATCTTCAATTCCGCGGCGGCGGGCCGACCCGGCGGATTCAAGCGTGGTCCCACTGCGGCCCAGTCGGCCGTCGCACCCGGCACCAGAACCAGATAATCCAACCCCAACATGTAACCCGGGATCGCCTTGGCGTTGGCACCAATAACTTTGATGCCCAGGCGATGTTCACCGGCCGTCAACTGGACGGCGCCGCCCAACGGCCGCGTTCCGGTGTGGAGGACTCCGTCATGGAAATAATCCACGGAACCCTCCAGCGGTTGTCCATCCAGGGAGAAGCTGAAAATTCCGTAATCGATGGCCTGGGTCATGCCCGCGCCCAGCCGGTACGTTCCGGCCACGGCCACGGGCACGAGCACCTCCAGTTCCTCCCCCGGTTTGGCGCCGGTCCACCAAAGATGCGCATTGCCGCTCCAGGCGCCTTCCCCGAAGCCCCGCAGATCCTGCGGCGCCACGTTGCCCGTGTGGCGCCCGACCCGCAGGCCCTCACCTTCAAGCAGCACCACCCCGGCCGCCGGGGCCTCTTTACCCGCCGCCGCCCGAGCGACGGTCGATACGACACTCACCGCGAAGCAGGTCCATAAAATGGAACGCCACCCGGTCACCCGCCGGGATCCTGCCTCAGGACGACGCCCGGACACGCTGGCACTAACTTGGATCATGCGGCCGAGGATGGACGACCCCGCGTCGCGAGGCGAGGCGGTTTTGCGACGGTTGGCCCATGCCCAATCGGCCGACGCTCAAGCACATGTTGTTTTCGCCCGCCACGCCCCCCGGTTATCCTGCCGCCACAATGATTCCCGCGTGGCTCCGCAAAATCACCTGGCACCTGCTGCTGCTCGTGGGGATGCCGCTGCTGCCGGCGCCGGCCGCCAGCACGCCGGTCCGGCCCAACATCCTCTTCTTCTTCGCCGACGACCAACGGGCCGACACCATCGCCGCGCTGGGCAATCCGGTCATCCAGACGCCCAACCTCGATCGCCTGGTTCGCCGCGGCGTGTCGTTTCGCCGGGCCTACATGCAGGGCGGCAACCACGGCGCCACCTGCGTGCCCTCCCGCGCGATGCTGCTGTCGGCCCGCCCGCTTTTCCGCATCGATGAAAAGCTGTTGCGCGACGAGACCTGGCCGGCGGCGTTCGGCCGGGCGGGATACACCACCTTTGTCTCCGGCAAATGGCACAACGGTGAGACGTCCATCGCCCCGAGTTTTCAAATCGCCCGCTCGATGTTCACCGGTGGAATGACGGATCCCCTGCAAGCCCACCTGAGCGATCTGGTCGACGGCAAAATCTCTCCCGCAAAGCTCGCACCGAAACACGCCTGCGAAGTCTTCGCGGACGAGGCCATCCGCTTTCTGCAGCAACCGCGGGACACACCGTTTTTCTGCTACGTGCCGTTCGATGCCCCGCACGATCCACACATCGTGCCACCGGGATTCCCGATCCACTACACGCCGGAGCAGATTCCGCTGCCCGCCAATTTCCTCCCGGTGCATCCGTGGGACAACGGCGAGATGACGGTCCGCGACGAACAATTGCTGCCGTGGCCCCGGCAACCGGCACAAATCCGCAGCATGCTGGCCGAGTACTATCGGTACATCTCGTTTCTGGACACGCAGGTCGGCCGGGTACTCGACGCCCTCGACGCCTCACCGCAGGCGAAGAATACGTTCATCGTTTATTGCGCGGATTCCGGCGTGGCCCGCGGTAGCCACGGACTCATCGGCAAACAAAACCTGTACGAACACTCGGTGCGCGTGCCGTTGATCATTACGGGCCCGGGCATTCCGGCGGGCCGCACCACCGACGCGCTTTGCTATCTCTTCGACGTCCTGCCCACCTTGGGAAAACTCTGCGGTGTCCAGGGTCCAACCACCAGCGAAGGCCGCGACTTCAGCGACGCGCTCCGTCATCCATCCCATTCAGCCCGCACCGAACTGGTCTTCGCCTATCGCGACCGACAACGCGCCGTGCGGGATGATCGCTGGAAACTCATTCGCTACCCACAAGTGGATCGCACGCAGCTTTTCGATCTCCGCGCCGATCCCTTCGAGAGGCACAACCTGGCCGACCAACCCCGATATCGCGCCCAGCAAGCACGCCTGACCGGACTGCTCACCCGGGAACTCCGGGGCTTCGGCGACACCAATTCCCTGACCGTTGCCAAGCCCCTGCCGGCGGCCTGGACCCCGCCACCGAACGGGACCAATTCAACTGGAACGGCACGATGACCGGTCCCTGCCGTATTCCGCTTGCAGGAGCCCTGCGATGCAACCCGGCCGAAGATCGATCCGCCGGGAAGCGTCGATGCCATCTCCCCCCCGTAACCGGCGAAACAGTCGTCAAACGCTGGATCGATTCGACCCTTTAATCTACCGGCGGACCTCGATTCATTTGCCGCGGAGCGGTTGGCGGTAATGATGCTGGCGCAATATAGGCTCGAAAGGGCAAAAATGAGACACTCTCCCACGCTTCTCCGGCGCCTGTTCCCCGGCTTGCTTCTGACCTTTGTCCTCCGCCTGCTGGCCGCGGCGGCGACCGGCACCCCCCCCCGGGCGACTCGACAGCAACTGTCGCCGTTCCCGCCCGGGCACAGCTTGCCCAGCCCGGACCTACGGCCATTGACGTCCGGGAGTTTCCTGGATTGGTATCGTCCAACGCGGCAGTTGTTTTGGCCCGTGTCCGCCAGGTTTCGGAGGTGAATTTCAAAGCGGAAGACACATATCCGGACTGTTTGGTGTATGATCAATACGACTTGCTGCAGATCCGGACCAACGGCGCCGATTACAACGTCCAAACCTTGTTGGCCGCCAACAAGGCCCACGCCAATAAGAGCAGTTTGGAGAAAATCCTGCTCGCGGCCCGCTTCGCCAAGCGCGCCGGCAAGGTGCTCAAATTCGGCATGAAGCCCGGAGACATCGTCGAACTACGCCTCGACCTTTTCGAGCCGGCTGACAAGGCCACCGATGGGCGTCTCGCCAAGATCCAGGTCGTCGACACGATTGGCGACTACGCAAATCCCCTGTTTCTGGTCCACTCGATCCAAGTCCTGAAGGCAGCCGAAATGGTGAAACCCGCGAACCTTTGGAACGGAAAGAACTACTCCAACGTCATCGTCGGCAAATCGGGATATATCTTCTACGCGTCGGATCGTTTTCTAGAGATTGCGGCGACGGATCCGGCTGTCCTCAAGACGAATCTCACGAACGGCACCGAAGGCCAAAAAATATCACAGTTGCGCGACTGGCTCAAACAGCGGGGAGTGGAATTGATCGTGATGATCGTGCCGATCCGGGCCAATATCCTGACCAATGAGTTCCCGGCGCATCTGCGATCACCCCGAGCCGGTGGCCGGACCTACGGCTCGGTCTATAATGACTACTTCCAGCAGCTGGGAATCTCCACTATATTCGCTCCTCAAGTTTTTGAGGTGCCGGACAAATCCAAGGTTTGCTACAAGACTGGTACCCATTGGAATTATTATGGGGCCTATCTCTACTATCTGGAATTGATGAAGCGACTCGCACCGAAGCATCCGGAACTTACTCCAGTACCCTACCAAGATCTGGTCCTACCCGCACGGCGCAGCGCCGGGGACAATGTCCTGGCCCGACTCGAGTGTATTGACGACCTGGGCCAGGACAACGACCAACCCTCTTGCTTGGCCTCATCCCAACCGGACGACGTTGCCAAACGCCCATCCAAGCCGTCGATCCTGATGGTCCACGACTCCTTCTTCGACTACATCAAGCCCTTCATGGCTTCTTCATTCGCAAATTTCAATGATATTTATATCAAGCAAAACTTCATTATTAACGAAAGCCTGATTCAGAAGTATCAACCCAACTACTTCGTCATACTGTACTGCGAGCGTTATCTGGACAGCATCGCGACATTCAAGCTCCAATAGCCGGACATCGGCCAAAAACGATCCCGTGCACGGGATCATTTTTCCCCGGCCTGTGTCGTTGAGGCTACGGACGGTTCAAGGTCGAACCACGGGAACCTTCGCCCAACCGACGGTGCTCTCGGTGAATTCCCGGACCGTAAAGCACCAAACGATCAACTTCTTGCCCGCCAGGTTATCGCGCCGGCGCAGCAGGCTTACCCGCGCGGGGGTCGCACCCGACCCGCGAATCCCGATCAGATCCACCGGAAATCCAAACGCCGCGGCCAGATGTTCCGGCAGACCGGCGCCAGTTGCCTGCAGGTCCTCCCCCGCACTGTAGATCAGGGTGTGGCTGTCACCCATCAGGAGTACCGGGCTATCACGCGAGGTCCCCACGGGAGCGGCATCCGGACCCGTCACCACCTGCACCGTGACCTTCTCCTTGGCGAGGGAAGGATCCCCCAGCAAGCCCCACAAATCGCCATTCAAGGTGATCTCCTTCTCCTGGAGGTTGTAGCGCCTCCCTGGTCGGGTATCCAGCCAGGGGCGATTGGTCACCGCCGCTCGGATTTGGGCCGCCACCCATGCCACCGCCCGGGGCGAAAAATGGGTATCCTGACGGCAAAACATTGCCCCACCGGCATCATCCCTATGAGCGATCATTTCGTCCGTCAGATCCAAGACCGTGACACCGCTCCGCCGCAATTGCTCGTAGAATTCCCGCAGGGTGCCATCCACCCGATCTTGTTTGGCCCCTGAACGTACCATCGAAAAATCCGCAATTTTGTCGGGGTATACCGCCGCCTTGCCAGGGATCGGCACCAGGAGCAATTCGGCGCCCACCGACTTTACCTGGGCATCGAAATCCAAAATCGCCGCCAGTGGATCGGCATTTGCCGGGTTGGAACACCGACTCACGCGCACGGCGTTTGTGCCCCAGAAACGTCCAACGCTCAAACTTCGCAGCTCCGGACCATAGAACAGCCAACCGTCGTTCCCCCGCAGTACCGATCTATTCTCCGCCGCCAATTCGTCGGCCCGGGCGGCAAGTTCCTTCATAAAGGTGTTGCCGGCGGGAACCACATCCGGTACCGGACTGGATACCCCGTTACGCTTCATTGGCTCCGCTGGTGCCGGATTGGGGAGTTCTTTCGATGACGCGCCCGACGCCAGAGAAGTCACGGCGGGAAGTTTGGAGTCGTCCACCACCCAATAGTCCTTCAGCATCGTCAGGCCGGCATCATCCAACTCGGCCCGATTATACTTACCCATCTGCGGTTCCACGTCACCCCAGGGTACGACCTTCAAGGACAGACGCTGCCCGGGCAGCCAACCGGCCGCCGGCTCAAGCTGATTGTCCCGCATCCCCCAGACGTATACGACGACGTTTGTATCCACCACCGCACGTGGATCCGTGGATCGCACATCGACGAGATGCAGCGCCACAATGCAGTCCTTGTAGGGCACCGTTCTTGGGCGCGGGGCAGAAGCCGCCTTCCGCAGCACACCGCTGATCTGCATCGGGCCATGGGAGACCGCGGTGGCATCGAACGTATCGGGGCCATCCGTCGGCAATTCGAGATCCAACTTCCAATCGCCGGATACCAGCTCGCGGGCGGCAAACTCCCAAATGACCAGCTTTTTCCCGTTCAATCGCTTTCGATCCTGCAACAGCAATCGACTTAATTGCCGTCGGCTGGCATAGGCACCGTTGTCATTGATCAGCACGGTATCCAGGGGTCTTTGAAGCACAAAACTTAGCTGCTCCGCCAATCCGGCGCCGGTGCCCCACCCCATGCCATCCAGTGAGTAAATGTTGCAGTAACTATCACCGAGCAGCAGAACGTCCGCCGAGCTGGATGGTCCCCAAGGACGGCCGGCGGCATCGCTCACCGGATGGTTCGTCACGCGTTCGGCAGGGTAGAACTGTTCCCAGCGGGCCATTTTCAGCATAGCGCATAGGTCTCCCTGTTGCTCGACACCCATTGAGCCACGGACGTATCCCGCCGACACCACCGGAGTCAGCAGGTCGCGCGATTGAATGAACCGCGCCAATTCCCGCGCGACCAACTCGCATCCATCCGGCGACCAGTGGGTGTCCGTCTTCAAAAACAGCGGTCTGGATCCCTTGGCGGCCACCATGGCCGGCGCCAGATCGAGGTACGCGATGCCTTCGCGGGTCAGGCGCCGCTTGAATTCAACATCCGAAGCATTGTAAAGCGGCACCGGAACCGCGGCGCCACGGGCAAACTCGCCCGGATAGATCATCGCCTTGTTCGGGGTCGGAACCACCAGCAGTTCAATACCCCGCCGCCGTAGTTGATCGCGGAACGTCTTGATTCCCAATACCGGATCCGGTTGAGGCGCCTGCCTGATTTCATTGCCACTCTGGCGGCGCCGCTGGAGCACCCGGGGTTCGAGGAATCCGGGTCCGGTCAATACGTCCAGATCGGGTCGATAGTAAAGCCAGCCATTCCGACCGCGATAAACCTTCTCGTTTCCCGCCCCCAGCATGCCGATCAAAATCGTCTCCATCCGCGGAATGACCCAGGCGCTCATCACAGACTCCGACTCCAGACCCGCCTCATACTTCCGGATGTCGGCCAGCAAACGTCCATTGATGTCCTTGGACTGGCGGAAGGCATCGCTGCCGTTGGTGGAACGAATCAGCCTGCTCACCTCGATCGTCGTTGGCACCAGTCCACTGACGTCAAAACTTGGCACTGAGGACGCTGCGCCGGGGCCTGACGGGCGTCCGGTACGCCATTCCTTAGAGCCCGTCTGAAAACTCCCCGAACCCCAGCAATCACGCGAGTCGACGCAGCATGATTCGTATCATGGCAGTATGAATCCACCCAGTGGCGCTTTCGACGGTACGTTCGTAATCCCGGGTGAGGCGACGGCATTGCATCAGCCAACCGAAGGTTCGTTCTACTACCCAACGCCTCGGTATCACTTCAAAACCCTGAGCTGTATCCGATCTCTTTACTACTTCCACCTCCAGTTTCGGCCGCAGTTGCTTCACATACTGGGCAAAATCTTGACCGCTATAGCCTCCATCAACCCAGAGCTTTCGAAGCCAGCTGTGCTGCACCAAGGCATCGTCCAGCAACTCCTTGGCGCCCTCCCGCTCTGGACGGTCGGCTGGCGTAACATGAACTGCCAGGATATGTCCGAGCGTATCGACCATGATGAACCGCTTTCGCCCCTTGGTCTTTTTGCCCGCGTCGTAACCGGCTTCCGTCGCCAACCCCGCCGAGCGCACGGTTTGACTATCAAGGATCGCGGCAGTAGGCCGACAGTCTCGACCTTCGCGTTCTCGAGCAAAGGCCCGAAGGCGATCGTGGACTCCAGCCAGGACCCCTTTCCGCGCCCAGGCAGAAAAGATATGGAAGACCGTTTTGTACGGCGGAAAGGACTTGGGAAGCAGATGCCAATGGCACCCCGACTTGGCAACATACAAGATGGCATCGATCACCGTTCTGAGATTCGTGCGAGGCCTACCCGTGCGTGCCGGCTTTGGCAGCATGTCTTCCAGAAATGCCCATTGAGCATCCGTAAGGTCGGTCGCGAAAATCGATTTTTTCATCGCCCCGACAGCCGCTGCCGCGGAAAGTTGACCAACTCAACCTCAGGCTCATGTCAAACATAAACGCGCGATTTGCTCAGTATTTTAACGATTTTAACCCACTATTCTCAAGCAATGAGTTTTCAGATGGGCTCT
>CANIZL010000070.1 GCA_947471985.1 Verrucomicrobiota bacterium | reverse complement strand
CCTCAGGCCCCTGGCTTCGGCGTGAGATCCGTTCCAACACTTCCTTCGGAACCCAACGCCCGCTGATTCGAACAGCTCCATGCATCCGGCCAGCATCATTGAAAGAATCCCGCGCGTCTAGCCTCAAGATTTGTGGGTAAGGGTGAGAGTCTTCTACCGCTTTGCAACGGAGCGTGACCGGCACCCAGAGCGTTCGCAGAACTCCAGTGTCCGCCCGCTGTAAATTTCGGCGCCCGCTACAGCCCGGACGCACGCAGGAAGCGTCCGGTGTGACTCCGGTCGCAGCGGCTGACGGTTTCCGGCGTGCCCGCGGCGACCACCTCGCCGCCGTCGGCGCCCGCTTCGGGGCCGAGGTCTATGACCCAGTCCGCACTGCGGATCACGTCCAGATTGTGTTCGATCACCAGGACGGTGTGCCCGGCGTCCACCAACCGCTGGAACACCGCCAGCAGCACTCGCACGTCATCGAAATGCAGTCCGGTGGTGGGCTCGTCGAACAGGAACAGCGTGGGCTTGGCCGCGTGCGTCGGGTGGTCGCTGGAATACGGATTCTTCGCCGAGCGTTTCGGAGCGGCCGGCTTTTCGCCCGCGGCCACCGTCGTCGCGAGATGGCTGACCAGTTTCAAGCGTTGCGCTTCGCCGCCGCTCAGGGTGTTGATGGGCTGTCCGGCCCGCAGATATCCGAGCCCGACTTCCACCAGCAACTGCAGTTTGGCCGCGGCGCGCTTCGCCGGTTTCGATGCCGGAAAAGTCGTCAGAAATGCGAGCGCATCCTCGATCGTTGCGCCCAACAGATCGCCGATCGACCACGCCGTGCCCCCCGGCGCCGCGACGCGGACAGCCAGCACATGTTCGCGATATCGTCGCCCATCGCAGCCCGCGCATTTGATGAAGATATCCGAGAGAAACTGCATCTCGATCTTCTCAAAACCCGCCCCGCGACAGCGATCACACTGGCCGACGGCGGAATTGAAACTGAACGCGCTGGCGTTCAGCCCGGCTTCCCGGGCCTCGGTGGAAGCGGCGAAGAAATCGCGGATGTCATCAAACGCGCCGGAATACACCGCGGGATTCGAACGGGGTGTCCGGCCCAGCGAGGATTGATCGACCAGCACCACGGCGCCCAGCGCCTCGGCGCCCGTGAGCGTGGCCGATTCCAAGGCGGTGCGGGCTTCGTCCAGGGATTCTCCGTCCACCTCGTCGTCCAGCGTCGTGCCGGCTTCGGCCGGGGCGAGCCGCGCTTGCAAGAGCGGGAGCAGGACTTCACGGATCAGCGTGCTCTTGCCGGAACCGCTCACGCCGGACACACACACGAAGCGGGCCAGGGGAAGGGACACCGTCACCGAGCGCAGATTGTTGGCCGTCGCGCCGGTCAGGATCAGCGCCGGTGTGGCCTTCGAACCGCCGGTGATCACCGGGCGGCGCGTGGGGATTTCGATGCTCCGGCGTCCGGTGAGGTAATCGGCCGTCAGGGAACCCTTGGCCTTGGCCAGCGCCGACGCGGGGCCTTGGAAGACCACGCGGCCGCCGGTCTCGCCGTGGCCCGGGCCGATGTCCACCAGTTGATCCGCGGCTCGCATCACACTCGCCTCGTGTTCGACCACGACCACGGTGTTGCCGTGATCCCGCAGGCGGGTGAGGACACCGATGAGCCGTTCCGTGTCGCGCGGGTGCAATCCGACGCTCGGTTCATCCAAGACAAACAAGGTGTGGCACAAGCGCGTGCCGAGGCAGGTCGTGAGATTCACCCGTTCCGTTTCGCCACCGGACAGGGTGCGGGTGGTGCGATCCAAGGTGAGGTAACCGAGGCCGACCTCGACCAGATAACCGAGGCGGGTGCGCACTTCACCCAACGCCACGCCCAGCGGCTCGTGCGGCTTGGGGTGGTGATGCTCCAGCAGGCGGAGGACCAGCGCGAGGGCGTCGTGGATCGACAGCCCGTAAAACTCGGCGAGGGACAACCCCTCGGTTCGGTCCGCGGTTTCCGGAGCCACACGGTACAACAGGCTGTCGGCATTGAAGCGGCGGCCGTGGCAGGACGGGCACGTCTGATAACTCCGATACCGCGACAGCAGTACGCGGTAGTGCATCTTGTAGGCGTTGCTCTCGAGCCAGCGGAAATAGCCCCGAACACCGTACCACGCCTGCGGCCACTTGTGTTCGTCGTCGGTGCCGTAGCCAGGATCCCCGTCGATCACCCAGCTCTGATGGGCCTCGCTCAATTCGTTGAACGGCACCTTCAGAGGCACGCCGCGCTTTTTGGCCATGCGAACCATGTCGGCCTGGGATTCGGCACTGACACCACTCAGCCACGGCTTCACCACGCCTTCGGCCAGCGTACGGGTGCGATCCGGGAGCACGAGATCGAGGTCGATCTCGATCACGCGGCCGAATCCCCGGCAACGGGCGCAGGCGCCGACGGGATTGTTGAACGAAAAAAGCGCCGTGGTCGGCTCCGGATAAAGTAGATCGCAGGCGGCGCAATGGACCCCGAGCGAGAAATCGCGGGGCGGCGCGGCGATTTCGCCGGCGGTCCAGGGGCGCAATTGCAGGCGTCCCCGGCCGAAACGGTAGGCGGTTTCGCAGGCCTCCAGAAAGCGTGTCCGGTTCGCGGCGACAGGACGGACCCGATCCGCCACCACCGTGACCACGGGACCACTCACCTTTTCGATCACTTCGGCGACGCGCACGGGTTGTCCGTCGAGCAGGATCCGCTGAAACCCCTGTTGCTGCAGCATCGCGAGCTGTTCGGCGACGGGCAGTTTGTCGGACAACGGGAGCCCGAAGGTGATGAGTAATTCCGCGGCCGTGCCGAAGTCCGTGGACGCGGTTCGCCACACCCAATCCGGCGGTTCGGCGTGGACCGGCCGGTGGCATTGCCGGCAGTGGAGTTGCGCGATGTGCGGCCAGACGGCTTTCAGATGTTCGCACAACTCGGTCATCGTGCCCACCGTGCTCCGGCTCGTCCGTACGGAGTTGCGTTGCTCGATGGCAATTGCCGGCGGGATGTTTTCGATGCGATCGACCGCCGGCTTGTCCATGCGGTCGAAGAACTGCCGGGCGTAGGGCGAGAACGTTTCGATGTAGCGGCGTTGTCCCTCCGCGTAGAGCGTGTCGAACGCCAGCGAACTCTTGCCGGAACCACTCAGACCGGTGACCACGATCAGCCGGCCCAGTGGCAGGTCGAGATCGAACCCCTTGAGGTTGTTCTGCCGCACGCCGCGCAGGCGGATGGCTTCCGAATCGTTCATCGTGGCGGGCGGGGGCGGGGTTTCCGGATTAACGGCCCTTCCATTCCTGATCCCGCGGCTTGAGTCGGTCCGCGGGCGGTTTGGACTCGGCGGTCACCGTGATGTTGGTGCCGGGGATCCACGGGCGCTCCACCAGATCGATCGACAGGGCCCGCGGGAAGATCTCCACCGGATGCCCGAAGCAATTGAGCGTCACCACGCCCGGCAGGGTGCTGGTGTCGATGTGCAGGACGGGGCCGAAGGCCATGCGGTTGGTGATCGGGATATTGAAGACCGCGGTGATGGGCAGATCGGTTCGTTCCGGCTTTTCCCCGGGGAACAAGATCGTCACCGGTTGCGGCAGGCGCAGCGGGTGTTGGATGACCAGGGCCGGGGTGCCGTTGGAAACGGCGAAGGTGATTTCCCATGCTCCGCCGCGGCGTTTCATCGCGGTGCACGCGCCGTAGACGGTCACGTACAAAAACAACGTGGCGACAAACATCCAAAACAGACTCTTCACACTCAGCGGCAATTCTTCGTTCCGATCCATGGCGGCCACCTTAGGCGGGGCGGCCCGACCGGAACAATAAAGGAAGCAGGGAACGGGAGGAACCGCCGGAGCGGTGGTGGGCAGGTGATGAGGCCTCCGGCGGTACCGTGCCGCACCGCGCGGCCGGCGTTGACAACGGCCCCCGTCCAACGACTGACAGGGGCGTGAAAATTGAATCGGTGGATTTCTTCTACCTCTCGATGCCGGTCGTGCGGGACGTGGGTGATGGCAGCCAGGACGCGCTGCTCGTGCGGGTGCAGGCCGGCGGACACGTCGGATGGGGCGAATGTGAAGCGGCGCCGCTGGTTTCGTTGGCCAGTTGGAACTGCCCCATGTCGCACAGCGCGTGCAAACCAGTCAGTGCGTCGGTGCTTGGACAAACGCTCGAGGGACCGGAAGACATTCGTCGCATCAACGCCTTGGTGCGCGCGCATAGCTTCGACCTGCTGCAGGCCGATCACACGCTGTCGGGCATCGACATCGCCCTGTGGGATCTGCTCGCGCGGCGGCGATCAGAGCCGGTGTACCGACTGCTCGGCTACGAGCGGGCGTTTCCCAAGATTGCCTACGCCTCGCAATTGTTCGGCGACGATCCGCAGGAAACGCTGAACAAGGCGCGGTTGGTGGGTCGGGCGGGCTTCCGGGCGGCGAAGTTCGGTTGGGGTCCGTACGGTCGCGGTACCGTGGCCGTGGATGCCGAGCATGTGCGGGCCGCGCGGGAAGGATTGGGGCGGGACGCGCTGTTGCTGGTGGATGCCGGGACAGTGTGGGGCGAGGACGCCGCGCAGGCGGCCTTGCGACTGCCCGCGTTGTTGGCTGCCGGGGCGGTGTGGTTGGAGGAGCCGTTTGTCTCCGGGGCCCTTCAAGCGTATGCCGACCTCTCCCGGGTGAGTGGCGCGGTGAAACTCGCCGGGGGCGAAGGCTGTCACAATTACCAGCAAGCCAAGGCCATGATCGACTACGCCGGGCTCGGCTTCATTCAGATCGACGCCGGTCGCATTGGTGGAATCACCACCGCGCGGGACACCGCGGAGTACGCCGCGGCCCGGGGCGTGCTTTATGTGAACCACACGTTCACGACCCCACTCGCCCTCAGCGCTTCGTTACAGCCCTACGCGGGTTTGGCCCAGCACGAGATCTGCGAGTTTCCCTTCGAGCCTTCGTCGCTCGCCCGGGAGTTTTCGACCACGCAATTCCAGCCCGATGCCGCCGGCTGTATTCACGTGCCCGAGCAGCCGGGCCTGGGCGTGCAGCCCGATCTCGTTGCGCTCAAAAAATATCAGGTCGACGTGGAGATCAAAGTGGGCGGCCGCGTGTTGTTCCGCAGTCCCGCCCTTTGACCGTACGGGCGCGCCGGCAATTTCACGGCGCGGCCAGATCCACGCAGACCATTTCCTGGTCGTTTCGGGCGTAAACGCGGCGATTGGCAAACGCCGGGTAGGTCCAGACCACGGGCCGCCCCGGATCGTGGTTCACGGCGTCGATCAGGTGCATGCGACTGATCTCGTCGTAGCCCTGCGGGGCGAGCCGGACGATGATGAGATCACCTTTTTCACTGAACAGAAAACTGCGGTTTCCATTCTTGGTCAGAAAGCAATTGCCCCAGCGCTCGGATTTGCCGGAGGTCGGGGCAAAGGTCTCCCAGAGGCGCTCGCCGGTGGCGAGCCGGAGACAGCGGAATTGTCCGTAACTGCACGCGCCATAGACGTAACCGTCCTCGATCCACGGCGTGCTCATGGTGGAGTTTAGGTGCGTGGTGTCGCGCTCGCTCATTTTGGCGGTGCGCCAGACCACCTTGGGCGCATCCTGGCCGGGCTCGAAACGCAGGAGTTGGGAACCGTTGTAAAAGCAGGTGAGGAACAGCTCGTTGCCGACCTTGCGGGGCATGGCGATCGACATTCCGTAATTCAACTTCCAGGGCTCGGTCCACAGCACGCGGCCAGTGTCGGGATCGAGACCATTGATGGCCTCGGCGTGCCAGAGGATGAGCTGCCGGCGACCGCCCAGTTCATAGAGCGTCGGCGGACAATACCCCGGTTCCTTCGCGGAGAGCGCCCGCCAGAGTTCCTTGCCGGTATCCTTGTCGAACGATACGGCCACGCTGCCTTCGCCGCCTACGAGGCAGATCAGTTGACGGCCGTCCAGCAGCGGATGCGCCGAGAGTCCCCACGTGGGAATCTTCACCCCGTAGTCCGCCTTCAAATCGCGGGTCCAGACGGGGCGGCCGGTGGCGGCGTCCAGGCAAACGAGATGGCCCATGGTGCCGAGGGTGAAAACCTTGCCGTCGCGCACCAACGGCGTGACGCGCGGTCCGGCGGCGTAACTGACCGTGTACGGACAATCGTATTCGTACTTCCAGAGCACCTTCCCGTTGGCCGCGTCGAGACACAGCACCCGTTCATTGCCGGGGATCTGCGTCAGATCGAAGGCGCTTTTGGCTTTGGGTGCGTTGGTGGGGACCAGTCGATCCATGACGAAAACCTGGCCGTTGACCACGGAGGGACCGGAATAGCCGGCGCCCAACTCCGTGCGCCAGACGCGCGGCGCACCCCCGGCGGGGAATTTCTCCACAATGCCTTTTTCCCGCCAGACCCCGTCGCGTTCGGGGCCCATCCACTGGGGCCAATCGTCCGCCCGGGCCGACGCCAGAAGGGCCAGGAGCGAGGGAATCCATCGAGCCATCCGCCACGCTTGCGAAACTGGCCACCCGGGCCGTAGGAACGTCATGGCGGCACCCTACCGGCTCAGGCTCGGGGCGAAAGCGCTTTCCCGAGTGGCAGCGGCGGGACGTCGCGTCCCCATTTCGGAAGAGTTGCCGGTGTGGGCGCGGGACAACTAGGGTTTTCTCCATGCTTCCCCGCGAATCCTGCCACGGCCATCCGTCTTTTCGGACAGCGACTTCTTGATCCATGAGCCCTCGAGTTTTCTTTCCTTCCGGGCGGCTGAAGCCGCTGTTTCTGACCTTGTTCACCGGGCTGCTGGCCTTCCTTGCCGGCTGTGGTCCCTCCGGCGACCGCCCGGCGGCAGCGCCGGCCGGCGGGGCCGCTCCCGCCAAGAGTCAGGGAACGATCGGCGTCTCCCTGCTCACTTTGGATAATCCCTTCTTCAAGGTCATCGGTGACACCATCACCACCGAGGGACGCCGACAGGGTTATGAAACCATCGTGGTCAGCGGCGACAAGGACGTGGCGAAACAGGGCAATCAGATCAAGGACTTCATCGTCAAGAAGGTCAGTGCGATCGTGCTGAGTCCCTGCGATTCCAAGGCCATTATTCCCGTGATCCAGGAGGCCAACGCCGCGGGCATCCCGGTGTTTACGGTCGATATTCCCTGCAACGAACCGGGCGTGAAAATCGCGACGCAGATTGCGACCGACAACTACGGCGGTGGCAAGGAAGCGGGTGTGGCGATGATCGAGGCGCTCGGGGAAGCGGGCGGGCAGGTGGCTATTTTGCATTTCAAGCAGGCCGAATCCTGTCTGCTGCGGGTGAAGGGATTCCGCGAGGTCATCGACGCGCACAATGCCAAGGGCCGCGCGCGCATCGAGATGGTCACCGAGTTGGAGAGCGGCGGTGCCAAGGATATGGGCTACAAGGCCGCCGAGGACGCCCTCCAAGCGCATCCGGCGTTGCGCGGCATTTTTGCCATCAACGATCCGGCCGCGCTCGGTGCGCGGGCGGCGCTGGAAAAGGCGGGCAAAACCCAGCAGGTGCTGATCGTGGGTTTCGACGGCCAGCCCGAGGGACGGCAGGCGATCAAGGACGGCAAGATCTACGCGGATCCCATTCAATTCCCGGATCAGATGGGCGTGCAGATGGTGGCGGCGATCGTGCGTCATTCGAAAGGCGAGACGTTGCCGCCCCAGATGTTGATTCCGACCCAGCTTTACCGCCGGAGCGATGGCCAAAAGGATCCCGCCCTCAAGTGATCCCCTGAGTGGATCCGGAGCGACGGGCGGGGCTGCGCCGGCGCCGCTCCTGGAAATGCGCGGAATGGTGAAGTCCTTCCCCGGCGTCCAGGCGCTGCGGGGCGTGAGCCTGACGTTGCGTGCGGGGGAAGTGCTGGCCTTGCTGGGCGAGAATGGCGCCGGCAAGAGCACCTTGATGAAATTGCTCGGGGGCGCGCATTCGCCCGACGCCGGGACCATTCTCATCGATGGCCGGCCCTGCAGTTTCCCCAACCCCCAGGTGGCGCGGCGGGCGGGGGTGGCGGTGATCTATCAGGAGTTCAATCTCATTCCCGGACTCACGGCGGTGGAAAACATCTTCCTCGGCCAGGAGGTCACCCGGGGTGGTTTTATCGGTCGTCAGGAGGAGCGTCGACGGGCAACGGAACTATTCCGACGTCTGGGGGTGCAGATGGATCTCGATCTTCCCTGCCGTCGATTGAGCACGGCGCAGCAACAGTTGGTGGAGATCGCCCGGGCCTTGGCCGCGGACGCCCGTATTTTGGTGATGGATGAACCCAGTGCCGCGTTGACGTCCCATGAGGTGGAGCGGTTGTTCCAACGGATCCGCGAACTGCAGCGGCAGGGATTGGGCATCATTTATATCAGCCATCGATTGGAGGAGATCTTCACCATCGCGAACCGGGTCACGGTGTTGCGCGACGGGGAGAACGTGGCGGAAAAGCCGGTGGCCGAGTTGGATCGGACGGAGATGATTCGCCTCATGGTGGGGCGCGAACTGAAGGATGAATTTCCCGCGCGATCGGTGACCCGCGGTGACGTACGTCTGGAGATCACGGGTCTGCGCGCGGGCCGGGCGGTGCGGGACGTTTCGTTCACCGTGCGCCGCGGCGAGATTGTCGCACTGACGGGCCTCGTCGGTGCGGGGCGAACCGAAACGGCCCGGTTGATTTTTGGTGCGGATCCGCGCGAGGCGGGAGAGATCCGGCTCGACGGAAAAGCACTAACCATTCGCCATCCGCGCGACGCGATTGCCGCGGGCATCGGCCTGTTGACCGAGGATCGTAAACTCCAGGGGCTCGTGCTGGGGCATTCGGTGCGGGACAATTTCGGTCTGCCGAATCTGGAACGTCTCTCGCACGGGGGCTTCGTGCAGCGTTCCCGCGAGCGGACGGAATTTCTCGGATATCGGGAAACGTTGCAGATCAAAGTGCCGCATGCCGAGCAGCGGGCGGGAAATCTCTCCGGGGGCAATCAACAGAAAGTGGTGCTGGCCAAATGGCTCGCGCGGAATTGCGAGGTCCTGATTTTCGATGAGCCCACCCGTGGCATTGATGTCGGGGCCAAGTATGAAATTTATCGCCTGATGAACGAACTGGCCGCGCAGGGCAAGGCCATCCTCATGATCAGCTCCGAACTTCCGGAAGTCCTCGGCATGGCCGATCGCATCCTCGTGCTCCACGAAGGACGACTCACGGGTGAATTGGCGGACGCCCGTCAGGCCACCCAGGAACAAGTCTTGAAACTCGCCGTGGCCTGAGCCTATGAAACGAACTTTCGCGGATTTTCTTTCCCATTACGGCACCTTGCTCGGGCTGCTGCTGCTGTGCGCGTACTTCAGCGTGGTGACCTATTCCGAGCAATCGCCCACCGGGGCCGGGGCGGCCACGGGACTGGCGCCGGTCATTCGCAAACAACTCGGCGCCACGGGGCGCGTGCTCATCGTGGGACGTGACCAGCCGGAGGATGTGGCCTTTGTCCGGCGGTTGGAACAGGAGTTGTCGGCCTCCGGAATCCGCCTCGCGGGGGTGGTCACCGGTGAGCCGCGCCAGGCCCGCGAAGCCCTCCAGAAACTCGCGGCCGCGGGCGAAAAACTCGATATAATTGCGGGCACCACCGTGGCCGCGTCCTGGCTGGTGTTTGCGGATTTGAAGATAGATTTCCCCACGCTCGGTTCACCCACAGTCCTGGCCCCGCGGAGTTATCGCTGGCCGAATTTCCTCAAGTCCGAAAACCTGCTCAATATCGCGAACCAGATCGCGGTGATCGCCATCGTGGCCATCGGCATGACCCTGGTGATCATCACCGGGGGCATTGATCTTTCGGTGGGGAGTTTGATCGCCCTGGCCGCGGTGCTGACGGCGCGCTTCATCCGCGATTGGGCGGGCGGAACCCAGGCCTCCGTCGGGGGCATGATCCTGGCCTGCGTCGTAGCCATCGTGTTGTGCGGTGTGGCGGGCGCGGTGTGCGGGGGCTTGATCACGCAGTTCGGCATTCCACCGTTTATTGTCACGCTGGCCTTGATGTTGGTCGCGAGCGGATCGGCCTACCTGCTCGCTGGCGGACAATCCATTTATCAAATTCCCGACTCCTTCGTCTGGCTGGGGCGGGGCGCGGATCTGTTCAACCTGCCGAACGCCGTCGTGCTCCTGCTCATTCTGTATGTGCTGGCGCACATCCTGATGTCCCGGATGCGCCTGGGCCGATACCTCTACGCGGTGGGAGGAAATAGGGAGGCGGCGCGGCTTTCCGGAGTGCCGGTGGAACGGGTGCTCCTGTTTGCCTATGTCGCCAGCGGGCTGCTGGCGGGATTGGGCGGGGTCATCATGGCGTCCCAGTTGAAGAGCGGATCCGCCACCTACGGCAACATGTATGAACTCTACGTGATCGCGGCGGTCGTGGTGGGCGGCACCAGCCTCAGCGGGGGCGAGGGACGTATGTTCGGCACGCTTACCGGGGCGTTCACCATCGCGGTGATTCAGAACGGCATGAACCTGACGAACGTTGAGAGCTACACCCAGAAAGTGGTGCTGGGGCTCGTGATCCTGGGAGCGGTTCTGATCGACAAGGCGCGGCAGCGGCGTTGATCAGCCCAAACGCTCCCACTCCTGCCAATGCTCCATGCCCTGGTACACGGGGACGGATTGGGCGACCACCGTTGCGTCGGTCACCAAACGAAGGGACCCGCCGAACAGCGCGTTGGCGGTTGCCTCATTGAGCGGAAAGGGAGGCGGTTCGGGTTCGTTGCCGTACAGGAACAGGCCCACCAGGCGTCCGCCCGGCACCAACAGGTCCGCCATGCGCGCGGCGTAGGCCGGCCAGCGCTCCGGCGGGAGCGAGCAGAGAAAGCCGCGCTCGTAGATCAGGCCGTAGCGCTGTTGGGCGAAGTCGTGTTTGAAGAAATTGCCCTGAATCACCTTGTCGCCGAGCGGCCCCAGGATTTCCCGGGCGTGCGTCACCGCGGGTCCCGAGAAATCAATGGCGGTGACGTCGTGGCCGGCTTCGTGAAAGGCCCGGACCTCGTAGCCCGTGCCGCACCCCGGAATCAGCACCTTCGTGGGTGAACTGCGGGTGCGCGTGAGATGGGACACGAGATCCGCGGGAATGCCGCCCAGATCCCACGGTAATTTACCGGTTTGCCACCGCTTGACCCAGAACGTCGTTTGCGAGCTGTCCGGTGAATTGATGGGAGTGTTTTCGGCCATGGTATCGCGCTTATATTTTCTGTGCCGCGACGAGCTTCCGCATGGGGCGAGCGGGCCTCAAGATATTTTTGGCTGGCGGGTCGACGCCGGGACGAGCGCGGAGGTTGAGTGGTAAATATGGGGCCTAATTCAGGCCATCCTTGGTGCCGGGGACGTACCACGCATCGTTCGGACCATCGAAGACCGGGGTCGCGGGCCAGATGCTGGTGCCGGCCATGTCCCGCGACAGCCATTTGGAAAGCGGGATGGTGAAGGCGGCTCCACTCAAATTCCCGAAGGTGGCCACGCCGCCCACCTTGTCGGTCTGATCCTTGGCGATGCGCGTCGAGGCGTGGCGACGCGAGATGCCTTCGTGCGGGGTGCTGCTGGCGTCGTTGAAAACATATTCGCTCTGCATCTCGTCGGCCTCCCACATGAGCAGGCCGGTCGGTCGCAGCGCGCCCAGGGTCCACTTGGATTTGGCGATCTGATTGACGTCCCCGGATTCAAAACCATTGATCGCGCCGCTCCAGAGATAGCTGATGATCTTGATGTCGCGTTTGATGTACTGCTTCTGTTTGATGCCGCCGGACCGTTCGGCGAGGTCCTTGGGGCAGGTCAGGACTTTTTCCGTCTGGATATAATTTCCCAACTGCCCCTTCTTGAACATTTGCACCTGGTTGGAAAAGGTGACGGCATCGCTCCGGCCCGCCCCCGGGTATTTGATGAGATCCTTGGAGTAGGCCCAGCTGTCGCGATCCGGCAGGCCACCCCAGCCGCAAAAGGGGAGATAATCCTGATTGTCCCCGGCAAACATGTGCCCGCCCAGGAGCACTTGTTTGATGTTATTGAGGTCATTGGCGAGCAGGGCACGGTCCCGCGCCTTGGTGAGGGCGGGAAGTAACATGCCGGCGAGAATGGCGATGATGGCAATCACCACCAATAGCTCGATCAACGTAAACCCGCCGGCCGCGGCATTGAGGCGCACGGGCAGGGGAGTGCGTTCGGAGTGGGGACGAGTGGCTGGGTCCATAGGCGGCAATAAGTAGACGGCGACGCGGCAACGCGTTTCCGGCGCTGCCAATTTCAAAGGGGTGCGGGGGCTATAATGCCCCGGTGGAACTTCGCGGTCAACCACGCCGAGGGGCGGAAAGGCAGAGTGGCAGCGGCGTCCCGCCGCTGTCTCTTTTCGGCTGGGAACGACGCGACGCGCCCCGGCCCCTTGCTACTCGAGGCGTCGGATCTCCGCAGGCTTGAGCGCGCGCGCGAAGACGGCGATCTCGTCCAGGCGGCCTTCCCAGTTGGCTGCCGAATCACTGCGCCCGCCAAAAAACGCCTGTTCCGGATAGCTCCGCTGTTGGGACGTCCGCCGCGTGGTGATCTCCAGGTTGCCGTTGAGATAAACCCGGACGTCGTCGCCGTCGCGGACGAGGACCACATGCTGCCAGCGCCAGCGGGGAATCTCCGTCGTGCCCGCCACCGCGGATTGGGCGTCTGCTCCCGATTGATAGACCAGCCGTCCGGTGTGACCGCTTTGGCCGCCAATGCCCAGATGTTCGCCGTCGACTCCGAGCGAGTGATCGGGGCCGCGGGAAAACAGCCAGCCGGCCACGTCGCGTCCGTCGTTGGGCATGCCGTTCCAGCACCACAGCGAAATCGTGTAGTGATCGCGCAGCCCGGCCAACCGGGCGCGCACGCGTCCGCCCACCAGGTGCGGCGCCCGATTCAGGTTGCCCGGGCCGCAGAAGGCCGGCGAGTTGGGACCTTCGAGATAATACGTGATCGAATTCTCATAAACCGCATCGTGGCCGTGGCCGGACGCGTCCGCGGCCTGTGGACCGGTGACTTCATTGAGCCGCCAATACGCGGTGGGCTTGGCCCGCAAGATCGCCTGCGCCGCCGGGCCGTCGGGGAGGGTCCACGGCCGACGCGGCGCTGGTGCGACTTGCTCCAACAGGTGGATGGAGGTGGCGAGGATTCGCGGCTCGGCCATGACCTCCAGTCCCGCCGAACGCGCCGCCCAGGTATTGTAGCCGCCCCAGGCGTGCTGTTCCGGCGGCGGGATATAGCCGTCACCGCCATTGGCGAGTTCGATAACGACCGTCTGTTTCAGGGGACTGGCCGCCTTGAGCTTCAAGCCGGTGACGGCGTAGGTCTCTGTGGGCAGGGCGGCGATGCCGATGTCGCCCACGCGCAGGGCTTGGAGCACGATCTCCGTCCGTTGCCGTTCGTGCAGGAGGAGTTGCTCCCGGGCATAAACTTCCGGTTCGGTTTTGGGCGGCCGATCTCCCATCGCCGCCACCACCCGTTGCGCCCATTCCAGGCGCTGTTGGTCGGGGATACGATAGTTCAGGGTCATGCGCTGCTCGGTCATCGCGATCGACACGTCGTGTCGATACTGGATTCGGCCATAAGCCTGGAGGGCGAGGTCCAGCAAGCCGCGGGTGTAGTCCTCGATCTTCAGGTTCGGATTCCACTCGCTCTCCGGCCGGGTGTAATCGCGCCGCCAGATGTCGCCGCTGCAGCCGTGCGACAGCAGGCCCACGAAGTCGGGTTTCCCCGCGGCCGTCACCGGAGCGATCCGCTCGCGCAGGCCTTCCGCAAAGAGGCCGAAATAGTCCGCGCTCACCTCCTGATCGCTGAAATAATGCATCGAGAAATTCCCCAACACCGCCAACGGCCGGCCGTCACGGGTCTGGAGGGAGATCAGACTGAGATCGGGATCCTTCGGACCGGCTTCGCCGGTGACGTCGTCCCATTTGGCGCCGGCGTGCATGTTGGCCCGCACCGTCCGATTGCCGAAGGGGTCCACGCCCAGGCGGTCGGGTCGTCGGATCCACTGACGCAAAGCGTTGTAGGCGCCGGCATCGATGCGGCCGTAGCCGATTCGCGCGGGTTCGAGGTGCGCCTGCGCTGCGACGATGGCTTCGACCAATTTGCGTCGCAGCACGGGCACGTAGTTCGGATCGGCATCGGTCCCCAGGCATCCGAGCGACGACGGGGCGGAATGGGCGTGGGTGGCGGAAATAAGGATGCGATCCGCCGGGATGCCGGTCTGGCGGGTGGCCAACGCTTTGACTTCGTCCAGCAGCGGTCGTCCCATCATGCAGCTGTCCACGACCACCAAGGCGACTTGATTGGTGCCGTCGCTCAGGGCAATGGCCCGGGCGTGGACGCGGGTTTTGATTTTATCCAGGTAGCGGCTGAACATGCCGCCGTTGACCAGGACCGGCAGTTTCTCCGGCGTGACGTCCACGACGGCCGCCCCAGCCTGAAACTCGGCGCGGACGGACAGGGTCGTCAGGCCGAGCCAGAGCAGCAGTCGCAGACCGCGGGGCGACCCGAGCGGGCCGCGGCCGGCCTTTGGCCGGGGTGTTCGGGAGATCCGTTTGGCCGAGGGAGTGGTCATGGCTTGGTGCAGCAAAGAGGAAATGTTGGAGCCACGCTGTCGGGGGAACGGGGGGACGGTCAACCCGGATTTGGAATTGAACCGGCGGTTGGGTTTCATTGGTCAGCGCGACCCCGGCCTGTCAGCGTTCTGCATCGAATGAAGGTCTTAGTTACAGGCGGGGCAGGATTTATCGGTTCGCATGTCGCGGATCATTGTCTCGCGCTGGGTTTGGAGGTCGTGGTGACGGACGATCTGTCCGGCGGTTTTCGGGCCAACGTGCCGGCCGGGGGACGCTGGGTGCAGGGCGATCTGCGGGATCCCAGCTTCGTGGACCGGTTGTGGGCGGATTTCGGTCCGTTCGATCACGTCTACCATCTGGCGGCGTATGCGGCCGAGGGGCTTTCCCATTTTGTTCGCCGCTACAATTACCACACGAACCTGATCGCCTCGATCAACCTCATCAACGCGGCCGTCAATAATGGCACGCAGACGGTGGTGTTTGCGTCCTCGATCGCGGTCTACGGGGGAGGTCAGACGCCCATGATCGAGGATCTGGTGCCGCAACCGGAGGATCCGTACGGCATTTCCAAGTACGCGGTGGAGCTGGATCTGCGGGCGGCGCACGAGATGTTCGGGTTGGATTTCATCATTTTCCGACCGCACAACGTCTACGGCGAACGGCAAAACATCGCGGACCGTTACCGCAATGTGATCGGGATCTTCATGAACCAGGTGCTGCTCGGGCAGCCAATGTCGGTGTTTGGGGATGGTTTGCAGACGCGCGCGTTTTCCCACGTGGACGACGTCGCTCCCCTGATGGCCAAGGCGCCGTTTGTGCCGGCGGCGCGGAACCAGGTGTTCAACGTGGGGGCGGACACGCCTTATACGGTTTTGGAATTGGCGGAAGCCGTGGCCACGGCCTTTGGCGTCCCGCCCGAGGTCAAGCACCTCGCCGCACGGCGGGAAGTGGTGCACGCCTTTTCCGATCACACGAAGGTGCGCCGGGTGTTTTCGCCGCCGCCCAGCGTGGAGCTGGCGGAGGGCATTGGTCGCATGGCGACGTGGGTGAAGGCCCGGGGACCGCAACGACCGGTGGAATTTGCCGGACTGGAAGTCGCCAAGAACCTGCCCGACGCGTGGCGTTCCAAGCGGGGATAAGGCCTTTGATAGATTCTGACAGATTGTGGTAGATTTCTTCCAATCTGCCGCCCCCAGGCCCTCCGTCCGATGGTGGCCGTCTGTCGGCCCGGCTTGACGGCCTGAGGGTGTTCCTTCACCGACCTTCCGACCCGCCCCCCCGCGAGGCGTCGTCGGTCGCACTCGTTTCTGCCTAGCGATCCACTCCGGCTTGTTGCACGGCATTTCTTGCGACATTCTAGGAGAATAGCTGGGTTGCACTTTTGTGATCTCCGTCATCATTTCCAACTTCAACGGCTGCCGGTTTTTACCCCGGCTGCTGGAATCCCTGCGCGCTCAGCGTGGGGTGACGTTGGAATTGATCGTCGTGGATCGGCAGAGCCGGGATGGTTCCCCCGAATACCTGGCGGCTCAGACCGATGTGCGGGTGCTGGGCGAGCCGCCGGAATCCGGATTGGTCACCGGGTATGCCGTCGGGGCCAAGGTGGCCACCGGCGAATTGCTGTTCTTCTGCAACGAAGACATGTGGTTCGAACCCGATTGCCTGCAGCTCCTGGCGGCGGGCATTGATCTGCCGGCCCGCATTGGTAGCACGGATGGCTGGCATCGGACCTACGACGACACCGCCTGGTTGCATCGGGGCGTGCGGTTTGAGGCGCGGAAATGGGCGATCAACTCACCCTATCCCCGGGTGCAGACCAATTTTGAGCGGGAACTCACCGCGGGTAGCCCGGTGCCGTACGCGTGCGCGGGGGCATTTTTGATCCACCGCGACGTGTACCAGGAACTGGGCGGCTGGGATCAAAGTTTCTTCCTCGATCACGAGGACACGGATCTTTTCCTGCGGGCGTGGCAACGCGGTTGGAAATGCATCACCGTCCCCGGGGCGCGCATTCACCACGCGGTCAATGCGTCGAACGACAACATCCTGCCCAGCCTGGGGACCAAGGTCGCCTTCCGCCGGTACGTTTCGCAACGCGCCAACATGCTGGTGATCGCCCTCAAATATTTCCGCTGGCCCGCGCTGGCGCTGGCTGCGGTGCAATGGCCGGTGGTGCTGCTGATCAATTTGCTCAGCGGGCGCTGGAGTCATGTCTGGGGCGACTTCTGCTGGTTGTCCGAAATGGTGCGCCGGTGGCCCGCGGCGTGGGCCTTTCGCCGGGCGAACCACAGCTGGAACTGCCGTTACCCGGGAGAGCGTTTCTTCCACGATCGCACGTTCTGGGAGTAGGCCGCGACGTTCGGGGGATCCCCCGAACGCGCCGCCGCCCGCAGTCCACTCTGGCTCCCGGCCGCCGCGCTGGCAGACTGACGCATGCCGTCGCAATTTTCCGGACAACGAGTGGTCGTCTTTGGCGCCGCCAAGGGAATCGGTCGGGCCATCGCCGAGGCCTTTCTGGCGGCCGGTGCCGAGGTGTTGGGTTTCGATCGCGATCCGCATCCCACGCCTCTGCGCACGGCCGGTGATATTCGCACCGGTGATGTCACGTCCCTCGAAGCGGTGCAGTCTTTTGCCGCTGCGGCCGGGCCGGTGGATCACGTCGTCTTTTCGGTGGGCGTCGGGTCGGGCAAATTCGGTTTCCCCTTCTGGAACGTGCCGCCCGGGGATTGGGCGCGGGTGCTCGAGATCAATTTGATCGGGGCGGTCCACGTGGCGCACGCGCTGGCTCCCGGATTGGCGGCGCGCGGCCGAGGATCGTTTTTGTTTCTGGCCTCCGTCGCCGGGCAAATCGGTTCGCAAACGGATCCGCCGTACAGTGCCGCGAAGGCCGGGCTCATTAATTTCATGCAGTGCGCGGCGCGCGATCTCGCCGGGTACGGCGTGCGGGCCAACGCGCTGTCTCCGGGCATGGTGCGCACCGATCTGAATGAATCCGTGTGGGCTGCCGGGCAGGCGCAGCGACCCGCGGCGGAGCGGCAGAGTTACGCGGATTGGGCCGGGGAAAAGATTCGCAAAATCTCGCCTTTGGGCCGCTGGCAGACCGCGGAGGAATGCGCGGCGATGGCCGTCTTCCTCGCTTCGGATGCGGGGCGGAATATCACCGGCCAGACCCTCAACATCGATGGCGGGCAGGTCATGCACGCGTAAGCTGGGCGCCATCCTATTATGAAAGTGGTCATCACCGGCGGCGGCGGTTTCCTGGGTTCCCAGTTGGCGAAGCGACTCCTGGCTCGGGGCGCTTTGACGGGTCCGTCCGGGGCGGCGGAATCACTGCGGGAACTGGTCCTGTTCGACGCGTTCTTTGCCCGGCCCGCCACCGATCCGCGCGTTCGCCAAATCACGGGCGACATCGCCGATCGTCAGGCCGTGCTGGCCGCGGTGGGACGGGATGAGGCAACTTCCGTTTTTCATCTCGCCTCGATGGTCAGCGGGGAATGTGAAGAGCGCTTCGATGACGCCCTGCGGGTCAATCTGGATGGCGGTCGAAACGTGTTTGAAGCGGCGCGGGCGCTGCCCGGTTGCCCGCGCGTGCTGTTCGCCAGCAGCATCGCCTGTTTCGGGGGCGAGGATATGCCGGAGCGGATGGTCGATCGTACCAAGCACACCCCGCGGACGACCTACGGCATGACCAAGGCCATCTGCGAGCTGTTGGTGAATGATCATTCCCGAAAGGGACATTTCGACGGACGCTCGGCGCGTCTGCCCACGGTCATCATCCGTCCCGGCCAGCCCAATGCCGCGGCGTCGAGTTGGGCCAGCGGGATGTTTCGTGAACCGCTGCGGGGCGAACCGTGCCGCTTGCCGGTGCGACGCGATCAACGGCATCCGATGACGGGATACCGCACCGTGATCGAATCCCTCATCGCGCTGCACGAGGTGCCCACGGCGCGTTTGGGCGATGATCGCGGCTACGGCCTGCCGGCCCTCGTAGTCACACCGGAGCTGGCGGAATCCGTCACGCGTGAGGTGGCGGCGCGGCGGGGATTGAAACTTGGACCAATCGTCAACGCGTGGGATGCGCGGATTCAGGGCATCGTGGAAAATTGGCCCACGTCCGTCGACGGCACCCGGGCGATTCAACTGGGGCTGCCGCCGCCGCCGCCGTTGTCGCAGATCATCGAGGAGTACCTCGAAGATTTTGGTTCGAAGTGACGCGGCTGAGATTTCGTTACGCGATGATCTCCCGGATCGGCCGGCCGTGATCGATCTCGAGGCGTTTGCGGCCCGGGATTTCCAACTGGCGTGAATCGAGGCCCAGTTGATGCAGGATGGTGGCGTGGATGTCGGTGACATAGTGCCGGTCTTCCACGGCGTGAAAACCGATTTCGTCGGTGGCGCCGTGCACCACTCCGCGTTTCAATCCGCCGCCCGCCATCCAGACGGTGAAGCCGAAGATGTGATGGTCGCGGCCGTCGGATCCCTGGGTGCCGGGGGTGCGACCAAACTCGGTGGCGAAGATGACCAGGGTTTCATCGAGCATTCCCCGGCGATCGAGATCCTCGAGCAGGCCGCCGATCGGTTGATCCACCGCGAGGGCGAGCTGGGAGTGATTGCCTTTGAGTCCCGAGTGGGCGTCCCAAGCCCCGGCGCCACTGCCACCGTGCTGAATTTGAATGAAGCGCACGCCCCGTTCCACCAACCGCCGGGCCGCCAGGAGTTGCGTGCCGAACTCGCGACAGTGCGGTCGATCGAGTCCATACAACGCCTGGGTTTCTTCGGATTCCTGACGGAAATCCACCACGTCCGGCACCGAGCGCTGCATGCGAAACGCGAGTTCGTACGAGGCGATGCGGGCGGCCAGCGCCGGGTCGTTGGGGTACTCAATTCCCCGCAGGGTATTGAGACGTTGGATCAGATCCTGTCCCACGGATTGGGCGCGGTCGGCGAACGGGCGTTCGGACTGGCCAAAATCCAAGGGATTCTTTGGGTCAATGCGGAGCGGTACGGCGTCGTGGGCGGGGCCGAGATAATGTCCGTCCCGGCGATTCCAGTATTCGCGCGCGCCGATGGAGATGAACTGCGGCAGGTTCTCGTTGAGCGTGCCGAGTCCGTAATGCACCCACGCGCCGAGCGTGGGGAAGTCCCCGTCGTTCTGGTGTCGGCCCGAATGAAACTGGGTCTGCGCGCCGTGATTGCTGTCAGTGGTCCACATCGAGCGCACCACCGCGAGTCGATCCACATTGCGGGCAATGTGCGGGAACCAATCGCTGACTTCGATGCCGCTTTGTCCGTGCCGTCGAAATCCCACCTGCAGCGGGTACAGAGTGTTGCGTTGATTGCCGTTGCCGTCGGGCACCACGAGACGTTCGAGGGCGAGTCGACGGGGATTCTGCACGTCGGCAAACGGCGTTTCCGCGATCGTCTTGCCCGCGTACTTCGTGAGCATGGGCTTCGGATCGAAGCTCTCCATGTGGCTGACCCCGCCGTTCATGAAGAGCCAGATGACGCTCTTGGCCTTGGGGGCGCGGTGGGGTTGTCCGGTGGGCGGCGTCCAGCTGGAATCGTTGGCGCGGGCTTCGCGGTGCAGCAGGGCGCCCAGCGCGAGGCCGGTGAAGCCCAATCCGAGGTCCGCGAGAAACGTGCGGCGCGGCAACGCGGGACCGGCGATTAGTCCGTGGTTGGTACGGGCGATGAGGGAAGGGTGCATGGCGCGGGGATTTACCGCAGGGTGACGAAATCGTTATGGTTGAGCAGCGCCCAGATGAGGTTGGCGCGCGCGGGTTCGGCGGCCGGTCCTTCCGACGGGTTCGTGGGTGTCGGGAGTTGTCGCCAAGCGGCGAGCGCCTGAAGACAGGCTGCCAGTTCGTCGTCGCGAACCTCGCTGCCCAGCAGGCGGCGAAAAGCCGTGCGAATGAAAGCCTGATCCCGTTCCGGCGTGGCGGCGGTTCGATCTTCCGGAGGGGACAGCCGGGCGGCGATCCGAAGGGCGGCGTCCTGTACCAGCCCGCTGTTCACCAACGCCAGCGCCTGCTGCGGCACGATGCTTTGTTCGCGGCGATAGCACTCCTTCACGCCGGCCGCGTCGAAGGTGGTCAGGAACAAATTGCGATCGTTGTTGGAATGAAAGAAGTAGAGACTACGACGCATCGACGCGGCCTGCTCGGCCGCCGGCACGGATGGGCCGCCGAGACGCGGATCCAACGTGCCCGCCAGCGCGAGCAGGGAATCCCGCACAGTCTCGGCTTCCAGTCGGATGGGCGTGCGCCGCCACCAGGAGCGATTGTCGGGATCGCGGGCAAGGTTGGCTTCGGCACCGGCCACGGAAGAGCCGAGGCGATACGTTGCCGAGAGCACGATCAGACGATGGAGGTGTTTCAGGCTCCAGCCGCTCTCCACCAGTTCGGAGGCGAGCCAGTCGAGCAACTCCGGATGCGTGGGCGGGCTGCCTTTGCGACCGAAATCAAAAGCGGTCGCCACCAGCGGTGTGCCGAAATGGCGGGCCCAGAGATGATTGACGGCAACGCGCGCGGGGAGGGGATTGCGGGGATCCGTGATCCACGCGGCCAGCGCGGTGCGCCGGCCGGTGCTCCGGGGAACAAACCCCACCGTGGGATCATCCTTCTCCGAGGAGAGAAAACGAGTCGGCGTCCAGCGGGCTCCGGACAGACGGGTGAAGGACGCCGGGGTTGTGGCGGGGGAGTCCTCGGTTTTGCGGGCGGACTCCAAGGCGGTTCGCGCGGTCGCCACGTCCTTTTCGATTGCGCCCTTTTGGTCCGCCGCGGCCCGCTGGAGTCGCAATTCCGCCGCGGCGAGTTGATGGCGGGCGCGGGCGGTGGTGACGGCGTGCTCGGCGGCCAGTGCGGCGGGGGCGGGATCGTTCGTGCCCGTCGGTGCCCAGGACCAGCGCATGGCTTCGCCGCGTCGTTCCACGCTGACGAGTTCGGCTCGCGCCAAAGCAGCGGCGAGTTCCGCGACCTGGACCGCTGAACTTTCTCCGGCCGGTGCGTTGGTGGCGGCACGCCGGGCCTGGAGCGCGGCGGTGTCCGCGGTTGCGACCTTTTGGCGGGCGGCCGCGAGGTGTGCGGCCAAGACCCAGGGGCGTCGTTCCGGTTGCCATGCGGTTTCTGGAAGCGGCACCGGCTGAATCGCTAGCGGTCGAAAATTGAGCAACTCCGGGACGCCCGGAGAAAGGCTCGCGGATCGGTCCGGGGCATTTTCCTGTCCGCGCACGAAGCGATAGGTGGGCACGTCGGGCAGGCCGTCATAAACGCGGGGAATGCCGTCGCGCTCGAGATCCGGCTCGCCGGGAACCACGTCCAGCCGCACGTGATACGGTTCGAAAAAGGCCCGCAGCCGATAGAAATCCGTCTGCGCCACCGGATCGTATTTGTGATCGTGACACTTCGCGCAGTTCACGGTGAGTCCGAGGAAACCCTTGCTCACGTGTTCCACGGTTTCCTCCAGCCACTGATTCCGGTTGAAGAGAAAATAGTTCCGCGCGAGGAAGCCGGTGGCGCGGAGTTTTTCGAGGTCATCCGGATGCGACTCATCGGCGGCGAGCATCAGGCGCACCATTTCATCGTAGGGCGTGTCCGCGTTGAGGGCGTCCACGATCCAATCGCGCCAGTGCCAGATGTGTTTCTGGCTGTTTCGCAATTGCTCGCCCAAGCCCCACCAATCGCTGTAGCGCCAGATGTCCATCCAATGCCGGGCCCAGCGTTCGCCGTGGCGCGGATCGTCCAGCAGACGCTCCACGGTGCGGGCGTAACCGGCTTCGGTGGGATCGGCTTCAAACGCCGCCAGTTCCGCCGCGCTTGGCGGCTCGCCCACGAGGTCCAGATACAGGCGGCGCACGAGAACTCCGCGGGGGGCTTCGGGCTGCGGCGTGAGTCCGCGTTGGCGTTGTTGTTGGGCGATGAAGGCGTCGAGGGGATTTCTCGCCCAGTGCGACGGGGCGTCCTTGCCCTCCGACGGCACGGCCGGACGCACGCGCGGGCGGAAGGCCCAGTGCTCGTGGGGGTCGGACTCCGGCCGTTCATCGGCGGGTGCGGGGGCGCCGGCGGCGAGCCAATTTCGCAGGTGCGCCACTTGGGCGGGGTTCAGCGGTTCGCCCTCGTGTTCGGGCGGCATCCGTTCGGTCACCTCGGTGGCGGTGACGCGCTCCAGCAGCGGACTCGGAACGCCTTCGCGCCGGACGATGGCCGGGCCGGATTTGCCGCCTTGCCGCAGGGCGGCGGCGGTGTCGAGACGCAGTCCGCCTTTCTGTTTCAACGCGCCGTGGCACGTGTAACAACGGGCTTGCAGCAGCGGCTTGATGTCGCGCAGGTACTCCGTGTCGCCGCGCGCCGTGAGTGACAGCCAGAGGCTGCCCACGATTCCGAGAAGGAGTCGGCCCTGCAGAAACAGGTTCACGAGCGTCACTTTTTGGCCAGCAGGTCCAGCACGGCGGCGGTCATCGAAGTGACGCAGGCCTTCAGTGTGGGTTCTGGTACGGGCGCGAAGGTGGCGGAATGATTCGAAGGCACCGGGATCCCGGTGCGCGCCGCTTCCGCGAGACGTTGCGGGGCGGTCGCGCCCACCCACCAGAGGCAGATCGGCACGTGTTGCGGCGTGCGGCCGAAGATCGAGAAATCTTCGCCGCCGGTGATCGGGGCCTGTGCTTGCACGCCGTTGGTTCCGAGCCACGTCGTGAAGGTCTGCGAGAGGCGGCGGGTCAGCGCGGGATCGTTCACGGTCGCCGGGGTCGACTCCGGGGTGAGCGTCACCACGGGATAGCGATCCACCGGGAGTCCGGCCTGCTGCGCCGCACCGGCACAGATGCGGCGGACCGCGGCAATCAATTGTTCCATCACCGCGTCTTCGTACGCCCGCAAGGTGAGTTCGAGTTTCACCTCGTCCGAAATGATGTTGCGCTTGGTTCCGCCGTGAATGGTGCCCACGGTGACCACCGCCGTGGCCCCGGGCCGGACTTCGCGGCTCACGATGGTTTGCAGGGCCACGACGATCTGCGAGGCGAGCAGGATCGGGTCCTTGGTGGTGTGCGGCGCGGAACCGTGGCCGCCCACGCCGCGCACGGTGATGTCCACCGAACTCACATGGGCGAGGAACGGGCCTTCGCCATAACCCACAACCCCCGCCGGCAGCATGGAGGTCACGTGCAATGCCAGGGCGTGGTCCGGCAACGGAAAGCGGGTGTAAAGCCCGTCCGCGAGCATGGCCCGAGCGCCGGCGACGATCTCCTCGGCGGGTTGCGCAATCAGGACGAGCGTGCCGGACCAGTGATCCCGCACGGCAACGAGCGTGCGCGCGGTGCCGATCAGGCCGGTGATATGGGCATCATGCGCGCAGGCGTGCATCGCCGGTTGTTCGCGGTCGGCCAGGTCCCGCACCCGGTCCGTGCTGGCGTACGGCACACCCGAGGTTTCCTTCACCGGCAAACCATCCATGTCGGCCCGGACCAGCACCGTGGGGCCGGGGCCGTTGGTCAACACACCGACGACGCCCGTGTTACCCACCTTTTCCGTGACCTGAAAGCCGAGCGCACGGAGTTCGCCGGCCACGAAGGCGGCCGTTTTTTCCTCTTTGAAGGAAAGCTCCGGATGCGCGTGGAGATTTCGATAGATCGCCTCCAGGGCGGGGTATTCCGCCGCGACCTTGGCCGCCACGGAGGCTCGCAGGTCGGGACTGGCGGCGCGGAGCGCGGTGGCCAGTGAAATCGCCAGGGCCGCGGCGCGGGCAAATCGGCGTCCAGACAGGGAATTCATTGCCGATAAGCGAACACCGAGCCGGGGCCGGGCACCAGTTTAATCCGAGCCCGCGGGGCGAATCACGCGGCCTCCGTCGACCGGTTCCGCGGAGGGCCGGTGGCTCAAAACATCTTCCGATCATCGCCCACGGGCGTGGGCCAGACCCAGTCGAGATCGTTCACGGTCGCCGGGGAGTCCCGGAAGATTCCGTGATCGTCCTTCCGATTCTCCCCGAAGCTGTAGAGCACATACCAGCCGTCGTCCGTGCGCCGATAGGTCAGGGGTTCGGGTGTCGCGGCGGGATTCAGCAGATCGACGGGCACGGCGGCGAGGAACTCCGGTACCAGTTCCTTCAGGGCACCCGGGTAGGCGCGATGTTTCAACCAATACCGTTCCAGGGCGCAGGCGGTGATCGTCATCCGCTGGCGGGCTTCGGCTTGGTTGACGTGGGAGACGATCTTCGAAATGGCGGGCAGGAACATCGCCGGATAGAAATTATAAGGCAGAAATTCGCGGGACGCTGTGACCTTCAACTGCGTGAGGAGATCGTCGAGGGCCTGGTCCGGCAGCGCGGCGCCGCCACCGGCTTCTAGTTGATGGATTTGGGTCTGAAAATGCTTCACGACCCTCACACGATTTTGATCGAACCAGCCTGACGGCGCGAAGCAAAAGAGGACCAGGCCCCCATCTTCCTCGGTACCGCCTTCGTTGCTCATGAGTCGATCCATCATCAACACGGAAGGCCGGTCGCGTTTCAAGAGATCCAGAGTGAGCTGGGCCACGGTTGCCTCGGCGCGGAGCGCGCCCAGCAGGCCCGATCTAAAGCCGAGGTTCTCTTGAAATTTTTGATACTCCTGCAGTTGCGCGTCCGTCCAGCGGTGCTCCGCCAGGCCCTCCGCCAATGCCCGCAGCGCTTCAGCATGACAGGCCAGTCGTACCAATTGCGAAATGGTAAACGGTTCGTCCCGCATCGTCTCCGCGAGCCGGCTGGCCGTCATTAGGTCGTCAAACGCCCCGTCCCCGTCCCCCGTGGCCAGTCGGGCGACACTGCGCAGTTTGAAGGTGCGACTAAGCCCCTTCATGGGGCCCAGCGCCGGGAGCAGCGCACCGTAGAGATCCTCGGGATGGATATCGAATCGGCTGCCCGGGCGTCGGGTGGCCGCGGCGATTTCGTCCAGGACCGGTGTCTGTTGGGCCAATCCCGCGAGGATATCGGCGGCTGGGGTAGCCGCAGGGCCGGATAGATGGTAGTTCGTGCTGGCGCGAATGGCGGCGGCGTATTGGGCGAGATCCAATCGGCCGTTGGGCAATCGACCGACGGCGTGGGCGTCCGCCGTCCGATTGCGCGGGGCGAGCGCGTCGAGGGTCGTTACGGGCGCCAGTCGGCGGCGGGCCGCGTCGGCCTCCGGGCTGGAGTTCCACCGGTACGTGGCATCCAAAGCCGACTGCCGCGGCGCCGTTGAGAGCGTCAACGTGTGGGCGGCTTTAAAGAGCGGCGTGGCGGCGAAATTCTGGTCGTCGGGCAGCGGGGGGCGAATCAGGTGGGCGAGATCCACGTGTTCGCCCTTTTGCCGAAGCTCCGCCTCCAGCGCCGCCCAGGCTCGGGCACCCCGCCAGTTTTCGACGGCAAAGAAAAGGCCGACGAGGGTCACCACCAAGCCCAACGAAAAGACCAGCGGTCGCGCGGCGGGCCACCAGCCGGCGGTCGCCTTTCCGGCGCGGCGCGCCCGGGCGCGACGGTTCCAGATCGACGTGACCACGGCGGCGACGCCCAAGCCGCCGATCAAACTGAGGCCGGCCCATAATTCCACAGGCGTACTGACGTTTCCGGAGCCGGCTAAAAGTGCGGGGAAGAGCCCGTGACGGAGCGCCGGGTAGATCACCGGGGTCGCCAGCAGCGACACTCCCAGAAAGCGCCGCCAGCCGAATTTTTCGTCGGGTGGCGGCAGCAATTGCAGTCGGGAGTTTTTCATGGCGGGCGGATTCATGCTTGGGCGGTGTCGAGGGTGAAGGGGAGGGGTTCGTACTGACCCCAGGCGGCGCCGGGGCGATCACTGCGGGGGCCCAAGCGGATGGGCCCGCGCCGTTGGGGTGGTGGGACGCTGGGCAGAGCGCCGTTCTCCTGCAGCAATTGGGCGAGCAACCGGCGTTGTTCCCACCAGGCGAGGTCGTCCAACGGGGCGCGATTGGCTGATCGAGCGATTCCGTTCGCCGGTTGGCCGGTTTGGCGGACGGCCCATTCTTCGGTCGGGTCGCTGGTGTGCGGGGTCAGGTGGTGCAGGCCGAGAATTCCCAGCCAACCGGCGGCCAGCGCGGACCACGCCCAGTTCCAATTCCATTGCCAAATCCAAGCGCCCGTCGAGCCGGGGCGGTGGTGATTCTGGCGCTGGGCGGCGACGGTCGCGTGGGCGTCGGATGGGCTCGACGTCGGAGCTTCGGCCGACAGGATTTGCGCCCGCCATTCCGGCGGCGGCTGACGCCGCGGCACCCGGCGGAGCTCGTTTTCCAGATCATCGAATTTCATCATAAAGAGGACGCAGATGCGCCCGGAGTTTGTCTACGGCGTAGCGATAGCGGCTCGCCGCCGTGTTGGGCGGGACGTCGAGCACCGTCGCGATTTGTTCAAAAGTCAGGCCTTCCCACAACTTGAGCTGCACCACCGTGCGTTGTTCCACCGGCAGGCCGGCCAGCGCGGTGGCGAGTTGGGCGCGGAATTCCGCTTCGTCGGGATCCGTGGCCGACGGAAACAAGGACGTGGAGTCCTGCGTCACGGCGGATTCGTTTTCCCAGCGATCGTGGGCGCGCTGGCGGGTGGCACGGCGACGGCAATGATCGATGCCGGCATGATGCGCGAGCCGCAGCAGATAGGCGCGTTCGTCGGTCACGCCGGCCAGCAGTTCGGCCCGGGCGGCGAGTTTGCGGAAGACCTCCTGCAGGACGTCGCGCACGTCGGTGTCGTTCCCCAGCAGGGTGTGCAAATGCGCGAACAACGCCGCCGCGTAGGCGTCGTAGAGTCGGGCAAGTTCCGCGGGTGACATCGGTGACGCAGACAAGACGCCGGCCGATTCGTCACTTGTCTACGCTTTGCTGAAATTGTCCCCGGCGTTCCTTTGCTGTTCAACCGGGTCCGCGGACGCTAGCGTGTCCGAATGTCTACGGTTCGTGTTCGTTTCGCTCCGTCGCCCACCGGGTACCTGCATATCGGCGGGGCCCGGACGGCTCTGTTCAACTGGTTGTACGCCCGGCATCACGGCGGGAAATTCCTCCTGCGCATCGAGGATACCGATACCGCCCGGAATTCGCAGGCGGCCGTCGACGTGATCCTTCAGGGACTGCGTTGGCTGGGGCTCGATTGGGATGAAGGTCCGGCCACCAGCGACCCGACGGGACCAAGTCGGGGCGAGTTTGGCCCTTATTTTCAAAGCCAGCGCGGGGCGAATTACCTGCGGCGCATCCAGGAACTGCGCGATCGCGGGCTGGCCTATGATCGCGACGGCGCGGTGTTTTTCCGCATGACCCGCGAGCCCATTACCATCCCGGACCTGATCGTGGGCGATGTGCATCGGCCGCTGACGGATCGGGAGGAACAGGATCCGGACTGGGTGCTGGTGCGCAGCGATGGCGGTCCGGTATTTCATCTGGTCAACGTGGTGGATGATCTGGACATGGGGATCACCCACGTGATCCGCGGGGAGGATCACCTGACCAATACCGCCAAGCACATCGCCCTGTTCCGTGCGTTCGGTGTGGAACCTCCGCGCTACGGACACATCCCGCTGATCCTGAATCCCGACGGCTCCAAGATGAGCAAGCGTGATCGCGGAGCGCATCTGGAGAATTATCAGCTCGATGGCTTCACTCCGGATGCCGTGGTGAATTATCTGGCGCTGCTCGGTTGGTCTCCGTCCGATGGGAAGGAAATTCTCAGTGTGGCGGATCTGGTGTCCCGGTTTGATTTGGATCGGGTGCATCGCAGCCCGGCGAAGTTTGACTCGAAGAAGTTGGAGGCGGTCCATTTTGAGCACACGCGTGTGCTGGCTCCCGAGCGATTTGTGGCGATGGGTGTGGAGTATCTCCGCACGGCGGGCATCGATACCGCTCCGTGGGCGCCGGAATACGTTGCGGCTGCCTTGGGCACCGCGCGGGAAAAGGGCAAATTGTTCAAGGATCTCGCGCCGTTTGTCGGTTTCTATTTTGTGGCGGACGACGCGCTGGTCTTCGATGCGGAAGCCCGGGCGAAGGCGTTGACGCCCGCGGCCCAGCCGATCCTGGAGAAACTGCGCGCCGCCTTTGCGGCCACGGATTTTTCGGCGGCCCAGTTGGAGGCGGCCTTGAAGGCGGAGGCGACGGCCTTGGGGAGCAAGGTGGGGGCGCTGGTTCAACCAGTGCGGGTGGCCTGCACGGGCTCGTTGGTGGGGCCGAGCTTGTATCATCTGCTGGAAGTTTTGGGACGCGAACGGGTGGATCGTCGATTGGCCCGCGCTCTGGCCCTATGAACGGGCGTCGGGCCCCGGTTCCGCACTCAAACTGGCCCCGGGAATTGGCCCAGCTATAGGTCAGCGCTCGCATGAAACGCGTTGTCCTGCTCGGAAGTACGGGGTCCATCGGTACCAGCACGCTGAAGGTCGTGGAGGATTTGCCCGACCAGCTGCAATTGGTCGGCCTCGCCGCCGGCGGCAATGCCGATCTGCTCGCGACCCAGGCGATGGCGCACCGGGTGGGCGTGGTTTCCGTAAACGATCCCAGCAAGGTCGACGAGCTCCGTAATCGTCTGCCGCAAGCGCGGGTGCGGACCGGTGCCGCCGGGCTGATTGAGCTGGCCACGCTGCCCGAGGCGGACGTGGTGTTGATCGCCATCGTGGGTACGGCCGGACTGGAACCCGCCCTGGCCGCCATCCGCGCGGGCAAGGACATCGCGGTGGCCAGCAAGGAAATCCTGGTGATGGCTGGTGAGACCGTGATGAGTGAAGCGCGGCGGCACGGGGTTCGGGTGTTGGCGGTGGATTCGGAGCATTCGGCGATTTTCCAATGTCTGGACGGCAAGCCCCCGGAGTCAGTGCGCAATCTCTGGCTGACAGCCAGTGGCGGCCCATTCCGCGACCGCACCCGTTGGACGTCGGAAGCCCTGGCGGCGGTGACCCTGGAGCAGGCCTTGAAGCATCCGAGCTGGGTGATGGGCCGGAAGATCACCATCGATTCCGCCACGCTTTTCAACAAAGGGCTGGAGATGATCGAAGCCCGCTGGTTGTTCGACATCGGGATGGACCGCGTGCAGGTGGTGGTGCATCCGCAGAGCATTGTGCACTCGATGGTGGAGTACGTGGATGGCTCGATTATCGCGCAACTCTCCACGCCGGACATGTGTCTGCCGATTCAATACGCGCTAACGTATCCCGCCCGGGCGAAATCCGACCGGGTGCAGACGAATTTTGCGAAGCTGGGTCGCTTGGACTTTGAGGAACCGGATCCGGTTCGCTTTCCGGCCCTGGTCTTGGCGCGGCGGGCGGGGGAGATTGGGGGCACGCTCCCGGCGGTGTTCAACGCGGCGAACGAGGTGGCGGTGGAGCAATTCTGCCAACGCCGCCTGGGCTTCACCCAAATCGCCGAGACCGTGCGCCGGGTGATGGACACCCACCAGGTGATCGCCCAACCCACCCTGGCGCAGATTCTGGAAGCCGACCTCTGGGCCCGCCAAACAGCCGGCGCCTGAGCGCAACCTCGGTTCCGGCTACGGTCGTCGCGCCGATGGGCGCTGGGCCCGTCCGGACCGGAACACCCGCCCGCTTCCACCGTCGTCGCCGCCGCGGCGATGGCGCTTTTTGCTCGCCGCCCCCTCCGCCCGACTGAGGCGCGCCCGAACCGGGCCAGGTTCAAAGTTACCCTGTGGCCGCTTGAGGATTGGATCCGGTACCACGCTCCCAATTCGGCGTCGGGAACAGCGGGGCAGGCTCCCCATCTGGGGCGGGCGAACGTGGGGCCAGGTCCAGAATTTGTGTCGTCCGCGCACCCTCGGATGGCGTGCCAGGTTCAAAGTCGGGCCATGGTGGCGTGAGGTTTTGATAGCGTGCTAGGTTCCCTATTTGGCGCCGGCAAATCGAGGGGCAGGCTCCCTAACCGGGTGGGCGAGCATTGGGGGCAGGTTCAGAATTTATGTCGTCTGCGCATCCTCGGATGGGGTGCCAGGTTCAAAGTTGCGCCCTGGTGGCGTGAGGTTTTGATAGCGTGCCAGGCTACCTATTTGGCGTTGGGAACTGTGGGGCAGGCTCAATTACCGGGCGGGATGAACAGGGAGGCAGGCTCCCTATCTTGGGGGGCGAGCTGGGGGTAGGTTCGGATTTTTTTGGCGGCCCGGTCCGGGATGGCGTGGCAGGCTCGCTGTTTCCGCCTACCGCGCTTGGGCCCGTAACTTCAGAGCGGCCGCTTCGCCGTGCTTGGCCGGGTGACGCAGGGCGTGTCGGATCAGCCATTTCCGGTCCGGTGAGGCGTCCCGCAGCCAACGGGTGCAAAGTTCATAGACCAGCCGGGAATGATCCTTGGCCACGTCCCCCAAGTGATTCGCCACGCTGCGGCGCACGTACGGCTCCGGGTCGTCCTTGAGCGCCTCCAGAATGGGTAGGGCGGGGCGGGGATCCGCGATCAATGCCGGGAGTCGCGCGGCCCACGGCAGGCGCGGGCGGCTTCCCTCCGAGCAAAGCCGTCGCACGTGGGGATCCTCATCCCGAGTCCATTCCAGCAGCCGGGCCAGGGTGCGTTCGGGCCAGCGTTGAAGGAAGGCCCGGAGCGAGAACTCCGCGGTGAACCGCCGCGTCAGCGCGTGCTGCGCGTCCATCGAGATTTCAAACGGATCCTCCCCGGCGTTGTGCGCCGGATCCACCCCGTAGTTCGCCACGAAGGAAATGTGCGGCAGATAGAAAAATGGGGCGAGACCGTTGTCGCTGGTGCGGTCGAGCGGGGCGCCCAGGGAACGGATCAACACCTTCACGGCCGCGCTGTACTTCGCCGGCAGGTGTTGCCTCAGTGCCCGGGCCAGGTGATGTCCCCGATCCAGGATGCCCAGCGGCGCGAGCCCGGCCACGGCCATCTGCCGAAAGGCATCCGCCGGGAAGGCGGGGTGCACGCGGGCCACGTTGTGGGCGAGGCACTCGATGGCTTCCTGATCCAGCAGGTCCTTGAGCGTGGTGCCTTTCTGGATCGAGCGCGGGGCGGCCGGGAGACGCGGCCCCGAATCCGCCGCCGGCGCCGCATCCCGCAAGACGGTACCGGTCGGGGAGGTGCGGGGCCCCGACGGAGCCGGTTTGCGGGCGCGCTTCACGGCTGGAGCGGCAGGACTTCCACGGCGAGTTCGCCGCCGGCGGTGTGCAGCGTCAGCGGGGTGCCCGGGGTGTTGGCCTCCCGTCGGACGTAAGCCATGGCCAGATTCGCCTGCTGCGCGGGCGAGAATCGGGCGCTGGTCACGTAACCCACGTCGCGGCCGTCGCGGAAAAGTTTGTCCCCCTTCACGGGCAACACCGCGGGCGGAGCCGGCAGGCGCAGCCGCCGCAACGCCTTGGCCACCTGCCCGTAAGTACGAATCCGCGCGATGACTTCCTGACCGATATAGCAGCCTTTGGTGTAACTGATCGCCCGGGTATCGATGCCGGCCTCGGGGGGGAGATTGGTTTCGTCCATATCCACGCCGAACCGCGGGATCCCCGCCTCAAATCGCGCCAGCTCCAACGCCGCAAAGCCCGCCGCCCCGCCCCCCACCTGCCGCGCTCCCAACACCAGCTTGTCGAAAACCATCGCCGCCGCCGCCGTGGGAATGAAGCAGTCGTATCCGTCGGACCCGGCGCGCTCGTGGTGCACGAAATAGAGATCGCCCAATGCGGCGTCGGGCACATGGATCAATCCGAGGGGCTTGGTGGGCAGGGTGAGGTTCAAACCCAATTTGTGGAGCACCTCCGCCGCCCGGGGGCCTTGCACCGAAAGTAGCCCGTAATGCGGGGCGACATCCACCATCTGCACGTCGTCCGCCACGATGTAATGGTCCAGTCGCCCGAGGATGGCGGCTGTCAGGCCCGGTTCGAAATCCAGCAACAGTTCCTCGGCCAGCGCGTAGATGTGGGCGTCCGATTGGAACTTCCCCTTGTTGGTGACCAGCGCCGCGTAACACCCGTCGCCGGTCTGGAGTTTCTGCACGTCATTGGTGACCTGCCCGTGCAGCAGCCGCACGCGATCCGCTCCGGTGAGACACAGCCGGCCGCGAAAGGAAAGGTCCACCACCCCGGCCGTCCGGGTCAGGGCCGTGTACTCGGCGTCGGGGTTTCCGTAATCCTCCACGATCTCGTGGCTGTTCACCTCCGCGAAGCGCCCACCCAATTCGGCATGAAGTTCGTGCAGCGGCAGCAATGTGCTCATGCCCCCAACTTGGGATTTGAATCGCCGAATGACACGAAAGATCTCCGGCAACCAGTAACCCTGCCGGAAGGACCCAAGTGGCCGGCGGAACGCCCGGAAACCACCGCTCCCCCTTCTTCCTTTATAATTCCTAATTCCGCCTTCTCCCTTCGCCCCCCCCCACGGCCCGAAAACCGCAGGGGCGGCGCAAAACCGCACCGAATCAGTGCGCCTCCGGACGATCGTACTCGCCGAGGGGCCGGATCCAGATGTTGCGATAACGAACCAGATCGCCGTGGTCCTGGAGCCGGATGCCACCCATGCCGCTATAAGGCGTGTTGGGCAGCACGTTCCGGTGGCCCGTGGGCCCGGTGAAATTCTGCTTGTGATGCAGCACCACGCCGTTGTGGATCACCGTCACCGCGGCCTGTTTGGTCAGGTTGCCGGCGGTATCCCATTTCGCGGCTTCAAAAATGATGTCGTAGCTGTTGAACTCGCCCGGGGGTTTCATGGCGTTGTACAACGGCGCCCACATGCCGTAGAGCCCGCCCGCCTGGCCGTCCGCGTAGGTCTTGTTGTTGTACACATCCAGGACCTGCACCTCATGGCGGCCATGCAGGAAGATACCGGAATTGCCCCGGCCCTGGCTGTCGCCCTTCACCACCGACGGCGCGGCCCATTCGATGTGCATTTGGAAATCGCCGAACTCCGCCTTCGTCTGGATGTCGCCGGCGCCCTTCACCACTTCGAAGTAGCCGTTCTCCACCTTCCAACCAGCCGTGCCGTCCTTGCCCTTCCAGGCACTCAGATCCTTGCCGTCGAACAGCACGGTGGCGTCCGAGGGCGCCGGCGCGCTGTGACTGAAAGTGGCGGCGGGAGTCACCACCGGCGGATTCGGCCGGTTCTTGTCGTGGACCTTCCACTTCTGACCGGGAATTTGCGGGGTGTCGTCGTAGCCCACACCCGCGGCAAGCGCGGAGAGGACGCTAAGGGCGGCCGTCAGGCCGAGTACGTTGCGAGTCTTCATGGTAACAAGCGGAACCTCTGCAACGTCCCGCCGCTGGCGCAAGGGAAGAAGCGGGAAACAGCAGGAATCCCGCGTCCCGCCGCGAACCGTCAGCCCTGCATCTGCTGGAACCGCTCCGGCTGACGGGCTTTGCTGACGGCGGTGTCATAGGTGATCGCCGCCTTCCCGTAGAGATCCATGAGACAGTTGTCCATCAGCACCATGCCGTCGCGCTGGCTGGTCTGCATGACGTTCACCAGATGATGCAGCTCGTTGTTGCGGACAATTGTGCGGATGGCGTGGTTCGAAACCAGCAGCTCATACGCCAGCACGCGACGCAGGCGATCCGTGCTCGGCAACAATTCCTGGGCGATCACCCCCTGCAGCGTGTTGGCCAATTGCAGCACCACCTGCCGCTGTGCACTGCCTTCAAAAACCCCGATGATCCGCTCCAACGCATTCGAGACGCCGGGGGAATGCATGGTCGCCAACACCAGATGCCCCGTCTCCGCCGCCGTCAGCGCCGTGGCAATGGCTTCATGATCGCGGATCTCGCCGATCACCATGACGTCCGGATCCTGCCGCAACGCGTGGATCAACGCGCGATTGAACGAGCGGACATCCGTGAGCACCTCCTGCTGCACGACGATGGCCTTCCGGTTCTCATGCACGTATTCGATGGGGTCTTCGATCGTCAGGATCTTGCACCGCCGCTCGGAGTTGATGATGTCCACCAGGAAATTCAGCGTGGTGGTTTTGCCCGCGCCGGTGGGACCCGTGATCAGGATCAATCCGTTGGGGCGCCGGGCGAGATCCACCAGGGTGCTGGGCAGCCCGAGTTCATCGCGGGTCAGCACGTTCGCACCGGTGAAGCGAAAACTCAGTTCGATAATCCCCGCGCGCCGATAGAACGTCGACCGGATCCGCCCCGCCACCGGGTGTTTGATGGAAATGCAGAGTTCCCAATCATCATCGAGCTTCTGCTTTTGCGCCGGCGACAGCAGGCTCAGCGCCATGGCATTCACCTCTTCACCAGTGAACGCATCCTCGTCGGCCAGAATGATTTCTCCGGTGACTCGAAACGCGGCCGGGACGCCGGCCACCAGATGAAGGTCCGACGCCGACAATTCGGACGCGCCGGAAAACAGTCGATCAAGTTGGGGGTGAAACACAGGGAAAGACGGGGACTGGCCGGAACGGTCCCACGACGGCAGCCGAAAGCAAGCCGGGATGCTCGGATTTTGGCGGGACGGCGGGCTGGGTCCCGTCACCAAAATATTATAGGAAGCCCGAGCATAATCCTGCGTGACATAACGAGCCTGCTCCTGTCTGGTTCCGGAAACCCCTCTTATGAGTCGCTTTGGTCATCTGGAATTGGAGACGTCGACACCTGCGTCCACGGTGCTCCGACATTTCGTGCCCGACTCCAGTCAGGCGCAGTGCCTGCTGGAGGCGAATCAGGCGTTTGACCGGGCCGAATTTGAATCCGCCCTCCGCTGGTTTGGCCGCTCCCTGGAACACGGTTTGTCGCAGGTCCCGGCGTGGGTGGGTCAGGTCCGGGCGTTGCTGGAACTCGGGCGTCCGGCCGATGCGAAAGTCTGGGCGGACAAGGCCTTGGAACGGTTTGCCGATCATCCCGAGTTGTTGGCCTTGAAAGCCATGGCGCTGGGACGGACCGGCGAAACCGCGACGGCCCTGGCCTTCTCGGACGCGGCGGTGGCGCGGCCCGGTGATTTCCCCCTGGTCTGGCTGGCGCGGGCGGATCTCCTGCTCGCGCGGGGGGAGAAGACGGCGGAGCATTGCTTTACCCGGGCCCTGCAAATCGCCCCGGGCGACGCCACCCTACGGTGGGTGGCCGGTCGGATCCGGGCGTTCTGGGGCCAATTCGCCGCGGCCCTAAAACTCATTCAGGAAGCCCTCGCGCTGGCGCCGGACCGATTTGCGCTGTGGGTGGAGGCGGGCCTCTGTCAGGCCGAGCTGGGACTCACGGACCCGGCGACCCGATCCTTTCACCAAGCCCTGGCGCTGCAGCCAGGATGTCGGGCCGCCCAGGACGGATTGAATTCCCTGGGGTGCACCTCGTGGGGCCAGCGCCTGCGCGGTTGGTGGCGGCGGCAGGGGTGAACGTTCAGTTGGCCGAAAATTTCCCGGAACGCACCGCGCGATCCCGGGTCGGATCGCCCAAGATTGCCGGGGCGGGGTTATATCGCCACAATTGACGGATGGGAGTTCTCTATTAAGTCGCGTTAGAAAGCGACCCACCCTTGAGATCCGTCACCCAACGTATGAAAAGTTCTTCCCCGTCACCGGAATCCCTAAAAACGGCGATTGCACCGATCTTGGCGGTCCGTCGTGGTGCCAAGGCCGTTGAATTTTACCAGCGGGCCTGGGGTGCCGAGGAATTGTTTCGCGTGACCGATGATACCGGCGGGGTCGTGGCCCAATTGTCCGTGAACGGCGCGGAATTTTGGGTGGCGGACGAATCCCCGGCACACGGGAATTTCAGCCCGGAATCCCTGGGCGGCGGCACGGTGCGGATGGTTCTGCGAGTTGCGGATCCCGACGAGGTCTTTGCCCGGGCGATCGCTGAAGGTGCCACCGTCGTCTGGCCGGTCAGTGACCAACCCTACGGCTGGCGCCTCGGTCGGTTGGTGGACCCGTTCGGCCACCATTGGGAGATCGGAAAGCCCCTGTGTTGAATTCCGGTGCCATGCCTGACCCGCGATCCGTTGTCCTGGCATCCTCCGGGTACAGAGGGAGTCGGATTGGGGATGGTTCGGGTTGCCAACGGTTTCGGACTGAGAGCCCTCCACCCTTGGCACTCGGGTGTTGGAGGGCATTGTCCTTGGAAGACTTATGCCGATGGCTGGCGCTGCCGTACAACAATGCGAGGCTGGCGTGGCGCCGGAGCGAGCCCCAAAGTGCCGCATGAGTACCCCTCAAAATAAATGGAAACTGGCGGGTGTGTATGCGCTGGGGGCGCTGATTTTGGGGGTGTCACTCGATCGCTTCCTGTGCAGTGAAATGGACCCCGAAAACTGGACCAGTTGTTAAGTTAAGGATTTGCGGGTCTGATCGCGGTAGAAAAGATCAGACCTATGAATGCAAAAACGAAGCGAAAGAGACACAGCGCAGCCTTCAAAGCGAAGGTGGGCATGGAAGCCCTGAT
>CANIZL010000069.1 GCA_947471985.1 Verrucomicrobiota bacterium | reverse complement strand
GCCGCGGCGGGATCCTGCAGGATGGTGCGCGGGTGGCCGAGCCCGGCGGATTCGCCCTTGGGCTCCACGTTATAGTTGTGGTCGTAGCACCAGATCTCCGTTTTCAGTCCCGCCCGCCGCAGGGCCGGTCCGAGGTGGTCCCGGATGAAGTCGCGCTCCTGTTCGCCGGTCCAGTGGCACGAGGGATAGAACCACTTGGGGTCCTTCTCCCGGGCCCGATCCACGCCGGGCTCGTTCTGTACGGTGACCGCATGGATATGAATTCCCGCCCGCTCGTAGGCCCGCAGGAACTTCACGAAATAGTTCGCGTAAGCCGGATACCATTCCCGCTTCAGTTCGCCACCGATCATGTTGCCGGTGGTCTTCATCCAGCCGGGGGGACTCCACGGCGAGGCGAAGAATCGCAGCTCGGGGTTTTTCCGTCGGGCCAGTTGGAGGCAGGGTAGGATGTAATCGCGATCCCGGGCGATGGAGAAGTGTTTCAGTTTCGGATCGGTCTGGCCCGGGGGCAGGTCGTCATAGGAATACCAGGGTTCCCCGGTGAAATCGGACGTGCCGATGCTGACCCGCATGAGGTTCATACCGATGCCCCGGCGGGGATCCACCAAACGCTCCATGACGCGGGCCCGTTCGGCGGCCGGGAGGCGGATCAGGTTGGAACAGGTGGAATGTTCGAGGGACGCCCCGAGGCCGAACATCGTTTGAAAGGTCACGGAGGGATCCACCGTGATGTGGCTGGCCGTGGACGGCGCTGGGGTGTTCAACGCGAGCGGAGCTTGTTCCTGAAGCTCCAGGCGTCGGTCCGCAGTGGTCAGCCAGACCCGCACGGAATCGGCGGCCCATCCGCCGGTCCCCAGCGCCAGCCACGTGCAGGCCATCCAAAATCCCAGCCGGTGTATCATGCGGGCAGCATCACGAGTGAGCGTGGTGTCGACAAGGGCGACCGTGACAGGGGTATGGGGTTCCCGTTGGTGAAAAGGCGAGTGATTTCGATCGGATCGGTCAGCCAATGACCGACCGGTTGGTGAATAACTCAGGACACATCCGGGTTCCGGTGCGGGTTCGTTGCCGTAGGGTGGCGGGTGCGGCGGGCCGCGGTGGTTTATGGGTGATCCAGTTTCGATTCAACAGGTGCGGCAACTGCTCGCGGAGCGGTTGCCGCGTTCGCGGACGGGTTTTGCCGTGCGGGCGCCTGCCGCGGTGGTGCCGACGGGGGTGCGTCGGTTGGATCTGGCTCTGGGCGGTGGCCTGCCCCAGGGGGAAATCACGGAACTCGTCGGTGCGGGAGCCGGGGCGGGTTCGGCCCAGGTGATCCACGCGGTACTGCGGCGGGCGGCGGCGGATGGCCGGTTGGTGGCCCTGATCGACGGGGCGGACAGTTTGGATGTCGATGCGTTGGAAGTGGGTGAGCTGGCCCGGCTTTTATGGGTGCGCTGCCGGACGGTGGGCGAGGCGCTGGCGGCGGCGGATCTGTTGCTGCGTGATCGGAATTTCCCGCTGTTGATCCTGGATCTTCAATTGAATCCGGCGGCGGAATGGCGGCGAGTCTCCGGCGCCGTGTGGCCGCGGTTTGACCGGTTGCGCGAGCAAAACCGAACCACGCTGCTGGTGGTGACGCCGCGGCCCACGGTGGGAGGCGCGGCGCGGCGGGTGCAGGTCGCCTCGGGCCGATCCGCACCGCTGGGGGTCGGAGATGCCCAACGTTCGCCCGGGGAAGTGCTGGCGGACCTCGAGTTCACCGTGCTGCGCGAGATGAGTGGTCGTGGCGGGGGAGAAGCCGCGGCTACTTCGGAGTTGGCCGCTCCATTGGGTGAGCGCTGGGCCTTGGCCGGGTAAGTGCCGGCGGAAGCGAGCTTCATCCGGTCATGTTTGCTGTCATTTTTCTCCCGGAATTTCCGCTGCAGGCGGCGCTGCGCGGGTGCGCGGAGTTGTGGGCGGTGCCGGTGGCGCTGGTGGATCCGGACCGCACCCCGGTCCGGGTGTGTGCAGCGACGGCGACGGCGCGGGCGCAGGGGATCACCCCGGGGCTTACCTCCACCCAGGCGCAGGCCCGCTGTGGCGCCGTGCAGATTCGTCCCCGTTCCGTGGAGCGCGAGACTGTGGCGGAGGAAGCCGTGGCCCAGTGCGCCTTTGCCTTTTCCCCGACGATTGAAGCCACGGCGCCGGGGTGTTGGACGCTGGATTTGCGGGCGCTGGCGGCGTTGAAGGGCGCGGATGAAGGAGCCTTGCGGCAGTGGGGGGAACGCCTGCGGGCGGCGCTGCGGGGGCTGGAATTGCACGCCCAACTTGGCCTCGGGCTAACTCCCAACCTGGCCCGCCACGCGGCCCGGTGGGGGACACCGGGTGGCCCGGGTGCCGGCGTTGTTGGGTGTGTTCATCCGGGCGTTCAGGTGGTGTTGGATTCCACCGCCTGGGTGGCGGCGCTGCCGGTGACGGTTTTGGAACCCTCACCAGCTGTGGCCTCGATCCTCGAAATGTGGGGTGTGCGGACGGTCGGCGAGTTGCGGAAACTTGGGCTGGCAGCGGTGGCGGATCGACTGGGGTTGGAGGCGCTGGGATTGTTTGCCGCGGCGGAGGTCACCAGCACGCGGCCTTTGCGGCCGTTGAAACCGGTGGAGCGTTATGCGGAGGCGCATGAGTTCGAGGAACCCGTGGATACCTTGGAATCCGTGTTGTTTCTGTTGCGCCGTTTTCTCGATCAACTGGTGCGGCGGCTGGCTCCGACGGGCTTGGTCGTGGGCGGGATGCGTCTGGAATTGCGCCTGGAATCCGGCGATCCGCTGGTCCGCCACCTGAACGTGCCGGAGCCCACGCGGGACGCGGATGTGTTGTTCCGGATGTGGCACACGCACCTGGAATCGGTGCGCACGGACGCGGCGGTGACGGGGTTGGCCCTGACGGTGCAGCCGGGGCGGGCGGTGGTGCGGCAGTTCCAGCTGTTTCAGGCCGGGTTGCGGGATCCGTCGCAATGGCAGGAAACCTTGGGACGGTTGGAGGCCTTGCTGGGGCCCGGTCGGGTGGGCACGCCGGTGCGCGTGTCCGGGCATCAACGGGATGCCTTCCGATTGGAACGTCCCGACTTCGATCAACCACCGGCCCCGACGCCACCCCGGCCCGCGTTGCTGCAACCGGTGCCGTGGCGGCGGCTGCGACCGGCTCCGACGGCTCAAGTGGACACCAACGGGGGAGCACCGCTGGCGGTGCGGTGCGCGGTGGTGGCCGGGCGTTTGAAGATCACGTTGGGCCCCTGGCGCGCTTCCGGCCAATGGTGGGATGCCGGGGCGTGGGCGCGCGAGGATTGGGCCGTGGAGACCGCGGCGGGTGCCGCCGCCCGGCTCAGCCTTTCAGCGGCCGGGTGGCAGGTGACCGATGTGCTGGATTGAAATCCGCCCGCGGAGCGGCAACTCCGGGCGCGCCGGAAAACGCGCCCGGGGAGAAGGGCCGCCTAGCGCGCCTCCGAGACGTTCATGTAGCCAATGAACATTTCGTCACTGGTTTGCAGCCCAAAGGTGACCGTCTGGGTTGGGTCCGGATTGAAGGGATTATAGGGGCTGTTATCGAACGACCCGGTGATGCGGATGCGGGTGCCGGCGGGGAGCGCCTTCGGCTGAGTGAGGCGATACAAGGCCTGCCAGGCAAAGTCGTACTTCGGCACGTTGAGCAGGATTTCCTGCCGGCCATCCGGATAGAACGCCTCAAAACGCATACGGTCGCCCCGGAAATGCATGTGGGGACTCATCTCGTGCAACAGGGAATCCTTGCTGATGATCTGTTCGGTCAGGATTTCCGTGCTCCGGCTCCCGGGGCGGAGGGTGATGTCCGTGGTGGTGCCGTCGATGGTTTTCAGGGCGTACGCGGGGGGAGCCGAGGCCAGGTAAAGCCCGAGTTGGGTCACATCGGTAGCCGCTTTTCCGCTGGTCGTGTAGTGCATCTGGAAGAGGAACCCACCGTTGGCATACGTGGGGAGGAATTTGGCGGTATTGGCGGGGTACTCGACTTGATCCATGCCGGGTACATAGCCGGCGAAGAATCCGTTGAGGCCGCCGGCAGATTCCAGCAAGGCGGCGACCTGGGAGGATCCGTAAAATATCAGGGAGTGATGGACGACGGTCTTGTTCCCGGGTTTTACCACCGCGGCCCGGATCCAGGCATTCGTACGAAGCGGACTCTTTACGAAAACATAGGCGTACGGAATTTTTCCGGTCGCCGGAATGGACTGGGTCGGGATTTTGAGGATGACGTCGGGTTTGCCCAGAGGCCATTCGGTGTTGGGATCGGCCGTGACCGCGACCAGCGGATCGGGGCCGTCACCCCGCGGGGTTCCGGCGTCGATCCAATCCACCAAGGTGGCCTGTTGGGCGGGAGTGAGGCTGAAATCGTTGGCAAAACTCTGGTGGGCCGGGTCGGCGTGCCAAGGCGGCATGAGGGCTTCGACGAGGTTTTCCCGCATGAGTTCGGCTTTGGTTCGCAGGATCTCGTGGCCGTTCATGGCCCAGGGGCCGATGCCGCCGGGGCGGTGGCAGTTGGCGCACTTTTCCGTGAGCAGCGGGGCGACGGTTTGGGCGTAATTGGGTACGGTACGCGTACGGAGGGGCAGGGCGTTACCCCGGGCCCGAACCCGCTCCAAGGCCACCGGTCGTTCGGCCACGGCCTGGGCCAGGGCATCGGCGAGGTATGGTTGCTGGACCTGGATTCCGCCGGGCCCGGCGCACAGATCCTCGATCGGTCCACGGTAGACGGTTTCGTAAGTGCTGTTCTGGATGACGATGGCTTCGCCGGACGTCGTGGCGTCAAAGGTGCGCGCGACCAATTGGGCGGCGTCGTGCAGGATCGGGATGGCGACGTTCGCTCCGGCGGCCGCTTCCGCGAGGGCCGTGCGGTCGTCGATCGGATTGATCAGCCAAAAGACGACTCCTTGTTTGGCGTAGGCTTCCTGCAAGGGCTTCACCGAGTTCCAAGTGGTGGCCAGCGAGGCGTTGTCGGTGAAAATCAGAACCACGAGCTTGGCATCGCCTTCGCGGAGCAGTTCGTGGGAGAAGCCCTGGTGATCGGTGAGGCGGAAATTAGGCACCGGCCGCAGCGGAATGCGGGGTTGATGTTCCAGCCGGTAAAACCGTCGGGCCGCCGCGCGGGTCTCGGGGTCGAACCACTGGTGATTGTGTCCGGGATCCCCGCTCCCGAGTTGGAGGATCGCCGGCCAGGTATCCACCGCCGCCAGATCGTCGCCTCCCCGCAGGATCAGCACCGAATCATCGGCGGGGGTGCCGTTGAGTCCCAGTCGCGGCAATCCGCACAACGGATCCACCACCGTGGTCAGCGACTGCCCGCAGACCAGGCTCCCCATCCAACAACCCGCCCAGGCCCCCCATATGGCCATACGCTTTATCATCGCGCGAATAAACCACGGTATTGCGTTCCGGCCAAGCGACGATTGGAGGGAAATTCAACGGAAACCACCGGTCCGGCCGGGGTGGATCCAGATTTTCCAAGCGACGTTATGGGTTTACATGGGTGGCTGAGCGCTATGCCGGAGATTTTGCTGAGCACCCTGAACGCGAAGTTCATTCATGCCGCCTTTGGCCTGCGCTACCTGCTGGCCAATCTGGGTGAGCTGCAATCCCGCGCCGCCCTGCTGGAGTTTGATATCAATCAGCGACCGATTGATGTCGCCGAGGTCATTCTGGCGCAAAATCCGCGCATTGTCGGGCTCGGGGTGTACATCTGGAATGTTCTGCCCACCACGGAGCTGGTGGCGATCCTCAAGCGGATCCGGCCGGAACTGATCATCATTCTGGGCGGCCCGGAGGTGAGTTTTGACTGCGAGCAGCAGGAGATCGTCCGCCTGGTGGACCACGTCATCACGGGCGAGGCGGATTTGAAGTTCGCGGAGGTTTGTCGGCGATTGCTGACGGAGGCCGGGGCGTCGAGCGTGCCGGCTCTGCCGCGGATCATCCCCGCGGAATTGCCGGACTTGGCGAAATTGGTTCTGCCCTACGACCTTTACGACGAGCGGGATGCGGCGCACCGGGTGATCTATGTGGAGGCGTCCCGGGGCTGTCCCTTTACCTGCGAATTCTGCCTGAGTTCACTGGATGTACCGGTACGGGCGGTGCCCTTGGAGCCCTTTTTAGGCGCGATGCAATGCCTGCTGGATCGCGGGGTGCGCCAGTTCAAGTTCGTGGACCGTACGTTCAACCTGAACCTGGTGACCAGTCGGGCAATTCTGGAGTTCTTTCTGGAACGGTGGCAGCCGGGACTGTTTGTCCATTTTGAAATGGTGCCCGACCGGCTGCCGGAAGCGCTGCGGGAGGTGATCGCGCGTTTCCCGGCCGGGGCGCTGCAATTTGAGGTCGGCATCCAGAGTTTTGATCCGGAGGTCGGCCGACTCATCAGCCGGCGGCAGAATTTCGATAGGCTGGAGGAGAACTTCCACTGGCTGCGCGAACACAGCGGTGTGCATATCCACGCGGACCTGATTGTGGGCCTGCCCGGGGAATCGCTGGAGAGTTTCGCCGCGGGGTTTGATCGACTGTTAGCCCTGCGACCGCAGGAGATTCAGGTGGGTGTGCTCAAGCGGTTGCGGGGCACGCCGATCGTCCGGCACGACGTGGCGTGGTCGATGAAATACAATCCGCAGCCGCCCTACGAAATCCTGCAGAATCGCCTGCTGGATTTCGCCACGCTGGCGAGAATGCGGCGATTCGCCAAATTCTGGGACATTTTTGGCAACAGCGGCAACTTCGTCGAGAGCCTGCCGTGGATCTGGGCGGAGTCCACCCGGCCGGCGACCGAAGCGGGGCACGTGGCGGCAGCGGAGCCGGGTTCGTCGCCCTTCTGGCGGTTCCTGGATTGGACGGACTGGTTGCACGGGCGCGGGGTGAAGTTGAGCGGCATCGCCTTGGTGCGGCAGTACGAATTATTGTGGGAATACCTCGGGCAGCGGCATGACCCGTCGGTCCTTGCGCCGCCGATGACCCGGGATTACCAGCGCAGCGGTCGACGGGATGTGCCGCGGTGGTTGGGGGACGCGGTCGGGGTGGTTTTCCCCGTGGGAGTGATGTCGGTGACGGGAGGAGCGGCCCTGCCCAAACGCCAGGTGCGCCATTTGGGTGGCGGCACTCCCGCGACGAATTAGTGCGGCGGTAGAACGTCAGGGGGTCATCACCTTGACCCCCGCGGAACGCCATTCGGGAATCACGGCCCAGAGGTTTTCCGGGAAGGTGGCCATTCCGTTCTTCAACAGCCGGGCGCTGCCGTCGACCATGGCGTAGTTGGCTCCGCCTCCGATGCCCCGGCCACTGCCGTGGCGCACCTGATCGACTTCCTCCACGTCGTTACCGGCGTTCCCTTGGAAAAAATCCATGTGGGTGTGGACGGAACCCGCCCGGCGTTCGCCCAAAAGTATGGTATCGCTGGGCTGCGGTGCCGCCGCGGCCTTGAAGCCGTGCGGGTAGGTGTAATTCGTGTACTGGGCCAGCTCGGTCGCGGAGAGCTTCGTGCTGAAATAGTCATACCAGCCGTTGATGATGTAACTCCGTTCGGAGCCCCAGCGATCGGAAGGACAGACGAGCACGTGGCGGTCGCCGTAGTACTTCGCCGCGGTATCCGGCCAGGCGTTCCCGGTCAGACTGGAGCGGCGCAGGGGGAATTCCCCGTTGAATTCATCGGCGTAGAGCTGCAGGCCGAGGCCGAGTTGCCGGATGTTGCTCAGGCATTTGACCTGGTTGGCCCGCCGCTTGGCCCCGGCCAGCGCGGGCAGCAGGAGCGCGGCCAGAATCGCGATGATGGCGATCACCACCAAAAGCTCGATGAGGGTGAATCCGGAGCGGGTGCGGTGGGTGGAAGAGGAGGCGACGACTGCGTTCATGGGCGGAGAGTAAGCGGCGGGGCCCGGCGGCCCGGATGCGTGACTTGCCGGAGGCGGATTTTGTTCAGGAAAGTTTTGGCCATCCAACGGCCCTTCAGTGTGCCCCATGGCTGGAATCTACCCGTGCGGCGGGCTCGGGGTTTCAAAAAAGACGATCGTGGCGCCCGGTTCCCCCGGGACAAGCCCGGTGCCGGGCGGTGTGTGGCCCGCCGAAAAACCTCTTCCATCGGCCGCCGGTGTTCCTACAGTGCCGGCCGGTTTTTACACATGAGCAAGCCGTTTTTCCCGAAAATCGGGACCATTTCCTACGAGGGACCGCAATCGCGCAATCCGCTCGCGTTTAAACATTATCGCGCCGACGAGCTGGTCGAGGGCAAGACGATGGCCGAGCACTTGCGCTTCGCCGCGGTTTACTGGCACACGATGCGCGGCACGGGAGGCGACATGTTCGGCTGGGGAACGGCCAATCGGCCGTGGTCCGCGGGCGAGTGCACCACCAAGGAAGCGATCGCCCGGGCGCACGCCTTTTTCGAATTCGCGACCAAACTCGGCATTCCGTATTACGCCTGGCATGACCGGGATCTCGGATCCCACGGCAAGAATCTCAAGGAAGCCAACGCGCAGTTCGATGCCGTAGGCAAGGAACTGAAAAAGCTGCAACGGGACACCGGGGTGAAGCTGTTGTGGGGCACGGCTCAGAACTTTGTCCATCCGCGCTACATGCACGGGGCGTCCACGAGCTGCAATGCGGATGTGTTCTGCTTCGCTGCCGCCCAGGTCAAGAAGGCGATTGAATGGACGCACGAGCTCGGTGGCGAAGGCTACGTGTTCTGGGGTGGTCGCGAGGGTTACTCCACGCTGCTGAACACCGATCTCAAGCGCGAGATGGAGCACATGGCGCGCTTCATGCACATGGCGGTGGATTTCAAGAAGAAGCTGGGCTTCAAGGGGCCGTTCTGGATCGAGCCCAAGCCGAAGGAACCCACGAAGCACCAGTACGATTCCGATGCCGCCTCGTGCCTGAATTTCCTCCGCGAATTCGATCTGCTCGAGCACTTCCAGCTCAACATCGAGGTCAATCACGCGTGGTTGGCGGGCAAGACGATGGAACACGAGCTCGAGGTCGCGGGTTCCGCCGGTGTGCTGGGCTCCATTGATGCCAACATGGGTGATTATTTCCTGGGCTGGGATACGGACCAGTTCCCCACGGATCTTTACCTGACGGCGAAGACGATGCTTTCGGTGCTCAAGTACGGTGGCTTCACCAAGGGCGGCGTGAATTTCGACGCCAAGGTCCGGCGCGAGAGCTTCACGGAACTGGATCTCTTCTACGCGCACATTGCGGGCATGGACACGTTTGCGCGGGGCTTGAAGATCGCGGCGGCGATCCGCAAGGACGGGCGTCTGGCGGAATTTGTGAAGGATCGTTATCGCACGTGGGACAGTGGAATCGGCGCGCGGATCGAGGCCGGCAAGGCGACTTTCGCCGAGTGCGAAAAACATGCCCTGGCCCTCGGCAACGTGACGGGCTTGGAATCCGGCCGGCAGGAATTGCTGGAGGCCATCTTCAACGAATTCATCTGAGTTCGGAGCGAAGTGCTCGGACGCAAAAAGCCGCCCTCTCGGGCGGCTTTTTTGCGTTGGGAACGTTGCTTTGGCGCTGGCCCGACTTTCGGCACTGGCGCCCAATTTTGTGGGGAACCTGCGCATTCCTTGAACAATCTACACCCTCCGGTGCGGCCAAAATTGGGGGGGCAGGTTCCTTATTCAGGCGGGATTAGCCCGGGACCAGGTTCAGAATTTGCCCTACGCACCCACTCTGGATGGCGTGCCAGGTTCAAAGTTACGCCCCGTGGGAGTGATGGTGGGATGGGGTACCATGTTCCCTAATCGGCGTCGGCGAATTGAGGGGGCAGGCTCCTTGAACGGGCGGTTGGAACTCCGTGCCAGGTTCATAAATTGCCCTGCACGCCCACCCTGGAGGGCGTGCCAGGTTCAAAGTGGGTGCTGATGAGATTGTGGAGCAGCAGCGGGTCGAGGACGTCGTAGAGTTGATACTTGCCACCCCAGTGAAAATTGCCACCCAACAAGTCCCCCGGGGCGGTCAGCCGGTAGGCCACCGAAACCTCGAGCAACGCTGCCCAACGGGTGCCCTCCTGGCTGCGGCCGAGTTAACCGGACCGGAACTCGTCGAGCTTCGAGGTCCCCCCCGAGTTCAGCGGCCAGTTTCCCAGCCCCAAAATGTTCGGGGCGGCTCAGCGTGCCGTTGGTCAATTTGGCCGGCAACGCTGGGGCCGGAAGCGCCCGGGCACGGTGCGATCATCGGAGAAGAGGCAGAGGTGGGTCGTTTGGCCTGATGGAGGTCGAAGCCGGCGATGGAATTGACCCAGGCGGGTTCCTGGATAACGACAATTGGAATTCCCCAGCTGACGGATGGGGGGGTGCGTCTGGCGGGCGCCGGCGGAACTTACGCTTTCCACGACCCCGAAGTGCCGGTGCGGTTTGCCATCCTTGAAGCGGGAATGAACGCGAAGAAACATGCTTTTCCGGAGCCGCGTTCGGCGCCGAAGGACCGGCGGCAACGGAATGGGTCTGCACGACATCCAAATCTGGTGACTTTGCCGGGCGGCAGGACCGAAAACCCCACATCGAGTTTCCGGTCGGCCCGAAAACAGTCGAAATTTCGGTTCAGTGCCGAATGTTGGCCTGGCCAAGCCTCGGAACTGGGACGTTCCGGCGGCGGACGGGAAGGGAGTTACGGGGCGGGTGGGGCCAGTCCGGGCAGGGAATGGCCCGCACCCGCTGATCCGTGACTCACGGATCCTGCCGCAAAACCTCGATGAATTGCTTCATCGCCGGGCTGAGTACCTTGTTCTTCTTGTGGATGACGGCCGTCGGTCGATTGATGTCGAGCCCGATGAAGGTCAGGGCAACCAGGGTGTTCTTGGCAATCTCCTGCGCGACGGTGGACGCAGGGACGATGCTGATGCCGGCCTCGATTTCCACCGCCCGCTTCACGGTCTCGATGTTATCGAATTCCATCGTCGTGTTCACCGCCACGTTTTCGTCCCGTAGGAGTTTGTCCAGGGCCTTGCGGGTGGGAATGTCCGGCTCGAAGGCGATGAATCGTTCGTCGCGCAATTCGGAGATCGCAATCTGCTTCTTCCGGGCCAGCGGATGATTGGGATGACAGATCATGACCATCGGATCCCGCCGCAATTCCACCACTTCCAGGCGGGGTTCGCGGGTCGGATAGGCAACCAAACCCAGGTCCACAACATTGCCGAGGACATCGTCATACACCTGGTTGGCGCGTTGGTACTCCACGTGGACGTTCACGGTGGGATACAGTCGCAGGAACTTCTTCAGGTACGGCGGCAGATCGTGCAAGCCGATCGAGTAAATGGTCGCGACCCGGATGTTGCCGGAAACCAGATCCGTTGCCTCCTGCAGGCGGCATTGCAGCGCCTCGTAGGACTGCATGATGTTCTTGCCCGCTTCATAGAGCAGGCTGCCTTCCCGGGTCAGACGGAACTTTTTCTTGGAGCGCTCGATCAGGAGACACTTGAACTGCCGTTCCAGCGAACTGATCTGCTGGCTGACAGCACTCTGAGTAATTCCACTAATCTCGGCGGCTTCTGTGAAACTCTCGGTTTCCGTCAGATCGCAAAATACCTTAAAGCTTTCGATTTGCACTGATGATCATCATAACTGGTCCGATTTCGGACCCGTGTAAGGGGATTCTCTACACGTCCGTTTTGGAAATGTCAATGCCTGCCGACTGCAAGGGGGGGCAATCCTCTGGAGACCGTCATCGATCGGCCGGTATGGAGTGCTACTTTTTCCCGCGGCCGGGGAGGGGCAAACCGCTCAATCCGGGCCGTCCGGGCGTTGGGTGGGGCGCGGCCGTTCGCCAAAAAGGGCTGTCCCTACCCGGACCATGGTCGAGCCTTCTTCGATGGCGACTTCCAGATCACCGCTCATGCCCATGCTGAGCACGGGCAGGGGAGCGCCGAGCTGAGCCGAACATGCGTCCCGTAACTCCCTCAAGCGGCGGAAGATTGGGCGGGTCTTTTCGGGGTCCGGCGTGTAGGGCGCGAGCGTCATGAGCCCATGGATTTCAAGGCGGCGCAGCTCGTTGATTCGGCCGAGTTCTGCGAGTGCCCGATCGGGGTTCCAGCCGAATTTGGAAGCCTCTCCGGACACGTTGATTTCCAAAAGGATACGTACGGTACGGGATTGCTTTTCGGCCTGCTTCTGGAGCTCGACCGCCAGGTCCAGTGAATCGACGCTCTGGATCGTGGGGAAGAGGGCCACGGCGTCGCGGGTCTTATTCGATTGCAGATGGCCGATCAGGTGCCAGTCCAAGCGGGCCGGACACTGGGGAATCTTGACCTTGGCTTCCTGGACCCGGCTTTCACCGAAGTGGGTCAAGCCCAGCCCGGCCGCCAGGGCGACGCTTTCCGGTGGGTGAAATTTGCTGACGGCGAGCAACTCAACGGTGGCGGGGTCCCGCCCCGCCCGGTGACACGCAGTCGCCATCCGCTCGCGGAGGAGAGCGAGACGGGTCTCGATCGATTCAGGTGCAGTCGTCATTCCCGGACCATGACGCAGTAAATCTTCCGGGCGAACGAATACCTGACTGGTCCGGAATCGGACCGACCGAAGGGGAATTGCGGCTCGCCCGGAATCATTTGGTGGTTTATTTCCCCTCATGTTTCCCCTGGTTTTCCCGGCCCGATTCGGGTGGCGTTGGCTGGCGTTTGCATTCGTTGGACTAATGGCGGTGCCGCGACTCCCGGCCTTGGAGCCGATTCCCGACAAACTGGTCGTGCTGACCTTTGACGACTCCGTCGCGTCCCATCATGCGGTGGTGGCGCCGTTGCTGAAGAAGTTCGGTTTTGGTGCGACTTTTTTCATCACGGAGGGATTCGGATTCCGGACGAACAAGCAGGACTATTTGACGTGGGAGCAGATCGCCGCCCTGCACCGGGACGGGTTTGAGATTGGCAACCACTCGCGGGATCATTTGGGGGTGTCGGCGGATACATTGGGATTGTTGCGCCAACAACTGTCGGCCATCGAGGAGCGGTGTGCGGAGAATGGGATTCCACGTCCGACCAGTTTTGGATATCCGGGAAATTCCTTCCACCCCGGGGCCTTGCCGCTGCTCGCGGAGTTTGGCTACACGTGGGCCCGGCGGGGCGGGCAGCCCGAGTTTCCGTACGAAAAGGGTGAGGGGCGGGCCTACGAGCCGGGGCTGGATCATGCCCTGTTAATCCCGACTGCGGGCGACGCCCGGCCGTTCTGGACGCTGGCCGAGTTCCGACGGGCGGCTGGACTGGCACGTCAGGGACGGATCGCCGTCCTGCAATTTCACGGGGTGCCCGACCGGGATCATCCCTGGGTGCATACGCCGCCCGAGCGATTTACCGAGTATGTCAGCTGGCTGGCGGCCAACGGATATCGCGCGGTGGCCTTGCGCGATCTCGCTCGGTATGTCGATCCAGGAAAGGCGCCGGAGCGGCCGATGGCGGCCATTGAGGAACGTCAGGCGCGGCCCCGGGTCCTGACCACGGTCGTGGGACGGATCGTGGAGGGCGATTCGGAGCAACTACTGCCGGCCCGACTGTATCTGCGCGATACCGCGGGAACCTGGTATTTTCCGGACAGTCAGGCGCCGCAGGGTTCGGCCATCGCCTACCAACGCCGGAGTGGTGCGTCCAGCGTGGAGATGCACACGACACTTTCGGCGGACCCTTTTGAAGTGCGGCTTCCGCCCGGTCACTACACGGCCCGGGCCGAGCGTGGACCGGAGTGGTTGCCGGGTGAGGTGGAATTCGACGTCGGTTCTGAGCCCGTCGACATCCGCGTCCCGTTGCGCCACTGGGCGCCGATGAATCAACGTGGCTGGTTCAGTGGCGACGGGCATAACCACCGCTCGCCGGCGGATCTACCCAATGTGCAACTGGCGGAGGATTTGAATGTCGCCCTGCCCATGGTGTACTGGACGACCGTCGACCGGGTTTCGCCGCAGGACAGTCCGCAGAACATGAAGGGAACGTGGGCGGATCCCGTGCAACGGATCGATGCCACCCACGCGTGGTTTGCCCGTAACTCCGAGTACGAGATTTTCAGCAGCGCCGGTCGCTCGCATACCCAGGGCGCTCTGCTGGTGCTGAATCATAAGACGGTACTCGATCTACCCGCCCAACCCATTCGAGCGGTCGTGGCCCGGGCGCGGGCGGAAGGGGCACTGCTGGACCTGGAGAAGCATAACTGGCCGTGGTCGATGCCGCTGGTTCCTTTGCTCAAGCCGGATCTTTTCGAATTGGCGAATAACCATCATTGGCAGACGGAGTTCGGGGTGCGGTCCTGGGCTCTGGGTGCCCCCGCCTGGATGCAGGCGGGAGCGGGCAACGACACCGAACGGAACTGGACGCTGTTTGGATTCCGCACCTGGTACGCGCTTTTGAACTGCGGCTTTTCCATCGCGCCCTCGGCGGGTACGGCCAATGGCGTACATCCCGTGCCCCTTGGTTTCAGCCGGGTTTATGTGCATCAGGACGGCGGCTTTGACCCGGCCGGCTGGCTGCGCGGACTGAAGGCGGGGCATAGTTTTGTCACCACGGGACCCATGCTCCTGGCTCAGGTGAACGGCACCCTGCCGGGTACCCGGTTTCGTCGTCGTGCCGGGGCCGTAGCCAACTTTCGCGTGGAGGGCGAGATTCTTTCGGAACAGCCGCACACGACGGTGGAAATCATTGCGGATGGCGAGGTGGTTTCGACCGAGAGTGTGGCGATGACCGCCCGCACGGGTGGCGGCTATCGAGGGGTAATTTCCGGCGAAGTGAGCCTTTCGCACAGCGGATGGCTGGCAGTGCGCGCCTGGGAGGCGCGTGAAGCGGGGCGTTTTCGTTTCGCGCACACAGGTGCCTGGCACGTGCGCCTGGGCCGGGAGGAACCGCGGCCTCGGCGGGAAGAGATCGACTGGCTGGTCAAGAGGTGTCAGGAGGAATTGGAGCGCAATCGGCCGGTGCTGCCGGCGGCAAATCTCCGGGAATACGAAGCCGCTCTGGCCGAGTGGCAGGAGATCGCCCGACGGGCCCGCTGATGATCACGGGCCGCCGGAGCTTACCTCTCGGTGTCGATCAATTGGTCCAGCAGTCGCCCGATCGGACGGAAGAATTCCTTGAACCGGCGTTCGTCGTCCTCATCGAAATCGCCGCCGCCGAGTTTGTTCAGCACCTGGGCCACGCCCACCACCTGGCCGGCACTGTTGGTCACTGGCACGCACAGCAGGCTGCGCGTCCGGTAGCCGGTCCGCCGATCCACTTCCCGATTGAAAAGCGGACTTTCGTAGGCATCCCGCAGACGAACGACCTCCCCGGTTCGTGCCACGTAACCGGCCACACCCTGACCGATATCCAGTTCGATCTGCAGGAGTTGGTCCGAGCCGCTCTGGGCCACCCGGGAACGCAATTTTCCGGCGGCGGCGTCCACCGCAAACAAGGTCACGCGGTCGGCGCGGAGGAATTGCCCGGCCTTGAACGTCGTCGCGACCAGCAGTTGATCAAAGCGGGCGGCGGATACTTGCGCGCGGGCCTTTTGCAGGGCCCGTCGAAGCTCGTCCATTTCCCCGGTCGATTCCTCAAGGAATCGAAAGAAGGCCGGTTCGTCCAGCGATGCCACCTGGCGGGTGAGTAGTTCGGGGCGACCGAGTTCAGCCACCCCGGCGGTGAGCTGAGTGGCCATTTGGGTGGCGCCGCGGGCGTGGGAGATCAGTTGGCCATCCTCCAGCGACAAGGTGCGGTCGGCGATGTCGAGAATCCGTGGATCGTGAGTGACCAGCAGGACGGTGCACTGCTGGTGTTGGGCCAGGCGTTGCAGCAGTTCGACGACTTCGCGGCCGGTCTGCTTGTCCAAGGCACTGGTGGGTTCGTCCGCCAGAATCAATCGTGGCTCCACGACCAGCGCCCGGGCGATGGCCACGCGCTGCCGTTGTCCACCCGACAGCTTGTTGGGGTGTTTGTCGGCATGTTCGGCCAGGCCCACTTGTTCGAGCCGGGCGAGTGCCCGGGCCCGGGCCTCCGTGGGATCGATGACTCCGGCCCAAGCCAGGGGCAGCGCCACGTTCTGACACGCCGTGAGGGCGTCCAGCAGGTTGGGGTTTTGGAAGATGAAGCCAATCTGGCGTCGAATCCGCAACAAGGTGGCCGGGGTGGCGCCGAAGAGTTCCTCACCGAAGACACGCAAGCTACCCGCCTGCACGCTCCGCAGGCCGCCGGCCAGTGTGAGGATCGTCGTCTTGCCGGCCCCTGATGGCCCGGTGAGCAGCACAATCTCTCCGCGCCGGATCTCGGCGGAGACCCCCTGGAGGACGGTTTTTCTCAGCCCGCCCTGGCCGAAGGCGTGGTACACATCGCGCAGCTGGATCAGCGGGTCCATCTCAGAAGACGTCAGCGGGATCGGCCTGACGGAGCACCCGCAGGGCCAACAGACCGGACACGCAGCACATGGCGAGGGTCAGGGAGAGGACAATGGCCGATTTTTTCCAATCCAGATAAGCGGGCAATGACGTGGCCACGCGGGTGGCGTAGAAGACCCCCCAGGAAACCACGGCGGCGGGAATGAAGCCCGCCACCGCGAGCACCACGGATTGTTGGACTACGATACCGTTCAGGAATCCGTCCGAACATCCCGTGGCCTTGAGGACGGCGTACTCGCGCAAATGATCACTCAGGTCCGTGTAGAGGATCTGGTAAACGATCACCGATCCGACAATGAAGCCGATGATCATTCCGGCGCTGATAACAAAACCAATCGGAGTGCGGCGCGCCCAATAATCGACCTCCCGCTCCATAAGTTCCGATCGGGTCAACACGGTGACGTCGGCCGGCAGGCGTTCGCGGAGCGCTGCCTGCACGTGTCGGGCATCGGCACCGGGGGTAAGTTCCAATACCGCGAGGCTGACCAGACTGGGGGAGAGCTGCGGGAAGAGCCGATGAAACGCGGGCTCTCCCATCAGCACGTTGCCATCCGCGGCAAAGGAGGTTCCCAGCTGGAATAAGCCAGCGACTCGGACCCGGAACCCGTTTACCTCGGTCGCCACGGATTCACCCGCGTGCAGACGGGCGGCCACGTCACCGAATTCCAACCGGGAGGCGGCATCGAACAGGATCTCATCCGGGCGTTGCAGGATGGAGCGGAACTGGGTCAGCTCGGGCAACCGCAGCGGTGGGGCGGCGGCATCCACCCCGATGACGAAGATGGTCCGGTCATGCCGGGTCTCGGGATTCTTCCACGGCGCCATCCCGATATACAGCGGGCGGGCTTGGTCGACACCGGTCACGGCCCGCGCCTGATTCAGGCGGTGACGGGTGAAGGTGCGGGCGTCCCCCAGGGAATCGTATTGGGGACTGATCAGCACGAGTTCGCCCGTGAACGCCTGGTGCAGCAGGATCACACTGTCATAAAGCGCGTCGTGAAAGCCCAGTTGCATCAGCATCATTACTGACGCGAACGAAATGCCCGCGACGGCGGCGGAAAAACGCAGGCGACGGGCGGTTAACTGTCGCCACGCCAACGGCACGCCAGCGGGGCGCAACGCGTCACGCAGGGTCGCGTAGGTGGAAACTTTCACGGCAGGATGCGCACGTTGACCAGAGCTCCGGTCAAACCCGAAACGGAAACCCCGTTATCGAGGCGGACGATGACCTCCACCACCCGCGCATCGGCGAACTCCGACGGATCGGGATTCAGTAGGCGATGTTTTCGGACCTGACGCCCGATCTGTTCCACTTTGCCGGTGAGCTTTTGCGGAAAGGCATCACCCGTGACCTCCGTTTTTTGCCCGATCCGCACCTTCCGGATATCGGTCTCATAGACCTCCACTTTGACGTCCATGACGTCCGTCCGTCCCAGATCGAGCAATCCTTCGGGGCCGACCTGTTCGCCGGTCCGGACGTGAAGGGCGAGAATCTGTCCGGCCTGCGGGGCGCGGATGATTGTTTGATTTAATTCTTCGAGGGCGCGTTCGGCCTGCGCGACCGCGACGGCGACCTCGGCGCGAGCAACGGCGACATCTTCCGCCCGAACTTCCTGTCCCGCGGCCAGTCGACGCGACGTGGATTCGACAATGTTGGAGCGCGTCAACCAACGGGTGTGGGCCTCGTCCAGGCTTTGCTGGGAGACAGCGCCTTCGGCCCGGAGCCGGTTCAATCGCTGCAATTCCCGTTGGGCGTCGGCTAATTGTGCCGCATCGCGCTGCACTTCGGCGGCCAGCGTGGCAATCTCAGCCGGCTTGGCGCCCGCTTCCGCCTGGGTTTGGCGCGCGCGTGCGGCTTCGGCCAACCGCTCCGCGTGACGCCACGCGGCCAGTGACGCCGCATGGGTGTGGGTGCGGGCCAGCAATTGTGCATTGGTCACCGACTCACCGTCGCGGACCAGCAATTCCCCCAGAATGGAAGGGCCTTGGATGGAATAGGGTGCCGCCACATGGACCAGTCCGCCGGCCGGCTCCAGTCGGCCCAGTGCGGAGACGCTGGCGTCGCGAACCTCCGGAGTGCCGACAGCGAGGGCGCGGGTCAGCAGCAGAATCAGCACCGGCAACCAGGAGTACGCCGTCATTGGCGGGCTACTCGGGTGGTACTTGCGGCTCCAATTTTTGTCGGTTGCGATCCACCGGGAGGTGGAGTTGGCGCGAAACTCCGGCATGGGACTTTATTAAGTGAGCAGATTTGTGAAGTCCACCCTGCGATCCCGGCCGCGCTGATCCATCGGCTTATTCAGCAGGGCCAGCGGCGTCAACGGGGGCGTCTCCCGGCTTGGCGGGCGCGGGCGGCGGCGGCGGGGTAACTCCGGTACGGGTGAAGAAGCGGGGTGTGTTTTTGTCCCGCTTGAGACTGATTTCGTATTTCCGGGCGGCCGCTTCGGTAAGTCCTTCATGCTTCCACACCAGCGGCCAGGGGCCCGGTTGCGCCGTCCAGGTCGCGACGTTCGCGTCGGCAGTGCTGAGGAAGCCCTCGAGGTCGTCCGTGTGCCCGACAAAGAACCGGTCCGCGGGATTGCGGAGGACAAAAACCGACCAATTGGTGGCGGCAGCGGCGGGAGTGGCGGCAGTTTCCATGGGGGAAGAATGGCAGCACGTTGCCGGTTGGGGGAGGAAAACCGCCGCGAGTTTTGCGCGGCCGACTCGCCCGCGGTTTCGCGGGATTTACCCACGGAAGGACGATTCGGGTTTATCCATAGAGGGCGGCCCGATGGATCGAATTTTGACGACCCGAGCCCAGTCAGCGCCGTCCTTCCTTTTCGAGCCATTGAGCCAATTCCGCGGGGTGATCGGTCTGGAAACCCCGGACTCCCCGGTCCCAGATGGATTGCCAGTAAGCCGGTTCTTCGTCGTGCCTTTGAATGTCGGGCCACACCAGAACGCCGAGGGCGACAGCGTTCGCGACGAACGCGGCGTCAGATGCCTCGTCGAGGACCTGCGGATGGAAGTGATTCACGAAATCCGCCAGCACTGATTTACTTTTGGCGGCGTTCCGTGGCGGACTGGTGATCAGGGCCAGATTGGGCGCGACGGTGGACCATTCGGCGAGGCCTTTGGCACTGTCGTAAACGATCACCTGAAGCTCCATCCCGGCGGCGTGAACCAAGTCGGCAACGCTTTTACGGTCACCGGCTTTGAAATCGAGATAGATGTGAATGCGGCCCCGGCACTCTGGCAACGCCTCCCGAAACAACGGGATTCGGGAAGGTGGGACGTTCGTGAGTCGGCGATCCTGAACGACGAGCTTCGACAGCTCGGACCAATTCAGATCGGCGACCTTTCCGTGTCCGTCGGTCATGCGATCCACGGTGGCATCGTGCATCAGCAGGTACTCACCGTCGCGGGAACGGCGGACGTCCATTTCCGTGAAGTCGGCTCCGGCGTCGATCGCACCCTGAATGGCCGGAAGGGTGTTTTCCTGATGCCGCAGGTGTTCGCCGCGATGGGCGATGATCACCGTGGAGTGCTTTCGGGCGGGCAGGTCCGCGGCGCGCAGGGTGGGGGAGTGACTGATGATTCCCAGCCATGCGATCAACCCTGCGGCCGTGCCGCCCAGTGCCTGCCCCAACCACCGCGAGCGCGCACCGAGAAGCCGGGCGCCGGGGCGACTTTGGCGGGGAAGGTTCGGCACCATTGTCGACGCACAGAGGGGCAGTCGGTTGGTGGGATGGGGCGGTGACGTTCTCAAGCGGGGCAACGAATCGTAGAGCGGCAGCAATGGGAAGCTTTATCCGGGCAACAATTCCGTGTCAGACGGGCGCCGACAGCGGGCGGGAAGGTTGAGGAAGCGGCTGCGGGTGGGATCCTGGCCCCGCTTGCTGGGCGCGGCGGCGAAGCCGTTTGACTTCCGACGCAACCGGCTCAAAGTGGATTGTCTGGTCACGTTGACACCGGTCGGTTTTCTTCGGGCCGGGACGTCAAAAACGAAGCGTACGCAACAGCAATAACACTCTTTAAAAATGTCATTAGTCGGCAAAAAAGCCCCCTCTTTCAAAGCGCAGGCGGTCGTCAACGGCGGTGAGATCGTTGCGGATTTTTCCCTGGAACAGTATCTGGGCAAGAAACACGTCATCTTCTTCTTTTACCCGAAGGACTTTACGTTTGTCTGCCCGACGGAACTGCATGCGTTTCAGGAGAAGCTGGCAGAGTTCGAGAAGCGCAATGTCGCGGTTGTCGCCTGTTCCACCGATACCGAACAATCGCACTGGGGTTGGCTGCAGATGCCCAAGGCCCAAGGCGGGATTCAGGGGATCAAGTACCCGATCGTGGCCGACACCACGAAGACCATCTCGATGAATTTTGATGTGCTGTTTGGCGAGTATGAGATGGATGACAACAATCAGATGGTCGCCAACGGACCGATGATTGCCTTCCGCGGGTTGTATCTGATCGACAAAAAAGGCGTCGTTCGGCACCAGTTGATCAATGACTTTCCGCTGGGCCGCAATGTGGACGAGGCGATCCGCATGGTGGACGCGCTGCAATTCAACGAGGAGAACGGTGAAGTTTGCCCGGCCAACTGGCGAAAGGGTGAAACAGCGATGAAGGCCTCGCACGAAGGCGTCGCGGGTTACCTCGCAAAACACTAACTTGCCGGCTCGTCTGGCTGGCAAAAGTCACCTTCCAGCGGGGTGGCTTTTTTTGTCGTCTGAAACTCCCGCTGCTCGGATAAAAAGAATGGCTGCGCGCGGACTTACGCCGTAGGGAGATTCCTTCATGCACGAGCCTGCTTCATCTTCCCGGGAGTGTGATGGGGATCCGGCACTCCGCCGCGGTGGTCCGTGGTCCGCCCTGCGGGAGATGTTGTCGGCGCCGGTCAGTGGGGCCTCGTTGGGCATCTTCCGCATCGTCTTTGGCGCGATCATGTTATTGGAGGCGATCACGCTGGTCCGGCCGAGCACCATGATCACCGGAGCGCCAACTCCGCTGGACGTTTACTACGCTGGCAGCAATCTCCATTTCCACTTTCCGTACCTCCTGTTTCAGTGGCTGCCGGTATTGCCCTCCGGGGGAATGCATCTGCTGGTGGGAGTGCTCGCGGTTGCCAGTGCCTTGGTGGCACTGGGGGTGGCTTACCGGTGGGCTGCGGCCACGGTATTCCTGGTGTGGGGATATTTCTACGCGATTGAATCCACCCGCACTTATTGGATGAGTTACTACTACCTGGAACTCCTCTTCGCTTTTCTCATGGTTTGGATTCCCGCAGATCGGCGCTATGCCTGGGCGGTTGGTGGGAGGAAATGGGGGATGGAGGTACCGATGATTCCCCGGTGGGCGCTGGTGCTGTTACAGGGCCAGTTGGTCATCACTTACTTTTATGCGGGCGTGGCAAAGTTGAATGCGGATTGGTTGCTCGACGCCATGCCGGTTCGGTATTTTCTAATCGAACCGCACATTCGTGCGATCATTGAGGGCAATCTGCCGGCCACCTGGGCGCGTAGTGTTTTGGCCTTTGTTCAGGGGCCCGGGCCGGCATTTTTCCTGTGCTACGTCGGCGCGATATTTGATCTCGCGGTGGGCTTTTTGTTGCTGGCGCGGCGGACCCGGGCGTTGGGTGTGGTCCTGACCCTGATCTTTCACTGCACCAACAATTTCTTCCTTTTTCGCAATCTCGAATGGTTCCCTCTGTTGGGCGCGACCACGATCTTCATTTTTCTGGAGCCCGATTGGCCGACCCGAGTGGGTGCCTGGCTGCGGTCGCCCCGCTGGATCCGTCCCGATTGGAATTGGTTTCTGGCGGGTGGTATTGCCCTGCCGATCGTCGGCGCGGCATTGGGGTGGGCCTCCCGTTCCCGGCGTTCTGTGCCACCACCGGGGAAGGCCTTTCCTCTCACCACAGTCGGCCTCGCGGGAGTCGTCCTCTGGCTGACCCTGCAGACTCTCCTTCCCCTGCGTGCCGGACTCATTCCCGGGGACTCCCGTATCACCTTTGAGGGCTTGAGCTTCAGTTGGCGGTTAAAGGCGGATGTCTATCGCTCCTCCCCGTTCAAGCTCCAGTTGGACGACCCGGCACTATTTCCGCGAGATACCCCAGGAAAGACGACGATTCAATGGACGGCATGGCACGGGGACAAAGCCCTTTATCGGGTGGTGCGGCCGGCAGAGATCAACTGGGCGCTAATGCCGGAGGTGGTGGTTTTGTTCGAGCCGATGACCGGAGAACGCGTTCTCTACAATCCGTTTTCCGGCGTACCGACGCCCCGTACGGAAGCGGAGTCGCGGTCCCGGTTGAGCGCCATTTGGCGGGAACTTTACGGGCGGGAACCCGAGGTGATCCGGCGAACCGTTCCTCTGTTGGAACTGGTTAATGGGTATGCGGCGGCTCGTCGTTCAAAGGGGGAGCCGATGAGCCAGGACCCGCGGCAGGTCCTGACGCAATTGGAACGAACTTACGGACGGCAGGGCAGCGGGCAGTTGTTGCCGATGCTCAAACGAACCGATCCATTCAGCAATCTGGAGCGGCCGGCGGCCGCGGCGGCGTTTTTGGTCGTCGATGACGCGGCGGTGCTCCCGCTGTTGCCGACGAAGGTTTTTGCCATCGATCGCAAGGTCTGGAAGGGATCGCCGGCGACGCGTCCCCCGATGGCGGCTCAGGCGCATGTTTCTGAAGACGCGCTGCTGATCTATTTGGAGGACGTTTCGTTGGCCGATCGGAGTCTCCTCCCTGCTGCCTATGTCCGTGATGACGCGGAGCACCTGGATCGGTCGCCTTACGTGGACTGGGATTACATGCGGGATATGACGGTGTCGCAGGCGATGCATGCGAGCACTCAGCCCTTCCTGCTGCGGCGCTATGCCCGTCGGGTGGCCCGCCTTTGGGAACAGGAAAACGGACGGCAACCGGCGGTGCGGGCCTTGACCGAGGTCTCCCTCAATCTGCGCCCGCCCCAGCAGGTCGTGGACCCGACGGTCGATCTGGCGACCGTCCCGGTAAAGCTACTGGGGCACAACCCCTGGATACTGGATCTGCAGTTGGAGCGGATTCCTCCGGCGGCCTTGCAGAACATGCACAAGTAACCCGGCGCTTGGGGGGGGCGGGGCAGGGGACGGCGCGGATCGGTCCCCGGCGTTCAGAGACCGAATCCGCCATCTGTCGCTAAGGCATCACTGCTCGTCGGAGCTGGCCAGTTTGGCGAGCACGCTGAGGTCTTCGAGGGTCGTGGTGTCCCCTTTGATTTCCAATCCGCTGGCGATTTGCTTGAGGAGGCGCCGCATGATTTTTCCCGAACGGGTCTTGGGCAGCGCGTCGGCAAACCGGATATCGTCCGGCTTGGCGACGGGACCGATTTCCTTGCCGACGTGGTTGCGTAGCTCGGTTTTGAGATCGGCCGAACTGGCCTGGCCGGTCTTCAGCGTGACGAAGCACACCAGGGCCTGGCCCTTCAATTCATCCGGGCGGCCCACGACCGCCGCTTCCGCCACCGCGGGGTGACTTACGAGGGCGCTTTCGATTTCGGCGGTGCCAATGCGATGGCCGGCCACGTTGAGGACGTCGTCGATCCGTCCCACGATCCAGAAATATCCGTCCTTGTCGCGCCGGCAGCCGTCGCCCGTGAAGTAGCATCCCTTGACCTCGGTCCAGTAGGTTTCCTTGAACCGCTTGGGATCCCCCCAGATGCCGCGGAGCATGGACGGCCAAGGCTTGCGGATGACCAACTTGCCGCCGGTGTTGGGCGGAACGGGCTTGCCGGCGTCGTCGACCACTTCGGCGTGGACGCCGAAGAAGGGCAGGGTGGCGGTCCCGGGTTTGAGCGGCGTGGCGCCCGGGAGTGGCGAGATCATGATGCCGCCGGTCTCGGTTTGCCACCAGGTGTCGACGATCGGGCAGCGGCCGCCGCCGATAACCTTGTGGTACCACATCCAAGCCTCCGGATTGATGGGTTCGCCGACCGAGCCCAGAAGCCGCAGGGAACTGAGATCATGTTTGGCAGGCCATTGATCGCCCCATTTCATGAACGCCCGGATGGCGGTCGGCGCGGTGTAGAGGATGCTGACGCGATGCTTGGCGACGATGCGCCAAAAGCGATCGGGCTCGGGCCAATTGGGGGCGCCTTCGTACATCAGCACGGTCGCCCCATTGGCCATGGGACCGTAAACGAGATAGCTGTGGCCGGTGACCCAGCCGATGTCCGCGGTGCACCAATACACATCTTCGTCGCGCAGGTCGAAGACGTATTTGGAGGTGACCTTGGCCCCGAGGAGGTAGCCGCCGGTGGTGTGGAGAATCCCCTTGGGTTTGCCCGTGGAACCGCTGGTGTAGAGGATGAACAGTGGGGCCTCCGAATCCTGCCGGGCGGCCGGGCAGGCGGCTTCCACGTATTCCAGTTCCCGGTGCCAGAAGACGTCCCGGCCTTCGGCCATGTGGATCTCGTTGCCGCAGCGACGCAGGACGATGACTTTCTCGATCGTGCTGGTGAGGGACTTGCCGGCGGCGTCCTTCAATTCCAGCGCGTCGTCGACGTTTTTCTTCAGGGCCACCACCGCGCCCCGGCGGTATCCGCCGTCGGCGGTGACCACCAGTTTGGCGCCACAATCCTGGATACGATCGGCCACGGACTGGGCGCTGAAGCCACCGAAAACGACGCTGTGCACGGCGCCGATGCGGGCGCAGGCGAGCATGGCGATGGCGGCCTCGGGCACCATGGGCAGGTAAAGGATCACGCGATCCCCGCGGCCGACGCCATTGCGTTTCAGCACGTTGGCGAACCGGCAGACGTCGCGGTGCAACTGGGAATAGGTAATGACGCGTTCTTCGCCGGGCTTGCCATCGGTGGCCGGTTCACCTTCCCAGATCAGGGCCGCCTTGTTGGCGGTGGCGGTGCCGAGCCAGCGATCGAGGCAGTTTTCGCTGACATTCAGCTGGCCACCGAGGAACCATTTGGCCACGGGCTCACGCCATTGGAGCACTTTTTTGAAGGGCTTCTGCCACACGAGTTCCTGCTTGGCGAGCCGGCCCCAGAACCGCTCGGGCGCCTTGATCGATTCGTTCCACAGCTTCTTGTATTGCGCCATGGAGCGGATTTGGGCCAGGGCCGCGAAGTCCTTGGAGGGCTTGAAAACGCGCTTTTCGGTGGATAGCGAGGAGAAATTGCCGGCGGTGTTCTTACTCATGGAAATCGCGTCGCATTGTTGGTCGGAAAACGCGTTGTCGTCAAACCGGAAGGCGCGGAACCGGGACGACGGCCGGCCTTCGGGTGTCCGGGCCGGCCCGTAACCTTCGCTGGCCAGATCGTACCCCGGCTGCTAACCATGGTAAATCTGCGGACGTCCATTACATGGCTACCAAAGTCCTTAAAAAGAAGCAACTGGGCGTTGATCCAGTCGAACCGGCACTGACTCCCTCTTCTCCGGCTGATACCACTTTTCTCAGCAAGCCCAAGCTCGGGCCGCGCGTGAAGAAGAAGGATATCCCGGAGGGGCTGTGGACCAAGTGCCCGGCCTGCGGAGCCCTCATCTACGACAAGGAACTTGATGAGAACCAAAAGGTTTGTCCGAAGTGCCGGCACCATTTTCCCATCGGCGCGCGCGAGCGCATCAATGCGCTGGTCGAGACGTGCTCCTTTGAGGAGATGGACGCGATGATGGAGGCGGTGGACATTCTCAAGTTCACCGGGGCCGCCAGTTATCAGGCCAAGTTGGAAGGACTGCGGAAGCGGGGTGGCTTGATGCGGGACGCCGTGGTCACCGGGATCGGCACCATCGGCCGCCATCGGCTCGCTCTGGGGGTCATGGATTTTAGTTTCCTCGGTGGATCGATGGGGTCCGTGGTTGGCGAAAAACTCACTCGATTGATCGAGGCGGCCACGTCCAAGGGACTGCCTATTCTCATCATTTCCACCAGCGGCGGGGCACGGATGTACGAGGGCATGTTTTCCTTGATGCAGATGGCGAAAACGTGCGGTGCGCTGGCCTATCACGCCAGGGAGCGGCTGCCGTACATCTCCCTGCTGGTCGATCCCTGTTACGCCGGGGTCATGGCCAGCTATGCCAGTGTGGGCGATCTGATTCTGGCCGAACCCCAGGCGAAGATCGGCTTTGCGGGCGCCCGGGTGATCAAGGATACGACGCAGGCGGAATTGCCGGAGGGTTTTCAAACCTCCGAGTTCCTGCAGCAACATGGCTTGATCGACACCATCGTTGATCGGCTGGAAATGAAGGCGAAGCTGGTTGGCTACCTCGATTTCCTGATGGTTGGGCGACAAGTCCGTTGAGCGCTTACGAGGGATTTCGCTTCGGACCGGGGCAGATACACTGTGGATCTGTCCTGACGGCTATGGACTCCGAAGGGGGGCATGCCCAGAAGTCGTCAGAGCACAGGCCAGCACAGTACTCACCGTCCTGACGGCTATGGACTCCGAAGGGGGGCATGCCCGCCAGCGAGATTGAATGGCGTTGGCGGGAGGTGCATCTGAGTTCCATGAATTGGCCGCTTTCCGGTTGGGTAGGGAGGACGCTGGGCTCGCTGGCTTTGCTCGTGCTGGCCGTTGCGGTCGGGCGCTCGCCGGTACGGGCAGCGGTCGACGGCGAGCCCGGATTGCCGTCCGTGGAATTCATTCTGCAACAGGTTTCCACCAACGCCCTGCGGGAATCCGCCAATGACGCCGAGTTTGCGTCCCATTATCACTTCGTGCGATGGAAGCAGCAGGACGAGCTGGATGGGCAGCGGCGGGTGGTGAAATCGACCTGGAAAGCGGGTACCAACTCCCCAACGGCCCGGGGGCCGGTATCGCCGATGGGGGCGCATTGGGATGCGGAGGAAGCCCCGGAACGGACCAATGAGCTCCGTTTGGTGAAGGGGGCGCACGTGAAGGGGCGGGCGATTGAAAAGAAGGAGACCGTTGTTGATGGTGACGTCCTGAGCCGGTTCCAGTTTACCTTGATCGGTCGGGAAGAATTCGACGGACGGCCGGTACTCGCTCTGGACTTTTCCCCCAATCCCCGAGCGCCTTCGCCCCGCAATTTGAAGGAGCGCTTTATGCAGCACATCGCCGGACGCATCTGGGTCGACGAACGTACCTGGTTTGTCGCCAAGCTGAACGTGAACTTGCAGGAATCCGTCAGTGTCGTGGGTGGCTTGGCGGGGTCCCTGAAAAACCTGACCTACGCGTTTGAACGGGCGATAACCCCCGAGGGATGGTGGTATACCCGGGGAGTGGATTGGGAGTTGATGGGACGGGCGGTTTTTAGTCAAAAGCACGTCGTCTATCACGAAGGTCGGACCAATCTGGTGCGGGTCCGGTAACAGTTTCCGGATGCTGGAAGTTGCGCACGGCGGTTGGCGGGAGTTGGCGCCAACTTTCGAGAATAGTGTCGCTACGGAAGTGCCACCGCTTTCCTTTTGACCCGCCCCGGTACGGCCTGTCTGCTCCACCCGCTGTTTATTCATGAAAGCCAATCGTATTCTGCCTGATCTACAATGTGCACTGATGTGCGAGGATGTCCGCCAGGAAGCCTCGGGAAACCTCATCCTCGTCGGGGTGTTGGGCATCATCCGCCTGCCCCAAATCCCGGTTTGGGCGCCCAAATTGTGCGTGGTGAACCGTTGGGTGGCCGGAATCGGCCAGTTCACTGAAGAAGTCCGCCTCATCGGTCCGGACGGCACGACGGTTTTGCGGAAAAACCAGGCCAAATTCGCCCTGCCGGACGCCGTGCAGAGCATGACCTTGGTCAGCCTTTTCCAGAACGTCGAATTCAACGCCCCCGGTGTGTACACCTTGGAAGTGTTGGTTGATGACGTCATGAAGCTCCGGGTCCCGATCCCGGTGATGGTGGCGACCCCACCGGCCGGTCAAGCACCGGCGGCTCCCGCGGCGTAAGCTGCGGTGGCTTGTCGAGACCGGGTCGGAGGTTCCCCGGCCCGGTTTCGGATTTTGGATCGGCTGATTTTGGCGGCCGATGGGAACACGTCGGCCGGGCTTGCCGGGCGGTGGCGGCGGAACCAAATTGTAACTTTTGGAGGGTATTGGGGTCTATTCGCCATGCGCGCTCATGCACTGCTGCTCAGAATGAGCCTGGGAATCGCGGCTTACGTTTCCGGGTTGGCGGGGCAGGCGCTGGCGGGGGGGCCGCAGACGGCGGGCGACTTGTTTCGACTCGACAAGGTCTGGGATGTGGATCTGACCTTCAGCCGGGACCAATGGCGTGCTCTGCAACCGTCTGGCGTCGATGGACTCGGCTTTTTGTCAGGCGGATTCGGTGGGCGGCCGGCGGGTGGACCCCGGTCCGGGGTGGGCCAAGTATTGGGCTCCCGGATTTTTCAAGCGGCCGACGCGGACCACAATGGCCAAGTTGCATGGGCTGAATGGGAGAAGCTGGGCCAGCTTTGGTTTGATAAGTGGGATGCGGATCGTTCGGGGACGATCAACGAGGCAGAATTAAAGGCGGGCCTGGATGAGGTTCTGGCGGCCCCGATGGGTGGGTTGGGCGGTGTGGGACCGTTCGGAGGGTTGCCACTCCAGGGACCGGACGGGCGGCGCAATGGGCTCTCCAGTGCCCGAGGAATCGAGTTCAATTATGTTCACGCCGACTTCCAGTTCGCCGGCGAGATGTTTCCCGATGTGGCGGTTCGTTATAAAGGCAATGGCACCTACCTGCAGTCGGCCGGGCAGGCAAAACGCCCGCTAAAGATCGATCTTAACGAATTCGTCAAGGGACAGAGATTGGCGGGCATTGCCAAGCTGAACTTTCACAACAGCGTGACCGATGCCAGTTGGATGAACGAGGCTCTGGCGTACCGGCTTTACCGGGATGCCGGCGTGCCGGCTCCCCGGGTGGGCTATGCCCGGTTACGCCTCAACGTTTCCCACGAGCATACCAACACCATTCTGGGGCTTTATACGATGGTGGAAAATGTGGATGCCCATTTCGCCGAGGAAGTTCTCGGATCGAAAAGGGGTCTGCTCCTGAAGCCTTCCACTCCGGAGCTTTTCAAATATCTGGGCGAAAGCTGGGATAAGTATAAGCCAACCTACGATCCGAAAAACCCGGTCTATGAATCGCAAGCCCGGCGGGTGATCAGCTTTTGCCGGCTGCTGACCGATGCCGATGACGCAACTTTTGCGGCGCAGGCATCGGAGTACGTCGATTTCGATGAAGTCAGCCGCTTCCTGGCGGTTACTGTCTGGATCTCCACGCTCGATAGTATTCTGGGGATGGGGCAGAACTTTGTCGTCCACCTGCATCCCAAGACGAATAAATTGCAGCTGATGCCGTGGGATCTGGACCATGCCTTTGGCCAATTTGGTATGCGTGGATCGCAGGAGGAGCGGGAACAGTTGAGCCTGCTGGAGGCGTGGAATCCGGAGGTTCGGTTCCTCAACCGCTTGATGAAAATCCCGTCGTTCAAGCAAGCCTATCTGGATCGCATGCGGGAGTTTCAGTCCAGTCTATTCCAGCCGGAAAGGCTGGCCCGGCAGGTGGACGAGGTGGCGGCGGTAATCCGGGATTCGGTGAAGCTTGACGGAGCGGACAAGTTGGCGCGGTTTGATAAGGTCGTGGCCGGAGACGCAGTGCCGACCCTGAGATTCAGTGGCGAGGCCGGCGCGCCTCGGTCGAATGCCGCTCGTCCCGAGGAGGCGGCAAAGTCGCCGGGTGGCCGGCGTGGTGAAGGCGGTGCGGCTGCCAAACCCATCAAGGGGTTCGTGCCCGCTCGCTATGCCAGTGTGGCGGCCCAGCTGGAAGGGAAAAGCTCGGGCAAAAAAGTGGGCAGCGGATTCGAGCCAGGGCGGGTGGTGGCCCACCGTTTCCTCGATCTGGCGGATGAAAACCACGACAGATTGATCAGTCGCCCCGAATTTTTGGCGACGTTCGGCACCTGGTTCAATGAATGGGATTCGTCCAAGACCGGGGCCCTCGACGAGGAAGCCTTGAAAGAGGGTATGGCCGGGACCTTCCGGCCCCGGCCCGAGTAAAATCACGGCCCGCCTCTCTCTCCCCGCACGGCCGCCGGGATTAGACTTTGGCGGGCGTCGGGTGGACGTAGGGAGCCCGATAGGGCCGGGCCAGCAGACGATTGGCTTCGGCATCACCGATCACTTGGTGCTTGATGGGATCCCACCGGAGGGTTCGACCTCCGAGCTGCAGTGAAAGATTGGCCAGGATGCAGCTCGCGGAGGAAATGTGGCCCTGTTCGATGTCCGCCACCGGACGCGCCCTGGACTCGACACACTCCAGCAGATTCCTCATGTGCCCGCGGATGGCCGGGGCGACGTGCCGTTCCAAATCCTTCTCGGTCTTGTCCTCCGGATACTCCTCCAGTTCCATCACCTGATCCTTGTGTTCGGCCTTGCCGCCGCCATTGGGAATGAAGTCGTAACCGTTGACGCTGAGCTTCAGTGTTCCCTTGTCGCCGTAGAGGGTGGCACTCCATGGGTACTTGTTGTCCGGCGCGGCGCCCCAGCTGCGATGCGTCCAGGCCACTTTGACGTCACCGAAATCAAACGTGGCGTGCTGGGTGTCGGTGATGTTGGCCCGGGCGGCTTTGTCCATCAGGATGCCGCCGGTCGACGCAACACTCAGGGGCCAGCCGAGATCGAGGTTCCAGCGAACCATGTCGAGCATGTGAACGCACATATCGCCAACGATGCCGTTTCCGTATTCCATGAAGGCGCGCCAGCCGCGGGGATGGACGATCTTGTTGTAGGGCCGCATGGGGGCGGGGCCGACCCAGGTTTCGTAATCCAGATGCGCGGGCGGTGCGGTGTCCGGCGCCGTGGCCCGGGTATCGCCATTGCGCATGTGGTAGTAGCAGCAGACCTCCACGTAAGCGACCTTGCCCAAGGCACCGGATTTTACGAAGCGTTCACGGGCTTCGATCAAATGCGGCGTGCTGCGGCGCTGGGTGCCGATCTGGACCACCCGCTTGTATTTGCGGGCCGCGGCCAGCATGGACTGGCTCTCCACGATGTCGACGCCCGTGGGCTTCTGGGCATAAAGATCGCAGCCGGCCTGGAGTGCGGCGATCACCGGCAGGGCGTGCCAGTGATCCGGGGTGGCGATCAGACAGATATCAATGTCTTTTTCCGCGAGTAGCTTGCGGTAATCCGAGTAGGTCCGCGGGCGTTTGCCGGATTTCTGCTTCTGGGCCGCAATATCAGCGCATTCATTCAGCAACTGGCTGTCCACGTCGCACAACGAAACGATCTCCACGGGTGCGACCTGGGTCAGCCGCCAGAGGTCGGCCTTGCCGTACCAGCCGGTGCCGATGAGGGCCACGCGTTTGGCTTTGGGTTCGGCGGCGAAGGTGGTGGGAACGTAGGTGGCGGCGGCAGCGACCATGGCGGAGCTTTCGAGGAATCGGCGGCGTGTCATGGCGGTAGGTAAGCCCTCCGCTGGTCCGGATTCAAGGGTGGTTTCGGGGCGTCCCGCACTTGCCAGCGTCCCGCCCGGAACTAACCAATCCGTTCTTAAACATGCGTTGGTCCCAATCGTTCATTCCCACTCTGAAGGAAACTCCTTCGGACGCCGAGATCATTTCCCATCAATTGCTCCTGCGCGCCGGGTTGGTCCGCAAGCTGTCGGGCGGATTGTACACGTTCCTGCCCATGGGCCTGCGCGCCCTGCGGAAGATTGAGCGGATCATCCGCGAGGAAATGGACCGGGCCGGGGGCATCGAGGTGCACATGCCGGCGCTGCAGCCGTCAGATATCTGGCAGCAGTCGGGTCGCTACGAGACGGCGGCCGATGTGCTGTACAAGGTGCGCGATCGTTCGCGCAAGGAATGGGTGCTGGGCCCGACGCACGAGGAGGTCATCACCACGCTGGCCGCGAACGAGCTCAATTCCTACCGGCAGCTGCCCAAGAATTTTTATCAGATTCAGACCAAATTCCGGGACGAGGTCCGTCCTCGTTTCGGGCTCATGCGGGCGAAGGAATTCCTGATGAAGGACGCCTACTCGTTTGATGCCTCGGATGACGGCGCCATGGCGAGTTATCGCCGGATGTATGATGCCTACACGCGTATCTTTGCACGGTGTGGATTGAAAGCGTTCCCGGTGGAGGCGGATACGGGCGTGATCGGGGGCAACTATTCCCATGAATTCATGGTCCCCGCGGAAACGGGTGAGAACGACGTGGTCTACTGCGAGTCCGGTCAGTATGCCGCCAATATCGAGAAGGCGGTCAGTCGCGGCTCCGCCGTGCCGACGCCGTCGGTGTCGAGTGGCGAGGCTCCGGAAAAGTTTCCGACGCCGGGTGTGGTCACGATTGATGCTCTCGCCGCGGCCCCGTATCTGGTGCCGGCCCAGCACCAGATCAAGACCTTGGTTTACGTCGTGGATTCGCAACTGGTCCTGATCCTGCTCCGGGGCGACGATCAATTGAACGAAGCCAAGCTGATGGCCCGCACGGGCGCCGTGCATGCGCGCCCGGCGACGGCGGACGAGATCGTGGCCACCCTCGGTGCGCGGCCCGGTTCACTGGGTGCCGTACAGCAGGTGCCGGCCACGGTGAAGGTCTATGCGGACGTGACGTTGCGGGATGCCCGGGGTATGACGACCGGGGCCAACGAGGATGGCTTCCATTTGCGCCATGTGGACGCGGCCCGGGACATCCGGGTAACTCAATGGGAGGATTTGCGGACGGTCAAAGTCGGCGAATTGTGCGTGGCGTCCGGCCAGCCGCTGAAGATCCGCCGGGCCATCGAAGTGGGGCACGTTTTCAAGCTGGGCACCAAGTACAGCGTGAAATTGGGAAGCACCTTCCTGGCGGAGGACGGTTCGCGTCAGCCCACGGTCATGGGGTGCTATGGCATCGGCGTCACCCGCACGCTGCAGGCGGTCATTGAGCAGTGCAATGACAAGGACGGCATCTACTGGCCGATGAGCGTGGCGCCGTATCAGGTGTGTCTGACGGTGCTGGACATCGCCCCGGCCGGGCGGCCGATGCAGACCGCGGAGAAGTTGCTGGCCGAATTGACGGCGGCCGGCATCGAAGTGCTTCTCGATGATCGCGACGACCGTCCCGGCGTGAAGTTCAAGGATAGCGAACTGGTGGGCTTTCCGCTGCGGGTGAACGTGGGTGAGAAGGGCCTCGTGAAGGGCGAAGTGGAATTGAAACCGCGCAAGGGGGTGGTCCGCTTCGTGAAGGTCGAGGACGCGGTGCGGGAAATCGTGGCGCACGTCCAAGGTGAACTCGCCGCGCTCAACGCCGATAAAGCCAGTTGAAGTAGCCCGGCACCGGACGCGGTCTCAGCGCCGCCCGGTGCCGGTAAAGGTCAGGATTACGGCCAGCAGGATGAGGCCGGCCCCGAAGAAGCGGAACCACAAGGTTCGGGTGCCGACTTGATGCCGCTCGGTGTTGCCAAACCAGCGTCCCAGCAGTCCCACCAGCACCACGCCCCAGACACCCCGGAGGCTGTAGATGACATTGACGCCGGTGGCGTCCTGCCAGATGCCGATGCTCAAACTGATGAGCAAACCCTGAATGGCGGTGAGGATAATGGCTCCGAGTAACCACCCGTGAGCGGAGTGGGGTGCCGTTGCTTGGTTGCGACCGAGCCAAGGCCAGAGCGCCGCGGAGATCAGCCCCAGCGTCGCGAAGAGCGTCGATAGAAAGTTGTAAGCCCCGAACTCCCGCGCCCCCCGTTGAATCACGGTATCCACCAAGGCGAAGCACAGGGAACTGCCCACAGCCAGGGCTGTCGTCAGCCCCATGCGACGACCCCGATGCAGATCCGTGGCGCCGAGGACAAATACCCCCAGGGTGGTCAGAGTGGCGGCGACCCAGTGAGCGTGCGTCAGGGGAAAGTCGAAGAGAACGCGGCTGCAGACGGCGACCAATACGACCTTGCACCCCATGATCGGGGTAACCAAAGACACGTCGCCCACCCGCAGCGCCGCGAAATTGCAGCCTTGTCCGAGAAAGAAAAGTGCCCCGGCGAGAATGGGCCAGCCGAGCAGGCGCGGATTGAATGGGTGTGTATCCAGCGCCATCAACGGCAGGAACAGGAGCCCCATGGTGAGATTGGTCTGCACCATGCCGCGGGACGGACTGATGCCCTCGAGAAAAGCCCGTTTGAAACAGAGACTGCCGGTGGCAAAAACCAGGGCGGCCAGAAACGGGAGGAGCAGGTACGCGGGAAAGGGGAACATCGAATTCGCCGGGCTCCACTATTGGGTGACGGTCTGGTCCAGCGCAGGATTATTTCCGGTCGATCACCTGTTTTGTCCGTCGGGGTGGGCTCGGCTCCAGGCCGTCGCCGATCACTCCACCCGGAGCCAGACGGTTTTCAGGTGGCCCGGTTCTTCGCGGGCGATGGGGAAGTCCGGTGATTGCGGGACGTAATGTTCCGCGAGGCTCCGTCGTCCGGCACGTTCGAGGGCCGCGTGGATCTGTCCGAGGAATGCCTCGGGCTCGAGTCGAAGGGCGTTGGTGGAGGCAAAAAGGACGCCGCCGGGCTTCACCAGCGGCAGGGCCGTTTGCACCAACTGGCCGTAATCGTGTTCGGCTCGGAAATCGCCCTGCTCTTTGGATCGGGAGAAAGTGGGTGGATCCAGCAGCACGACATCGTAGCTCCGACCTTTCTTCGCCAACCGCTTCATCCAGTCAAAGCAGTCTCCATAGATGAAATCATGGGCGGCGGGGTCGAGGCCGTTGTGGACGAAATTGCGACGGCCCCAGTCCAAATATTTGCGGGAGAGATCCAGGGACGTGGTTCGGGCTCCGGCCAGAGCGGCGCAGACACTGAAGCCGCAGGTGTAGGCGAAGGCATTCAATACTTCGGCGCCGTGCAGGTTCGACGAGTCGGGGCGCAGGGGGAAGTTGGCGGCGACGTGTTGGGTGAGCAGTCGACGGCGATTGTCGCGTTGGTCGAGAAAAAGGCCGACGCTGTAGCCTTCGCGGAGGCTGAGTTCGAATTGGACGCCGTTCTCCCGGATTTGGAATTGTTCCGGTGCCTCCCGGCCTTGGAGCAGTTGGGGACTCGTTTCCGCTGTCGTGGTTTGGCGGACATCCCGTCGCAGGAGCTTGCGGTACAGGTTGGCATCGGCCGGGATGGATTGCGGCAGCGGCCCGGGTACCGCGGTTTGCAGTAGCGTGAACTCTCCCAATTGATCGAGGTAGACGCCGTCGGTGCCGTCGGCCGCCCCGTGGTGCCGTCGGAAGGCATTCGTGGCCGCGGGGTCGATGAAGGCCGCCCGCAATCGCGCCCGGGGTTCGGCGCCAAAGTCCGGCGGACACTGAAAGCGGCACGTCTCGGGCGGAATGGGATGGGTGAACTCCAATTCGGCAGCGTGCAGGCACAACCGGGGGAAGGCCACGCCGCCGTAGAGCGTGTCCCCCACGATCGGACAACCGGCGTCGGCGGCGTGGACGCGAATCTGGTGGGTCCGACCTGTGCGAGGTGTGGCTTCCAATTCCCAGTAGATCCCGGTGGCGTGCTTGACGGGCGCCAATAGCCGGAACGCCGTTTCCGCTATTTCGCCACCCGCGGTGGTTGCCCGGCTGATATATCGATCGCCCGCCCGGATCAACGCGGACACGGCGGTCCATGCCGCTTTGGCGGGTTGCTGGCGTACCCAGAGACGATAGCGCTTAACCATCGACCGGGCGGTGAACTGCTGGGTCAGCGATTGGTTGGCGGCGGCGGTTTTTCCAAAGACGAGGACGCCGCTGGTGTCCTTGTCCAATCGGTGCAGAATGCTCAGGCTGGACCACCGGGCTTCGCGATGGCGCAACCAATCGTAGATGCCTTCGCCGGCGTGCGGGGCTGGGGCGTGAGTGTTCCAGCCTGATGGTTTATGCACGACGAGGAGATGCTCGTCTTCATGCATCACGCACGGAGGCAGGTCGGGGCGACGTTCCATGCTACGAAAAGTCCCACGTGCCCTGATAGATCACCCAGGCGCTCAGCAGGCCGTTGGTGATGCCGTGCGCGAGGATGGCATCGCCCAGCCGGCCAGATCGAAGCACCAACCACTGGTAAGCCAGCCCGCAAATCATCCCGGCCAGCCATTGATCCGGGTGTACCACCGCAAAGAGTGCACTGGTGGTCAGCCAGGCGGTGGTGTTCCGTGTGGTCAGGGAGACGGATTCAAACTTGGGATGAACCAAATAGCGGTAGACGAACGACCGATAGAACACTTCCTCAATGAGTGGCACCAACAGGGATCGTCCGAGCACGCGCACGGCGATGAAAGCGTACGCCAGTGCGGGCGCGTCGCGGAAAACCACGAGCGGGTTCCAAGGTTCGGTCGGCTTGATGGGGGGCAGAACCGAGCCGGTCAGCAGATGGCGGGCGTGCTCGTAGAGCCGCCCAAGTCCCGGAACCTGACGGGACAACACTTCCCACAGGATGGCGATGCCGATGCCCACGCCCACTGCGGTCCAACTGAAGGACCATTTCATTTCGGTGAGCCGAGGGCGCAGCCACCCAATGAGTGCGGCTACGACCACTACCTTGGCGGCATACAGCCAGTAGTCGGGATTCGGGACCAGACTGGCGCCCAGAGCCGGGATCAGGAGGTACGCCGCGAATGGCAGGACGCGGGGAACCTCTGCCAGGGCGAGCAGCGGCTGCGGTGGATTCGGTGGATTCGAGGTTTCAGCCATGCAGGACGGTGGAAGGTTGCGTTAATCCGTGATCAGGGCGGCGGTGATTGGTGATTCTTTTGGTCCACCAAGCGGTAGCGGACGTAATCGCGAGTGACGCCCAGCAACCGGGCGGCGCCGGATACGTTGCCTTCTGATTGGGTCATGGC
>CANIZL010000068.1 GCA_947471985.1 Verrucomicrobiota bacterium | reverse complement strand
TTGCCGGCGCTCTTTGGGGGAGTTTCGGTGGAGTTGGTGCGGGTCATTTTTTTGTTACGGTTTTGAACCGCCCGTGGGAGGGAATGGTTCCGGTCGCCCTACGGGCTCCCTCCACCATTCCCTCCCACTTCAACCCGTAGCGTAATGAACCTTTACTTTGAGGTCACGAACTCAGAAACGGAGGGAATGCGAAGCAAACCGGGCGCCGCGGGTGTGATTCTGAGTTTGCGACGGGTCGGCCAGTTTACTGTGCATTGGTGATATGGCCAGTTCACACCCCCACCCTAAAAAGAGTACAAAATATGAAAATCACAGTTGAGACCACGGTCAATGCCCCCATCGAAGAGGTGTGGCGTGCCTGGACTACGCCGGATGACATCAAGCAGTGGAACGCCGCATCCGATGACTGGCACACCACCGCCGCTGCGGTTGATTTGCGAGTCGGCGGCGCGTTCTCCTCGCGCATGGAGGCCAAGGACGGCAGCTTTGGCTTCGACTTCGCCGGGACTTACACCCAGCTCGTCCCCCTCGAGCTAATTGAAATGACCTTCGGCGGCCGTACTGCGCTCATCGAGTTCGTTCGCAGTGACGCGGGAGTCGTAGTTCGGGAGACATTTGACGCGGAGAACACGCATCCCTTCGAGCAGCAGCGGCAGGGATGGCAGGCGATTCTCGATCGCTTCGCCCGGCATGTGGCAGCACGGCCGGAGTGATCCTTCGAACCACAATCCTGTGGTCCTGTTCTCTGCTCCAGCGGATCCTGACCAAAAAACATCGCGTCGACCGCCGCCCTCGCCTGCGCTCGACAGCAAAGGTTTATTTCTTCGTTACGCACCTCCGAAAATCCATGAAACCACTTCAAGCCATTCGCACACTTTTCCTGGTACTAGTCTCGCTCCAACTCGGTGGATGCATCAAGAAGCCCAGCGGTGACTTCACCTTTATAGACCGCTACCTCAGTAATTGGGACAGCTTCGCGCAAGGCAAAAACAATCTGCTTCCAACCATCAAAAAGAATGAGGCTCGTTTCGACGCCGAACTGACCATCGCCCTCAGGAAATCAGACAATCGCGCTCCCGGCCGGTTTGTGTTTTACGCGGTTGTTCAGGTCGGTGGTTTCATTCCTCTCGACTCGGAATTGGGTCAGGCATTTCACCAGCGCGTCGGTGACGCGGTTCCCATCTTCACGTCCGACAAGGACGGCAAGCAGAGATATTTTGCGGGCGACCTGTATTTCTGGTGGGAGGAACACAAGTCGGAATTCGCGCCATATCCGCTTTACGACGAGTGGCGTCAGCGCGATTTCACAAAAAGTGTCGCGATCAAAATGTATGAGGGAGCGCGCAAGAATTCCAAATGACCACGACGCCCATGCGCTCCGGCGGACTTGGCCCTCGCGTTCCGGTTGCAACCCACACGTCACCAGTGCCGGGCCGTTGAGTGTTTGCCTGTGCCGACTTTCCGGTCGGTAGGCCGGTTTCCAGAGTCCTTCGGGTCGCTGATCGCTATTCAGTTCCCTTCCTTTGAGCACATGGAAAAAAGCCGGCGGGAACTCCCTGTTCTTGCCGGCCTAAACACCACACTCTTTGTGCGACTACGAGCAGCCGAGGCATACGCCGCAGGTTGGCCGTTTCCTTTGCCCCGGGGCGAGGGAAGGTTGCCGAGGATTTCAGTCCGCGACTCACCCGCCAAGAGCATCTGCACTTTAGGCCGACTTTTGGTGGCTTGAACGAATCGCCTTTACAAGCGGGAGGGCGAGGTCTCTAGTCGAAAATCAATCCTGCAAAATGTCCACGGAACCGTGCCATCCAATCGAGGATAAACTCCGGGGCATTTTGGCTGCGTGACTTGGAATTTCCGGTGACCCATCAACCCGGCATGCACATACTACCCCGCCTTGGTGGCATTCTTTGGTGCGCCGTAGTTCTCGCTGGCTTACCGGTCTCGGGAATTGGGGCCACCGCTGAAGCGGTCCTGGCATGGGGCGATAATGTCTTCGGGGAATCCCGGGTCCCGGCCACAGCGTTCCGGGACGTTGTGGCTATTTCGTGCGGCCGGGGCCATACCGTGGCCCTGAGACGAAATGGTTCGGTTATTGCTTGGGGTGACGACCTTTATCAACAAACCAGCGTTCCGCTCAGCGCAAATGGCGATGTCGTCTCCATTGCGGCGGGCTTCCGGCACACTTTGGCCCTCAAATCTGATGGCAGCGTCGTGGGATGGGGCTGGAATGTCTCCGGACAAGCAACCATTCCCGCAGCGGCACAGAATCAAGTCATGGGGGTGGCTGCCGGGGCCAAACATTCGTTGGTTTTGAAGGCCGACGGATCCGTTTTTGCGTGGGGATCCAATTCCTCCGGACAAACCAACGTCCCCGAAACGGCCAAGGGCGGCATCAGGGCCGTCATTGCTGGGGCCAATCATAGTATTGCGCTGACTGCGGAGGGTGGTGTGGTGGCATGGGGACTGAACTCCGACGGCCAGTCGGACGTTCCAAATTCTGTCCGTACTTCGGTCCAAGCGATAGCAGCCGGGGCCGCGCATTCCCTGGCACTCAAGGAGGATGGTTCGGTAGTTGCCTGGGGCGACAATCGGTACGGCCAATCAACAGTCCCGGAAGGCGCCAAGAACGGGGTCGTGGCCATCGCTGCGGGCAGCGAACACTCAATGGCGCTCAAAGCCGATGGCACAATTGTGGAATGGGGCCACAGTGTGGGCCAACTTCCTTTACCAAACGGCGGAGCCGGTGGTACTACTGTGATTGCGGCAGGTTGGTACCACAACGCGGCAATTGTAGTTCCGTCACCCCCGGAAATCACAGTCGAACCCGTGAGTCAATCCGTCCCCCGTGGCTCAAACGGCTACTTCAGTGTCCATGCCCGTGGCTATCCCTTGGCGTACCAATGGCGGAAGGACGGCAAGGAGATCTTCGGTGCGACCGGAAGGGTGCTGCCCTTGGGAAAAGTGCGTGCCCAGCAAGCTGGATCGTACGATGTTGTGGTCTCTAATTCGGCAGGCAGTGTCACCAGCACGAATCCGGCGGCTTTGATCGTACCGCCAGCGCCGAGTGGGTCGGCTCGGATTTGGACGGGCAAGGCGGATGCATCCGTGCCTCTGCCGGCCCAGAGTGACGTGATTGGGATTACCAAAGGCCAATTGGTACTAAAGGCGGACGGTTCCGTATTCGCCTGGGGATCGGAAGCCGGCATCTTACCAGATACACTAAAAAGCAACGTCATCGATGTGGTAAAAGAGTATTACCATTCCTTGGTACTAATGTCGGATGGTTCGGTGATTTCCTGGGGAATCAAAGTTCCCGGCATCTCGATAGATCCTGGATTTGTCCCGGATGATTTGCAGGGTGTCGTTGCGGTGGAAGCTGGCGAGTTTCGGTCGATCGCGCTCAAATCCGACGGGGCAGTCGTCGTCTGGGGCAGAAATGCCTTCGGCGAAACGAATCTTCCCCTGGCCGCCAAAAGTGGTGTCGCAGCCATTTCAAACGGTCCGAGGCTGGTAATCGCGCTAAAGCGGGATGGTACCGTTATTTATTGGGGTGGAGTGTCGAGGCCCGGCGAGGCAATTGCTCCCGACTTTCAAGGCGAGATCGTCGCCATCGCTGCCGGGGGCTCCGAAATATTTGCGCTCACGGACACTGGGACCTTGACCCGTTGGGGAGACGTTACGCGAGATGGACTCAAGGTGCCAAACGAAGCTCAATCGGGCGTTGTGGCCATGGTCGCAGAAAGCGACTACCTGGCAGTCTTGAAAGCCGATGGTAAAGTTTACGCCTGGGAACTGGATGGAAATATTGCCAAGCCACTTTCAGTTCCGGATCCCAACGCTTCGTTGGCGGTGACTTTGAGTGGCGGTTCGGTGGTGACACTGGCGAGGGCTGAGGCTCCCCGCATCCGGCAGCAACCCGCCGGGCTTACCGCAGTCGTTGGAACATCCGTCCACTTGGAGGTTAAAACCGAGGGATACCCAGCAAATTCAAAATGGCAAAAAGACGGCATGGATCTTCCAGGAGCCGTCAATTCTGGTTATGACATCCCGTTTGTCCTGCCCAGCGATGCCGGCGCCTATTCCGTGGTGGTTTCCAGTTATTTAGGCGCGGTAACGAGTTCGCCTCCAGCAGTACTTAGCGTAAAACCCTCGCACGGCACCCTGGTCGCCTGGACGGATACTTCGTCGGACCCAATCCCAGTTCCAACGGCGCTGCGTACCGGAATGATTGGTGTTTCGGCGGCGCAGGATTTCATTTTGGCATTGCGCGGGGACGCTTCGGTGGTGTCCTGGAATCCTGGAGGCGGTTACAATCCGCCAGTACCCCCGGAGGCGCAGACTGGGGTACAGGCTATTGGCACGGCCGCCTCCTTTGGCGTGGCGTTGAAGACCAATGGGGCGGTGATCGCCTGGGGCGGATCGAATCAATATGGGGAATCCGATGTTCCGGAGAGCGCGCGTAGCGGCGTGGTCGCGATTTCGGTGGGCTCAGCGCACATTTTAGCGCTGAAGGGGGATGGCACCGTGGTCGCTTGGGGAGACAATCTGTGGGGCCAGGCGACCGTGCCGGCAAATTTGCCCGGCAAGGCGGTTGCGATTGCGGCGGGTGGCCGGTTCAGTGCGGCCTTACTGTCCAACGGCACTGTGCGTATTTGGGGAAATGTAGCGGACTTAAAGCAGCGGCTCCAGATAACTTCGGCGACGGGTATCCGGTCGATCGCCGCCGGCTTGTTTCATCTACTGGCGCTCGACAATAATGGAAGGGTTCTTGGGGCGGGAGAGTCCGAATACGATTACGGGCAATCGAGGGTGCCGGGATCGGCCACCCACGACGTAGTTCGGATCGTGGCAGGCCATTTTCACAGCCTTGCTTATACCAGCGATGGGTCACTGATTGCATGGGGACTGAATACCTCGGATTCGCGTTGGTATCCGGGTTACGGTCGATCATTTATTCCCGCGGCGGCGCGCGATTCCATTGTCACCACCGCAGCCGGCCACGGCTTTTATGTGGCTCTGATTGGATTTCCTGAAGGGCTTGAGGCGAAACAGAATGGTTCGGGGATTGAGATTTCCTGGCCGGCCGACTGGACTGATTTTCAACTCCAATCTACCACCGAACTCACGCCACCGGTTCAGTGGAGTAATCACCCGGCGGCTCCGATTCTGTTGGAGGACCATTTTCGTGTGATTCATGACACTACGAATCACGCAGGTTGGTTTCGCTTGCACCGGCCATGACGTCAGCGGACGGCGGATTGAAGTGTGCGTCAGAGTTCAATTTCTGAAATCGCCAAGGGTCGGTTTTGGATGGAGTACAGGGCTTGCGATTCGCGTTTTCGGCAACTTCGCCGTGAGAGAAATTGAAAAGTGGCTTGAGCGTTTAATCGCCAGACACCGCTGACTCGCCGGTTGGAAAACCAGCGCTACTGGTAACGCTGACCTTCATGTAGGCGTGTGGCTTTGGTTTTCATCAGAATCCATCTCGTAGTGGCACCCTGCCCTTGCCTACACGCAAAAAGGCCGGCGGGAACTGTTCCCGCCGGCCTAAACACCACACTCTTTGAGCGACTACGAGCAGCCGAGGCTTTCGCCGCAGTTTAGGCACTTGTAGCACGCCCCGTTACGGACGGCGATGTGTCCGCATTTCGGACACGGCGGCGCATCCTTCTGGTTCTGGATCGTCGACGTCAACGCCGAGCCGTGGCTGCGACCATTGCCGTTTCCGTTTCCGTTTCCATTGCTCCGGCCAGCGCCCGCCGCGTGTCCGCCATTGCCGTTGCCGGGGGCCAGGGAAGCCTTGACCAGGATTTCCGTCCGGGACTCATCCGCCAAAGCCAGATCCGCCACCGGCCGGTTTACTTTTTTTTTCAGTTCCTCCAGCAGACCCGGGATCGTGAGTTCGCCCTGCGCGCCTTCCGGCGAGGTGCTCTGGCGATAGCCCGGCAGGAACTGGCAGCCCATCCAGCGGAAAACGTAATCGATGATCGACGACGCCTGCCGGATGTCGGGGTTCTTGGTGAAACCACTCGGCTCAAAGCGCTGGTGCGCGAACTTGCGGACCAAGGATTCCAACGGCACGCCATATTGGAGGGACATCGAGGTAAGCGCGCCAATGGTGTCCATGAGACCACCGATGGTGCTGCCTTCCTTCGCCATCGTGACAAACAGCTCACCGGGCGTGTGATCCTCGAACAGACCCACCGTGAGGTATCCTTCGTGGCCGGCGATGTCGAACTTGTGGTTCACCGCCATCCGCGTTTCGGGCAACCGCTTCCGCAGCGGTTGTTCGGCCTGTTCCTTGAGCGCTGCCACCTGAGCCTGCAATTCGGCAATCTGCGCTTCCAACGTCTGGGTCGGCGTGGCCTTGTCGGCGCCTTCGTTGGTCTTCTTCGTGTTCAGCGGCTGGGAACGCTTGGAGCCGTCGCGATAGATCGCCACGCACTTCAGTCCCAATCGCCACGCATCCACATAGGCATTGCGGATTTCCGCGGCCGTGGCGTCGCTCGGCATGTTGACCGTCTTGGAGATCGCTCCGGAGATGAACGGCTGAGCGGCGGCCATCATGCTGAGATGGGCCTTGTAGTGGATGCTCCGTTCGCCCTTGTTGGGCTTGAAGGCGCAGTCGAACACCGAGAGATGCTCGGCTTTCAATCCACTCGGAATCACCGAGCCACCTTCGGTCTTCACGTCCTCAATGGTGTCGTGATCCGCGATGTGCTTTTCAATCGAGGTGATCTGACCGGGCGTATAGCCCAACCGGCGCAGCGCTTCGGGCACCGTGCGGTTCACGATCTTCAACATGCCCCCGCCCGCCAGCAGTTTGTACTTCACCAGCGCGATGTCCGGTTCCACGCCGGTGGTGTCGCAATCCATGAGGAAGGCAATCGTTCCCGTGGGAGCGAGCACCGTCACCTGGGCGTTGCGATAGCCGACTTCCTGGCCGCGGGCGATCGCCCGATCCCACGCCGTCCGCGCCTCGTCCTTGAGGTAGGCGAATTCCCGGCTGGGTTGGATGCTCTCGACCGCATCGCGATGTTGCTGCACGACGCGTCGCATGCCGGCGACGTTGTCCTTCGCCGCCGGTTGGGCGACGCCGGCACAACGGGAATCCCGGTAGCCCGGGAAGGAACCCAGGACCGCCGACATTTCGGCCGATTGCTCATACGCCGTGCCGGTCATGATGGCCGTCAAAGCACCCGCCAGCGCCCGGCCTTCGTCGGAATCGTACGCGAATCCGTAGCCCATGACGAGCGAGCCCAGATTGGCGTAGCCCAAACCGAGGGTGCGGTAGATGTGGGAATTTTCCGCGATCCGCGCCGTGGGATAGCTGGCGTTGTCGACGATGATTTCCTGCGCCGTGATGTAGATCCGGACGGCGGCCTTATAACGTTCCACGTCAAAGCTGCCGTCGGGTTTCTGGAACTTCACCAAGTTCAACGACGCCAGATTGCACGCGGTATTGTTCAGGAAGACGTATTCCGAACAGGGATTCGTGGAGTGAATCGGCTCGGTGCCGGAGCACGTGTGCCAGCGTTGGATGGCGCCGTCGTACTGCAAACCGGGGTCGCCGCAGATCCAGGTGCCCTCGGCGATCAAATCCAGCAATTGGGACGCATCCTTCTTTTCCAGGGGCTTGCCCGAAACCGTGGCCCGGGTCCACCACTCCCGCCCGTCCACCGCCGCCTGCATGAATTCGTCGGAAACCCGGACCGAGAGATTCTCGTTCTGGTACATGACCGAGCCGTAGGCTTCGCCGTTAAACGAGCCATCGTAGCCCTGTTCGATCAGCGCCCAGGCCTTCTTCTCTTCCTTCTGCTTGGCCGTGATGAACTCCTCGACGTCCCCGTGGGTATCGCGGATCGTGTTCATCTTCGCCGCCCGCCGGGTCTTGCCGCCGGATTTCACCACGTTGGCCACCTGATCGTAGACCTTGAGGAAGCTCATGGGGCCGGACGGGCGTCCGCCGCCGGAGAGCTTCTCCTTGCTGGAACGGATGGGCGTCAGGTCGGTGCCCGTGCCGGAGCCGTACTTGAACAGCATGGCCTCCGAGTAGGCCAGCTCCATGATGCTCTCCATGTTGTCCTCCACGGACTGGATGAAGCAGGCGCTGCCCTGGGGATATTCGTACTGGGTGGGCGCCCGTTCGGTCTGGCCGGTGGCCCGATTGAAGAACCAGTTGCCCCGATCGCTGTGCTTGCCCACGCCGTACTGGTGGTAGAGCCCGACGTTAAACCAGACCGGCGAGTTGAACGCGCCGAACTGGTTGACGCACAACCACGTCAACTCCTCGTAGAAGACCTCGCCATCCGCCGCGCTAAAATACCCGTCCGCGATCCCCCAATCGGCAATCGTCCGCGTCACCCGATGAATCAACTGGCGAACCGAGTACTCCCGCTCGGCCTTGGCCGGATCGCCGTAAAAATACTTGGAGCAAACCACCTTGGTGGCGAGTTGCGACCAGTGCTTGGGCACCTCGACGCCTTCCTGCTTGAAGATCGTTTTGCCGGAGTCATCGGTGATCTCGGCGGTGCGCTTCTCCCATTCGATCTGATCGAAGGGCTGGACCTTGGCGTCGCTGAACACCCGGGGCACCGGGAGACCACGACGAACCGGGGACTTGGCTGGGGCGGACCCAGGACGGGCATTGCCCTTGCGGGCCTTGGACACGGACTTGGTGGCCCGGGCGGAACGGGCGCTCCCGGCCGTAGGCGGGGACAGTGGATGGCGGGCGTCAATCATAGGAGTTTACGGTGGGATCGCAGTTCGCCCTGGCGGGTGGACGACTCAGCGATCCGTTACACAACTTTCGGAACCAACAAACTTGGCGGGCGGCGGAATTCTGCACATGTCGCTCAACTTGGCCACATCCCCCTCAGGCGGGTCAAACTGACGACAAAAACCCCAAAAAAAGGTGATAATCCATATTTCCGGGAAGGCTCATCACGCTATCCATTGGGGATAGGCAGCCAGATTAACACTACCCCTAGTGGTGCCAAGCGGATTTTTGGAAAAATCGCACAAGCGCGTCGTTGGGACCGCCCAAACCGCTTTTCGCCCCCATTTTGAAGAAAAAAACGGCCGGCGGGAAGCGCCGGCCGTGGTTGAGGTTACGAATCTTGGCGGTGTTGGTTTCGCGCCAATTCCTCGTTGGTCAGCGCGTTCAGGATCGTCCATTCCTCGTTGTGGAAGGTCGGATCCGGCCGGAATGTCAGCCGCGCGAAAAACTTCTTTTCCAGCTCGATCAACAGCTTTTCATCCCGCGTGCGCAGGCGGTCCAGGACCTTGGGATTGCAGGTGACCTTGACTTGGAAATCGTTCTCGTCGCGCGGACGTCCCTTCAGGATCGAGGTCAACTTGCGCTGCAGTTCGATGCTCATCGTCTCGGCGCTCTTCAGCACCCCACGACCGCGGCAATGCGGGCAATCCTCGTAGAGCGAGCTGGCCACGGATTCGGTGTGCCGCTGCCGGGTCATTTCCATCAGGCCCAGCTGCGACAACGGCAGCACGTGGGTCTTGGACTTGTCCCGCCTCAGGAGGTGCTTCACCCGCGCGTAAACCTGCTGCTGATCCCGGCGGTGTTTCATATCGATGAAATCCAGCACGATGATCCCGCCGATGTTGCGCAGGCGGAGTTGGCGGCAGATTTCCTCCGCGGCCTCCATGTTGACCTTGAGGATGGCGTTTTCGTGGTCCTTGCCGCCCTTGTGCTTGCCGGTGTTCACGTCGATGGCCACCAGCGCTTCGGTTTCATCGATGACCAGGTAACCACCGCTCTTCAGCGCCACCTGGCGGCTGAAGGCCTGCTCGAGCTGCCGGCTGATGTTGAACCGATCAAACAGCGGTTGGGCCTCGTTATAGAAATGGATCTTCTTGGTCGAACGGCTGCTGATCTTGGAGATCATGCCCTTCACCCGTTCGAACTGCTTGGGATCATCGATGACAATCCGGCTGACGTCTTCCGTGAGGAAGTCGCGCACCGTACGCTCGACGAGATCCGGCTCCTGAAACACGCAGGACGCCAGTGGCTGCGCCTTGATCCGGGATTCGATCTCCTTCCACTCCTCCAGCAGCAAGGCGAGATCCCGGACGAAATAACGACGGAGTTTACCTTCGCCCGCGGTACGGATGATGACACCCATGCCCTCGGGAATGGTCAATTCGCGGACGATCTTTTTGAGCCGCTGACGCTCCTCGCCGTGCTCGATCTTACGGGAGATACCGGACTGATCCGAATTCGGCAGCAGGACGAGATAGCGTCCCGGTAGCGAAAGATTCGTGGTCACGCGCGGCCCCTTGGTGCCAATGGCCCCCTTGGTGACCTGCACGATGATTTCCGAGCCCGGCGGGAACAGTTTGGGCACGTCCTTCTGGGTGATTTTCGGCTTGGCCCGCTGTTTCTGCCGATCGCCCTCGCGCTCCACCAATTCCACGCTCGAGTCGAAATTGCTCGGCACGATATCCCAGTAATGCAGGAAGGCGTTTTTCTCGAAACCGATGTCGACGAACGCGGCCTTCAGATTGTCCTCCAGGTTCTTCACCTTGCCCTTGAAGATCGAACCGACCAGACGGTCGTCGCTGGCCCGCTCCACGGTGAAGTCCTCCAGGCGGGAATCCTCCAGGACCGCCACCCGGGTTTCGAGGGGTTCGGCGTTGATGACCACTTCCTTGACGATCTTGGGTTCCGGCTGGATGAATTGCCGGACTTTCTTGACCACTTCCTTCACCGCGGCGCGGGCCTTCTCGATGAGACCCTTGGGCCGGCGCGGCGGTTCGACCGGCGCGTCTTCCGCCGGATGATCCTCCGAGCCGTCGCCCCCGCCCTCTTCCCCGTGGGACGGACTTGGGGCGCGGTAACTGAGGTCGCGCCCCGATTTGGAGCGTTGGACCTCTTCGGTGGGATCATTGGCATCCTCGGGCAGGCCGGCGGCCAGGTTTTCCGATCGGCGCACCTCGGCCTCGTGCCGGCGGTTGTCGAAGAGATTCTCGTCCGCCGCCTTCTGGCCGATCGCCTCCGCCCGGGCCGTGCGGGCGCCGTGCGGGTTGGGGGCGCCGATCCCCTGCTTCGGCTTGAAGCTGAGGGTGCTGCGCCCGCGTTTGAAGTTTTGACTCATGGAGTATTATTAAGGTTGCCACCGGCGCTTGCTAATAGTGCCGGCGATAAAGGTGAATATTTTGGAGAATGCCGATGGCGACCAACGAGCAAAGCACGGAGGTGCCACCGGCGCTTAATAAAGGCAACGGAATGCCCGTGACCGGCATCAGCCGGATGTTCATTCCGATGTTTACGAAAACGTGAGTAAAGAGGAGTGTCACCACTCCCGCGGCGAGGATGCGCCCCAATCGGTCCCGCGCCTGTCCCGCAATACGGATGCCGGCCACACAGACCGTGCCATACAGGAACAGCACGACGATCGCTCCGGTGAAGCCCTTTTCCTCGGCCAGCACGGAAAAGATGAAGTCGTTGTGGGCGACTGCGCGAGGGAGGTAGCCGAGGGCCCCCTGTTTCCCCTGGCGCCAGCCGACGCCCGTCAAGCCGCCGCTGCCGACCGAAATCAAAGCCTGCTCGACATTGTACTGCTTCTGCTGTTTGAGCTCCCCAGCCAGGCGCCGCTCCAGATCCGTGGCGCTGCGCGGAGCAAAATCGAGATCGAAGTACACCAAAAGGCGCTGGCGTTGGTACTCCTTGAGTTTGATGAACTGCCAGCGCTGCGACGCGAACAACACGTCCACCAGCACCAGGGCGACGATCAAGCTCGACCCGGCAAGAAACTTCAGGATGAACCGGTGCGGCACGCCGGCCACGAACATCATCGACAAAGCCACTGGCATGATCACCAGGGCGGAACCGAGGTCCGGTTGCTTGAGAATGAGGACGAAGGGCAGCAAGGCCATGCCCAGAGCCTTAAGAAACAGCGCTGGCGAGGCGAGTTCGCCCACCGGGCGGGCGAGGAAATTGGCCAACGCAAAGAGGAAGCTGAGCTTGGCGAATTCGGACGGCTGAAATTGAATGAGCCCGAAGTCAATCCACCGTCGCGCCCCCAATCGATCCACCCCGAAGAGGGGTACGGCGACCAAGAGCAGAATGCCGACCCAATAGGCGAGTAGCGACCACCGGGCGAGCCGTCCGTACTCGACGAGGCAAAGGGCGACCGCCAGCCCGAATCCCACCGAATAAAAGGCGATCTGGCGCACCGCGGTGTAGTCATACCACGCCGCGCCGCGCGCCGCTTCACGGCTGCCGGTGGCGCTGTAGATGAACGCCGCCCCGACCGCCATCAGGCCAAATACCGCCAGCCAGAGCGGCCATTCAATGCCCCGTTCGCGTCGATTGATCGCCTCGGTCAGCATGATTAAAGCCCCCCTCCAACCGGCGTCGGCGCCGGACTGCTGCTGGCCATCCGCAACCCCAGGTCGCGATCGTGCAGGTATTGATAGATGCGCCGGGCCACCGGTGCGCAGGTGCCACCGCCCGAGCGGCCGCTTTGCACCATGACGATCACCACGTAGTGCGGTTGTTCAAACGGTCCAAAACTGGCGAACCACGTCACGTTGTCCTTCCGTCCCGCGCTCTTGATTTCCGCCGTGCCGGTTTTGCCGCAGACGGCAAATCCCTCGACTCGCGCCCCCTTCCCCGAACCGGCATCGTCCGCCACGTCGTCGCGCATCGCGGCGTGCACCCGCGTCAAATGCTCGGGCTTCAAGCCCAGGCGGGAACGGATCTGCCCGGGGAGCACCTGATCCGGATTGCGATCCGACAGTACGTCCCCGGGTTCCACTCGCTCGACGATGCGGGGCCAGTACAACGTTCCGCCATTGGCCACCGCACAATAGGCGATGGCCATCTGTAAGGGCGTCACCGCGATCTGCTGACCGATCGAGACATCCGCCAGCGCACCCTTATTGCGCACGTCGTAGGTCTGACCGTTTTGCAGCGTTTCGCCGTACTGCGGGAAAATTCCGGCCTCGTCGCGGGTGACCTTGAGGTGGGTCGATTCACCGAATCCGAACCGATGCCCGAAGTCCAGAAAACGCTTCATGCCGAGGCGTTGGGCATGATCGATGAAATAGCTGTTGGAGGATTTGATAAAGGCGCGGTTGAAATCATAAATCCCCGCCGGCGCGGTATCTTCGATTTTTCGGTTGCCCAGCCAGTAGGCTCCACGCGGCGAACGCGACGGGTCCACCTTGACCTCGAAATTATCGTCCAGCTCCACCCCCGCATCCATCAGCGCGAGCGCTGTGAAGACCTTGAAGGTGGAGCCAGGCGCATAGATTTCGTCCGCCGCGCGATTCAGCATCGGGCGGAGGATCTGGTTGGTCATGCGCGCTGCCTCGGCAGTCGATAGACTGGGAATGAACGAATTGGGATCAAACGTCGGCGCCGAAGCCAACGCGAGGATATCCCCGTTTCGGCAATCCATGACCACGACGGCCCCCTTTTCATCGCCGCTTACCAGATCCAGGGATCGCTCACACTCCTGCTGCAGGCGCAGATCCAGGGTGGTAATCAGGTTATTGCCGGGCATCGACTCGACCAGGATCCGTTCGCCGACGCGATAGCCGCCGCTGTTTACCAAAATGCTCTTGGCGCCGGCCTGTCCGCGCAGCTTGTCGTCGAAGCTGAATTCCAAGCCCTTGTAACCGCGGTAATCGGGCAGGTAATAATTGTAATCCGGCTCATCGGGCTCGGCCGTATTGTCGCGGCGGAGGTGGCCGAGAATGTGTGCCGCGGTGCGCCCTTCCGGATAGGTCCGGATCGGCGCCTGCTCCATTTCCAGCCCGGGATAGTTCCAACCCTGCTCGGTGACGATGGCCACCTGCTCCGTGGTCAGATTCTCCAGGATGGGAAACGGCAGGTACCGCTGATTCCGCCAATGTCGATCGAACTGACGATAGAGGTCCGAGTTGGTCCGGATCAGGTTGGTCCCCAGACGAGCCCCGGCCGCCGCCATTAAGTTGCTCACCACGCCAAAGCGGGCGGCCAGCCGCAGCTGTTCGTTCTCGGCGGGCGAAATTAGCGGGGCGGTTTTGGTGCGACGCAGGCGATTGACGAGGCGGGTCCACAATCCAGGCGGTGGACCGGCCTGGGCGCCCCGGGCGAGCGCCAATTCGCGGCGCAGGCGGGCGTGTTCGGTGGCAAAGGGCACCGCCAATTCGTCGAGGTAAAGATCCAGCCGATACCGGGGCCGGCTATCAGCGAGCACATGGCCTTCCCGGTCGAGGATCCTTCCGCGCACGGCCGGTACCCTTACGGAGCGGAAGTTCTGCACCAGTTGGCGCTCCTTGTAGCGGGGTCCGTTCAGGACCTGGATGCGCCACAATCCAAAGGCCAGAACCAGCAGCCCCGACAGCACGCCCCAAGCGAGCAGCCGCAGGGGCCGTTCACCTTTGTTGAGCGCATCGAAGAGCAACATGGCCGGGTATAAAAAGGGAAGGCTTTCGGCTTAGTTGCGTCCCCGGACGATTTGCCGGTCGAGCCGGAAACTGTGGGTTTCGATGGCCTGGTAGTTGAAGGTCTGGTTGAGCTGATCGAAGAGCCCAAAAGCGAGTGGGCAGACGATCCCATTCATCAGTGCGAGCACCAGGAGCTGCCACCAGGTGCCTTGAGTGAAGGCGGGCTCCCGTTGCCCCAACTGCAGGATCCCGGCGGTAACCAGGGGGACAAAAAAGCCGCCGGCCGCCCCCAGCCAGAATTGGGCAAAGCGTTGTTCCCGCAAAAGCAGGTGGCTCCGGGTCTGCACCACGAAGGCAAAAGCGAACAGAGGCAGGACACTGACCCCGAAACGGGAGGCCGAAACTGAGTCCAACCACAGGCCGGCCACCACACTGAAGAGCGTCGTCATTGCCAAGCCGTGCGTCAGTGCCGCATAGACCATCAGCGCGGGCAGGACGCACACGGGAACGCCGATCAACCGGTGCAGTACCCCGAACTGGGTTTGCAAAAACACGGCGAGCCAGAGCACCACAAACATCAGGATGATTTGCAGTCGGTTCATCGGCGGGGACGTGGGGTAGTGGCCTCGGAATCCGCAGGCAGTGGTTCCAGTCGCAGGACGAAGACCTCCTCGAGCCGATCCAAGTTGGCCGCCAGCCGGACCCGGGCGGTCGTAGTCACCCCGGAACGTTCCGTCCGAGTATCCAGAACCTGTCCCACCGGAATGTTTTTGGGGAAGACGCCGCCGAGACCGCTGGTGACGATGGTCTGGCCAGCCAGGATGCGCGGGCTGTGCACCATGGACGTCCATTCGACCAACCCGGCATCGAGCGTCGATTGGCCGCCCTTAATGAAACCGTTGTCCCGGGTTTCGGCCACCAGCGCCGCCACCCCGCAATCGGCGTCGCCGACGAGCGCCACCTGGCTGTGGCTGTAGCCCACGGCGGAGATGCGGCCGACGAGGCCTTCGGAGGTCACCACCGGTTGGCTGACCGCAGCGCCGTCGCGCGTACCATAATCGATGGTCACTGAGCGCCACCACGCGCTGGGTTCCCGGGCCACCACGCGGGCCAGTCGGCGATTCCAAGCGCCGCGGGGTGGGGCTCCCAGTTGGGCCCGCAGTCGGGTATTTTCCGCGAGGGCTTCGGAGGCGTGAATGCTTTCCAACTTGAGCCGGTCGTTTTCCTCGCGCAAGCGCTCCACCTCGGCGATCAGCGCGGACCGGGGCAGCGGCGCGTAGCTCGCATGATCCATGAAGGAGGCGCCGCCGCGCGCCAGGCCGAAGAGCGGCAGGAAGATGGCTCCGCACGCCAGCTTGAGCCGCGCCGCCACGGAGGGCGGGAGGTTCAAGAGCGTCAACACCAGCACCCCAACGGTGACCAGTACTAGAATCTGTGCGCGTCTGAACACGTTCGTCCGTCAGTCCGGCCGAACGCACCCGAGCAAATCAAGTGGAAGACGACGTGACGCGCTTCAAGAAGGCCAGTTCCTGCAAGACCCGTCCGGTGCCGGTGGCCACCGCCGTCAGCGGGTCATCGGCAATATGGACGGGCAGACCGGTCTCCTGTGAGACCAGCCGGTCGATGCCGCGCAAGAGCGCGCCACCGCCCGCCATCATGATGCCGCGGTCCACCAGATCTGCCGAGAGTTCCGGGGGACAACGTTCCAACGTGATGCGGACGGATTCAACGATGCTGGAAAGGGGTTCTTTCAGGGCTTCACGAATTTCTTCGGACCGGACCAATACGGTCCGGGGCAGGCCGGCGGACAAATCCCGGCCTTTGACTTCCATGGTCAGTTCCTGTTCCAAGGAATAGGCTGACCCTATGCGAATCTTGATTTCCTCGGCGGTGCGTTCGCCGATCATGAGGTTGTGAGCCCGTTTCAAGTGCGCAACGATGGTCTCATCGAACTCATCCCCACCCACCCGCACACTCCGGCTGAAAACTATGCCGGCCAGCGAGATGATGGCGATCTCACACGTGCCACCCCCGATATCCACGATCATGTTGCCGGCCGGCTCATGCACCGGCAGACCCACCCCAATGGCCGAAGCCATGGGTTGTTCGATCAAATAGACTTCGCGGGCACCCGCGTGCGTGGCCGAATCCTTGACGGCGCGTTTCTCCACCTCGGTGATACCCGAAGGGACCGCGACGACGACCCGGGGAGCGATGAGTTTGCGGTGGTGAACCTTTTGGATGAAATGTCGCAACATCGCCTCCGTGATCTCGAAATCCGCGATCACGCCGTCCTTCATGGGACGAATGGCGACGATATTGCCCGGGGTACGGCCAAGCATCCGCTTGGCTTCCTCGCCCACGGCCAAAACGTTGGTGGTGCCGGCTTGAATGGCGACCACGGAAGGCTCCCGCAGCACGATGCCTTGGTCTCGCACATACACCAGCGAGTTGGCCGTGCCTAAATCGATCCCGATGTCGTTCGAAAAGAGACCTTTCAGCTGCGCAAACATGTAAACGGGTCCTTAGACCCGCGCTCAGAGTGGGGGAGCGATTCCAAGGGTCAAGCGGCGGTTGTGAATAATATGTGGATAAGGCAGCAATGCCATTCGTGAATCGTCGGGAGGGCACCCCGACACCCCGCGTCCCTCGTTTCCGCCCCCTGCCCTCCGCCTTACCGTGGCAACTCCACCTCCGCGGACTGCCGTAGAAAGGCTATCAAATCGGACATTCCCTGAACCGTAATCTCTGCTTCCAGGCCATCCGGCATCAAGGATTTACCAGTGGGCGTCACCGAACGCAGCGCGGTGCGGGCCAGATTTTCGTCGGGCGCCCCGGGGCGGCGGACCGTGATTCGCGTGGGAGTTTCGCTGGCAAACAGGCCGACCACCGCTTCGCCGTCCTTCAACGCGAACTCGTACGCTGCGTAATCCGGGGCCACCTGCCGGCTGGGATCCAGGATATCGCTGAGCAAGGCGTCCGCCGGGCGGGCCCCGATGCCGGCCAGATCCGGCCCCACCCGCTGGCCCTGCCCCTGCAGCGAATGGCAGGCCAGGCACAGTTGGGCGAAGATCGCCGCGCCCTGTACCCGGTCGCCGGTCAGGGCCAGAGCGGATTGGTACTGCGCCACCACCCGTTCGCGGTCTGGCGCCGGAGTGGACGGGCGGGGCGCGGGGCGCAGCGGCGCGGCCGGTGGCGGCCAAAGTTCGGCTCGCAACGTCGGGGGAACCGGCCGGGAACTGCCGCTGAGGGCGGCGAGCCGCACCCACCGGTTCGTGTTCTCGGCCAGGACGGCCGCCAGCGCGGATTCCCGCGGTCCCTCGTCGCGGATCCCGCCCAAGGCCAGGGCGGATTCCAGCTGGACACGGGGGGCCTTATCCCGGGTGCCCCGTTGAATCTCCGTCAGCAAGACGTGATGGGGCCCCGCCTGGCTCAGGATCCCTCCGGCCAATTCCGCCGCCCCCGCCCGAACCCCGGCATGGGCGTCGCGCAAAGCCCGCACCAGCACCGGTTCGGTCAGGCGCGACAACGCGGCCAACGTGTATAACGCCCGGAGTCGGGTTTCCGGTTGGCGCGAACCCTCAACCTGTTTGGCGAGGCGCCGGAGGATCGCCGGATCCGGCCGTTCTTCCCGCTCCAGCAACAGACGTTGAGCGGTCTCTCGCTGCCAGGATCCCGCATGGCCCAGCTGTCGAACCCAGTCGGCCGGCGATCGGCCGGCGAACTGTACCGGAGCCCGGGAAATCCGGTGATCGCGCCGTCGTACCCGCCAGATTCGGCCCTGTTCATGCCCGGTCCGCCACTCCACGCGCGTCCGCATTTCGCTGGGCACGAAGTCGGGGTGCTCGACATATTCCCGATGGAAATCGGCGATGTAGAGCCATCCGTCCGGTCCGGTGGCGAAATTCACGGGGTGAAACCAGGGATCGCGACTGCGCAGGAATTCCGTCTCGGTTTCGAGCCGCCGGGCCACAAACGTAACCCCGGCGGGCTCCAGCACCCGGCGATGAACCACGTTGCGGAGGCTTTCGCCGACAAACGCATTCCCCCGGTAGGCCACTCCCAATTCCGCCCCCCGATACAGATACAGCCCGGCCAGCGCATTGAAGTGACTGGACGACTCGTTGTTGAAAACCCGGGGTGGTGCGGTCAACGGAAAGACCCGGCCGGTGTCATTTGCCGGCAGGAGATCCACCAGGACTTCGGTGAACGGCAGCTGGGGATTGCGGGCCAGGTAGCGATCCGGCAACACCTCGTGGCGGATCGGGATGGTATTCCAGGAAAGAAAGCGATTTCCCCATTCATCCAGCCCCAGCCCGAACTGACTGCGGCCCGCCAGCGTTTCCCAGGCGCCGGTGCCGGGTTGAAATCGGAAATCGCGGCCCCGGAGGGAAACCCCTTTGGTTTCGCCCGGCCGATGGACCGTCCCATCGCTCCGGCCGTTCGCGCCATAAACCCAGCCGTCCAGGCCCCACGCCAGGCCGTTGGCCCGCAGCTGTTGATTTCCCGTGCCGAAGCCGGTGAACAACACCCGCCGTTCCTCCGCCCGGCCGTCGCCGTCGTTGTCGCGCAGGAACCAAAGATCCGGTGCCGCCGTGACCAGCAGACCACCCCGCCACGGCAGGACGGAATTGGGGAACTGAAGTCCGTCGGCAAACACCGTGGAGCTCTCAAAGCGTCCGTCTCCGTCGCGATCCTCCAACCGGCGAATGGAACCGCCGTTCGTGCCTTTCGGGTAATCCCGCATCTCCGCCACAAACAGCCGGCCCGCGGCGTCCCAAGTCAGGGCCACCGGACTCGAAACCGCCGGTTCCGCGGCGACCAATTCCACCATCAATTCCGGATCGGCCAACTCGAAGCCCGCGAGTTCCTCCGCCGGGGACAGAGGCGAGGCGGGCATGCTGGCGGCACTCGATGCCAGCCCGGCCCAACCCAGAAGGAGGCAGCACTGCCAGAGTGAACGCTTCATCGGGCCACCTCCCGCAGCAGTTCCACCGCCAATTCCGCAATGCGCTCCCCGGTGCCCGGCTCGGCGTAGCTATGATGGCCGGTCCAAACCTGGTAACCGCCCAATTTGTGCCCCTCCAGATTCGGCAGGTACCCGATCCAATCATTGGCCAGTTCCGCAATGATCGTGTGCCGGAATGGGGACCGGTTTTTGATGTCGAGCCCGAGCTGGGTGAAGTACTCCGCCGGCACACCAACGACGGCGATGTCGCCAATCCGCACCACCTGCACCCAGGTTTCTCGTTCCTCTCCCTGCGCCGATGCCAGTTCCCGGCGCATCTGCCGGAACACCGGCGCAATGACTTCGCTGTAGCCCGGCGCATACTTGCGACAGTACCGCGTCACGGCCAGTTCCTCGGCCGCTTCATCGAAATGGCGCACCCGGAATTTTATCGGTCGTTTCAAGGCAGCGAGGCGATTCACCGGGCGATCGGTGGCCTGGGCCAGTGTGCCGAGTACGGCAGCCTGGATGCGGGTCATGCATTCGTCGCCCGTGAAGACCAGGTTGTGGGTGGACCCGGACGCCCCTTCCAAAAAGGTCACCACGCCTCCCTGCCCTGCTTCAATTTCCTGTGCCGCGAGGCCATAAATGCTGGGCGATCGCACTCCGGGGCGACGGGTACCGATGGAGTGCGTGCTGTGATTGAACCACAGCGCCTGCAACCGCCGGTCGTCCCCGCGGAAGGCCAGCACGGGCAATTCGGGATCGAACGGCCCCGTCGCCCGGACAAAATTCGTGCGCGGTCCGATCCAGTATATCTGCCCATCGTCCAACAATTGCCGGCTGTTCTGTCCGACGCTGTGCTCGTAGCCGAGTTGAAATTGCAGATGACTGGGGGCTCGATTGGAGTCGGCCCGCTGCACCGCCTGCACAATGCCCTCGGCCACCCGCGCCGTGAACACCGGATCGAGATCGTAATCATGCACCCGCATGGTGCTGGGCGCGTGATGTGTGTGGGTGCAATTGATCAGCACATTGGCCGAAGGAATACTGGTGCGCCGCGTGATCTCAGCGACCACCGGATCCAGCGTCTTGCGGGTCAGCATCAGCACATCACACGCCACGATGGCCACCCGGGTTCCGTCCTGTTCCAGTACCGTCGCCACGGTGCGCAACTGCCCTTCCTGCCCCGCCGATTTCCCCGGGCTGATACCGCCGGCGATCACCATGGCGTCATCCGCCACCAGATTCACCGCGGCGGCCCCCACGGTGAATCCCTGCACCCGAAGGGAAGTCAGGGGCAAAACGCTGAGCAGGCACAGCCAACGGAGCACCCCAAGGCGGGAAATCAGGCGGGACATCCCGCGAAGCGTGCGGATTCGCCCGCCCTCTGACAAGCCGCGACCCGCCGATCCGCGCCAAAAGTAACGCTATGGCGCCGGCCCCGTCGATACGGCCCGGTAATAGCGCGGGCGGGGATCCGGGGGCGTGATGGCTTCCCGGAAGAAGGCGGCGACATTGCCCGGTTCGAGCGGACCCAGGCGGGTCCAGTTCGTCAGGTCGTGACTCATCTCCATCTCCAGCGGTTCGGGAAACAGCGAACCCTCCGGCAAGGCCAGACGCACGAGGCTGTCCGCATCGATCGTCATTCGCAGCTGCAGATCAATTTCCTCAATATGAATCGTCACCGGCTGGGCGGAAAGCTGGGTGCCGTTTTCCCCGGTGGCCGAGGCGGTGAGCACGTAGGTCCCGGGTGCGCGAAACCGCCAACCCTGCCACGGCTTCACGGACGGCCGTTCCAGCTCGTGGGGGGCCGGGATTTGCAGTGTGGTGGCCATTCCGGCGATGGGCCGTGCGCACGGACAGAGCCAGCAGCAGAAACCCGCGGAGGCAAAGACGGTCCCGTTGGCCGACAATTGGGCGCCGGGAAAAACGTCGTCCGGCGCCGCAGCGTTCAACCGCACCGGAACCTCGGCGCCCGCTTTGAAGGTCGCCCCGTCCGCCGGTTGCTCGAAGGTCAACTGGCCCTGCGCGACGGCCACCATGGCCCCGAAGGTCAGCGCCACGCCGCTGCCCGGACGGCGGACAAAGGAAAACCAGGAGCGATGCATGAGCGGGACGAACGTTGGGCGAAGCTACGCCGCCCCGGACCGAAGGCAATCCACCGATGCGGGCGCGGGCGGTGATGGAGATGAAGTTTCTGTCCGGGCGTTCGTCGATTATGGGGTACTCCGGACATGAGTGTGACGTTCCTCCATACTGCGGATTGGCAGCTCGGCAAACCCTTCGCCGGGGTGGACGACCCGACGAAGCGGGCGCGTCTTCAGGCCGAGCGCTTCACCGTGCTCCAGCGCCTCGCTGGCATTGCCCGGCAACACGCTGCGGAGTTCATCCTGGTGGCTGGAGATCTGTTTGATTCCCCAAATGCCACCAAGGCCACTGTGGCCGCCGCGTGCAGCGCCATCGGCGCGCTGGGTGTGCCCGTATTGGCGATCCCGGGAAACCACGATCACGGCGGGCCCGGGAGCTTGTGGGCGCAGGAATTCTTCCGCCGGGAACAGGCGGAGTTGGCGCCCAATTTTCGCATCCTGCTCACCGCGGAACCGGTCGAACTCGCCAGCGCCGTCCTCTTCCCCTGCCCTCTGCTGCGCCGGCACGAGATGCAGGACCCCACCGCCTGGCTGCGGAACAGCGAGGTATTTGCCGAACGCTTCGGCAATCGGCCCCGGATTGTTCTCGCGCACGGTAGTGTCCTGAATTTTGGCGCTGCTTCTGATCCCGACGAACCGGACGCCGGCCCCGCAAACCTGCTGGATTTGTCGCGCTTCCCGGAAGGATTCTTCGACTACGTGGCCTTGGGGGATTGGCACGGAACCAAACAGATTTCGCCCCATTCCTGGTATTCCGGGACGCCGGAATTGGATCGATTTGTAAAAGGCAGCGAGCACAACCCCGGCAACGTCCTCATGGTCTCCGCCCGCCGTGGCGCTCCGCCGGTGGTTCATCCCATCCGAACCGGCGCCCTGCGGTGGCATGAACTGACCGCCCACTTTACCAGCGATGAAAGCCTGCTTCATCTCAAGGCTCAGGTGGAGTCCGCCGTGGGACATCGCGCCAACGAGGATCTGCTCCGCCTCCAACTGACCGGCACCCTCGGCATCGAAGCGGCGACGCAACTCGAGCATTGGATCGAGAGCTGGAGCGCCCGGCTGCTGCGGGTGAAGTTGGAAAATCAAACCACCCTGGCCCCTTCCGCCGCGGAGGTTGAATCGCTTACCCGGCGGGTGGGAGATCCGCTCTTGGCGCGCGTCGCCGCCAAGCTCGTGGCGCTCGCGGCCGATGCCGATGAACCGGCGGCGGTGGCCCGCACCGCACTGCGCGCCCTGCACGCGGTCTGCCAGACCCGCTGAGAAACTTCTCCACCATTCCAACTCATGCGCTTTCTCACCCTCAAGCTCCGCCACTACCGGGTGCACCGGGAACTGGCCCTCCAGTTTGATCCGGCCCGCACGCTCATCGGCGGCCCGAATGAGGCGGGTAAAAGCACCCTCGTGGAAGCCCTGCACCGGGTGCTCTTTCTCAAGGCGAAGGGCAACACGGAGCACCACCGGGCCATGATTTCCAGCACCCATCCCGGTCAGCCGGAGGTGGAGCTGACCTTCACCACGGGCGGTTTCAATTACCACCTGAAAAAACGTTTTGGCCCCGCCGGCACCACCACGCTGGCGCCTTCGCATTCCGTGGGGTTGAGCGGCGACGCCGCCGAAACGGAACTGGCCCGCCTCCTGGGCGTCGATGCGGGCGTCACCGGCAAGGCGGTCAATCTGCAGTGGGCGCACCTGTGGGTCTGGCAGGGACAGGCCGGGGACGACCCCGCCGTCCACGCCACGATGCAGCAGGAGGGCTTGCTGCATCGGCTGCAGGCCCTGGGCGGTGCCGCGGCGCTGCAATCGGAGCTCGATGCCCGGGTGGCCCGACATTTTTCGACCGCGCGCGAACAGATATTCACCCAGACCGGCAAACCCAAAGCGGGCTCAGCGCTGGAACTCGCCGAGCGTCAGCTGCAATCCGCCCGCGATGATTTCGGCCGGTGTGCGGACCGCATTCAGCAACTCGAAGGCGCTGCCACGGCCCTGACTTCCGCCTCACGAACACTGCAGGATGCCACCGGCAGTCTGGCCGAACTGGAGCGGAGCCGCGCGGAGCTCGCGGCGCGTCGGGCGGAACTGGAGACCTGGCGTCGTCAGGAGACCGAGCAACTGCATGCTGAGAAGGAAGCCGAACAGCAATGGCAATCCCGCCTTGCCGCCCACCAGCAGATCCTCGCAGCTCACGCGGAAATGACCCGCCTGGTGTCCGTGGTGGCGCCGCAGCAAGCGGCCCTGGCCGTGGCGGAAGCCCACCGCGAAGCGACCCGCGAGCGGGCCGACCTAGCGGAAGAGGCCCATCAACAGGCGGCACTGGCGACCGGCGTCGCCCGATTGCGTCTGGAATTGGCGACCGCCCGCCAGGCCGAACTCAGCACCACGGAAGCACTGGAACAACTCCAGAGCCAGGCGGCCAAGGTGGCGGAGCGACAGAGCGCGGCCGCGCAACTCAAGGAACAACTGTCCCGGCTGGCGCCCGTCGACGCCCCCGCGTTGCGGAACCTGCAGGAATTGGATTCCCGCTGCGCCCAGACTCGCGTCGCCCTCCAGGCCATGGCCACCGGGGTGGAAGTGTTGGCTGCGGACCTTTCCGTCCAGGCGGGTGATCAACTCCTCGGGGTGGGAGAGAAACAGATCCTGACGGAAACCACGGACCTGCACGTCGGCGCCGGCGTGCACCTGCGACTCCAACCCGGCGGAGGCACCAGCTTGGCGGAGGCGCGACGGCAGGAAGCCGCGGCCCAACATCAGCTGCGACAAACCTTGGATTCGCTGGGTGTCGCCACCATCGCGGCCGCCCTCGAAACGCAACTCCGACGGGAACTGTTGACCCAGGAACTTCAGGCGGCGGAAGCCGAACTCAAAGGCCTCGGCGCCGGTCGCATCGGCGTCGATCTGGCCAAAGCGCAGATGGAAGCCCAAGCCGCGACGGCCAACGTGGAACGATTGGCCGCGTTGAGTCCCGACCGGCCATTGCCCGCGACCGCTGACGCTGCCCGGGCGTGGACGCAAGTCCTGGCCCGGGAACTCTCCGAGGGCGAAGCGGCGGCCAAGATCGCCAAGTCCGTCGCTGCTGCGGCAGTTACCGCCCGTGATCAGGCGGACACCGCGTGGTTGAAGAGTCAGCGCGAGCTGATGGATCAGGGTCACCAACTCACCGCCCTCCGGGCCCAGTGGGAGTTGCTGGTGCAAACGCACGGGAGCGACGCCGCCCGTGAGGACGCCCTGCAGCGGGCCCAGGCAGCGCGTATCACTGCCGGGACCGTGCTCCAAAGCACCCGGGCGGCGATCGCGGCCCTGCAACCCGACCTCCTGACCGGCGATGCCCAGCGAATCGATCGGGCGCTGCAACAAAAGACTGCCGAACGCGACGACGCCCGCGTGCGCATCGCCGTCGCCCAAACCACGCTGCGCTCCGACGGTAGTGATGACCCGACGGCCAGTCTCGCGCTCGCGGAAGCGCACTTGCGTTCGGCCACCGAGCATCGCGAAGTCACACGGCGACAGGCCGACGCGATGATCCTGTTGGACGATCTGTTTCGCGCGGAACAACAGACGCTGGCATCGCAGTTTACCCAGCCGTTGGCGGATAAAATCTCCGGTTACCTGCAGTGTCTTTTCGGCCCGGGAGCGGGCGCGCAAGTAACGCTGCACGATCAGGAATTCACCGGACTGCAGCTCACGCGGGCCCGGGCGGGTGGCGGGACTTTCAGTTTCGGCTCCCTCAGCGGTGGCGCCCGGGAGCAGATGGGCGCGGCCGTCCGCCTCGCCATGGCGGAGGTGCTGGCGGCGGATTTCGATGGCTGCCTGCCGGTCCTCTTTGACGATGCCTTTGCGTTTTCCGATCCCGAACGGGTGCATCAGCTCCAGCGCATGCTCGACCTCGCCGCCGCACGCGGTTTGCAGGTCATTGTGCTGACGTGCAATCCCACCGATTACGCTGCCCTGGGGGCCACCGGCATCCAGTTGGGAACTCCAACCCCCGCGACGCCCGTTTGATCCGCCGGAAAAGGGGTTTCCGTCGCACCTTTCCCGCGCCGTCTTGCCTACGAAGACGCGCTGCTGTAGTGCCGCAGCGACCACCGCCAGACCCCTTCACTCGCGGCAAAACACGCCGCGGCGATGCCCACCAGAGCCACCAGCGGCCCCGGCGACGTCAGCGTTCCTGCGAGCAAACGCGCCGGAACATTCGACACCAGCAGCATGGGCAGCACCCAGGTAAAGAAAGTGCGATACAGCCCCCGGGGGAAGGCCTCCGCCGGGAGTCGTGCGATATTGAACAGATTGTAGTAACCCCACAGGATGCCCTGCGCCCGCACTGTCCAGAAGGCCACACAGGCGAGCATGAAGCACAACGAGTAGTGGATCAGCAGGCCCGCGCAGCACACGACCACAAAGCCCAACCACTCCAGGGCCGACGGCCATTGCCCCAGCTTGGCCAGCGCCCAACCGATCACCACCAGCCCCAGGCCGGCATTGGCCACATTGCCAATCTCGAACTTCTTTACCGACACCAGAAACCGCAGATTCATCGGCTGCAGGATCAGCAGATCGAGTGTCCCGCGGCGGATCAATTCCGAGAGATTCGACAAGTTGGTGACAAAGAAAACGTGGAACAGCTGTTGCACCACCTGATTGCAGCCCAGTAGCAGCACCACCTGCCAGCGGGTCCAACCGGCGATGCTTTCCGTATGCCCGTACAGCACCGCCATGTAGGCCAACTGCAATCCGAACCACAGGCACTCCACGACGATCCATAGGAGGAAGTTCACCTTGAACTGCATCTCATGGATCACCGAATACCGCATCAGAGCGCCGTAAACTTGCGCGTAACGACGGAGGGTCTTCATGGAATTTCAGCCACCCACCGCCGAGTATTTTCGCACCCCCAACCGGAAGACCAGGCGCGCCAGGAGGTACGCCGCCAGCACCCAGAAAATCTGAATCCCCAGTCCGAGCCACGCCGCATTTCCGGAAATCCGGCCCAAATACAAGCCCACCGGAAAATACGCGAGATACGGATACGGCGTGCCCATGAGCACTTGATGCAGCCACGGGGGTAGCAGATCGAGCGGAAACAGATGCCCGCTGGCGATGTACTCCAGAGCGAATTGCGTGAAGATGAAGGTGCTCACATCCAGTACCCAAAAGGCGAGGAGCGCCACCGTGTAGGCGATGAAGAATTGCAACATTCCGGCCAACAGCGTGGCCAGGGCCGTCTGTCCCAAAGCCAGCACACTCACCGGTCCGACGACCGCCGACCATTGAAAGGCGAGGAACACCGCCACCGGTACCAGCGCGCAGGTCGTGTAGATCAAGCGGCCGGCGGCATAGAGGCTGAGCCGGTATTGGAGATAATCGATCGGCTTGAGCAGGAACTGGCTGATCTGACCATCCTTAATGTCGCCCGCGATTTGCCAGTCATCCTCCGCGACGGCGGTGAAGGCGTCCACCATCGTCAGGACGAGGTAGTAGCTCATCATCTGCGCCAGCGTGTAGCCATTGATCACCGCCCCGGCCCCGGGTTCGCCGTAGATCGCCCGCCAGAGGTACAAAGTTCCCGCCAGGGGAATGAGGCCGAACGCCGCCCGGAACAAAAAGTTCGCGCGGTAGACCAGCGTGTTTTGCAACCCAATGCTCAGGACATGCAGATACTTGCCCATCGACCCGCCAGCGTTGGGGAGAATTAGCCGTTCGGCCAGTGGAAGGAGGCCCCTGGGCGCCGCGCTCACTGGGCGGTCCAGCCACCGTCCACCAGCAAGGTCGTTCCAGTGATGAAACTGGCCGCCGGCGACGCCAGGAAGATCGCCGCCCCATCGATTTCGGGCAATTCGCCCCAGCGCCCCATCGGGATCTTTGCCACAAAGGCCGCGTACTTTTCGGGATCGTCGAGCAGCGGGCGATTCATCTCCGTGGCAAACGGTCCGGGACAGATCGCGTTTACGGTGACTCCGGTGGTGGCCAGCTCCAGCGCCTGGGTCTTGGTGAGCAGAATCAAACCACCCTTGCTGGCCGTGTACGGGGGCCGGCCGGCCAGACCGACCTGACCCAGGATGCTCGACATGTGAATAATCCGACCCCACCCCCGCGCACGCATCGCGGGAATGACCGCCTTGGAGCAGACAAACGGGCCGGTCAGATTGATGTCCAACACCCGTTGCCAGTCGACCAGCGCCATTTCCGTGGTGGGTTGCCGCACGTTGATGCCGGCGTTGTTGATCAGGATATCGATACCCCCCAGCGTGGCCGTGGCCCGCTCGACGAGGGCGTTGATCGCGGTTTCATTCGTGACATCCGCCGCCAGACCCAGTGTGCGCACGCCATGTTGCCGGGCGATTGCGTGGGCCGCCGCTTCGGCTTCGGCGGCATGCCGCGAGTTGATGACGATGTCCGCGCCGACGCTCGCCAACGCGTTGGCCATTTGCAGCCCCAAGCCCTTGGATCCACCGGTGATCCACGCCACCCGGCCCTTCAGTCCAAAAATTTCGAGTCCCATGCAAATGGGTATAGCAGTAAAACCGGGAGAAGCTGGAAATTTTGCGGACGGTCGGGACGCGGCGACCGGTCAACGACGCTTTTGGGAGGTCTATAATTTCACGGAACGGATGTAACCATTTTCATGTTTTGGCATATCGGCCGGTGAGCAAGGCAGGCTTTCGTCACGAGACTTAAACAGCAGCAAAACCATACCAAAATCACGCCCCGCGACCGGGTCGCCTGGCCACCGGCGCACCCCCGGGTGTACTATTATTACAACACCATCGCTGCGGTGCTCGAAGTTTGGGATCGCGACGGATACATCGCCTCCGCACGCAGGGCGTCCTTGTTCAGCAGCGTCCCCCGGAGCACCTGGACTGGCGAAATTACCTCCAAGGTTCCGGGCGCCAGCAACCTTATCCACATCCGGGCCAAGCCCTTCACACCGGAGCCCGAATTGTGTCCCGATATTCAAGTCACCGACGAGCGGGGACTAACCACCCGACTACCCTCCGGTAACAGCTTCGTCATGCCCGTCCGTAGTTTCGGCGGGCATCCTTGGGCGGTATCGGTGGGCGACCGAACGTTGGCGATGACCTTCCCGGCCACCACCGGTCCATTGGAACTGCAATCCTCAGCTGATCTTCGCCATTGGACCGTGGACGCCAAATACTCGATCCCCGACCACTCACCGGGTGACTTTCCGGTGCACCTGGATCCGGCGCCCGGCGATATCCGCCGATTGCCGGTCGCATTTGATGGGAATCCGTCTACCGAGCCGGGGTAATCAACCGGTAGAAGCGTACGACGGAGGGTGGCGCCGGGTCGGTCACCGCGATCGGGCCATCGGCATTCCTGACCGGGATGGCGATCTGATTCGCCCAGTCCCCGGAGCCGAACGCTTCACGTGATTGGAGGGTATAGCTGCGTCCGGTGACGCCGTTGAAACGCAAGAGCACAGAGGCTCCCATCTCCACATCCAGGCGCAGTCCGCTATTCGCATCGCGCGGGTTCGTGCCGGCCAGAAATTCCTGCAGGTTGGTTAAGCCATCGCCATCTGGATCCTTCGCGGCATCGGAGGGGTCCTTCGGATCCAGACCGTGGGCCGTTTCCCAGACGTCCGGAAGTCCATCGCCATCGGCGTCCGTGACCACACTAAAGGTGTTCGGCGCCTGAGGTGTTGCCCGCCCCGGGAACGCGACAATCGTGGCACTGCCATCGGGGAACCGGCCCTGCGAAACATCGGCCAGCTGACCGCCAAGTGTCACCCCATCGAGGAGTTGACCAGCGACGGTATAGAGGCCGATGGCTTCCCCGGATTTCTTGAGACTGAAATTCACGTGGTTGGCCCCATTGCCGGGTTTGCCGTCGGCGAAGTACTGCCGATACGCATCCGCGCCGACGCCGACGAAGGACAGTGGAGACACCGGCGAGGTAAACGGCGTCTCAAAATTGTCGGTGAAAAACAGGCCTCCGAGGGAAATCGGCCGGGTATCGCTATTGAAGACCTCAAACCAATCATCACCCGTTGCCGGATCGGCCATCCATTCATTGATGCGGCAAAGTGCGGGGTTGCCCAATGCCGCTGCCGTATTGACCTGGCCGGCGGTGGGCACCGTCAGCAGCCACGTGGGCGATCCGTCCGGTACGCGGCCAATGGCAAAGTCCGCCGCCTGCACGCCGTAGAAAACCGCGTCCAGCAAGGCCCCTCCGCGTTCCGACCGATCAAACAGGTAGAGAGCCCCGCCCGATCCATTGAGGCCAAAACCGGTGTTGCCCGCCGCGGGCAATTGCAGAGGATCGCACGCGATCGTGAGGAATTTGCCCGGCGCCAGCACCACTCCGTCCGGCATCACCCATTTGCGCGGCTCGCCAGGATTATCGGTTAAACTCAGCCCATCCAGCGAAGCACTGGTACTGGCGGGGTTATAGAGTTCGATCCAATCCGCCACCACTCCGTCAAGATTCGTCCGCGTCAGATTCCGGGCGAAAACCTCGTTCAATAAAACCGGCGAAGTCGAAATGGACGAGCAATTGGTAATGGTCCGCGTTGCTTCGAGCGCGGCACCCCAGACAATATCCGAGCTGCCGGCGCTGGTTTGATGGACCTCGACAGCCAGCGTGTTGACGCCCTCGACCAACTGGGTGGATGGCAGCGGGAAGAATTCCGTGCTGCCATTGCCGACATTCCGTGAACTGAACGTCGCGTAGTTCACAGTTCCCGCGGCCATGCCCGGTCGCGCCAACTCCACGCCGTTCAGGTAAATCACCGCACCGTCATCCAGCACTGTGGTGAGTGCCAGGTTGAAACCGGCGAGGTTGGTATTCACGGTGAATTGCGTCCGGAAATAATACGTGGTCCGCCCCAGCGTCAGTACGGTCTTAAGACCGGGCACCGGTAGACAGTTGCAGTCCTCAACCCCCAACAGCCCCGCACCCACCGGCCACGCGGAGTCGACGTAGCCGGGGGTCTTCCAGGCCGTTCCGTCCAGATTGGTGGTCTGCTGATAGCGCCACGACGACCCCAGCGACAACAGCGGAATGGTCTCCACCGCCAGCGTGCAGTTGCCGTCGACACTCCCCGGATTCGGGCCACCGGGACTGGGCTGGCCAAAAGAGATGACTTGGGTGGTGCCGTCGGGCGAGCGCCCTTGGGAGACATCCGTGCGCTGCGGACCGTACGAAATCAGGTCCAGGGTGCGGTTCTCCGCATCGCTCAAACGCAGCAGCGCACTGTCGGCTGGCAGCTTGAACGCCAGATGATCCGCGCCCTGCCCCGGTGACCCGTCGGCAATGAATCGCACGTGGCCCCGGCCGGCGATGAAACTCAGCGGGGCAATGACGGATCGATCCGGCGCCGCTGCCGCATCGGAAATCCGCAGGCCACCGAGGGCCACCGGCAGCAGGTCCCGATTATACAGTTCCAGGAAATCATTTCCGCTCGTGAAGATGGCACTCGCCAGCCATTCATTAAGGCGCAGTTGAGCCGGATTGCCCAAAGCAACGGGCTGATTGGCGGCAGCCAGTGTCGGCCGCCCCAGCGTCCATTCGCCGTCATAGCCGCGTCCCAGCGAGAGATCGGGTACCTGCATTCCGAATTGCACCCGATCCAGCACGCCGGCCCCGCGGGCCACGCTGTCGGTGAGGATCACTTCATCCCCGGCGGCCTTCAGGCTGAAGCCCAGGTGCAGGCCCGGAGCGTTGCTGACACTGTCGGCCAACAGCACCAGATAACCGCCTGCGGCAAGCGTTGTGCCGGGCGCAAAGGTAAACTTGCGCGGGAGAGTGGCGGAATCACTCAGCGACACACCGCCGAGGTCGATCGCCGCGGCGCCCGCGTTGTACAACTCCACCAAATCGGGCGTCGCACCGGCATTGGTGAACGTCGTCAGATTCGCCGCCAGGATTTCATTGAGCCGGATGGGCAACGCGGCCACGGGAGGTACGTAGTTCGGGTCCACCGTCCACGTCGCACTGCGGGAAACGACCGCCGCATCCGCCAGCAACGGATCATCCTGATACATCCCACTGTCGCGTTTGCCGGAAACCTCCACGAAGTGTTCACCCGGGGTGAGCGCAGCCAGCACGATGGGTTGAGCGATGGGAATTTCGGCGCTCCACTCGCCGCCGTCCAACCGCCAGCGGTAGGCGATATACCCGCTGCCTTGCGGAAATCCCGCGCTGGGAATCCCGTCGCCGGTCCGGTTCGGCCCGACGCTCAGAGTAGCCCCGGTAGCGGCGGTGACGCCCACCGGCGCGCCACTTACGACGACGCCCAAGGGCAACACACCCCCCAGATCCCGTCCGCCAATTCCGGCGCCGCGGGCGGGCGAGCCCGGCGCCGGTGACAACCAATTCCACAGGACCTGGGCCGATTCCCAGTTGGTAAACTGCGTCTCCGAAATCTCCGGCAGGTGCCGCAGCCCGGCCGGCAGCACTCGATTGCCCGTCCCGGGTCCGTCCCACGCCAGCGGCAACAAGTTGTTCACGAACGTCACCAGCGAGCCGGCGGTGGGATTCCGTACCAGTTGCTCGGCATCCGTGATCACATTGTTCTCGAGATAGAATCCCTTGCCCGGCGTGGTGAGATCCGGTGTGGTGTCGCGCACGTTCACAATGCCGGAGGCGAAATCCACACCGCCCTGGCGGGTGGTGTGAACGATCGTATTTCCAATGAGGGTGTAGAAGTTGCCCTGCTTCGCCGTGGCAGCGTTGTCGCAATCGAAAAACAGGTTGTTGATGATCGTCACCTCAGACGTGTCGGAGCCGGTATTGCCCCCCGAGATCGCGGCGGAACTATCCGGGGCCCCGTTGCGATGAATGTGGAGGAAAATGTTCCCTTCCACCCAGGCATCCGTACCATCCAGATCGAGTCCATCGTCGCCGCTCCCGATCAGGACGTTGCCAATGAAATGCGCCAGCGGCTGACCAGGTCGATTGCTCCCCGTGAAATCAATGACGTCATTATAGCCATTAGGCGCGCCGATGAAATTGCGCAGGAAAAGCCCGTGGCCGCCCGCTTTGACTCCGCCCGTACCGTGCAGGGGTTCGAATCCCGCCGTGGGGGTCGGAAAATGACAGTGACTCACCACAAACGACGAATTGTCGAGCGAGACGAATTGTTGATCCGGTGAGCCAAAATTGAGGTAGTCGAGGAAGAGGGTTCCGCCCGAGGAATGAATGCAGGTCGTGCCGTTGCCTTCGATGTAGGCGTGAACCAGACGCGTTTCCGGGGACCCCGCCGCGCCGTTGATGACAATGCCGCCCCACTTGGTGGCCACGCCCGGCGGACGACTCAGCACAATGGGCGCCTGTGCCGTGCCTTCCGCCAGCAAGCGACCGCCATTCGCAATCGTCAGATTCACTCCCGCGGCCAGATACACGCTGGTACCCGGTTCCAGGGTCAGGGTCGCGCCGCCCAGAACGGTCAGGCTGGAAGTAATCAGGTAGGGGCCACCGGACGCCGACCAGGTTTCGTTGCCGGCGACGGTGCCTCCCTTGGAGGCGACTGAGGCATCGTCATACCAGACGTCCACGGTCCGATTGCCAATCAAAGTGCCTCCCGCATTGAAGGCTTCGACGAGAATGCGGTTAACACCTGGATGCAGGCTCACGGCGGCATTGGTCCAGTGCCCCTGCCACGCCGTGTAGGTGGCGTTGATTCCATTGACGCGGACCACCGCGGTTTGTGCGGCATCTGCCGTTCCCGACAAGGACGTGGTGGCGGTCGTGGCATGCGGATAACCGGAGACCACCGGCAGAGGCGAGACCACGGTGAGCTCGGACGGAATCAGCGCGCGCACGATGGCCACCCGGCTGGCGTTATACGCCTTCAGATTCCGCACTAATTGTTCGATGGCCGGCGTGGATTCCAACTGGCCGCGCCATTGGTCGATGAAGGCATCAAACTGGGCGGGAGCGAAAAACCCCGTCGACAACTCCTGCAGCTGGCGAAAGTATTCGGCCGCGAATTCCGGCGTCTTCACCAACCGCGAGACCGTCGCCAGGTCGGCCATCTTGAAAATGCCGGTGCTGGTAGCCGTGGTCAGGGTGCCGCCGCCCACGATGGAATCCATGTCGTAGGACCACACTTGGGCGCGACGATCCTGTGTGGGAATGTAGAGAATATAGTCATCGCCCACGCCGGTACCCAGACACGTCTCCTGATTGTCGAGCAGCGAGTTGATGGCGAAATAACGCATCCACTCGGGCACGTTTACGGACTGGTTGATCCGGGTCACGTAGTCGCCCGCGGGAGTGTTGTTGAGCACATCCAGCAACTTGATGAAATCGGACCAATCGTTGGCCAGGGAGTTGTTTTGCTTGAAGTAGGCGTTGGTATAACCATTGAATTCGCTGCCATGCCACACCAGGTTTGGAGTGATGGAGACGTCGAAGCTCCGGATGCCCCGATAAATGTTGCCGTCGGCGTCGTGGGGGATCTGGCGTTTGAGCAGCTCACCGTCGATCACCTCGTTGGCCGCGTAGCTGCCCCATTGCGGGGCGTTGGGCGACGCGAGGTTGACGCCGTTCCAACGGACCTGCGCCAGATGCGATTCCGCCATGGTGATGCCGAGCGAACGGAATATGGCGCTTCCGAGCGTCTGTCCGGGCGTGGACTGGCTGTTCAAATTGAGCGCACTGCGATGCCGCCACAGCCGGTCGTTGGGAAATTTGACCAGAAAATTGTGGGGCACAGAAGTACGCGTGCCGTGCCCGCGATTGCGATAGCTGACTTGATACCGCACCTGCGGCGTCCCCTCACTAGAGACGACTCCGTCGGCGGCGATGAACGTCCCATTGATCTCCGCATCGCTCAGCGGGGAACCACCCCAGATCTGGGTTTCCAGAAAGGCCTTCTCGGTCCGGCTGGCGACCAGCTTATAAAGCGGCTGGCTGCCGGAATAGACTGCGTCATCGACCTGATACACGAGGTAAGGGCTCCGGGCTTCGGCGGTCGGCAGGAAATTTGGCAAAGTGCGGGTGTGACCGTTGCCATCGGTGGTCGTGACGTAGAACTCGATCACCGCGTTGTTCGCCTGTGCGGGAATCACCGCACCAAAGACACCGTCATGGACCAATCCGTCACCGTGGGCCCCATCGTCCACCAATGGAAGCGTGGTGAAGGTTGCGCTGGTATCGAGTCGCCAATGCACCGCGCCGCTGACGCCGGAAGTGAGTTCGTCCACCAGCCGCACGGAAATCGTGACCGCTTCCGAGGACCGGGGCACCGGCGGGAAGTGATGCAACTCGGTGATCAAGGGTGCGATATCGCTGGCCGCGACAGAATTCGCCCGGCCGGGAGTGCCGCCGGCGGTGAGGCTGGACAGCCAGTTCTGGCCCTCGGTCAACGGAAGTTGTTCGTTCACCAATTCCAAGGAACTACCGCCCCCGTCGTGGGCGGTCGACCATTCCCAGCCGCTCTTTCCGTACCGATCCGGGGCCGAAAGGCGTCGCACGGCCCAATCGCCTTCCGTAGCATACGTCAGGCTGGCCTGGGTAATCCCCGCGGCATCCTGGAGTTCCAACGTCTCGCCGCTGTCGCTCAGCACGCCGGTCCAGCCGCCAACCACATTAGTCACGGTCGGATGCGCGGCGGCAAACGTGGGCAGATGCGCGGCAATCACCAGGTATCCGTTGCCGGCAATCCGGGTGGCGGCCGGGAGCGTGATCCGCACACCCTGCGTCAATTGCCAGCCGGAGAGATCGACGGATTCGGCGTTGGGATTGCGCAATTCCACCCATTCCTCCAGCACGTTGGTACCGGGTGGATGGTACATCACTTCTGAAAAGAACAGCGGGGCGGCCCCGAGGGTCACCGCACTCCACGACAGAAGCCAGACGGCGAGCAGCCGTTGGAAGAAGCAATACATGAGGCGCACGTTAGCATACCACGTGCCGGAATCTCGAACCGGAGCCCGAAAAGGAATCACCGCAGCTGCCGGCGGATGTGGTTTTTTAACCTTGGCACAATTCGGTCCCTTGGCCAACTACGGCGTCCTATCCCGGGAGGTGTGTCCCGCGACTCCTGAATCACCGCAGCTTCCGCCAACGCTCCAGGCCGATAAGGGTCGCCGCCGTGCGATTCTCCGCCCCCAGTTTCTCAAACACGTGTTCCACGTGCTTTTTCACTGTGGCTGGAGTGATCTGAAGCAGCCCACCGATCTCGGCGTTGCTCTTGCTGCGGATCAACCAGAACAGCACGTCGGCCTCCCGCCCGGTCAGCCCCAGCGGCACCAATTCGGCCGACGTCGCCGGCAAGGCCTCGGGCGGGTTTGCGGGTCCCGTCACGGCGGCTTCCTGGGCCAGCCGCGTCAGCCGCGCATTCACGGCGGCCAACAAATCGTCGATCCGCACCGGCTTGATCAGGTAATCGTCCGCGCCGAGATTCATTCCCAACCGGACGTCCGAATGTTCGCCGCGCGCGGTCAGAAAAATAAAGGGCACGCGGGCGGTCTCGGCCTGGGTGCGGAGTCGCTCCAGTACGCCGAAGCCATCCAAACCCGGCATCGTGATATCGCAGAGAATCACATCCGGCCGCTCGGTGCGGGCCAGCTCCAGACCGATAAAGCCATCCGCTGCGCCCAGCGCCGCAAACCGCTCCGCCCGCAGTACGGTCAGCAGATTGGTGAGCATCTGCGGCTCATCCTCAATGACGAGAATCTTCGGCCGGATCATGGTGTGCTTCCCTGGGTTTGCGGTGGAAGGGCCGCAGGCGTTGCCCGCCCGATCGACGGGAAGAGAGGCAGATCGACGGTGGCCACGGTCCCCGCGGATTCCGCCGATTCAATCGCAATCGAACCACCTTGCAAATCGAGGCACCGGCGAATGACCACCAGCCCCAGCCCCGTGCCAGGAATCGACGCGGTATTGGAGCCGCGTTCAAAGGCTTGGAAAAGGCGCGCCCGATCCGCTTCCGGGATGCCGATGCCCCGGTCACGAACCTGGATCAAGGCCCGCTCCCCTCGCCGTTCCAACCGCAGTCCCACCTCCGTGCCGCCCGGAGAATACTTCACCGCATTGGACAGCAGGTTCAACACCACGTGGCGCAGCAGCGTGGAATCGCCAAACGCGGTGGGAAGATCCGGATCCGCTTCCAGCAGGATCGGGCAACGATGTCCGGTTGCCCGGGTCAACTCTTGCGCCCAGCCGCGGCACGCTGCGGCCAGGGCAAATTCGCCGGGATTGAATTCCAGTCGATTCGCCTCGGCCCGGCCGAAGACCAGCACTCCCTCCATCAATTCCGCCATGCGCCAGGCATGCGTCTGGATCGCCTGCAGGTGATCCAGACGTTCGTTGCTTTCGAGCTGGTCGCCGTACCGTTCGAGAATCTCGGCGGACGAGTGGATGACTCCGATGGGGGTGCGGAATTCATGAGAGACGAGGGAAACGAACGCCGTGCGCAGGCGGCTCAATTCGCGTTCCCGGGTCAACGCATGTTGGAGTTCCTCCTCGGCCCGCTTTCGGTCATTGATCGGCAGGGTCAGGGAAAGAATGCATTTTTCGCCGTCGAGTTCGATGAACTCCGCCGACAACAGGGCCCAGTCGAGGCGCCCGTTCTTGGCCTTGAATCCGGCTTCGAACGAATGCACATAGCCTTGCCGAAAAAGCAGCGCGAAGAAGCGTTCGCGTTGCTCAAGATCCGCCCAAAAATTCAATTCCTCCGTGGTACGGCCCACCATTTCGGCACGGCTGTATCCCGAGTTCAAGACCAGCGCCTCGTTGACCTCGATGATGCGGCGGTCCGTGGTCCGCACCATCATGACGCGGGCGGGAATGGAGCGGAACCCGGTACGGAACCGTTCCTCCGACTCGCGAAAGCGCGCGCCCGAGGCCCGGGCTGCCGTCTCCGCG
>CANIZL010000067.1 GCA_947471985.1 Verrucomicrobiota bacterium | reverse complement strand
ACCTTGCGGCGGCGTCGTCGGCGCCACGAGCGCTTTTGGGGCGCTGGGAATCATTTCGGGCCGCTACAGTTATCGTATGCGTGCGAGGGAGGGACACGCGAACGGGGAAAGATAGAACTAAAGGAGATTGGGCTCGGGCGTCCGCAGCAGCAGGTGGTACTGATTGTCCATCCGCACGAAGGCGGGAACATCGATGCCAGAGTACCCCGGCCATGCCGCCACCAATCCGAGAAATCCCCGCCGATCCTGCTCATCGCAAAACAGCGAATTCCGCCGATTGCCGCGAACGGTTACGTGACACCACCGTCCCACCACGAGTCGTCGCAACGGTCTGGCCATGAATCCATCGAGCCGCTTCGACCCTGATCCTATTGTCAACTGCGTGGATCTGACCTCGTTGCTTCCAACCAAATACCTTCGTTTGGAGATCTTGGGTTCTGGATAATGAGTCACCTGCTCGGCAGTGTATGAAGAGAAATTGAGTCGTCGCGGCAGCGGACGCCCCATCAAATTTTGGCCACCCAATCGTTGTGCGATTGGGTGGTGTCATTCCGGTGGGGCAGTCGCTGCCAACCTCGGCAGCGTTATTCAGTTGCCTTGAAATTCCAGCACGCCCGCGTCCAGCAACTCCCCATGGGGAGCCGACTCGAGATCGAGAACCCGCCGCACTGGCGTTTGAAAGTGATAGTTTGGGCTCTCTCCGGTGGTGATCAGGACGACCAACTCGTATCGATCCGGCGGGACATGGGGAAATATGTACTGCCCCGGCGATGCTTCGTCCGCCACGAAACGACGTTGACGCAAACGAGCCGCATGGACCTCAGGTCGGGCCACCCATTCCTGCGTTGCAGCGTCCATGTTCGGACTATCGGGTGGCAACATGTTTTGAGTTTCCAGAACGACGTAGCGCCGAATCGACGCGCTCGCCACCAACGCCGCTGGCCAACTTACTCTTACGGCCACCGGACGGAACGCTGGCCGAAAATCAAAGGTAGCGGTCTCACCCGGCCGGACCACGACCTCGCCGAGATACTGAGTTTGATCCCCCATGCGCAATTGAATCACATGAGTTCCAGGAGCGACCTGTGGCACAAGAAAGGATCCATCGACACTTAACGCGGCCCGGGTTACGGATTCAGATAGGGATGAACCTCCGAGTTCAAAGGTCGCCCCGTCGCGAACAATTACTTCACCGGATGCCGCGACTCCGCTCCACAGGACTGTGCCACGCACCTTTCCCCAAGGCTGTAGATCGATGCGTCGGGATTTGCGCGCCATTTCTGCGTCCACGCTCGCAAATCCGGCAGGTGCCGTAACCAGATAGCGCGTGATGTAGGAATCAGAACTCGCGCGAAATACGCCCCGGGGATCAGCGTCGATCATGGTCTCCTGGTCGGCGCCGCGACCGGAACTTAGCCGACCACTTGCCAAAGTGAGTGCGGTGCGGTTCCGTGCGAGGCCAATCCGCGCTGACGGAACCGGATGAGACTCGGCATCCATTATCCAAATATCAGCGGTCGTGGCGCGATGCAGCCGTTGATTCATCGTGACCGTACCGGCATCCAGTCGAATCAATTTCGAGATGAGCGGCTCGTAGCCCTCAGATTCAAAACGGAAGAAAACGCCGCTGATCCCGACTCCTCCCTGTGTCGCATTGAACGAGTCATTGGCGCTGGCGCGATAGAGGCCATTGTTGAAGACGGGCATTTCATAGACAAACTGCGGCCAGAAAATATTGCTAGAGCCCGGCATTTCCCGCAATACGCCAATCTTGATCAAGAAGCGCGGTATCGGTTCATCGGTCTGATCGTCGACAACGACTCCTTGCAATGCCGCTTCCGGACTCAGAGTTATCGCCTGCTCGCCCGCCCAATTCGCACTGACCGTAACGGTGCGTCGCTGATGGCCCGGACTGGACACCTCCAAGGTCAAAGGATAATTGGGGGCATTCGTCCAGCAAAGTTGCCCATTGGAATCCGGATGAAACCACCGTTGAAGAAAAACTGTATTATTCTGATCAAGATCGACATATATCCGATCTACAATGGCGTTGGAAATCAACTTTCCGTCCAATTCGGTGAATCGGAGGGACAGCGGTCGGCCGCGATTTAGTTTAATTGTCGTTGGGCCGGAGTTGGTGACTACATTTATGCTCAGCGCCCATTCCGGTGCGTGAATGAAAATTGGGGCACTATCGGAAAATCGTCCGGCCAGGGAAAAATTGCCGTCAATCTCCGAACGTGCCCTCAGGCAAGTCTCGCAATCTTGAATAATTCCCGGGTCCCCCCAGGCAGCCAGCGCCCCGGCAACCGGACGTCCCAAGTCGTCAAGAACACGGCCGACAAGTGTGTCGGTGGACTGCATTCTCGCTTGATGTTGATTGGCCATTGCCGCCGCCAATTCCACCTTTCGGTCAGCACCGTATTTTTCGCTCCGGTATTTTTGATCCTGCGTGAGTTCTGGCCCGGCAAAGGAAAGTATGGCTCGTTCCCGCAAGGATTTCGGGACACGCCGAGTCTCCCACCGGCCCGCCGAATCCGTGGTGGTCTCAAGGACCTTTAAAGTTGAACGTAGGTTCTTTTCTTCAGCTTCTCCGTTCTGGCCGTTATAAAATGTTACGATGATACCGGGCATACCCTTTCCGTTGAAATCGGTGACTACCCCGCCGAGGAAGACACCCGGCTCCACGATCACCGTTTGGCGTTCGGGAATAAGTTCCTGTCGCGCGATGTCCCATCGGAGAGTCATGTCACCCCAACCGTCTCGCGCCGTGAATATTTCCAGTCGAGTCGTGTTGGTGGGATACTCAACCAGGGTCATTCCATGCAGGTTGTTCGTCAGGACTCGGCCACCTGTCCCGTCTGGGCTGTAGTAGTGAACATCCATCCGCACGTCCCCGACCGGCTGGCCCTCGGCCGTACGGAAATCGAGATTGAGGACATTCAAAGTAAGCCCACCGCTGATCATGCTTTGGTCCTGATTCGAGATGTCAACAGTGCCGGTGACAGTCGGCCTTGCTGAAAACTCTGACCCTGAACCAACCGGCGTTGACCTGGGTAGGTTGTCTGCCGCCGCGTTTAATTCCGCCCTGGCCGCGCTACTTCGATAAACCGTCACCGCGACCAAGATGGCTACGAACGCTGCCGTTGCCAGTCCCTGCCAAATCGTTGCTCTGGATCCCGTCGTGACCGCCACCACGAGGCTTGCTGATGGCGCCAGACCCGCCAAGGCGCGATCAACAACTCGGTCCGCGATTCCTGAGGGTAGGTCGGCGCAATAGGCGTGACCGGCCAAGGCGGCACCGACGGCGGCGGTGGTTGAAGTGACGCCGCGGCGGCCCAACACGATGCGCAATCGATCGGTGGCCCGTTCCACCCGCATTCTCGCCGCGCTTTCGGATACACCCCAGCGTTCACCGAGTTGGGTATGCGGCTGATCCTCGAAGTACCGCCCGAGGACCGCCGCGCGATCGGCCTCTGAGAGCTCTTCCAAGGCATCATCGATTAGCGGTCGGAGTTCATTCCAATGGGGCTCGGAGGTTGCAGTGGGATGCATGAGTTCGGCGGCGAGAGTTTCACGGAGACGACGGCGGGCGTTATCGCGACGGACGTTGCTGGTTCGTTGGCGAATGGCAGTGAACAGCCAACCCGCGAGAGATGGGTGACTGACAACGGAAGTGGCTTTGGTGGCCAAATCCGCAAACACGCCGATCGAAACATCCTCTGCCGCGGCGTGATCGCCATTGAGCTGGCGCAACGCCGCGTGATAGACAAAGGGCAAGTGCCGGTGTACCAAACTCTGGAATGCGCCTTCGTCACGTTCGCTGGCAAATCGCGCCAGGAGCGTTTCCGCAGTTTCGGGAACGAATTCTTTCATCGCCAGCTAACCACCACCCAACCGCAAAAACGAACTGCTACCCGTAAATATTTTCCGATCGGACCGGCACAGATGGTTTGTGTCGAAGGGGCTCCCTTTCAAACTCCGGGGGAACTACTGGCAGCAAATTGCTTTCTCGACGCTCCGCGGAAAGGGAGATTTGGATTCTTGGATTGGTACATTTGATGAGGAATTGCGGCGATGGGGCAGGCGCCGCAAAAGCTTTTGGGGCCCGCGGACCGTTTGGGTGATGGCGTGGGCGCGTAGGGTTTCGGCTGGACGGCAGTAGGAAGACCTTTCCGGAACCACCGCCCCCGCAGATCCGCGGCCAGAAGGTAGTGTGAAGTGGTCGGCTGAACTCAATTCTGTCGTGCAGACCTGGGAGCGAGCGGGGGCTGTTTCGCCAATGAATCCGCAGTTTCTGCACAAAAATAGGCGCCAGGGCCGAAAGTCGGGCTAGCGTCGGCGCATGTCCGTTCCGACCGTGGCTGCCGGATCCAATCCCGCCCCGTCCCCGCCCGCCCTCTCCAAGGGGCAGGTCTTCCTGCGTCGTCTCGCCAGCACCACCGTCCTGTGGGGCATCGTGCTGACCGCCATGTTCTCCGGCAATTTGTTCATCCGGGAATACGTGTTCCTCGCCCTGATGCTGTTGCTCGCCACCACCGGATTGATTGAATTCTACGGTCTCGTAGCCCTGCGGGGTCTGCCCTGCTTCAAGGGCTGGGGCCTGGTCAGTGGAAGCGTCCTGATGGCGGGAACCTTTTTCTACGTCACCTCCTATCAGCGGGCGGCCGGCTTTAGCACCATGCCGGCCAAGGCGAATGACTTCGAAACCACCGTCCTGATCTTCTTCTTCCTCGGGCTGTGCGTGCGGGAATTCATTTCGAAGGAACGTCAGGCCGTCGCCTTCACCACCATGTCCACCACCCTGCTCGGGTTCATGTACGTGCCGTGGTTGCTGAATTTCATCCAGAAAATCAACTTCCTGCCCACCCTGCCCGGGCATCCCCTGGTCGATGGCCGCTTCTACGTTCTGTATTTCATCGTCGTCACCAAATTCAGCGATCTCGGCGCCTATTGCACCGGGTCCTTGATCGGTCGACACAAGATGATCCCGCGTATCAGTCCGGGAAAAACGTGGGAAGGGCTCGGCGGTGCGGTGGTCGTTTCCACCCTCGCCAGCATCCTGTTCGCCCATCTGGCCGGGCCGAAACTGGCGGGCATGAACCTGACCCATGCGATCATCCTGGGCGTGATCCTCAGTCTGGCCGCCGTCGTGGGCGACCTGATCGAATCCATCTTCAAGCGCGAAGCCGGAGCGAAGGATTCCGGAAAATTCTTCCCGGGCATCGGCGGGATTCTGGACCTGCTCGACTCCCTGCTCTTCAACGCGCCGTTGATGTACCTTTACCTGCGGCACGTGCTGGCCCGTTAAGGCGTGTCCATGCGGTGGATTCACCGAAGGAAACAAAGAGAACGAAGGCCAAGCCGTACCGGAAATGGGCCTTTGCTAACCCTGGGAGAGAAGGGTGCGACAAAATTCTACTGAGGGTAGGCAGGTGCACGCGGAGGCACGGAGGCGCGGAGAGGGAAAAAGGATGGTTTCTGGGGGACTCCTCCGCGTTCCCCGCGCCTCCGCGTGACCCCGTCCGTTGCTTTTTTGGCGAGGCCTCTTGGACACCGAACACGGTCCGATCGCGTCGGGTTCCTTCAGCAGAACATTTCGGTCACCCACCCCGTTTGAGTCACCGCACGGCGACCCTTTGGTGAGGCGCTCAATCCCAACAAAGGCCTTCTCTGCCTTCGTTTCCTTGGTTCCCTTCTGTAAACGGTCTGAATTCTTGCGGCTACGCCGCATCGTTCCGAACCAGGCGCCCCGCGCGCGGCAACGGACTTCAGTACGTCGCCCGGCCACCCGACAGGTCGAAGCAGAAGCCGGTGGTGAAACTGTTCTCCGGCGAGACGATAAACTCCGCCATCACCGCAAATTCCTCCAGCGAACAGCAGCGGTGCATGGGGATCTTGTCCGTCATGTACTTGAACTGCTCCACCGGCATCGTGTCGTGCATCGCCGTGCGGATCACCGCCGGGGCGATGGTGTTGATGGTCACCCCGGTCTCCGCGTATTCCTTGCCCTGACTCTTGGTCATGCCGATGACCGCCGCCTTGGACGCCGAATAGGCCACCATGCCGGCGTTGCCTTCCTTGCCGGCGATGGACGCGATGTGCAGGATGCGGCCGTAACCGGCCCGCAGCATGTGCGGCAGGATCACCTGCGACGTAATGAAGCTGCCGCGCAGATTGAGGGCGAGCACCCGGTCGAAATCCGCCAGGTCCACCTCGTGGCTCTTGATGTTCGTCTGGCCGGTGATGCCGGCCGCGTTGACGAGGATGTCAATGCCGCCGCGCTCCCGGACCAACCCTTCCACCGCCGCCGCCACCGAAGCGGGCTGCGTGACGTCCACCACCAAACCGCGGGCCAGCGGGCCGAGCGACGCCGCCACCGAAGCCACGCGATCCGCTGCCAGGTCCACGATCGCGACCGTGACCCCGCGGGCCACCAACCGTCGGGCGAGCACCTGACCGAGGCCGCCCGCGGCGCCGGTAATGAACGCGGTTTGTTGCGACCAGGGACGGGAAGCGGGCATCGGCGAAGGCATAAACGTAGTTTAAAAAAGACGATCCGGTGGTGTCGGCGCAGACTCGGGGCGTCGCCGCCCCGACGTCAAGCAAACGGCCTCAGATCGCTTTCTTATGCAGCCGTTGATGCGCGGCCGCGATGAACCCGACGAACAACGGATGCGGCCGCGTGGGCTTCGACAAAAACTCCGGGTGCGCCTGGGTGGAAATGAAGAACGGGTGCGTAGGGATCTCCACCATCTCCACCAACTGATCATTGAGCGTCGTGCCACTGATGCTCAAGCCCGCGGCTTCGAAACGGGCGCGATAGTCCTGGTTGAATTCGTACCGATGGCGATGCCGCTCCATCACACTGGACTTGCCATACAATTTCGCCGCGAGCGATCCCGGCTTCAACACGCATTCCTGCGCCCCCAGCCGCATCGAGCCCCCCTTGCGCTTCACGTGGCGCTGGGTTTCCTGCAGGTGGATCACCGGGTCCGGCGTCTTCCGTCCTTCCGTGTCGAATTCCGTCGAATTGGCCAGCTTCAAGCCCAGCACGTTCCGCGCGAACTCGATGGTCGCAATCTGCAACCCCAGGCACAGGCCCAGATACGGGATGCCCTTTTCCCGCGCGTATTGTGCCGCCTTGATCTTGCCTTCCGTGCCGCGATCCCCAAAACCGCCGGGCACCAGAATGCCGCCCAGATCCTTGAGCAACAACTCGCCGCCGGGCTTCTCCACTTCCTCGGCCTCGATCTGATCGATCTGCACCCCGCAATCGGTGGCCACGCCGGCATGCTTGAGGGCTTCGTAGACGGACTTGTAGGCGTCCTGCAGTTCAATGTATTTGCCCACCACGCCGATGCGCACGCGGTGCTGGGGGGCGATCATCCGCCGGAGAATGTCCTGCCAGGGCCCCATCTGGGCGGGCGGGCAATCCAGGCGCAGCGTCTGGCAGACGAGATCGTCCATGCGCTCCCGCTGCAACATCAGCGGCACCTCGTAAATCGTGTGCTCGACGTCCTTTTCCTCGATCACCGCCTCGTACGGCACATTGCAGAACATCGACAGCTTGCTTCGCAGCTCCTTTCCGAGGGGATATTCGCAGCGACACACCAAAACGTGCGGCGCCAGACCGATCTCCCGCAGTTTGGCCACCGACTGCTGGGTCGGCTTGGTCTTCAACTCGCCGGCCGCCTTGATGAACGGCACGTACGTGACGTGGATGAAGCACACATTGCCCGGCCCCACTTCCTGCGCGAATTCGCGAATCGCTTCCAGAAAGGGCAACCCTTCGATGTCGCCCACCGTGCCGCCGATCTCGGTGATCATGACGTCGGTCTTGGTGCTTTCCGCCAGCGCGTGAATGCGCCGCTGGATCTCGTCCGTGACGTGCGGGATAACTTGGACCGTCTTGCCGAGATAAACGCCTTCGCGCTCGTTTTCGAGCACCTGCTTGTACACCTGACCGCTCGTGGTGGCGTTCGCCCGGGAGAGCGACGTGTTCGTAAAGCGTTCGTAATGACCCAGATCCAGATCCGTCTCGGCGCCATCATCCAGCACGTACACCTCGCCGTGCTGGTACGGGCTCATGGTGCCGGGATCGACATTGAGGTAGGGGTCAAACTTCTGCAGGGTCACGGTGAGGCCGCGATTCTCCAGCAAGGTTCCCAGGGCGGCGGCGGTCAAGCCTTTGCCCAGAGAACTGATCACGCCACCCGTAACGAAGATGTATTTCACGGGACGCTACCCTGACAGATGGATGCCCTTCGTGCCAATTCCGTGTCAGACCTTACTGGAGACGCATTCCCCACCACGGATTCCTCGCCTTTCCCGTGCCGCCTGCCTTCTTGGCGCCGGTGAAGGTGCGAGTGGATCAGGCTCTGGTGGACCGCGGGCTGTGCGAAAGCCGGGCGCGGGCCCAGCGGTCGATCATGGCCGGACAAGTCCGCATCAACGGGCATCCCGCCCGCAAGGCCAGCGATACCGTGCGCGACGGGGACCAACTGGAATTGCTCGCCGGGGACCGCTTCGTCAGCCGGGGCGGTCACAAACTCGAACACGGCTTGGAACACTTCGGCCTCGCCGTTACCGGGGCCCGTTGCCTCGATTTGGGGGCCAGCACGGGCGGCTTTACCGATTGCTTGCTCCAACGGGGCGCGGAACGGGTGTGGGCCGTGGACGTCGGCACCAACCAGTTGGCCTGGAAACTTCGCGCCGATCCCCGCGTCGTCTCGCTGGAACAAACCAACGCCCGTCACCTGACCCCCGCGCAGCTCGGCGCGGACTGGCGGCCCTGCGATCTGATCGTGGCGGATTGCTCCTTCATTTCGCTGCAACGCATTCTGCCGCCGGTGCCCGCCCTGCTCCGTGAAGGGGGATCGATGGTGGCGCTGGTGAAGCCCCAATTTGAGGCCGGCAAGGAAGAGGCGGACCGCGGCGAAGGCGTCATTCTCGATCCGGCGGTCCACGCCCGCGTCCTGGCGGAATTGGAGGCGTTTGTGGAGAAGGAATTGCCGGCATTAAAGTGGCGGGGCGTGACGACATCCCCGTTGCTAGGCCCCGCCGGAAACAAGGAATTTCTGGCATGGCTACAGCGGAACCCCTCTTGAAAAAACTCGCCGCCTCCATTCGCCGGGTGGGCCTGATCGCCAATCCGGAAAAGGCCCATCATTGCGCCAACTTGGTGCGCCGCGCGGCGAAGATTCTGCGCGCCCAGAAACGCGCGGTCTGGTGCGATCCCACCACCGCGGAAATGATTCCTGGCGAACTGCCTGTCGCCATGAGCCTGGACGACCTCGGCCGACGCTCGGATCTGCTGCTCGTGTTTGGGGGCGACGGCACAATGTTGCGCGTGGCGCACGACATCGCCGGCATGCCGGTCCCTTTGCTGGGCATCAATGCGGGACACTTGGGCTTTCTGACCGCGGTCCAGGCGGAGCAATTGGCTCCCGCCTTAAAGAAGCTCCCAGCCGGCCGCTTTGCGGTGGAGGAGCGGGACCTGCTGGAAGCCACCGTGCAACGCGGCCCGGAACGGACCATCCACAAGGCCCTGAACGATTTCGTCCTGAGCCGCGGCGCCGCCTCCCGACTGATTGAGTTGGAGGTCAAAGTGAACGGGGAACTCCTCACGCGCTATCGCTGCGACGGCTTCATCGCCAGCTCGCCGACCGGTTCCACGGCGTATTCGCTGGCCGCCGGCGGAGCGATCGTCAGCCCGGACGCCCAGGTGTTCGTCCTCACGCCCATTTGCCCGCACACGTTGAGCATCCGCCCGGTCGTGGTGAACCTGCACAGCACCGTCCAGGTCACCCTCCTGAGCGAACGCCTGATCGCCACCCTCACGGCCGACGGCCAAACCACCACGGAACTTGGCCGGGGCGACACCGTGACCATTCGTCGGAGTGATCGCACCCTGCGTTTGATGCGTCTCGAAGGCACCAGTTTCTTCAGCACCCTCCGGCAAAAACTCGCCTGGAGCGGCAGCAACGTTTAGCCGACCACGGAAGGCCCTCGGCCCGAGCCTGGCCCCAAGTGGGTCCCTAAACCCAAGCCAATCGGGTGGAATGGCCCAACCGACCGGTCGTAGCAGTCCATCCGCTGGCCTCTCCCAAAAAAACGGAGCGGCTGCAATCCAAGGATTACCACCGCTCCATAAGTGACTTTCGGGCCGATCCCCCGCGGTTACGGAGGTTGGTTGAGTAGCGCAGTAGAACTGACGACTCCGTCACCGCCCAGCCGGGATCAACCGACAGTCATCCCGCGTACAGCCAGTTGCTTGCCAAGCGGAATTCTTCTCACGGATGCGAAAGCCACCACCACCTCCCCCGCCCTTCCGCACGGGCCCGGCCGCTATCCGGTGCCGGGAATTCGACTCCGCGCCCCACACCGGCTAGGTTGCCCGTTCAAGATGACTCTGTTGGAGCAAATGACCGTACTGGCCCGACAAGCCCGGGATGCCTCCCGGGAGTTGGCGCTGCTTTCGTCCGCCCAGAAGTCGCAGGCCCTGCTCGCGATGGCCCAGGCCATCGAAGGCGCCTCCGCCGAGCTGGTCGCCGCGAACACGCTGGATCTCGCCGTGGGCCACCAGTTGGGACTTTCCGCGGCGATGATGGATCGCCTGGCCCTGGACCCCAAGCGGATCGCCGCCATGGCCGCCGGCCTGCGCGAAGTCGCCGCCCTGCCCGATCCCGTAGGCCGGGTCCTCGACGAACGCACCCGGCCCAACGGCCTGCGCCTGCGCAAGATCTCCACTCCGATCGGCGTGGTCGTCATCATCTACGAATCCCGCCCCAACGTCACCGCGGAAGCCGCCAGCCTGTGCTTCAAGACCGGCAACGCCACCATCCTGCGCGGCGGCAAGGAAGCGCTGAATTCCAACCAACTCATCGCCCGCATCCTGATCGCTGCCGCCCAGGCCGCAGTTCCCGGCTTTCCTGCCCACGCCATCCAGGTCGTGCCCACGGCGGATCGCGAGGCCATTCCCGCGCTGCTTTCACTGACCCAGTACGTCGACCTGTGCATGCCCCGCGGCGGCGAGGGTTTGATCCGCGCCGTGACCGAATGCAGCAAGGTGCCCGTGATCAAACACTACAAGGGTGTCTGTCACGTGGTGGTGGATCGCGCCGCGGACCTCGCCATGGCGGAGGAAATCCTCTTCAACGCCAAGTGCCAACGGCCGTCCACCTGCAACGCCGCGGAAACCCTGCTGGTGGATCGGAGCGTCGCCGCCGAATTCCTGCCGCGCGTCGCCGCCCGACTCGCCACCAAGGACGTCGAATTCCATGCGGATCCGGAAGCCCTGGCCGCGTTGGGCTCTCCCGCACGGGCCCGCCTGGCCACCGAGGCGGATTGGTCCACCGAATACAACGACTACGTCCTGAACGTCCGCGTCGTGCCTGACGCTGCCGCGGCGATCGAACACATCAACCGTTACGGCTCCGGCCACAGCGAGGCCATCGTGACTCGCGATGCCGACACCGCGGCGCGATTCCAGGCGGCCGTCGACTCGGCCGCCGTCTACTGGAACGCCTCCACCCGTTTCACCGACGGCGGTGAGTTCGGCATGGGCGCGGAGATTGGCATCAGCACCGACAAGATCGGCGCCCGCGGCCCGATGGGCCTGGAGGAACTCTGTTCCTACAAGTGGCTCGGCTTCGGTACCGGCCAGGTCCGGGCTTAGGCCGCTATTATTGCGACGGCGACGGACTCGGCAGCCGCACCAGTCGCAGGGTTTCGAGATCGAATTCCGCCTGGCCGGTCTGGCCGCGGAATTCGCAGAAAAACGGCACTTCCGTCAGGGGTTCCTCCACTTGGAATTCCCGCTGGAAGAGCACCCATTCGGAATCGCCCGTGCGATAGCCCTCCGGTCGCGCCTTGCCGACGCGCAAGCCCGCGCCCGCCCGCGTATCACCGGGATCTCCCGCCAAGCCCCGGGTGCGAATCCGGCCTTCCAGGCGGTACGAACCCTGCTCCAACCAGCGGGTGAGCCGCCAGGTACCGATACTACTCCCGTTCGTTGTGCCAATCACCAGCGGCTGCCCCGCGCCCGGCGCCGCGGACGGCGTCAGCACCGGCGTGCCAAAATCCACCGACGCCCGCCAACCCGCCAGCGACGACCGGCCTGCGGCGTCGAATTTACCCGGCTCAATCGGTTGGGATAACTGCCGGGTAAGACTCGCGTGACGACGGCTCACCGCGTCACACAACGCAGCGACAGACCGATCGAATTCCGGCAGACTCGCGGCCTCGGTCTCCGCCAGGATCGGGCGCACCCGGGCGGAAATCCCCCGGATCCGATTGGTGATTGCGGGCACCGGCAACGCCGACACCTGTAATTCCGCCACCCGCTTCAAATACCGTTGCCGCCACTCCGGCACACCCAGGACGGCCTTGGCCACCAGTCCACTCATCGACGGCAGGATGGGGCCGTCCGGTTTCCAGAACATCTGATCCATCCCGTGCGGCATGAATACCATCCGGCCCCGCGCGGCATCGTGATACAACCGCCAGTTGTTCCGGTTCATCGCGTAGCCATCCCAATTCCACAGAATGACGTCGAGGGCCACAAAGGTTAGAAACCGATCCACGTCGAGCAGCTTCTCCAATTCCACCTTGCGACGCGCGGGATCGGGCTCGTTCGCGGCCCGAAGCAGGGCTTCCCGATCGGATTGATCGTCGGGATTCTTGCCCGAATTCAAGGACAGCTTCTCACTGACGTCTTTGACAAAGCCGCCGTCGTAGAGGTGCCCCAGGGGCTCGTCGAAATGGTTTCGCAGGAAACGTTTATCCCAACCCTCCACGAGCACATAAGCGCCGAGATCGTGCCCGTTCAGCGCGACCCGCACCGGCGTGGCCCGCGGCACCGGGACGCCCGCCTGGAGGAAAATCTCCCGGCAAACCTGCTCGCTCGCGTACGTCGGATCCTGCACCGAGTTGTTCAGACTCAATTTTTCGAGCCCGTGAAAATTCTGCCCGTTCGCCAGCTTCTCAAAATTCAAGGTGAACGCGGGCTTGGTGTCGATCGCCCGAAAACTCCCCGCCGCGCCCTTCAGTTGCGCCGTCACGTTGGTATACACGCGCCCGCCTTCGCGGATCGTCACCTGGACCTTTTCCCGATTGGTCGAGCGATCAAAGAACCCCCGCTGGGACCGGAGTGACTCCAGCGCGGGCGGCGGAATTTCGATTTCGATCCGCAGGACGTTGGTGGCCGCAAAAAGTGCGGCGGCGGCATCGGCCGGCCGCGGCTTGGCCGCGGTCGCGCGCAATGACAGAAATGCCGCCACCCACAGCAGCGGCAGCAGAGCGCAAAATCGATTCCGCACGAAGAAAGAGGGATTCATGAAGGCGAGATTCGCTGAGATTAAAACGAGGCGTCGGGCGTCATTTCCGCGGCTCGGTGGGCGAGGTTTCCCGTTGCAGGTTCAGTTTCAGAGCCTGTCCATTTTGGTCCCACTTGCCGATAATCTCCCGGCCGGCCGGATTCACCGTGCCGTGATAGCTGCCGTGAAGGCCGCGGGATTCGACATGCACGGTGTTATTCGTAACCGCCACCGTGCTGAGCCGGAATTCCATCGGTCCCTGGTCCGGACTCCCCAGCGTGCCGACAAAACTCCGGTCGGGCAGCTGCGCCAATTTGAACACCACGCGAATCTTGCCCGCGCCGGGCGGCTCCAATACCCCGCTCCAACTACCCCGGTAATCGCCCGTCAGATCGGCCCCCGGCGTCGACGAGGCGTTCGACGGCAGCGCCGTGGCCGCGGTTTCCAATCGCTCGAATCGGACCGGGCCACTGGCCTTGCCCCGCTTCCATTCGCCCTGCAACGACTGGTTTTTCGCGTCCAAAACTCCCGTGACCACCAACTCCGGCGACTCCCAGGTCAGCGTCGCCTGAGCATTCGTCCAAACCGCCGTCTTGGCCGCGATCCCCGTGCGTCCTTGCTCAAAACTGTCGAGCGCCACATCGAAGGTGCCGTCCGGCAGGCGACCGACCCGCAAACTCACCGGCAGGGTCAGCCCGGGTTCAACCTCCAGAGTGGACTGCCAATAGCCCCGGATGTCCGCGGCTTCCCCGGCGGCAAACGTATAGGTGCGGGGCAGATCCGCCGGGTCCGGTTTCAGATCCCGCTGATACGTCACCGGCACCGGGCGTCCACCCGGGCCCTCTTCCAATTCCCCCACGATGGAATTCCCGTCGTCACTCAACTTCCCCACAAAAGCCGTGCCAAACATATCCATCTCGATCCGCACCGTCGGCGGGTTGAACAGCAGGGCATTGATGGGCATATCCTGGATGCCCTGCTCGGCGTTGCTCAGCGTGACCTTGAGATGGCGTCCATTGTCCACCGGCGCGACCCGGAGATTCATCTTGAATTTAAACTGCCCAAACTCCACGACCCCGTTCCATCGGCCCACCAGATCCAGACTCGTCCGCGCCGCGCCCCGACACACGGGGCTGAGACAAAACCAGGCCAAAACAATCCAGGCGGTGAACGATTTCATGACAGGCGATAAAAGTGCGCAACCAGGGCGGTCACCCCGGAAAATTGACGGTCAATGTCGCCGAAGGGACCCTCATCGACACCGGAATGTTTCAAAAACGTCACCGGCGCCGCACCCGTCGTTTGCCGGCACCCCATCTCCCACTCAATAATCCGCCCAATGAAATATCGCTATCTGGGCCGCTCCGGGCTGCTGGTTTCGCGCGTCTGCCTCGGGACCATGACGTTCGGGATGAAGGACTGGGGCTGTGACCTCGCCACTTCGACCGCGATTACCGATCGCTTCATCGAAGGCGGCGGCAACTTCATCGACACCGCCGACATGTACAGCGCCGGGGTCTCCGAGGAATTTCTCGGCAAGGCGATCGCCCGGCATCGGCGGGATGATCTGGTCATCGCTTCCAAATGCTGGTTCCGCATGGGCCCGACGCCGAACAACAAGGGCCTCTCCCGCAAACACATTATGGAGGCTGCCGAGGCGAGCCTGCGGCGCCTGGGCACTGACTATCTCGATCTCTATCAGCTGCACGGCCCCGATCCGTACACCCCGCTGGAGGAAACCCTGCGGGCGATGGATGATCTCGTGCGCAGCGGCAAGGTGCGCTACGTGGGTTGCAGCAATTTCCACGGCTGGCAGATCGTCAAAGCCAACGCCCTCGCCACCGCCCGCGGATTCAGCCCGCTGATCAGCGGCCAACATCTTTACAACCTCCTGCGCCGGGACATCGAACGTGAAATCCTGCCCGCCTGCGCCGATCAAGGCCTCGGGGTGTTGTGCTGGAGCCCGCTGGCCAGCGGCTTGTTGACCGGCAAATACGACGCCCAAGGCGGTCCCGCCAAGGACTCACGGGTCGGCCTGCGCGCGGCCATCGACATGCCCCGGTACTGGAACGACGCCAGTTTCCGCATCATCGAGTGCGTGCAATCCATTGCCGCCGCCACCGCTAAAACTCCCGGCCAGGTGGCCCTCAGCTGGCTGCTGCACGATCGCCGCGTGACCAGCGTGATTGTGGGCACCCGTCGGGTGGAGCAATTGTCAGACGCCCTCGTCTGCGGAGATTGGAACCTCACCGACGAGCAACAACGGCAACTGGCCGACGTTGTGCCGTTCGCTCCGGGATATCCCCACGAGTGGATGCAAATCACCGCGGCCAACACCGCGGGTCACGAGGTCTGATCCGGCGGGGCGGACGCAGACCGAAGGCCCCTCACGCTTCGTCCGCCGCGTCCGCCGTGGAAGCGGCCCGGGCCGCCTGCAGCATTTGATCGTGCTCGGCCCCGGCCACGCCCTCCTCCACCAAGCGTTCCCGATCACTTCGACCTTCTTCGTCCTCGTCCTCACTGGGCGCCGGCTCAATCCGGTGCCCCACCGACCCAGGCAACGGATCCCAACGTTCCCCCTCCGGTGCGGCTTCCAGGATCGCCGTCAGGGGATCCACCTCGGATTCCCCGGTCAATTCCCGCAGGGCCTGTTCGAAATCCGTGGGCGAAACCTCTTCCGCGGCGTGCCCATTGATGACGGCCAGCTCCCGGGCCCGAACTTCGACCATCGTGCGCGTCACCGTGCCGATGCCGACCGAATGCGCCGTGAGCGTGCCTTCCTTGAGGGGATTCATTTTCATAAGCCTGAAGCCTTTCCAACGACCGCACCATCCGTGAGTCCCCAGCGGGTTTGTGAAGCCGATTCCACCGTCTGTTCGCGGTCTTTCGGGCACCGACACCGGGGTGATGTCCCAACGCTCGGCCCGGGTGCCCGGTGTGTCCATGGGATAGGTGCCCCATTGCCGCACACGGGCCCGGCCGGTGCGCCACGGGGCGGGACATTGATTTGGCAATCCCGCCCCCACCTAGGATGCTCCGACCCGAATTATGTGGCGTGCCTGCGTGACCCGATTTTCCGGAGTGCTGTGCTTCCTTTCCTGTCTGGCTCAACCCGCGCCGGAATGGGCGCGCATGAAGCCGATGGTGCCCCGCGGCTATCTCTGCGGTCACACCGCCACACCGATCCAGGTGGACGGCCAACTCGACGACCCCGCCTGGCAAAAGGCCGCCTGGACGCAGGATTTCGCCGACATCGAAGGCTCCGCCAAGCCCGTACCGCGCTTCCGGACCCGCGCCAAAATGCTCTGGGATGACCAGTACTTCTACATCGCCGCCGAGCTGACCGAACCCCACGTGTGGGGCACCATCCGGCAACGCGATGCCGTGATCTTTCAGGATCCCGACTTCGAGGTGTTCATCGATCCCGATGGCGACAGCCATCAGTACTACGAATTCGAGATGAACGCCCTCAACACCGTCTGGGACCTGCGCCTGGTGAAGGCGTACAAGGACGGCGGTCCGGCGTTGAACGAGTGGGACATCGCCGGCCTCAAAACCGCGGTCCACGTCAACGGGACGTTGAACGACCCGAGTGATGTGGATCGTTCCTGGACCTTGGAGATCGCCATGCCGTGGGCGGCCCTGAAGGAATATTCGCGGCAGGCGTGCCCGCCGAAAAACCGCGACCGCTGGCGGATCAATTTCTCCCGCGTCGAATGGCAGATCACCACGGCCGGCGGGTATCGCAAGGTCCCCAACACCCCGGAGAACAACTGGGTCTGGTCGCCCACGGGCATCGTGGATATGCATCGGCCGGAAAAATGGGGCCTGGTGGAGTTCACCACGGAGAAAAAAGCGTATCCCGTCCGGCCCGGACCGATGGAAGCCGCGCGCGATGTTCTGCAGGAGATTTATTACGCCGAGAGGGTCTTCCACGAGCAGGCGAAGCGCTTCAGCGACCAGGCTGAGGAGTTGGGTTTGAAGAAACTGCCACCCCATCTGAAGCTCCACCTGACGGCCGATGGCTGGCAGGCGACGCTGCCGGTGAAAGTTGGTAAGCGGATGCGGTACGCCACCCTCCGTCAGGACGCGTTGTTCCGCTTGGAGTAATGCCGGAGCGCCCGTTGCCGTTGAATCCGTCCCTTTAAGCCACCCCGGCACCGGCGCCCGCGCCCCAAAACTTTATCAATTTTTGCGCTCGTTTCAGTGGCGCACCCGCGGGGCCTCTTACAGGCTTTTGGCTTGAACTCTCCCGCACACCCCAGTCGGTCCGCTCACTCTGCTTTCCACCCGGAGTCGAACGGAATCAGCCTCGCCCGCGCCGCGGTCCTCGCGCTCGCGGTCCTGACCACCGCCCCCGCGACCTTCGCGCACGAAGTCGCCGGCGGGCACAACCACTCCGACGAGGTCACGACGGCCACGCCGCTGCCCTTCGTGGTGGAACACGCCGGCCCGGTGCGCGCGCCCAAGGCCATGAAACCGCAACCGGGACTCAAGGTCACCGGTCAGGGATTCTGGAAATTCGTGGCCGCAACCGACCTCGTCCCGGTACCCGCCGAAATCCAGTCCAAACTCACCCCCGCTCACGGCACCCTGATCGTCGACCAAGCCACCGACACGGTTTACTGGGGCCTGCAGCAAGTGGGATTCGTCGCCTTCAGCAACAAACTCTCCCAATCCTGGGTGGTCGCGGGCGATCCGATTCTGGCCAAAGGCAACCTGCACGGCGCCGACATCTATCCGCGGCGCGGTCAACGTCCGCTCATCGCGGCCGCCGACAACATGAACGGTCAGGTATATCTGACGGATACCACCTTCAAAAAGGCCGAGGTCCTGCCCATCCCGAGCGGTCAACCCTACGCGGATAAAAAGGGCTTTGCGCCGACGGACGTCGCGTTCCTCAATGATCACGAAGTATGGGTCACGGATGGCTACGGCAAGGCGTGGTTCATGCCGGCGACCGTTTCGCCGTTCAAATATCAGGATAAATATTTTGGCGGCAAAGCGTTCTCGGGAACGCCGCACGGCATCACTTACGACCCCCGCACCAAATCGATGCTCGTCTCCGCCCGTCCCGAAGGCTTGGTGAAGCAGTTCGATCTCAAGCACGAGCACGTGCACAACATCGATGGCCTGCCCGCGGGCAGCACCGTTTGCGACGTGGATATTTGGGGTGACTACGCCCTGGCTCCCTGCCTCGACGGCGCCAAGCAAAGCCATGGTCCGATCTACATCATCAATCTCAAAAAACACACCGTCGTCGCCACCCTCAAGGTCATGGACGATCTGGGATACGAAAAGGCGTTGCACATCCACGACGCCTGCTGGTACGTGACCGGCAAGGGCTCGAAGCAGGAAGTCTACGTGGTGTTCACCAACTGGAATCCCGGCGGCATCGGCGCCATCAAGTTGGTCAACCTGCCGGATTGATTCCCTGATTCCCGCACCCGTAATTCCGGGCACTGGAGCACCCATCGTCTCCAGTGCCCGTTTTCGTTTAAGCTGGTAGACGCCGTGGCCGTCACCGCATCGGCGGGAACCTTCGGTTTTTGCTTTCTTCCTGCGGCTCTCTTCCCGAGGCCCTAATCCGCTTTCCCCACTTCGCTGCGTCGACGCCTCCACGCCGCCAGACTTCTTCGGCCCATCCAGAGCGACGGCAGCAGCACCAGCCCCAACACCCCATAGGTTCCGCTCTCCGGAACCTCATTGATCCCGTCGATCTGGAGGCTCCACGATTCCAACGCCGCCAGTCCTCCGGTTTCCAGGTCCGCGACAAACAACGTCCACGAGCCGTTCGGATCGAGCCCGGTGAAACTCGAAAGCAGCGCGGAGATCGGTGAGGTATCCAGGACCACTCCCGGATCCGCCGCGCGGCCATCGGGCATCCAGATGCCCGTCAACGGGCTGCCCGGAGCGGGTGAAACCACGTCGGCATAGCCGTGGATGTTCCCCAAGGCGGCGAAGTCGTTGAAGGTGACCGACATTCCATTATCCGGATTGCCAAACGGATGGGCCGCCGTCCGACCCGGTCGATTGAGCAGGACCGCATAGCCAGCGCCATGAACCAACGTCGCATAAAGATCACCGTTGAAGGGGTCGAAGTCATCGCGGCCCGTGATGGTAAGCATCAGGGTCAGGCTCGTGATCTGCGTGAACGGCGTGCTGATGATTTGAGTGTCCGCCACGCCGGCGGCATCGCCATCCGGCACCGATTTACCGACGCCAGCGAAGCTGTAGTCGATGGGCGCCGCGTGCAGGCCAAACGCCGCGCCGGCGAGGACCAGGGACACGAGAGAGAGGGATTTCATGGAAGCAGGAGTTGAAGGCAAACGCAGGGACGGGGAATCAGGGGGTGACGGTGCGGTAGTAGCGAACGGGATGGTTGCCCGCGTCCGTGTCGGTGAAGGAAAAGATGCCGTTCGCGCCGACCGGCACGGAGCCGAGATCCAGCCACGCCACCGGATACGCGAGCGTGTCCGTGGCTTGCACGCGATACGTCCGACCCGGGATGCCGACGAATTGCAAGACCACCGCGCCCGCGGTACCCGGCGTAATTGAGATCAGGTTTGGGGGCGGCGTCCCGTCCTGGCGGACGACCAACGTCAAAACCCCTTCCGCCGTCGCGCCCAAGCTGTCGCGAATCGTATAGGTAAAATAATCCCCCAGCCCCGGATCGGGATCGACCCCGAAACCGGGCGGACGGTAAACAACAAAGCCCCCATCCATGACGGCCGTACTCCCATTGGGATCCGGAGTCACGCTATCCAGGCTCAGCGCGTCGCCTTCCGGATCCTTGGCCATGGCGAGGAGCTTGCCGATCGGGATGCGAAATTCCTGACCGCGCAACCGTTCGCCCCCGAAGTCCCGGGGCTCGGGCGGCTGATTGGGCGGCACCGTGAACCCCGCGAAACTGGAAAACGCCAGCTGATCATTGCCGTAGCGAACCACCAATTGCGCGGAGCGGCTCTCACCCGGCGACACCCCGAGCAGGGGCAACGAAAGCGTCGTCAACGTGGAGCCACCCGTCAGCGGCACGTCGGGGCTGTCCGTAAAAACATTGTTCTGGCTTGTATAATGCCAGTGCGCCGCCGTGGCCGTGCAATTGGGCCGGACCTGCGCCGTGAACGTTCCCCCGCGCGGCTGCAGGCTCGTCGTCACCTGCGCGCCGACCACTTCCACAAAATTCGCCGTCAGCAGATAGCCGTGATGCGGGCCTTCGGAATTGAGACAGACACTGATATTGCCCGCGTCATCGATCCCGGTGGGAAACGGCGTACCGCCCCAGTCGGCCACAACTCCCGTGAGATCCTCCGCGGTGGCGGCCGTGCGACCGGTCCACCGCAACAGGTGCTGCCCACCCGCGGCATCACGGCCAAACCCGATGATTTGGGTGCCATTGCAAGCCACCGCTTCCGAACTCACGAAACCCGGCGGCTCGAGCAGAGTGAAATTATCCCCCACAGCATCCCAGGCGCAGGCGTGATGCGGCTGGAAACCGGCGGCGGCCACGTACCCGACGATGAAATTCGCACTGACCCCGCTGGCCAGGCTGACCAAATTGCCACCGATGGGCAGGGCACGTCCGATCCCCCCGGGTCCACCGAACCAGCCGACGGCCCGTTGGTCATCGATGGTGTTGCCGTACCAGACTCCCGCCGTCGTAGTGCCGTGCACGGCCAACGCACGACTGATCGCCGGAGGGGCCCGGAGCAGCCCGTCGAGCTGCTGATGGAGGTCGGTGAGAGTGGAATTTCCCGCGGCGATATTCCACAAAGCCGCGTGCGGATAAAAGGCACTCTCGACCGTTTCCCCGACCACGCGGAACGTCGTGTTGTCCGTCCAAGCCGCGACCGCGCGAGCGTCCTGATTGTTCGGGTTATCCAGCTCCATCAGCGTCCCGAGTCCGCCGAACAGCGAGTCCACCCAGGCCACGGCGGCGGGGCTGCCCGGTCGTTCGCCCGCGGCCAATCCCTTCCCACCCACCAACCCAACCACGGGTCCAAAGCTGACCCCGTTCACCACTTCGGCCCCGGGCGAACTCACCGGAAGATTTCGCCAGAACTTGTTCTCGGACACCCACACCGGATCGCCATTGCGCTGCCCCACCATCTGACCGGCGGAGACACCGGTCGGACAGAAGCCGGCACCGAAATCAATATAGCCCAGACACGCCGCCGGCGGGACCGGCAGGAGGTCCACATTATACCGCGCCTCCCCGTCGCCGAGTTGAGCGTAAAACGTTTTGGTCCCATCGTTGAAGGCATAGCGGCCGGGTCGATCCGCATCCTTTTCCACCAGCACCGCAAACACGCTGCCCATCGTCAGCGAGGTGAGGGGCAGCGGAATGCCATTGCCCCCGAACTCCATTTCCCGCGCCCATCCCAGGGTGGCCAACGGCTGCGGGTCCACATCCCCGCCCGCATTCAATTTGGGCTGCGGCAATCCACCGGCGGCCCCGAAATTGATATAAAGCAACACCGAGAAACCATCGAGGAGCTGATCGAATCCCACCGGCCCACGCGGGAGTCGCAGGATCATGGCCGTGGCTCCGGCCGGAGCGGCGGCAATCGCGGCGGCAATCTGGGGATCGCTATAAACACTGGCGGGCAGGAGCCCATACGCGGAGGCACCCCCGAGGAGTCCGCTCACGCCCGCTACCCTTGGGGCGATCCGAGGCGTGGCTCCTTGGACATAAGGATTGTCCATCCGCGGCACCTGATCATAGGGCGCGCGGAGCCCCACTTGGCTCACGAGGCTGACCCCGGTCGTCACCGCGAAATCGATCGAATCCACGGCCGCGTGGCCCAGGACCAATCGCCCATCGACTCCTCCGTTGCCCAAGGGTCCGCCCGGTCCCCGACGCGTGCTCAATTGGCCTTGGCCGGCGTCAATATAGGTTCCGATCAACTTGATGGTGCCGCCGGCACCACCACTGCCATCGCCACCCCGACCGCCGCCGCCACCGCTTCCGCCAACGCCCCCGACCCCACCGTCGCCGCCGATACTCCCGTTGCGCGAGTTGGGAAACACCACGTTCTGCTGACCGCCCTTGCCTCCGGAGTATCCCAGCAACCCGGGTTCGCCCGCGCCGCCGTTGTACCCGCTCAGGCCCGGTCCGCCCGCCGCCGAAAGCCCGCCCTGCAAGTCAAGTCGTCCGAGGGCCGTGATCTGGATCGCGCCGCCGCCGCTGCCCCCGGCGCCGCCCTCGCCACCATACGCGCCATGCCCACCCGTGCCCCCCGCTCCGCCGCCCCCACCGCCCGCACCCGAAAAGGACGCTCCGGTGTCCATGCCCGCCCCGCCGCCCCCGCCGCCGCCACCCCCACTGGAGCCACCCGCGCCGCCGCCCCCGCCGGCACCCGATCCACCGGCTCCGCCGCCGCCGCCGCCCGTGAGCAACAGTTCCGCTGGGCCAACGAAGCTTTGCTTCCCACCCTCGCCACTCGCGCCGGGACCGCCGTCCGTTCCATTGCCTCCGCCCAGGCCGTTCAAACCATTGCCTCCGGGCTCGCCCGAATCGGCATTGATGATCGAATGCCCAGCAGCGCCGCCCGCCCCACCCCCACCGCCCGGCGACGCCGCCGCCCCGGGGCTCCCGACACTCACGCCGGCCAGTCCGCCCAAACCGCTCAAGACTCCGACATTGTTAACCCCCGCGAGCCCGCCCGTGCCCGTGAAGCCGAATATCCCGCTGCCACCCGGCGCGGAGCCGATTCGATCCTCCCCGGGCGTCCCGCTGCCCGCGTTGAAACCGTTATTGGGACTGGCCGGATGGCCGCCATCACCCCCTTGCGGCAAAGTCGTCGCCCCAGCAACCTGGCCGCTGCCCGGAACCGATCCGCCGGGCTTGCCGTTGCCCCCGCCCGCCCCGCCCTGACCGCCGGTCCCCCGCGCGGTGGTCACTTCGCCGCCCCAACCACCCCCGGCCACCGGCACAAATACTCCTGCCAGGAATTGCGGCGACACATCCACCCAGGTGCCGGGCTCCTGAATGAAATCATTCGCCACCAGCAGATGCAGCGCCTGGGCGCCGCGCGCGGTGAGGGAATCCTTGGTGCCATTGAGTCCGGCCGCGCCGACCCGCAGGGCGAGATCGCCCGCCACCTTGAAACGCGCCACGCCACCCGTCGTCTCGGCATAGGTGACCGCGTAGCCCCGAACGCTGCTCACGGGCACGTCGTCCAGCGTCACCAGGCCGGTGTCCGTGTTGAAGATCAGCTGGCCGCCCCAAACCCGGGTCAGTGATCCGATTCCCAAGGCCAGCCAAACGGCCCGGCGCAATGGCGAGTGCGTGGAGGAAGTTTTCATGTCTTCCCCCCCTTCTCAGGAGAATTTCCCTCCCGATTACAAACTCTCGCAAAAAACTTAACCGCGATCGGAGTCGCCCCCGACGACAGCCCAACTTCACCGCACGCCACCCCGGCCGGTCACTCCCGACAGTCGCCTCGCATTGAGGCGTTTTGGGCGGGCCGAGGGTGTCTCGACCCGCCTGCCGCAGCCGGCGTTACGGCGACGTCACCCGGTAGTTCTGAGGTTGTTCTCCCGGCGTGAGACTGATCACCCGCTCCCCATCCTGATTCGACGCCGACAGGATCTGCTCCAACCGCCACGGATCCTCGCCCAATTCAGTGCGCGTCCAAAGCCGGTAGGAACGGGCCCGTGCGGCCTGGAAACGCAGCGTCATCCCCGTGCGATCCCGCGTCATCTTCACCGCCATGTCGGGCACCGAGGCCGCATCTGCCGCGCCCGGGGACCCTCCACGGAAGGCACTCGCTCGCCACTTCGGGGCCCCACCCAGCGCCTCCGTCGGCGTCCCTTCATACTCCAGGACCAGGCTCTTCCCCGCGCCATCCGCCGCGGATTCCCAACTGCCTTCATACCGGAAATCCATCACGGTTTCCCCGAGCGGCCCCGTCACCCACAGGCGATCCCCCCCATTGCCGAGGGAATTCGTGAAGACGCCCGCCACGTTGGTGACTCCCGGATAAAACTGCGCAAACACGGCGAGGTTGTGCACCAGCACCACCCGTTCCCGCGGCGCCAGCATCCGGGACTTCACGGCAGCGAAGGCATACTGAATCCCGCCCTCCAGCACCACCCCGCGCAGATCCAGCGGCTCGCTGCCCCGGTTCAGCAACTCGACAAACTCCAAATCCTGCGGATCCACGCCCGGCCCGGGATCCGCCGGATGAAACATGATTTCAGAAATCACCAACGGCAGCGGCCGAACCACCAGCGCCCGCTGTATGGGCGCCGACCAGAGACTCCTCAACGGCGGATTGTGCGAGCCCGTCTTCGATTTGTGATCCGGATTGTAGGCCCGCGCGCGGATCAACGTGTTGGTGTTAAAGGTCAGCGGTCCGCCAAAAATCAGGGCGTTCGAATTCACGCCGCCGCCCGGCAGCCGCGGATCCGTTCCGTCCGTCGTAAAATAAATCGTCGCGTTGGTCCGGGCCGCAAAATCCAGATCCGCCAACCCGCCCGGTCCGCCCCACGCCGGCGGTCGCACGAACTGCGTGTCGATGAAATCCAGTCGGTTCGACAGCCAAAGTTTGAGATCCCGAATTTCCCCGTTGAAGCCACCCCGCGGCGCAATGCGCCACTTCTTCAGTTCCCGCGGCTGTTCGCTCCGAACCTCCGTCGTCAGCGTGTCCACCAGGTCAAACAGATGCGGCAGGCTGAATTGATTCGTCCGCAGTTCATCATAGCGATCAATATAACGTTGGAAGAAATCCGGATCCCGAAAGAGCCGATCCCACCAGGTATAATTGAAGAAATCCGTCCCCAGATCACCCGAGGTGCTCTGCCAGGTCCGCGGACTGAAGTCCCGGCCGTCGGTCGAACGCAACGCGCGATCGAAGTCCCACAGCGGTCCGAAATGCAGCTTGCCGTCGCGCGGTTTGTAGAAATAGGCGCTCAGCCGCAGGGCATCCACGTTGAATGTCAGCACGTTCAACAAATGGTGATCAATCCACGACGGCACATCCACGTACGGGGCATAGCCCTTCACCGGATCCCGGAAATTCGTCGCATAAAGCGCCTGATCGAAGTTCTGAAAATACGTGTTCAAATACTGGTACTGTTCCGTATTTAATTCGTATCCCTTGGGATCGGTCACCAGCACCGTCTGATGCGTCGTCCCGATATAGCCATCGCTCGGTCCACCGCGGTCGATCTTGAACATGTAGCCGCCCGTGATCAGATTCGGGCTCGTGACTTCCGGCGAAAGTTTGTCCACATCCACCCGGTGCGGACCCGGCTTGATCTGTTCCTCCAACACATAGATGCCGCTATAGTGCAACGCCTGCACCGGACCACTGCCCTTGGTGACCAGATAAACCACCACGAAACGCGTCCGCGGCGAATAGCGACCGATGTCCCGGCTGAGCTGATGGGCGAAGGGGTTGTGAATCAGGATCGGCTCAAACAAATTCGGGGCATAGAGGATCCAATCGGAATCCTTCGGCAATCCCAGCAGGGATTCGCCCGAATCGTTGCCAAATTCATCCTGCAGCTCGAGCTTCATACTGACCTTCGACTCCCCCGCCGTGCTGGAGCCGCGGGCGGCGATCGTCGCCCGCTTGGCCAGCAGCGGCAGATTGCCGAACAAATTGGATCCCGCCGCAAACACCTGGAGATGCGCCGGCGTCGCCACCCCGAGTCCCGGCCGGCCGGCATTGAAATCATTGAGCAGCAGCACTGGCAGATCGGAGGAAAAGGCCACCACGTCGTCTGCCAGCGGCATATAGGTCTCGCTCTGAACCGGCCCCGGCAGCAGATCCGGCAAAAAGGCCCGCGCCCGGATCTCCACCGAACTCGTCAGCGCCAGCGGTCCCGTGTACAGCGAAGACAACGCGTCGGGTTCCAGATGATTCGTGGTGTAACGAATGACCGCATTCGGATCCGGCGTCGCCAGACTCAGCGTCAACGTTCCGCGAAACGTCTGACTCGCATCGCTGAACTCCACCGCCGGCGCAAAACCGGGACCGGATTCGGAATTGCGGGCCCCGGGGGTCGGCTGCGGAAAGAATCCCACCACCCGGACATTGCCGGAAACCCGCCCGTAAGAAACATCCGCGGTCTGGGCCGGATACGCGGCAAACACTGAGACTGGCTCCCCCGACGGTGACGCCAGCGCGAGGTAACCGCCGGCCTTGGGCAGTTTGAAATTCGTGTGCAACGGCTGATTCACCTGGCGTCGATTCTTGCCGGAGGCGAAAACCACCAGAAATCCCCCCTTGGGCACCACCACCGCCGGAAAGCGCCACGCCAACGGCTGGGTGGGATCCACACTCAGCCCCCACTGATCCAACGAGGCCGGGGTGCTGCCCGTATTGCGGATCTCAATCCAATCCGGCCGGTCCCCATCCTCATCCCGCAGCGTATGGGAGTTATCCGCCATGAACTCACTGATCTGCAAGCCGTCCGGCGGCGCGTGGGAATCCACCTGAACGGTCCAGGTCGCCAGCGTCAGCGGATTCTTCCGCCGTGATAGATCGGTGATTCCGTGGTCCGGGCGAAAGGTCACTTCGGCCGGTCCATCAGGAAGCGGCGCGAACTCGAAGACATAATCATCGGGCGCCACCACCAGCACGTTGGTCGCCGCCAACCCATTGATCCGCAGGTCCGCGGCATCCACCCCCTGAACCGCCTCACTCAAGAGCACCTCAAAGGTGGTGAGCTGCCGCACCAGCGCGCCGCCTTCGGGAACTGTCCGATCCACCACCGGGCTGGTCAGATCCCGCTCCAATTCCAGACTCGCATCGATGACCCACGCGGTGTCGTTCAGCGATCCACTCAGCCCCAACACCGCCAGTTGATTCGTGCCGGAGCGCAACGCGGCATCGATATCCGCCACCGGAAAGTCGAAGTAGTTGAACACCGACGATCCATTGACGGTCGCCGTATTGGTGCGGCTCAAAGCCCCCAACCGAACATTGTTGCGGGCGACCTCCACCCCGTTCAGCCACACCACGAAGCCATCGCTGGCCCGCACATGGACGATCAGCTGATTGATGCTTCCCGGGTCGTCCAGTTGAAAGGATTTCCGGAGGTATGCAGTCGTGTAGGCCCCGCGCATGTCCCGCAGCACGGTGCCGCCCAGACCGGTAACCCCGGACGCCAGCGGCAATCGCGTGCCCGACCAGTCCGTCTCCGTGAACTCCCGCGCGTACCAGGCCGGCGGATTGGTGCTGGGCTCCGCCAAACCCTTCCATAGCCGCCAGCTCTCGCCGAACTGCACCGGAAATTCGGACAGCTGCGGCGGGAAAATGATCGGCGGATCGATCGGAATCTGAATGTCCTGCCCCCACAGCAGGCTCGCAGCAAGGGCCAGAAAACCGAGACCAAGGGCGCCAAGCGTGCGCCGCAGAAAGAAAGCCGGATGGATCACTGCGCCCAGCTTAGCAATATTCCCGCCGCTCGGCATCCGCTTTTTCCCAGCGGCCGCAACGTGCCCGCCGCACCAAGGTGGCAGCGGCGTCCCGCCGCTTCTTCCTTCCGCGGGTTCACTCCGCAGCCACGCCCCCTCCTCCGCTCACGCTCCCCCTTCAGCTGGCCCCAGCCACTGGCGCGTGCGGCGTACTGGCAATCACCTCCACCACACAGTTCAATCCGTTGTAAGGATTGGTCACAAACGTCTCCGCCGTCGGATCGTTGATCCAATGGTCATCCACCACAAACCGGTACTCATAGTGACCCGGCTTCAGCTGAAATTCGATCGACCATCGTCCGCCCTCATGGGCCTTCATCGGCATGGAACGAACGTTCCAGTCATTGAAGGACCCCGCCACACGGACATCCCGGGCCGTCGGATTGAAGTACTCGAAATGGACCCGATGCAGCTCGGAAGCGCGGGAATCCTCGGTCCGAACAGGCCCACCCGCCGTCGACCCGGCGGCTACGGCAGACCCGACGGCTTTCGGCTCGGACTTGGTTTTCTTCATAGTAGCTTTCAGCACCGGCACGTTATGTGACCCCCTTCCCACAGCCAACGCCGCCTGTCCTCCATCCTTGCCATTGATGCACCGGATTTTGACGGAACGACGGGCCAGCCTGCCGGAAGTGACGTCCCGACCTTGGATCCGATTGCCGGTCCACCAAACAAAAGAAGCGCCGAAAGCCGGAAGGCGGCGAGTTTCCTTTCACTGAAGGAAGGGAAGGAAACCAAGACCCACCACCGGCCGAACGGCGTTTCGCCACGAAAAGGATCATCGCGCGGGCGAAGCACCGACCCCGGACAGTCGCGGCCAACTCACGGATTCTTCGTTTCCTTGGCGTCCTGAGGTAACACCAACTCAGGTCTTCTGACGGAGCGTCAGACACGCTTGCACCGACCGCAGCGCTGCCGGAAGGTCCTTGCAGCAGCACTTCGCCGACCGGGATGCCGCGACAGCCCATCGGTGCTCAACTCTCCCCCCGCGGCCACGAAAGCCGGATGCGATGAAGTCGATTCCTTCCCAGTATCAGGCGGCCCTTCGCCTTGAGTCGTTGCTCGGCGATCCCGGGAACGCGGCGAACGTGGTTTCCTTTCCTCGCGCCCTCGCCCACGACGAAGCCGAAACCTTCCCCGCCGCCGCCCTGGCGCGACTCCAGCACCTCGGCGTGCACCGCGCCTTTGTCCCAGCGCAATGGGGCGGGGAGTTTGCCGACTGCGAGACGCTCGTCGCCCTCGCCCGGGTCGTGGCGCGCCGCGATCTGACCGTCGCCGTCAGCTACAGCACGCTCCTCTGGACGGTGCTCGCGTGGCTGGGTGGATCTCCCGCCCAACAACGCCGGATCGCCCGCGCGGTTTTGGAGGACGGCCAATTCCCCTGTCTCGCCTACTCGGAGGAAGCCCACGGCGCGGACCTGATCGCCAATGAAACCCGGGTCCGCCGCGACGCATCCGGCGCACTCCGCCTCGACGGCACGAAATGGCCGATCAACCGGGCCACCCGCTCGGAGTGGATCGTGCTATTGGCCCGGCACCAGAAGGAAAACCATCTCCGTAATCAATCACTGTTCCTGATCGAAAAGGCCGCCCTCGACCCGGGCCGATTCGCCCACCTACCCGCCGTGAAAACCCACGGCCTGCGCGGGTGCGATATCAGCGGTCTGCGTTTCGAGGACTGCCCGCTACCGCCGGAGTCCCAAATTGGCGCCGACGGCGCCGGCGTGGAACTCGCGCAGAAGGGTTTTCAGATCACCCGCACCTTTTGCACCGGCTTGTCCCTGGGAGTCGCGGACAGCGGCCTGCGCCTGACCGCCGAATTCGCCCGCACCCGCCAACTCTACGGCCAACCCATCGCCGCCCTCCCCCACTGCCGAGCGACGCTCGCCGACGCCTTTCTTTCCCTGCTCATCAGCGAATGCGTGAGTCTGGTTTCCGCCCGGGCGCTGCAGCTTTTCCCCGCGCAATTCTCCGCCTGGTCCTCGATCGCCAAGGTCCAGGCCACCCGATTGACGGACTACTCCCTCCAGCAGCTCGCCGGAATCCTCGGTGCCCGTTCCTACCTGCGGGAACAACCCGGCGTGGGCCTCTTCCAAAAATTTCTGCGCGACGGCGCCATCGTCTCGGTCTTCGACGGCAATAACATTGTCTGCCTCGATCGCCTGGCCGCCCTGCTCCCCGCCCTCTGCCGCCGACGCAATGACCCACCGGATCCGGACCGCCTCGCCGCGCTGTTCGATCTGCATCAGCCTTTGCCCCCCGTGGATTTCCGCGCCTTCACCGTATGGGGTCGCGCCCCGGATGTGATCTTCCAAAGCCTGCCCGAACTCCGCCGCCAACTCGCCGCCCTCCCCGCCCCTGCGCACGCCGCAGCAACACTCTGGCCCCGGCTCCAGGACGCCGCCGATCAATTGGAACGGGCGGTAGGAACACTGCGGGACACCGTGGCGCGCACACCGCGACTTCCCGGCCAACCCAACACCGCCCCCCGCTTCGCGCTGGCGGAACGATTCTGTTCACTGCACAGCGCGATCTGCTGCCTCGGCATCTGGCTCTACAACCGGGAAACTATTGGCGGCTGGCTGGCGCGGCCCGAATGGCTGTTGGGAGCACTGCGACGTCAGGGCGAATGGATCTTCCGCTGCGGCGATCTCCCCGTCGACGTTACCGAGGCCCTCTGCGATGAACTCTTCGCCGCCACGGAAGCCCGCCGAATGTACTCCCTGCTCCCCTGGCCGCTCGCGCCCGCTGGCCAAAGCGAAGCCGCCCCGGAACACGCGCTCTGGAAAACCTGCGAGTGACTTGGGCCCATTGACCGGGATTGCCCTGCCCGGAACGCTCGCCGTTTTTGCAAAACGGCCACTGCGGGGATTGGGAAATTTTGAGAAAAGAGATGGCGGAAGGGGAGGGATTTGAACCCCCGGTACCCTTGCGAGTACGCCTGATTTCGAGTCAGGTGCCTTCAACCACTCAGCCACCCTTCCGCGACTCGAAGGCCGAATAAGCCAACTGGACCCCACCCCCGCAAGTTTCGCTCAAGTCCCCCCGCAGATTTCCAGGCCCCTGCCCCCCCATGCACCGCTGACGTCTCGCAAGGCGATTCACGTCGGACTGCCAGGTACCGCTGACTTTCTAGTCGGCAAGTCATGGCGGGCCTCTGTCCTAACTTCCAAAACAGAAGGCATACGCCGACTGGAAAGTCAGCGGTACGGAACGCGGGTCTGCGACCCGCTGCAGCCTCCGCGCACCGCTGACGTCTCCGTCGGCGAGTCGCGCCCTCCCGCCATTTTGTATCCTATTTTGTATCCCGCGCCCCGAAGAAAAACGCGCCACCGGAAGGCCCCCGCACCCCAATCCCGACGGTTTCGTGCACCGGCCCGGCCGAGGCCCGACTACCGCCTCAATCGGCCAGTCCTGCCGGCCTGCCATGTACCGCTGACTTTCTAGTCGGCAAGTCATGGCAGTCTTCCGTCCCCTCTCCCGAAACAGACGAAACACGCCGACTCGAAAGTCAGCGGTACGGAACGCGGGTGTGCAACCAGGCCCGCCCACCGCCACAAACTCAGCGGGAGCACCATTCATCCATTCACAAGCCCCAACCAACCAGCGCTCTGCCGCATAACATCAGTCACGCCGCAGACCCAATCACCTACTGTAAAAAATGAACCAGTTTTTATCCAGGGGTCGAACCACTGTAAATGGGGCGTTGGTCTGCGACGATGCGTCCGTGTCCGGCACGATACGCATAGGTTCAGTCTCCATGTAAATAATACCCTTTGCGCTTCCACTTACCGAGATACCTCTTCGCGAGAAATAGAAGATGACCTGTGGCCCCGCACGTGTTTGGGTGGCAACTACAAACAGGGGTTGTCCGATTGTCTTGAAGTGGGAAAGAAGTCTCGTCGTCACCACGGCCTGATTCGTCAGAGTGTCACCGAAGACACATGCAGAACCATTCCACTCGATTTGGGTGCGATCAGGCGCAAGTCTCAGGTCCGCCACGATGTTGGAAAAGGCGGGGTAGTTGCTTCGGAAGGCAGTTTGAAGAGCCGCGTCCGTTGGGTGCCTGTGACAGCCACCAAGACCAAACAGTACCACTCCCACGAGCAGAAATCGTTTCAGCTTCATTTAGCATTACCCTCACCTACCTATCGATGAACACCCAAACAGCTATCCATTCCTTAATCAAATCCCATTTTCACCACGAAGCAACACTGCCTCAACGCCCGGATTCCATCCAGCTTTTGATTCCGTAATACACCACGTCCGCCGGATAGAATACATAATTGAAAATCGACACCTTACCAACGGTTATATAGATGGGTGAAGGCTCGATATTCCTCAAATCTTCGTTGGGCGAGAATATATAACAAGACTGAAACACTACGACGCCATCTCGTACCGCCGAACAGTTCCGCACCATGACTAAACAATAACCAACGACATACAGACAAACAACGGCGCAAACAACGGGAAGCACTTTTTCTTTCATCTCCCTCTTCAAACTTCGCCTTTGCAATTCAGCTTTGTTACACGTCTGCTACTCCTTCGACGCAAAGCCAGCAGCAGCAAACTCCCGCCTCCAAACATTAACAACATCGAGACAGATGGTTCCGGTGTGGCAAATCCTAAAATATCAATTTCAACTCCACCAGCCCGCCCCGCTTTGTCGTAATTACGAATCTCCAGCAACACCTCCTGCCCGGCAAAGTTGTGAACATCAAATTGCGCCTGGTTAAATCCTGGAACCAATTCGAAGGAAAGTTTAACGCCATTTAAATAAATTCCACCACCACCATATGTGCGCAGGTACCATGCATCCAAAGGTACGACACCCGTCTGCTGCAGGCTAAATTTATGCGTGCTATTTTTAATAATATCAGGCACAAAGCTGAAATAACCTTCATGAGCATACGGCACATTAGGGCCGAACTTACCTAAATTCGGTGAATTTACAATCTGATATGGATAATACACTATTCCGCGATAAATCTGCTGGTCATAGAATGCCGTCCACCCAGGTAATAGGTCTTCCATTGTACCCTGAAGCAACTCACCATGCGGATCCGATCTATCCGGCTGTGGATTATCCGTATTCGCCTGATCAAAACCCAGATTCACAAACTCGGCGGAGGTGGCGATGCGCAGCTCGAAGCAAAGCAGCGAAACCAAAGCCAAAACTCGAACAGCATTCATACGTTTCGGACGTTTGCTTCGGATCGGATTCAAAATGACAAAGTGAGGACGCTCTGGGAATGACTTAAACCACGATCTCCATCAAAGCTCCAACGATCACGAATACCGACGCATCCAGGGTTGTCGAATTGGTACTGTGAGATCATAAAAGGCTTCATGGATTGACTTCGACCGACCGTATCGATGACAAATGGGATTGGCAAGCGAGGACACCGGCCGTCGCTAATCGCTCCAGGCTCACCGCCGCTTTCAACAACCCGCGCTGGTTCTCGAGTTCGTTGATCCTCCGGCCACCGACTGCGAGGCACTGCGACGACGACTCGAACGTCAGCTAGACGGGCGCGGGTATGTGACCCGCTGCCGATTCCATGTACCACTGACGCCTCAGTCGCCGGATCCTGGCGGATGCCCAGCGGACCATCTCCCCCCCTCAACCAAACCTAGTGAGGCAGTCGAGGCGCGGGAGGGGGAAGCAAACCTGATGAGATGGCTGCTGTCCTCTCCATTGTGGAAAACCAACGACTCGGGAAGCAGCGAACAGCCGCTGACACCCGGGCAGGTGATTGCCGCCTGACACCGGCGGCAGACAAAACTGCCCAGACGGATACGATGAAGCGGATGTCGGCCACGTTTACGAAAGGGTGTGTCGCAAAGCCCTGCAGTTGCCCGTGGCCACTATCTTGAGTATACAAACCGCCATACCCCATAAGTAATTGCAACACCGCCTACAAAGTAGAAGGCTGGCACCAAAACCGACAGTACAACGGTGGCAAACTTACTGCCGCTGGACTTGGAACCGTGCTCACGAAAGCTAACGGAACCGCAATAAGCAGACAAAAATGGAATGGACCACATGGCCAAACTGCTAATAAAGTAAAAATTAGCCGCAAATACTACTGCAAATACAGATTTAAAATATACCATTGCAGCCAAACAACCAGCGGATGCGCAAAAATACCCAACAACGCCGAGCACATATAGAGCACAAAACGTATTGGGTCGCTCCTGAATTCGAGGGACTTTCATTTCGCAGCGCCGCAGTACTTCTGTATCGAAAACGGTCCGTGGTGCATGAAGACAAGACCCGGCCGGTAAAAACCAACCGAACCATCACCGCGAGCGTCAATAACGTTCATAACAACTCCGCTTACCAAGCGTGCCATTGGTTGCCAAAATTTCCGCCAAAGGCCATCGCGGCATCCCATGTTGTCGCCGGCAAGACGAAGGGGATAGGCACGTTGAGACGGCGGCAGGGCTTCAGTCGTATGTCTCGGGGGCTGAGGATTCGAAGGATCACGGGTTCGGCGAATCGGCAGTGTCGGGGGCCAGGAGGGCGTAGAGTTCGTGGAGTTTCCGCCGTAGCAGTGCTTTGGATGGCAGGGCCGTCCGGTATTCCGCGACCAAGGTGGGCGAGAGGCTTCGGCTCAGGGCATATTCCACAACCTCGTTGTCTTTGCTGGCGCAGAGCAACACACCGATGGATGGGCGCTCGTGCGCCTTCTTCACGTCGCGGTCGAGGGCTTCGAGGTAGAAATTCAGCTTGCCCAGATCTTCGGGACGGAACTCGCGAACCTTCAACTCGAAGGCCACCAGGCAGGTCAGACCGCGATGGAAAAACACCAGGTCGATGGCAAAGTCCTGGTTGCCCACCTGAACCGGGTATTCCGAAGCGACGAAGCAGAAGTCCCGCCCCAGCTCGCTAATGAACCGGCCCAGATTCCCCAGCAGGGCGCCGTGGAGATCCGATTCGGAGTGGTCTTGCCCGAGTCCGAGGAACTCCAAGCTGTAGGCGCTCTTGAACTCGTCCACTGCCGTCGGATGGATTTGAGCCACCAGCGCCGACACTTTCTTCGTGGTCGGTACGCTACGGAGTGCGGCACCGGCTCGGATCTGACGTTCCAGCTCCCGAGAACTCCAGCCATGCTTGATGGCCGCGAGCATGTAGTACTTGCGCTCCTCCGGCAGCTTGGCTTGACCGAGGATCAGCAGGTGATGGGTCCACGGCAATTGTCTCAGCAGTGCCGAGACTTTTGCGTCGCTCTGGTAGGCCTCGAAGAACCGCCGCATCCGGAAAAGGTTGGGGCGGGTGAATCCACGCTGCCCCGGATACTCCCGGGCAATCGTCGCCGCCAACTCGTCGACCACGCCATCGCCCCACTCGGCGCTGGCAATCTTCCGGCTGATGTAGCCGCCGAGTTCCCAATAGAGGCCGACCAACTCCGTATTGACCGCCTGATAAGCGCGTTGCCTGGCTGCCGCGATGAGCAACAGAACCTCATCGAACCTGCCGGTCTTGCCCCGCACCGGCAGTAGTCGTGCCACCGGTGCGACTTTCTTGGGGGATAACTTGGCTGGCCGCGAGGCGGCCCTGGCCTTCGGTTTGCCGGGCACTTTTGGGGTCGGATGTTTCTTCATGGATTCCTGGGACAGCCGAGGACGTTCTGTCAGTGCCGCCGGCAGGGCAATGTTCCAGGTGAGTCCCCCGGATTGGGGCGATTCATGAACCAAACTTGAATAAGGTTTCGGGCTATTCAAGTATCGAGCGCGGCTCTTTAATGAACCCGCGAAACCGGACGGCTCAAATGTCAGCCCAAACTAAATGCGAACCGAGCTGTTCGTCGGTAGACTCCGACAACAGCGGTGGGAACGGCGACGCTGCGGCGCTGCTTGCTACCGATCCATCGCGCACCCGTGTCGAAGCCGGGCGAACCGCAAGGCCGCCCGTCGTTTTGGATCCCGCGCACCGGAAAAACCGCCACCCCACGTCCGATTTTTTCGTGCCCGGGCCCGGCGGAGATACGACTGACGCGTCAGTCGGTGTGTCCTGTCAGTCTGCCATGTACCGCTGACTTTCTAGTCGGCAAGTCATGGCAGTCTTCCGTCCCCTCTCCCAAAACAGAAGAAGCACGCCGACTGGAAAGTCAGCGGTACGGAACGCGGGTCTGCGACCCGCCGCTGCTCCGATGAACCGCTGACGCCTCAGCCGGCCAGTCCTGCCGGCCTGCCATGTACCGCTGACTTTCTAGTCGGCAAGTCATGGCAGGCCTCCGTCCCCTCTCCCAAGAAAGAAGGAACACGCCGACAGAAAAGTCAGCGGTACGGAACGCGGGCCTGCGACCCGCAGCAGCCCCCACCGACCGCTGCCGTCTCAGTCGGCAAGTCGCGTCCGCCCGCCATTTTGTATCCCGCGCCCCGAAGAAGAACGCGCCACTGGAAACCCCCGCACCCCAAACCCGACTGTTTCATGCACGGGCCCGGCGGTGGTCCGACTGACGCCTCAGTCGGCGAATCCTGTCGGGCCGTCTTGTAAAGCTGACCTTTTAGTCGGCAAGTCCTGGCGGGTCACCGGCCTGTTTACCTCGACTTTGGTACCACGCGGACAACGGAAAACCGCCCCTCAGATAGCTACCCGGGAGCCGCCAAACCCGATTTCTTCCGTCCGGATAAATATTGATTCTAATGGCACGGCTCAACTCGGCGCGGTCCGTCTGCGAAAGAAGCATCTCCGGGACGCAGTATTTGGCACCGTGGGCCGAGTGAACGGTACCAACTGGATTTCAGTCGAGGCGTCCGCCACTCCGAAAACCCTCGGCTCAACGGCGATGGCGATGAAACGAGCGGGCATGAAATCGCTTACCTTCTCCTTGGACGGAGTAGTCTCCACAAATCAAGTTGCATTTACAAACAGATGAACACGCAGCCCAACTTGTCGCTCCATCCAACAGCCGGGGGGGGCGCCTTCCGTTCGGTCGTGATGTAACACGCATGAAATTATCGCTACAACTAATTATTGTGATTCCAGCAATCGCGCTTTGCGCATCGTGCCCTTCGCTGGCTCGTACGGGCTATTGATTTATGAAGAATCCCAAGCAGTTCTGGCTGTTCATTGGAATGCTATTTGCATGCGCTTTAATTATCAACAAAATGCTTGCATTATGCCCGGTGTTTAACACCGAGTACGCCAACGAGCGAGCTCACCGACTTTGGGGTACTTCTGTCCAAGGCCGGAGTCTCAGCTCAATATTTTCCGATTACGGCGAACCAGTTTACATGGATGCAAATCAAAACATTAATGGCATGAGTATTTCGTTGAACAGGGTGTACCATCCGCCGTTGGAATCTGTACAAGAATGTTTGCGAACCAACGGAGTTAAAGTGCTTTTATATTATTCGTCCCCGAAAAATCCAAGCCATTCCGCTCGTCGTATTCTATTAATATGCCAAGATGATGTAGTGCTGTTTCATCGAGCCAAGGATTTCTCGGATTGAGTCAGTACAAAGATGGAACCTCACGGGCCCTCCATTGCATCCGAGCTGCCAAAGATGGGTCACTGAGGCAGCTTCTCGGCTATCAACGCAGCGAAAGGCTGCAAAGTTGGCCTACATCAATCTGATCATTCAAACGCCACCCCCCCTCACCGCCGGGGAAACAGTTATCCAAGGTCTCCGAGGTGGACATTTGAACCTAAAAACGTGAGTTCAAATAGCTACGGCGAGTCCGTGGCGGGCGATTTCCGACCACCTCCGGCTCCGTTTTTTCAGATCAAGCGCTCCCGTCGCCGGATTTTCATCCGCTGAGAACCGGCAGGGCCGCTTTGGGAGTCTGGT
>CANIZL010000066.1 GCA_947471985.1 Verrucomicrobiota bacterium | reverse complement strand
GTGTCCCTTCGGCAAGCATGCGGGACGTGAGAGGGGCGTGGCTGGCAGGGTGAGCGGCGGGAATGAAGCCACTCACATTTTCTTCGACGGATCTCCGCGTTCTGCAGCGCCAGCTGGATTCGTGGCGACGACGGCAGACCGGTCGGGGCCGTCTTCCACAGGAACTCTGGGAGGGTGCCGCCGAGCTCGCCCGGACTCTGGGAGTGAGCGCAGTGGCCCGCAGCTTGCGCCTCGATTTCTATCGGTTGCAGCGTTGCACCCGGGAGTTATCCGGGTCGGCCGAGGCGAGGCCGGCGTCGGAGCGCTTCGTGGAACTAAAGCTGGATGTTCCCCCGCAGCCCGGGAACGAGACAACCGGCACCAGCGGATGGGTGGAGCTGAGCGATGGGCCGGATCGCCGGATGCGTCTGCACACTGGTCATGATCCGGCCGCCTGGGTGGCTTTGGCCCGGTCCTTCTGGAGGACGGCGCAATGATTCAGATCACTCCGCAGATGCGGATTTTACTGGCGGTGGAACCGGTCGATTTTCGTCGGGGCATCGATGGCCTCGCGGCGCTCTGTCGCCAAAGCCTCCAATCCGACCCGCTCGATGGCACGCTGTTCGTGTTCTGTGGCCGGAGCCGGCGCGCCGTGAAGTGTCTCGTCTATGATTCACAGGGCTTTTGGCTCTGCCAAAAACGACTTTCGCAAGGATCCTTCAAGGCGTGGCCCAGATCCGACACCGAGGCCCGGCAGTCGCTGACCACGCATCAACTCTACACCCTGCTGTGGAACGGAGATCCCACCCAGACCCAGACGGCACCGGTCTGGCGACCCGTAAACGCGGGGCCGAAATAAGCCCGGTAAAAATAGTTTAACTCCAGCCTAGCGTTCAATTCCTTCCCCGTTATCCTGCGGGGCGTGTCGGACGTATTGCTCAGTTTTCGAGGTCGGGAGATTCGCGCCGCGGAGGTGGAGTTTCTGCGGCGTTTGATTGCGGAAAACCCCGGGCTGAGCCGCTACCGGCTCTCGGTCCGGGTTTGTGCCGCCTGGAACTGGGTTCAACCCAACGGCCATCCGCGCGACATGGTTTGTCGCAGCCTCATGCTCCGGCTCCATCGGGCAGGACATATCCAATTGCCCGAACCCAAACGGAAGCTGGCCAATAACGCCATCCTCCACCGCCGCGTCCGGGAGGTGCCGGCGGTGGATCAGACCCCGATCACCAGCTCCCTGGCCGCACTGGGAGCGCTGGAGATTCAGTTGGTCCGCCGGACCGAAGGGGAGGCGCTCTTTGGCCAATTGCTCAAGCAACACCACTACCTCGGCTACAGCCGACCGGTGGGGGAACATCTTAAATATCTGGTCCTCGCCGGTGGGCGACCGGTGGCGTGTCTGGGTTGGAGCTCGGCGCCGCTCAAATTGAAGTTGCGGGATGAACTCGTCGGCGCGCCCATGGCCGCCTATCGCCATAACCTGCACCTCATCGTCTACAACAGCCGGTATCTCATCCTGCCCTGGGTCCAGGTGCCCCATCTGGCCAGTCACCTGTTGGCCCGGATCGCCCGGCGGATCAGTGCCGATTGGCAGGAACTCTACCACCATCCGGTTCAGCTATTGGAGAGCTTCGTGGACACCGAACGTTTCAAGGGCACGTGTTACCGGGCCGCCAATTGGAAGCTCCTGGGCCGTTCCGAGGGCCGGGGCACCAAATCCAAGACCGGAGCGCAAACCTCCATCAAGGAACTTTGGGTCTATCCGCTGGGCAAAGGGTTTCGCCAGAAGCTCCTGGCCCCATGACGGATCTGCAGCAACTCCGCTCCCTGGTGTTGTCCGAGGCGCAACGTCAGGCCTTTCTGGACGAACTCCGTGGTTGTCTGCCGCCACCCCACTATGAACGGGTCCAGGCCATGACGGAGTTACTGCCGGAGTTGCTGCTCTTGTTGGAACAGAAAAGCATGTCGATCGGGCGCCTGCGCCAACTCGTCTTTGGCGCCACCACCGAAAGCAGCCGCAACGTCTGCGGAGGGCCACCCAAGGAACCAACCCGGAAGGCTAAACGCCGGGGCCATGGCCGCCGCGGACAACACACCTATACCGGAGCGGTGCGCGTGCCGGTGCCGCACCCCACCCACCAGCACGGCGACGGTTGTCCGGGGTGTGGGAAAGGCAAACTGCGGCGTCAGAAGCAACCCGCCACCGCGGTCACGGTCAGCGCTCAGCCACCGGTCGGCGCCGAGATCCATGAAATGGAACGATTGCGCTGTGATGGGTGTGGCACCGTGTTCACAGCAACCACGCCCGCCGGCGTGGGGTTGGAAAAGTACGACGTGAATGTGGGCGTCATGGTGGGGCTCCTGCGCTACGGCAGTGGGATGCCCTTTTACCGTCTGGAACGATTGCAGGAAAGCGTGGGCGTTCCCCTCCCGTCGTCGATTCAATGGGAGCAGGCGAACCGGGCGGCCGAGGCGTTGGGTCCGGTAGTGGATCACTTGATCTACCTGGGGGCCCAGGCCGCCATGGTCTACACCGACGACACCACCATGCGGGTGGGGGCGTTGCGACGGGCGATCCAGGCCGAGACGGATCCGGAGCGGACCGGCATCTTCACCACCGGGATCGTGTGTGAGGCCGGAGAGCATTCGATCCGACTTTTCTTCACCGGGCGTAAACATGCCGGGGAAAACCTCGCCCGCGTGTTAGCCGAACGCGAGGCGGGGTTAGCGGCACCGCTCCACATGTCCGATGGGTTGCCCTGCAATGAACCCAAGGGCCACCCGACCCAGCCCTGCAAATGCAACATCCACGCGCGACGTAACTTTGTCGATATCACGGGCGCCTTTCCCGAGGAATGCCAGGCGGTGTTGGCGAGCTTCGCCGAGATCTACCAGGTGGAAGCGCGGTGCCGGGACCAGGGACTCGATCCGGAAGCCCGTCTGAAGTTGCACCAAGCCGAAAGCGGGCCGGCAATGGAGCGGCTCAAGAAGTCCTTCACCACGCAGTTGGAGAAGAAGAAAGTCGAGCCCAACTCAGGCCTGGGTAAGGCCATCAAATATATGCTCGATCGCTGGGAGGCACTGACGCGTTTTCTGGTGGTGGCCGGGGCTCCGCTTGACAATAACGTCACCGAAAGACTGTTAAAGACCGCGATCCAACACCGGAAGAACAGCCTGTCCTATCGCAGCGCCCGCGGAGCGGAGGTTGGGGATGCTTTCATGAGTATCATCCAGACCTGCGTGGCCAACCGGATCAATCCCTTCGAGTACCTCGTCGCGGTGGTCAAGCATCAGCCCGCCGTCAAAGCGGACCCGGGCCGTTGGCTGCCCTGGAACTACCAGGAGACCCTCGCCGCCGCCCAAACCTCGCCGCCTAGCTGATTTCGCGGCCACAAGCCCCGTTCAGGCCCTCGCCCCGGGGCTTTCAAGCAGCTCCGCACGCTTGCCGAAGGGACACCGGAAATCGAGGAAGGCCGGCGCTAGGGGTTGCGGTTCATGCGTCAGGCTTTTTGTCAAGACTGACTCTGTATGTGGGGCGCTTTGTGCCCCAATTGCTGGTAGTTGCATTACGCAACAGCAACTAGACCGTACCGCCGTAGGCGCAGGAGCGGAAAGGCGCGGGAAAGGCGCGGGAAAGGCGCGGGAAAGGCGCGGGGACACCGCCGAATTACTTCGCCTGCTTTGGCGCGTGAAGTTCCAGATACTTTTCGCGGCCCATCGTTGTCAAGGTCAGAACGCCTGATTCGAGAAGTCTCTTACCCGTCTTCGTATCAAGCAGATCACGAACGCGCCGCCGGTGCGGCGGCGATGCCATGACCCCTTGACCATCCTCTTTGTCGAGAGAATGGATGCGGTCCCCAATTTGCTGCTCGATTGTCGAAAACGAAACAGGACCGCCGGATTCATTGAGAATTATGCACAAAGCGCGCAACTCATTACTCAGGGGCAACGTTTTCGATCCCAGTCCCGGCTGGTGGATGCCAAAGATTCCACGGAACCCTTTCGCGTACCAAGGAGCCTCCGGGCTCAGCCGTAGCGCTTGGTCCAATTGTTCGAACTCGGCCACTTCTTGCCCACTCTGAAGCTGGGTTTCCTCAACGTGGTCGAGCCAGGCACGGTTGCCGTCGGTGAACTGGATTTCGTACCGGACGGCGTAGGAGAGAATGCTGCGAGCCGGTTGCCAGACGTCCAGAGGTAGCGTCTGCGAGCCCAGGTTTCCCTCAGCCTCAGTGAGGGCGACTTTGCCCAGAAGCCAGTGGCGGAATTCCTCTTGGTCAACCTCCATCCGGGATCGGTCGATGCCGAATGTGTCAGAGAATCGCTGTCGAAGTAACCCATCCCAAATCCCCAAGGCCCCATGCTGAACATCACCGATGTTGACGTCGAAAATCGATACCGCGGCACTTCGACCCGAAACACTCCGATGTGGGCAAATCGTTGTGAACTTGTCAGTTAGTTGGAGCTTTTGGTGGGCGAGTTGAGCTTTTGGAAGTTTGCTCGATTGCCGGAGAAGCTTTCTTTCCGCGACTTTGTATTCCTTGCGACAGGATTGTTGGTACTCCGCGAGTCGCTTGGCCAGTTCTGGCTGGTCGGATTTGGCGTCCCGCTTCAAAATCAACGGACCGCGTCGTCCCCATGGCGAATGGATTGGGAAGAGGTGGTCGGCGGGATCGCTGTCGGCCGCGATGCATTCGGGTTCCTTCAGCAAGGTCCGGTGAATCGCTTTGGGTGCCGAGTTGTCCGGCCACGGTGACCGAAGGTAGCTGAGCCCGACAGTGGGCGTGATTTGCGAAGGCCACAGAAGCCGAAGAATCCGTCGTTCTCCGGCCTCGTTCCGAACGTAAATGCCGGCACCTTGCTGGGTAACCCCAATGTAGCTGTAGGTCCTCGGGGGCGGCACCGGGTCATCGGTGGATTCGGGCCAGGGACTCCATTGGATCTTGGGTGGATTCATGACGCCGGAAAGGCAACGACGTTTTCCGCACGGATCGGACGGACGTCAAACCACGCCTGAGCCTCCCGTTTCGTAGCCAGACCTTTGTAGTGCTGGTGGATCATAGCCGGAGAGTTGCCTGCCTGCTTGGCGGTCAGGTTCTCGTTGTCATGGAGGGCGAAATGGTACGTGCAGAAGGCATGTCGAAGGCCGTTCTTGCGAGAGGGGATCTTCAGGGATTTCCGGAGCTCAGTAAATCGGTGGATGTACTGGGTCGACTTGGCGGTCCATAGGGGGCCTTTGAGGTGCCGGCGGGGTGCCAGCCAGGCCGCCAGCGCGGGGACCGTGTCAACCAAGCGACGGCTGCGCGTCTTGGATTTGCTGGCCAGCATTTCGATGTGGTCTTCTACCCGGAAGACATCCGTCCACGTGAGGCGCAGCGCTTCCTGCACCCGGAGGCCAGCGAGCCCGCACAAGGCGATGATGGGACGAAGTTCATCGTCCGCGGCATCCAGCAACTGGCGCAGCTCTTCAGGGCGGTAGAAGCCGGTCTCGCCGCCGGTCAATGTCTCGCGCTCCATGCTGGGGGCTTCGAGCAGACGATGATTGGCGGGAAGGTAATCCTTTTTGACCGCCCATTTGAGAAACTGCTTGAGGCTGGCTCGGTAATGGTTGCGTGATTTCGGGGCAAGTTCGGCTCGCCGCTTGGCTGCGAAGAACAGGTCCAGTTGATCCTTCGTCAAATCCCGCAGGGCGAGGCCGGGGAACATTTTGGCGAAGTTACCGAGGAAGTGCCCACACATGTAGGCGTAGTCCGGGGAAAGCTGCGAGCGTTTGCCCTCCGCGGCCTGGGTCTTGGCCTTCTGGCTGGCCAGGAATTCGTTGATGGCAACTCCCAGATCCACTAGCCGCACGGTGACGACCGTTCCCAGATAGCCCGCGACCGCTTCCGCCAGCGGCCGGCCGGCCAGTTTGCGGGCGGCGTCCAGGTATTCGGTCACAGCGGTCACCGCAGACACCGTGCGGCCGGTTTCCCGACGAAAGTGATCCAAGGCATCCCGGATGGCGAGGGCTGTGGTCGCTTCCGTCGCGGAGAGAGCGGCCACCTGGGATCCGTGAGCAGCTTCCCGGGCCAGGTTCTCCGCGAAGACCCGCGCGCCCAGCGGACCGGCAAAGCTGGGAAACGATTTCATCATCCGTTTGCCACCTGCCCTCCAGGCGACCCGATAGGAGGGGCGGCCTTCTCCCGGGCGGTAGACTTTGGCGAGGACGGGACCGTTCTTCCGATGCCGAACCTTGTAGGGCCATTTCATTTCGGCGGGGGCAATTTCGAGGGAATTCGATGCCGAATTCTGTGTCAAAACTGTGTCAGGAAATGGAAATTGTCGTTTTTCCTGGGGTTTGTTGGCTGGCCGACATGGATTCGAACCATGAATAAGGGCTCCAAAGACCCCTGTGTTACCATTACACCATCGGCCAAAACCGGGCGGGAAACTACGGGGCGACCCGCCCACGGCAATGTTTTTCCCAGGGGAATTCGCCCGCTATTTCCCCCCAGCATTTCTTCAGTTCAGCAGGGTTCCCAGAACACCGCCTGCCCAAATATCCGCTGATTGGCAGCGCTGCGGGCGAGTTCGATGCGCCGGTTTTGCTGGCGGCGACGTGGCCGCTCAGGGCGCTTTGGCGGGTTCCTTCTTCGGGAAGAGCGGAACCGCCGAGCCAATCGTGTGGCCGGGTAGGAGGCCGCCCCAGGCGGTCGCACCCCACTGATCCACTTCGCCGCAGACTTTGAGCTGGGCATAGATCTTTTCCGCCGTGCCCGGAATGAAGGGCCAAAGCAACACGCCCAGCACGCGGCAGGTCTCCACCAGATTGTACAGCACCGCGTCGAGGCGGGCGGCTTGCGCGGGGTCCTTGTTCAGGTCGAAGGGGCGGGTCTCCTCCACGTACTTGTTCGCGCGGTTCACCAGCGTCCAGATCGCCAGCAGCGCGTCCTGGAGTTGGTTCGTGCGCAGGGCCGCTTCCGCGGCGCGGACCGCGGTCTCGGCGTCGGGGGCCAATTCGCGGGAGATCTCCGGCACCACACCCTGGCGATAGCGATTGAGCATGCTGACTGATCGATTCAGCAGGTTGCCCAGTCCGTTCGCGAGTTCCGCGTTGTAGCGGGCGATGAATCCGGCGTCGGTCCAATTGCCGTCCGGGCCGATGGCGAGTTCGCGCACCACGTAATAGCGGAAGGCATCGAGTCCCCATTCGCGGATCACCGCGACGGGATCGACGATGTTGCCCGTGGATTTGGCGATCTTGCTGCCGTCCTTTTGCCACCAGCCGTGCACCAGAAGTTGCTTCGGCAGCGGCGCGCCCAGGGCCCGCAGCATGATGGGCCAGTAAACGGCGTGGAACTTGACGATGTCCTTGCCGATGACGTGGAGGTCGGCCGGCCACAGGGAAAGCGCCGTGGTGGGGCGGTCCAGAAATCCCTGGAGCGGGGCGAGGGCGGTGGCGTCGCCGAGGCTGGCCGGGACGGTGTAGTAGTTCACCAGGGCGTCGAACCACACGTAGGTGACCCATTCCGGGGCGAAGGGCAGGGGAATGCCCCAGTTCAGGCGGTGCGCCGGCCGGCTGATGCAGAGATCCGCCAGCGGCTCCTTGCGCAGGAACCCCAAGACTTCATTGCGGCGGTAGTCCGGTTGCACAAACGAGGGGTGGGTCTCGAGGAAGTCGATCAACCACGCCTGATGTTTGCCCAGCCGGAAGTACCAGTTCTCCTCCACCAATTTCACCACGTCGCCGTAGATGGGATCCCAGGAGCCATCGGGCAGCTGATCCTTCTCGGTGAGAAAGGTCTCCTGGCGGGCGGAGTACCAGCCTTCGTACGAGGCCTGATAGATTTCACCGGCTTGATGCAGCTTCGTGAGGATCGCCTGCACGACCTCGCGGTGACGGGGTTGGGTGGTGCGGACGAAATCGTCGTTGCTCAGGCCGAGCGTTTGGGCAAAGGCTTGCCATTCGATCGCCAATTCGTCGCAGAACGCCTGTGGGGATTTGCCGGCGGTTTGCGCGGCCTGTTGGACCTTGGTGCCGTGTTCGTCCAGACCGGTCAGGAAAAAAACGTTTGTCCCAAAACTGCGTTGGGCGCGGGCGATCACATCGGCGATCACCTTCTCGTAGGCGTGCCCCAAGTGGGGTGCGCCGTTGGTGTAATCGATCGCCGTCGTCAGGTAGAAGCGTTTGCTCATGAACCGGGCCCAGCATGGCACGCGGTGGGGTGGCGGGGCCAGTAATCGTAACCGGGGGGCGATCGTCCCGGGTGGGGCTCCCGGATTCGATTGGTTCACCTCGTCCTTGGCTTGGCGCTGCGGGCGTCCACTGTTGGGGGACATGGTTCGATGGTATTTAATGTTCCTGCTGACCCTGGGGGGTGCGATCGGATGTTCGGCGGGCGAGCTTACGGCGAAGCAATCGACGGTGATGAACAGCATTGCCCAGGAACGGTTTGCTCCGCGCTGGGAGATGCTCGGCACCAATGAGCTGGGGGAATTGCGACTCAAGGTGGAGCGCTACGAGACGGAGTTGCGGAAGAACCATCTGGTGGGCGGACTCGTCGTGAGCCTGCGCTATGCGGACACCAATCGCACCCGGGTCGTCGCCTACGAGGGGCTGGAGGACAGCACGGCGTGGACGGGGTTTTATCTGGCCAGTCTGGCCATGCGCTTTGTCGTGGAACGCCGGCCGGCCACCCTCGACGCGGTGCGGCAGGTCCTGGACGGAGTGGAGCGTTTGATTCAGTCCACCGGGCGGCCCGGGTATGTCCCGCGCTTTGCCGGCCCCGCGCGCGATGAAGCGTATCAGGCGATGTATTCCCAATACGGCGGGGCGGATCCGAAGCGCCCGGGGTTTGGTCGGCTGGCGTTTCCCGGAACCAACGGTTTGGTGTGGCTGGCGGGGCCGTCGCGCGAAATTTATTCCGGACTGAACCTGGGACTCGCATTGACGCATCAGTTCATTCGCGAGCCGGGCATCCGCAGCCGGGTCAGCAACATTGTGGATCGCATCCTGACCCGTATTGAGCTGGATGGCGGGCGATTGGATGACGGGCAGGGGCCGAAGGAATACCTGCCCGCGGTCCTCCACGCCGCCCTGCTGCGCACGGGCGCTTCCGCGGTCGGTCGGAGCTGGGTGACCAAGTACGAAAAGATCGCCGAGCTGGTTGAGGCGGAGCACATGGCCGATGACATTGGAGCCACGCTGCCGCGGTATGACTCGGTGAGGCCGGTGGTTTTCACCACGGCGGACGACTTTGCGCTGAATCGCCTGGAGACGAATCGCGCCCGCAAAATGATGTATCAGGAAAAGCTCTCCAAGATCTGGCGCAGTTCCGCTCCGGAATTGAATCCGTGGATCGCCGGGGCGGTGATCAGTGTGGACGATCTCCGGCAGATGGATTCGAAGTCGGCCCCGGTGGATTCGACGGCCATGACGATATTGCAGGGTGTCTTGTTTGAGTATCCGGCCTGGCCCCGGTGGGCAGCGTCGATCCCGCTGCCGTCGGACTATCCGTTGCAAAAGGTGGAAGCCAACGGCCAGACCTGGTCCAAGCATCCGCTGCCGGTTTACTCGCGGCCGGTGCAGGCGTTTCAGTGGGTGCAGTCGGGGCGCACCTTGGTGACCAACCCGGTGGCCGTGCCGGTGGTTCACCCGGGTGTTGATTTGATGCTGCCCTACTGGCTGGCACGCAATGCCGGCGTGATTCTCCCGGAAGATTTGCCGCCGCTGAAGAAGGCGCCGCTGACGCGTACGACGGGGCCGCGCTTCGGTGCGACCAACGCTTACGGTCGGGTGATTGGCACCAACACTCCAGCGGGCGGTGCTGCCCCGGCGACGAAGCCGGTGGAGAAGAAGTAGGCGCTCGTTGATCCGGCGGCGATGGACCGCCGGGACGGGGTGACCCGTTGAGCCCGGTTCAGCGCCGCTTTTTGCGGTCGAGCTTTTCCACAGCGTGGCCGCGGGCGTCGGCGGCCAGTAGATGCACTTCGGATCCCGGCAAGGCCCGCAGCATGGCGCTGGCGACCTTCTTCGCGACGCTTGGCCCCTTGGTGACGAGGCAGATGATCGTCGATCCACTGCCACTCAGCCATCCGCCCACGGCTCCGGCCGATTCCCCGGCGGCGATGACTGCGTTCAATTGGGGAATCAATTGGGCCCGGTACGGCTGGTGCAATCGGTCATCGAACAACCCGCGCAGTTGCTCCAAATCGCCGCTGGCAAAGGCACCCGTGATTAAGGCACTGCGGCCCAGACTGTGGACGGTGTCGGCCTTGGAAAACTGCTGCGGGACCAGTTTGCGGGCCTCGGGCGTGGGCACTTCGAAAGACGGAATCAGTGTGACAAAACGCGCTCGCGGGGAGACGGGGAAACGTTGCACCCGGACTTCCTGACCAACCATGCCCGCCGCGGTGAAGCCCCCGTAAACTGCGGGAGCGCCGTTGTCGGGATGTCCCTCCAATTGGGTGACGACTTCCAACAGCGCTGCACGATCCAAGGGCTCACCCAGCAGAGCGTTCAAGGCGGCGACACAGCCCAGGCGAACCGTGACGCTGGAGCCGAGGCCGCGGGCGAGGGGGACGTCGCCGGTGATGGAAATCTCGAAGCCGAACGGCGTTTTCTTGGCGCGTTGGAAGAAGGCGGCGGCGGCGTCCGACAACAGGGCGGTCGCGCCGGCCCGGGCGGCTTCGGGCAGCGGGGACGTGATGACCACGCCCGCGGCGGTGGTGCGCGTCACGCGGACGCGATTGTAGAGTTTCAGGGCCAACCCGAGGCAATCGAAGCCGGGTCCCAGATTCGCCGTGGTGGCGGGCACACGTACCGTGGCAGTCATGCCGCGGAGATTGGCGGGACTCACGCCGGACAAAAGCGGAAATCGGCGGCTGTTTTTGTGGGGGGATGGGTCACGCGGAGGCGCGGGGGCGCGGAGAGGAGGGTGGACTTTTGGAACTGAATCGTCCTGTTTTCTCCCCGCTCTCCGCGTCTCCGCGTGCGGAATTTTTGGGCCGTTATTCGTCGCCGCCACCGCCACCGCCGCCGCCGCCGCCGCCGCCGGAGCGTTTTTCCCATTTGCGCTGGGGCTTGTCCGGGAGATTGCGATCGCCCCGGGCGTGGAAGGATTCTTCACCGCAAAGGGCGGTCACGGCGGCCTCCAATTCCATCGACGGCGTCACGTGGTAACGGTCGCTGGGCTCGATAAAAGCCTGCTCGCCGCCGGGGAAATTGACCTGCAGATAAACGGGAACCCGGCCGGCGTGGGCTTCCGTCAGGGTGCGCAATTGCTCCAGCTTGGTGCGATCCGTCTGCGTGGCGTCCAGGCGGAGGTAGACCTGTTTGGTAAATCGTTTCGGTGCGTCCTCCAGACGGAGGATTTCGCTCGGGAAAATCTTCGGCTTGTCCTCACCGGTGCTGACTTCGCCGGTCACGAGGAGGGCCTGGCCGACGATGAAGAGCTCGCGGTATTTGTCGTAGCTCTCGTTCATGGTGAGCAGGGTCACAGTGCCGGTGAGATCCTCCAGGAGGACCATCGCGTAGGGTTTGCCGCTCTTCTTGCTGACGCCCTGCTGCACGGCGGCGACGAGTCCGCCGATGCGGGTTTGGCTGCGATTGGGCAGGGTGGCGAGCGTCTCAATGTTCCCGAGCGCGTATCGCTCCAACATTTTGAGGTACGGGCTCAACGGATGACCGCTGACGTACATGCCCAGGAGTTCCCGTTCGTGGGCCAGCTTTTCGGCGATCGGCCATTCGGGCAGGCTGATGGCTTTCTCCGGTTCGGGGACGACGGCGCCGGCCTTGGCGCGCGAACGAGGCGCCTCGAAGGCGTCGAAGAAAGACGCCTGCCCTCGGGCTTTGTCGGCCGCGAGCGTGGAGGCCCGGGCCAGGCAGCCTTCCAACTGTGACCAGAGCGTGGCCCGGTTGGAGCCCAGCGAATCACACGCGCCCGCTTTGATCAGCGCCTCGATCACCTTGCGGTTCAGCGCGCGGGTATCGACGCGCTCGCAGAGATCCTTCAGATCCTTGAAGCGACCGCCTTCCTTGCGCGCGACGAGCAATTGTTCCACCGCCACCTCGCCCACGCCTTTGATGGCCGCCATGCCGAAGCGGATCGGCGGCAGCGCTGGCGGGGCGCCCGGGGCCGTCGCCGGGGCGGGGGCGGGGGAGAACATGACGAACGACTCGTTGACGTCCGGTCCCAGCACCGGGATGCCAAAGCCCTTCGCTTCCGCGATGTATTGCCCCAACTTTGCCAGGTCGCCCTGGTCGTTGGTCATCATCGCGCAGAGGAACTCGACGGGGTAATTGGCCTTAAGATACGCCGTCTGGTAGGCGACCACCGCGTAGGCGGCGGCGTGGGATTTGTTGAAGCCGTACCCGGCGAACTTTTCCAACAAGTCGAAGACCCGGTTGGCATCCGCCGCGGAGATCTGGTGCTGTGAGGCGCACCCTTTCACAAAGGTTTCCCGCTGCTGCACCATCTCCTCGAGCTTCTTTTTACCCATTGCCCGGCGCAGGAGATCGGCGCCACCCAGCGTGTAACCGCCGAGAATCTGCGCGGCTTGCATGACCTGCTCCTGATAGATTAACACGCCGTACGTTTCGCGCGAGATCGGTTCCAGAAGCGGATGCGGATACTCGACGGGCGCACGTCCGTGCCGGCGCTCGATGAAGTCCGGAATCAGATCCATGGGGCCGGGACGATAGAGGGCCACCAAGGCGGTGATGTGTTCGACGCTGGCGATCTGGAACTTTTTGCAGAGATCGCGCATGCCGCCGGATTCCAACTGGAACACGCCGAGGGTCTGGGCGTTATTCAGCAGCGCGTAGGTCTTGGCGTCGTCGAGCGGGATGTTTTCCAGATCGAGGGTCACGTTCTGCGTCCGCTGCACGAGATCCACGGTGTTGCGCAAGACCGTCAGGGTCTTGAGCCCGAGGAAATCCATTTTCAACAGACCGAGATCGCCGACCGGTCCCATCGCGTACTGCGTCACCAGACCGCCATCGTCGTCCATCTTCAACGGCAGCAGATTGACGAGTGGCTGGGCGCCGATGACGACACCGGCGGCGTGAACCCCGGCGCCGCGGACCTGGTCTTCGAGGATCAGCGCATAGTCGATGAGTTCGTGCGTGATTTCCTCGGATTCATAGGCGGTCTTGAATTCCGGATTCTTGGCCAGAGCATCGGTCAGACTCCACTTCAGATCCGAGATCATTTTGGCGAGCCGATCGCACTCGCCGAAGCCGAGCCCGAGCACGCGTCCCACGTCGCGCAGCACGGACTTCGCACCCATGGTCTGGTACGTGATGATCTGGGCGACGGCGTCGGCCCCGTACTTTTTGCGGACGTACTCGATGACCTCCTGGCGACGATCGTCCGCGAAATCGATGTCGATATCGGGTGGGCTGACGCGTTCCGGATTGAGGAACCGTTCGAAGAGCAGGCCGTAACGCAGGGGATCGACGTTGGCGATCTCGAGCAGATAGGTGACCATGGAACCGGCCGCCGAACCGCGCGCCACGCACGAGATGCCCACGCTGCGGCCATGGCGGACGAAGTCACCGACGATGAGAAAGTAGCTGACGTATCCGGTTTTCTCGATGACCCGCAGTTCCAGATCGAGCCGATCCATCAGGGTCTTGAGGGCGGTGACGACCCGGGGATCCTCCGCGGTAAGCGGCGGGGCCGGGAGCGCTTCCTCGCCAGCGGGCGGTGGCGGTTCCGGGGGAAACAGGCAGCGCAGACGTTCCGGATCGGCGACGACGTCGAAGACGATTTGGGATCCCTCGACGTGGGCCTTGAGGGAATAGCGTTTCTCGAGACCTTCGCAGAGCAGCAAGCGCAGGTAGCCCTCGCGGGTCCAGGTTTCCGGTGGTTGAAATACCGGATAATGCTCCGCGCCCTTGCCGTATTTGATGGTGAGATCGCACTGTTCCGCCACCTGCACGGTGTTGAGAACCGCCTCCGGGACTTCATGGAAGATCGCCTTCATTTCTCCCGCGGAGCGCAGGTAGAATTGCTCCGGCTGATAGCGCATTCGCTTGGCGTCGGACATTTGCGCCTGGGTGCCGAGACAGATCAGGCAATCGTGCGCCTTCCAGTGCCCCCGTTCGACGTAATGGACATCGTTGGAGGCGACGCATTTCAGTCCGAACTCCTTGGCCCAAGGCAGGAGCGAGCGATTGAGCTTGGCCTGTTCCGGGATCCCGTGGTTCTGGAGTTCGAGGAAATAATTCTCGGCCCCGAAGACCTGCTTGAACCAATCGATGGTAGCCCGCGCCTTGGTTTCATCGCCTTTCAGCGTGTGTTCGGACAACTCGCTGGCGAGGCAACCGGAAAGGGCGATGAGGCCGCTGGAATTCTGCGCCAGGATCTCCTTATCGATGCGCGGTTTGTAGTAGTAGCCCTCGAGGTTGGCAGCGGTGACGAGGCGGACGAGATTGCGGTAACCGGCTTCGTTCCGGGCCAGCAGGACCAGATGATGGTACAGATCGCGGGTGCCGGAGCCGGGCTTTTTGTCGAGCCGGCTGCCGGGGGCGACGTAGACCTCGCAACCGATGATGGGCTTGATGCCGGCTTTTTTCGCGGCGGAATAGAACTCAATGGCGCCGAACATGTTGCCATGATCGGTGAGGGCGATGGCCGGAAATTTTTCCGCCGCCGCCTTGGCCATCAGTTTGTCCAGCTTGCAGGCGGCATCGAGCAGGGAGTACTCGGTGTGCAGGTGCAGGTGGACGAAATCCGCATTCGAAGACATCGGACCCTACCATGAAGCGATCCCGGCGGCGGACCAAGCCGGGTTGTTCACCAAAAGCGATAAGCGGTTGGACGGAGGGGGCGGTGGCTTCAGGTTTTCCTGCAAGCTCCCGCTGGCGAAGGGCGGGGGTGCGCCTAGTCTGTCGGCATGATTTTTGGCAAGATTGGTGGAGCGGTGGCCGCACAACCGGCGTTTCGCACGGGCGATGAGCGCTTGATCAAGCTGACTGAATCCGCCGGCAAGAAGGTCAGCGGCTTGCTGACCCGCCAGGGGCGCGCCACGGGCGTGCTGCGGGTGGCCGTGGTCGGCGGTGGGTGCTCGGGGCTCCAGTACAAAATGGACCTGCAGGATGCCCCGGCGAACCGGGATATCCTGGTGGAGAGCGCCGGCGTCCGCGTGGTGGTGGATCCGAAGAGCGCCCTGTATGTCACGGGGTCCGAACTGGATTACGTCGAGGCCCTGACGGAGGGGGGATTCAAGGTCAAGAATCCCAATGCCGCCACGAGCTGCTCGTGCGGCGAGAGCTTCAGCGCCTGAGCGCGGTTTCCCGTCGTTCCGTCGGTCGGTTTCTTCCGTAGCCCGCTCCTTCCGTGTTGGACGCTTTTGCTCTGTTTTCCGAACCCCGTCGTCCGTCGTTGGACGTCGAGGCGTTGAAGACCCGTTTTCTGACGCAATCGGCACAGGTCCATCCGGATCGAGTCCACGGCGCGGGCGAAGCCGAAAAGGCGGAGGCGACGACGCGGTACGCGGAACTGAATGCGGCGTATCAGCAGCTCAAGGAGACCAAGGACCGGCTCCTGCATCTTTACGAATTGGAGGCAGGTGGACCGCCCCGGGACATCCAACGGATTCCGCCGGGGACGATGGATTTGTTTGTCGAAGTGGGCGAGAAATGCCGGGACTGTGACGCGTATCTTGCCGGACGGACAGCCACGACCTCGCCCATGTTGAAATTGAAGGCCTTTCAGGCGGGCCTGGTTTGGACGGACGCGCTGCTGGGTCTGCAACAGCAGGTGAATGCCCGACGCGACGCCCTGGCCACGGAGCTGACGGCGATGAATGCGGTGTGGGACGCGGCTCCCGCCGTGGGCAACCCCGCCCGCCGCGAGGCGTTGCCGCTGGAGCGTTTGGAACAGATTTATCGGACGCTCAGCTACGTCGCCCGCTGGACCGAACAAATCCAGGAGCGGATGGTGCAGCTGGCCGTTTGAAAGCCGATTTTTAAGCCCGCTGGATGGGCGGGCTGCGGCGGTCGGGCTTATTTCGCCGGGGCGTCCACCGGGCACAACTTGATGCCGGTGAATTGCGTCATGGTGCCGGGCATGGAGGGCGGTTGACCTGCACCGCCCAGCCGCACCTTGATCACCGAAGCACCCCGGACTTTGGCCGCGTCAAAGGTGGCGCCGGTGTTCTTATCCCAGGCCCGCAATTCCACGGTCGCTTCCGTTCCCGGCGGAACAAAAGGCACCATCAGGGTGCCGACGGAAAAGCGCCCCACGTTTTTCCCGCTCAGGACGATGATGCGCTTGAGCGGTTGATTGGTGGTGGGCGTGACCTGCAGGAGTCCGCTGTCGAAGGTCTGGGTCTGGGGATTGTTGACCCGGATTTCCATCCCGTATGTGGGGCCGCCCACGGGACTCCCGGTGCAATCGGTGATGAGGGCGTTTTGCAAGCGCACGTTGCTGCAGCTCAGGGTGCCTTGTCCCCAAGCGGCCGGGGCGGTCAGGGCCAGAAGCCCGGTCAGGCCGGAGAGGCCGGCCAAGATGCGAATATTCATGCCAGAAATAGCGGATGGGTTCCCTCTGCCGGTGCGAATACCCGGGGGCGCGGAGCCGCCGGGTGTTCGGAGTGGGGCGGCGGAAATTACTTTTTGCGGGTCGAGTGTTCCTGCATCCAGACGATGTCGGGATTCCGGGGTTGGGATTGATTCAGTGCCAGGTTCTTGGAGATCGGGGGCGTCGTCCGCGCATCGACCCATTTTCTGATTTCCGCGTGGCCGTCGGCAAAGGAGAAGCCGCCGGCGCGGTTGTGGTAGCTGGCCGGGAAATCCACCATCTTCGTCTGCGCATTGTCCGGATACCCATCCATGCCGACCACGAAAAAGCCGTCATTGATACTGTCCTCGCGTTCGTCCAGCAGGACGTAGGTGTTGGAAGCCCCGGGATCATTCATGTCCGTAGTCTTGTTGTAGACTTTCCAGGCGGGACCCCAGCCGCCGTCGGTGCCCTCGTTGCCGCCAGTCCAAATGCTCATGGACATGCTGCGGACGCGCGGAACGGCCTGCTTTTGCGTGTTGATCCCGGTGCTGCGATCCGCGGGGCATTTCCAGACCGCCTTGGTTTTGCCGGTGTACGACCAGAGAACGCTCTGTTCAAGATTCTTGGTGTTCCAATTGTCCGGCGACGTGGGGGAATTCAGATCCAGGATGCCCTGAACCCAAGCCCCGTCGGACGTGTTGGGATCCTTCTCGGCCGCGTAGGCGTAGGGAATGCGTTCCTGATTGTCGCCGGCGTACATGAGCCAACCCAGCAGGAGCTGCCGGTGGTTGTTCATGCAGAAGATGCCCTGGGCCTTGGTCTTCGACTTCGCCAGTGCGGGCAACAGCATGCCGGCCAGGATGGCGATGATGGCGATCACCACGAGCAGTTCGATCAGGGTGAAGCCGGAGCGTCGGGCCGTGAGGATGCGGTCCCGGTGACCATTACAGAATTCAGTTTCCGATTTCATAAAGGGGGTACCAACCGACAGCAGCCGCTGTTCAAGTAGGCTCGTTTCATCCGACGTGGCAACTCCGTTATGGCCGGAGATCCTCCCAACCCTCGCGCTGCGCCCGGTGTCACTGATTGCGAACCCGATCCTTCTTGGCTTCGAGCTCGGCCTCCAGTTGCGCCTTCTCCTTTAGGAAATGGGAGCGGATCAAGTGCACCCGATCGCCGTCCTCGGCCGCCTGGGCGGCGGCCAATTCGTCCTGCGTGCGCAGATCCAGTTGGGCCTGACGGGATTTGTACAAGGATTCCAATTCGCCGAGTTCGGCCTTCTGCTGGGCAGTCAGTGATTTCGCGGGGGCGCTCTTGCTCAGGCGCTCCATGGCCAGTTCGTAGGCAGATTTCATGCCCGGACCGTAGCGGCTGCGGACGGATCGGGAACACAAAACCTCGCCGCGGAATTTGGCCGGGCTCGCGCTGCCCTGGCTCAGCGGATCAATCCGGCGGCCCGCCGGACTTCGTCCAGCGTGACGGAAGCGCCGTCCCGCTTTTTGCTCAGGTCCGCCGCCTCCATGAACGCGAGGATTTCCAGGGTTTCTTCGGCGGCGACCGGGGGCTGGCCGGTTTGGAAGAACTTGACGACCTCCACCACCAGCGGGGCATAGCCGTCGTAGGCGCCGACCTCCGAGCTGCCCTTTTCGCCGCGCGCCTCACCGGTATAGCCCTTGTCTTCCCGGAAGGTCCCGCTCCGTCCACCGGACCAAACGCCGGAGACTTCGATGCCGCCGGTGGCGGTCTTGCTTCGGCGGACCGACTGACAGCCGGGCCCCATGACCGTGAACAACGACTCCACGCCGTGGATGCCGTACCAGAAGAGGTCCGGGTGGGTGGGCTCGAGATGGGCCGGGCTGCCGGTGACTGCGTTGGTGACGGTGCCGAGGGAACCCTGATGGACAGCTACTGTTTTTCGGCCGTAACGCAGGGAGGAGGAGGAAAACACCGGCACGCCTGCTTCCTTCGCGAGACGGAAAATTTCGGCGCCCTCCTTCAGCGAGCCCGCCATGGGTTTGTCGAGAAACAGGGGTTTGTGCGCGGCGATGACCGGCCGGGCCTGGGCCAGGTGGGGGCGGCCATCCACGCTCAAGAGCATGACGGCGTCCACTTCGCGGAGCATGGCTTCAATGGTGCCGTGGATATGGATGTCGTGCTTTTTGACGAGCGTCCCGGTGTAATCGGGCACTCGCTGCCAACTGGAATCGATGTCAGGACTGCCCCCCGGGACCGCCGCCACCACCCGGGCGCCCGACACGTGATCCTTGGCTGCCGGATCGTTCAGCAAATCGGCAAACGCGGTTGCATGCGAGGTGTCGAGCCCGATGAACCCGATGCGGATATCCGCGGCGAAGGCGGGCAGCAGGCAGGTGAGGGCCAGGCCGCCGAGCCAATTTCTGAGAATCATGTTCCAGTAACCGCCAATTCCTCGGGGGTCGCAAGCGCGAATGCGGCGGCGCGCGGGCAGAGCGGCCACGGGAATGAGCGCGGTGGACTCGAGTTTTCAGACGGACCGGGGCAGGGGGGGAGATGCCCGGAAGGCGCCGCCGATGCCCCCACCAAATTCCCGCTGGCGGTCCGGAGCGGTTTCCACCAGATTTGGGGCAGTGTCCAAAGCTGGAAAATCTGTCCCCGGCCCCGCGGATGGCCTCGCACAGGTGCCATTTGAGGAGGCCTTGAAACGTCTCGGCGCCGTCGTGGAAGCGATGGAGCGGGACGATCTGCCTTTGGACGACCTGCTGACCCGTTTCGAGGAAGGCACCCGGCTGGCGCGTCATTGCCAGGAGCAATTGTCGGCCGCGGAGCTCAAAATCACCCAACTCGAACAATCGCCTGCCGGCGAGCTGGTGGCCCAGCCGTTGGGCGTGGCTGATGCGGAATAAAATTCCCGCGCGGAACCGACTCGCGGACATGTTTTCTTTTTTTACCCCACCTTTACACCTATGAGCCGATACCTCGACATGGTTGATCATCCGTCCCACGTAAAGAAACTGACGCCCGAGCAACTCACGCACCTGGCGGCGGACATCCGCACCGAGCTCATCGAAGGTCTGGCCAAGAACGGCGGCCATCTGGGGCCGAATCTGGGTGTGGTGGAATTGACCATCGCCCTGCACCGGGTTTTTGAGACGCCCAAGGACAAGTTCGTCTGGGACGTCAGTCATCAGGTGTACGTGCACAAGTTGCTGACGGGCCGGAAGAGCCGGTTTCGGACGATCCGCACGACCGACGGTCTGAACGGCTTCGCGCTGCGCACCGAGAGTCCGCACGATTCGTTTGGCGCCGGCCACGCGGGCACGGCGTTGTCCGCCGCGTTGGGCATGTGTGCGGCACGCGATCAGCGCCAGGGTTCGGAACACGTGGTCTGCGTGTTCGGGGACGCGGCCCTGACCAACGGCATTTCGTTTGAAGCCCTGAACAACATCGCGAGCACCACCAAGCGCTTCATCGGAGTGCTCAATGACAATGAGTGGTCCATTGCCAAGAACGTCGGCGCCATCGCCGGTTATCTGGGCAAGCTGACCGCCAGTCCGCGGTACAACCGGCTGGCCCGCGATTTCGGCACCTGGCTGCGCAAGCTCCCGAAGGGTGAACTGGTCTCGATGCTGGGACACAAGGCCGAGGAAGCCATCAAGGGCATCGCCAGTTCGGTCGCGCTGGAGCACACCCCTTCGGCGTTGGATGCCGATGGGCGGGGCGGTCACGGGACCCCGATGTTGTTCGAGGAATTTGGTCTCCGGTATTTGGGGCCGATCGATGGCCACAACATCCCGCTGCTCGTCAGCACGCTGGAATTTGCCAAGACCTGCACGGAACCCGTGGTGATCCATGTGCTGACGCAGAAGGGCAAGGGCTTCGGCGCCGCGCTCCAGCACCCCGAGAAATTCCACGGACTGGGTGCTTATAACGCCGACACCGGCGAGACGCCCGTGGTGAAGCCGGGAACGGCGCCGATGTGGCAGGATGTTTTTGGCCGGACGATGGTGAAGCTGGCGACGAAGGATAAGTCCGTCGTGGGCATCACGGCGGCCATGCCCTCGGGCACGAGCCTCAAGCTGCTCGATCAGGCCCTGCCCGGACAATACTACGACGTCGGCATCGCCGAGGAACATGGCGTGATTTTTGCCGCCGGCATGGCGACGATGGGCTTCCATCCGGTGGTGGCCATTTACAGCACCTTCCTGCAGCGGGCGTATGATTGCATTCATCACGACGTTTGTTTGCAGGATCTGCCGGTCATTTTCTGCATGGACCGCGCGGGTCTCTCCGCCAATGACGGACCCACCCACCACGGCTTGTTTGATATCGCGTACCTGCGGTGTCTGCCCAACCTGATCGGCATGGCGCCGAGCAATGAGGACGAGCTGCAGGATATGATGTTTACGGCGACCCTGCAGACCCATCCGGTGGCGATCCGGTATCCGCGCGGACCGGCCGAAGGTGTGCCGGTCAAGGACCAGCCGTCGACGGTGGAGATGGGCCGGGCGCAGGTGGTGCAGAACTTTTCCGGGAACGGTGGCCGCAAGGTCGCCTTGTTTGGTCTGGGACCGATGCTGACGCTGGCCCGCCAGGCGGCGGTGATTCTGACCGAGGCCGGTCTGGATGTAGCGGTGATCAATCCCCGCTTCTTCAAGCCGTTGGATGTGGCGACGCACACGTTCTTTGGCGGGGCGGCGGACCTCGTGGCCACGCTGGAAGACCACGTGGGCATGGGCGGCTACGGCAGCGCCGTGCTCGAAACCTTGAGCGACGCCGGCATCCAGGTGCCCATGGTGCGTCTGGCGTGGCCCGATCAGTTCGTGGAGCATGCCTCTTCCGTGGATTATCTGCGCCAGAAGCACGGGCTGACAGTGGCCCGCCTGGTGGCGGACGTGCAGGCGAAGCTGGCCCTGCCGGCTCGTGCGACGCAGCCGGCGTCGGGCCGGATGCAGATGGCCTGAATCGCGTAGGCTGATGACTTTACGGGATAAGAACCACTGGTGGACCAAGGGTATCCGACCAAAAGACGGGAGAACCACGCTTGCGTCCGCCCCGGAAGACCCACAGACTCCGCCCGCATTTTTTTTCCAACAGTAGTTGAGACGATTGCGCAAAGCCCCCAGGGGCCCTTTTTGACACCACATGAGCGATGAATTGAAGCTGGACCTTGAGAAGGCCTTCCAGCCCTCGTGGGCCCAAAAGCCCGCGGAAGAAAACAAGTATGCCAACTATGAGGGCCGGGATTCCGGACCTCGTGACCGCGAAGGCGGGGGCGGCCGCGGACGCGGCGGTCCTGGTGGGGGATTTGGTGGCGGCTCCCGTCCCGGGGGTGGCTTTGGCGGACCGCGACCGGGAGGTGGCGGTGGCGGCTTTGGCGGCCCACGGCCCGCGGGTGGTGGCTTCGGTGGACCGCGACCCGGTGGTGGCGGTGGCGGCTTCGGCGGTCCCCGTCCGGGCGGCGGCGGCTTTGGTGGCCCCCGTCCGGGTGGCGGCGGCTTCGGTGGTCGTGGCCCCCGTCCGGGTGGTCCGGCTCCGACCGGCGACGGTACCGGCTTGAACTGGGATCCCTCGGCGGATCCGCGCCGGGACCGGGGTCCGCGGCGTTTCGACGACCGGGATCGCGATCCGCTGGTTCCCTTGGAAGTTGATTTCCTTCCGGAACCCGGTGGCGTGGCGTCCCTCGCCAAACAGATTCGGCTTTCCGGCCGCGCGTATCCGCTCTTCGAGGTCGCGGGCCTGGTGGCTCAGAAGCCCGAGCGTTACGACGTTGGTCTGCGCACGATTCACGGCAAAGACGGCAAGCCGCAGGCGCCCCTGTATGTTTGCTCGCTGGATGACTCCATCTGGGTCAGTGAAGCGGCGGCGGTCAAGCATGTGCTGACCGTTCATTTTGAGACGTTCTACACCACCGAGAAGGTGGCGACGGAACCGCCGAAGGGCACCTATACGCTGGTGGCGCAATGCGGGATTTCGGGTGAGCTGTTTGGCCCCCCGAATCTGCAGAGCTCGCAGGACAAACTGCGGAAGTTGCACGCGGAACGTTTCAACCGCATGCCCTTCGAGGCCTACAAGGCGCGGGTCAAGGTGGTCAAGGACGAAGCCATCGTGAAACAGTGGCTGGAGCAGGCCAGCTTCAAGTACATCTTCGGCACGCTCAATGTGCCGGAGCCGACCCAGCTGCACAGCCGGGATGATGTCGAAGCCCATTTCCGGCAGACGCATCAGGGCAATGTCATCAAGTGCGTGGACCGCATCCTGATCAAGCACGGCACCTCGCCGAAGCTGGATGGACCGATTCAGGCCCTGCTGCGGGTGATGACCGACCGCGAGAAGCGGTTTCCGTTGCGCTGCGCGACGGAGCTCAGCAATGAGTTCCAAAAGAGCGGTCTGCATTTCTTCAAGCGCGATAAGACGGTCGTCCACGTTTCCGTGGCCCGGCCGCATTATCTGGATCTGACCACCCAGGTGGTCAGTGACGGCGTGAAGCAGATCATTGCGCACCTGGAGGCTCATCCGGCCGCGACGCGTCGCAGTCTGTTGGACGCGCTGGCCCCGTTGCCGGCGCCCGCTGTGATTCCGGTGAGCGCGCCCGTGGCGGCGGCGGAAGTCGTGCCCGGCGCGGAACCGACGGTTGCGGCGGCGCCCACTGCGCCCGCGCCGTCCCCGGTGTCGACCCCCGAACGTGAATCCGCCCTGAGCGACCTTTACTGGTTGCTGCACCAGGGTCACGTGATTGAGTTCGCGAACGGCAAGATGGAACTGGCCAAGAAGCCGCAACCGCGTCCCGAAGGCGGCAAAGCTGAACCGAAAGCCGGCGAACGTCCGCCCAAGGCCGAACGTGTGGAACGTGCGCCCAAGGAACGCGATGGCGCTCCGCGTCGTCGGGGTCTGGTGCTCGTTGGATCACCGTCCGTGATCCCCTACGCGCCCGTGGCTCAGTTGCTCGGTGGCGTTTAAGCTGGTCGGCCAACGTTACTAAATTCGCAAAAACCGGTCCGGATCACTCCGGACCGGTTTTTCTCTAACGCACCCATCCTTTCAGAGCAGGACCCGCACGGCCGTGGCGGCGGCGGGGGGCAGCTGGAATTCGCGTCCCACCGCATATTTCGTTCCCAGTCGTGTGAGCCATTCGCGCGAGGATTGCAGTCGGCCGATTCGGACGTGGATGTTGGTTGCCTCGCTGCGGAAGGTCACCTCTTCGGCACGAACCCGGATCGGTACCGCTTCCCCCAGTAACTCCACTTCGATTTCACACCAACGTTCCACGGAATTGAGGGACACGGAACGAACCTTGCCGTAGTCGCGCAGCCAGACTCCCAAAGCAGCTTCGGCGCCTTTTTGCAGCAACCAGTCTTTCATTCCCGCAACGTCCGCCGCTGGCGGGTCGGGTCCATTCCAATTTGAAACTCCCTGCCCAGCGGCGACGGAGTCGAGGATTAAAGCCGGCCAGTCGCCAGGCGTGGGGAACCCAACGTCGTTCTGCTGCGGCCGCGTTCCGCAGTTGAGTCGGGCCGCATCTTCCGCCAACCTGTGCGGGTGTTGCTCAATGAGCTGACTCCGCGCGTCTTCATGGCGGCCACCCGCCAGAACGACGGCAAAACGACCACTTCGCTGGGACTCTTGGCGGCGCTGCAGCGGCGTTTTGGCCGCGTCGGGTACATCAAACCCGTCGGCCAGCGTTTTGTGCAGATCGACGACCAGAAGATCGACGAGGATTCCGTGCTCATGGATCGGGTGTTTCGCCTGAACTGTCCGCTGGTGGACATGTCGCCGATTGCGGTGGAGCCGGATTTTACCCGCAAATATCTCCAAGGCGGCAGCCTGGATTCACTGGTAAAACGAATCCACAAAGCGTTCGATCGGGTGGCTTGGGAAAAGGATTTCGTGTTGTGCGAGGGCACCGGACACGCGGGTGTCGGTAGTGTGTTTGATCTTTCCAATGCGGCGGTGGCCAAACTGCTGGGAGCCAAAGTGGTGATTGTCAGTCGGGGCGGGATCGGTCTGCCGATTGATGAGGTTGTCCTCAATCACGCTTTATTTGAGCGGGAGGGGGTGGAGGTGATTGGTGTCATTCTCAACAAGGTTCTCCCGGAGAAGTTGTCCTACATCACCGAGTTCGCTCAACGGGGTCTGAAGCGAAAGGGTTTGGAACTTTTAGGCGTTGTCCCGCATCAGCCCATCCTCTGTCGCCCCACGCTCCACGCCATTCGCGAGGAACTGGCGGCGGACTTCCTCACCGGGAAGGAGCAGCGTTTTCAAATTGTTCAAAACGTGGTGATTGGGGCGATGGGCGCAGCCAATGTCGCCAAGCGCTTGAAGCCCGGAACCCTGCTGATCACTCCGGCGGATCGGGAGGATGTGATCGAGGCCGCGGCCACCTGGGCCGAGGATGTCAATCATCCCCTGGCCGGTTTGATCCTCTCCGACGACATCAAACCGTCGGCCGCCACGAGTCGACAGTTGCGCAAACTGGCGTGCCCGGTTTTGGTGGCCACTCAAGACAGCTATGCCGTGGCCTCGGCGGTGCACGACGTGACGGTGAAGACCGGGCCGGACGACACGCAAAAGATCGGCTTGATCCAGAAGATCATCGCGGAGCACGTCAATTTGGATCGCATCCTGGCGAAGCTGTAGTCGCCGGGCAGCCTGTATTCTCGGCTTTTCCGGGCTGCTAGGCGGGGACGCGGCCGTTTGGGGAAGCAGGTGCCCGGGAGGTGGACCTCATCCGGGCATGACAAAAGAGGCGGGATAACCCGCCTCCGTGTTTTTAAAGGTCGATAGACTTAGTAACGGCCACCACCGCCGCCGCCGCCGTAGCCGCCGCGACCACCACGGTCACCACCGCGACCGCCGCCGCCGCCGCCGCCGCCACCACCGTAGCCGCCGCGGCTACCGCCACCGCCGCCGCCGCCGGAGCGCGGACGCTCTTCGCGGGGTTTCGCTTCATTGACGGTCAAAGCGCGACCGTCCAGTTGAGCGCCGCTCATGGCCTGAATCGCCGCCTGGGCGGATTCCGGGGTATCCATGGTGACGAATGCAAACCCGCGGGACCGGCCGGTTTCCCGGTCGAGCATGAGGGTGGCTTCCACGACGACGCCATGAGCCGAAAAGGCGTCCTGGATCTGATTCTGCGTGGTGTTAAACGACAAGTTACCGACGAACAATTTGGTGCTCATTTTATTTCACTACTAAACGAAGTTCCATGGTAGGACGGGATTTTCCGGATGAACAGACAATTAAGCCACTATTTTCGGAAATCACGGGAAGGCGCGATGGCGGGGGCGAAAGGAGCGGTTTTTCGAGGAAAAGGACCATTTCGCCGCGGAAAAATCCGGGCTGGACCGGGGGCGACCGGTCGTCGGCCTAGCGAAATTCCGCTTCGTAGCGGGGGGTGCGCTCCAGAATGGCGCGGACGTATTCCCGGGTTGTGGGAAAGGTGATCGCTGCGAGAAACGCCGCACTGTTGGTCTCCGCCGGTCCCTTTAGCCACCGCAGTACGTTGCCCCGGCCCGCGTTGTAGTCCGCCAGCGCATAGGGCCACGGATTGTCCGCTCGCGGATAGCGGCGGACAATTTTGCTGAGAAAGAAGCAACCCGCCTGGAGATTGGTTCCGGCGTCCAAGAGGTGTTCGGCCGTGAAGGCCGGATTTCGACTGGCATCGGCCCACTCCTGGGCGGTGGTGGGCTGCAGTTGCATCAGCCCGATCTCTTCGTGGTTCCCCCGGATCCCGGCCCGGAATCGGCTCTCGCGCCAGACCAGGGCCTTCACGAGTCCCGGGGAGAGACCATACCGCCGGGCCGTCACCAGAATCTCCCGGTCGTACCGGTGATCGTGCTCCCGCAAAGCCCACCAAACGCCAGTGGAAAGGCCCACCAGCAATAGCAAGGAGGTGATCGCGGCGCGCACAACCTGCTTCTGCCCCGTCTGCCGGTTCGTGTCCAGTGAATCCCTCTCACCCGTCCGTCGAGCCGGCCTTCATACCGAACTTTCATGAAACTCGGCACGTACATCCGGGTATGTTGTTGCCGATGTTCCTGCTTTTCGCCGCTTCCCGCTGCGTCCGCTGGGCCCGGGGCGGAATCGGTTCGTTTTCTGGTCGACCGCTCCCCGGGGCGACGGGCATGCTCGGCGCCATGAGGCTTTTTGCGGCCGGCGTGTCGCTCTGGTTCCTGCCGGCTATCGGGTGGGCGGCGGTGGTCTTGAATGAGATTGCGTATCATCCGCCGGATGAGCGCGATGACCTGCAATTCGTGGAATTGCACAACGCCACCAGCGCCGCGGCGGACCTTTCAGGCTGGAAGTTCACCGCCGGAATTCAGTTCACCTTTCCCGCCGGCACCCAGTTGGCGGCGGGTGGATACCTGGTGGTCGGCAAGAATCCGGCCGCCCTTGCCGAGGTCTATAAGGGGGTCAAAGCGATTGGACCTTTTGGTGGCACGCTCAAACACGGAGGGGAACGGATTACCCTGGGTGATGCCGCGGGAAAGACCGTCGATTCGGTCAAATATGGGGATCATTCGCCCTGGCCGCTGTCGCCCGACGGCGCCGGTCCCACTTTGGAACGGGTCAGTGCGACGGGGCGCTCGGAAGATCCGGCCAACTGGGCGCCATCGACCCTGCCGGAGCGCGAGACGCCGACCGGCTCACCGGGTAAGGTCAACGGGCGTCGGCAGGCGGAAGCCCCGGCTGCCATTGCCGACCTGAGCGCCGGTCTGTGGCGCAAGGGCGCTCCCGTTTCCGTGTTGGCGCGGGTTGAAGACGGGCGGGGGATTGAAAACGTCACCGTGCAGTGGCAGTTGGTGGATCCGGTGAGCGGTCCCGGTCGGGAACAATCCACCCCGGCAAAGAGGACCAGCGGCTCGGAAACCTCCGGGCGCTTTGAGGCGGTGCTCCCGGCTGTGGGTGAAGGACATTTTCTCCGATACCGCCTGTTGGTTCAGTCGCGATCGGGCATCACCCGGACCTATCCGGATCCCCAGGACCTGCGAACCCATCAGACGCTGGCCGCCTGGACGAATCCGCCGGTGGCCACGATTCCCCAATTCTTTCTCTATCAATTTGGAGTTCCGGAGGCCGGGAATGTGCGTTTCAACCCCTTCGGTCTGCGCGGTACCCCGCTGTCGGATCCAACCCGGGGCGGCAGCCTGCTGGTGGTGGTGCCGACAAACAAAGGACCGGTGGAGGTTTTTGATTTCATCCGCATTGCAGCGCGGTCAGGTGGATGGAAGGTGCGATTGGGGGCCGATGCCCGGTGGAATGGGGCGAAATCGCTCAATGTCATCTTTGAAAACAGAAGTCGCTGGGTGTTGTCGGAGCATTTGGGCTATGAATTGTTCCGGCGGGCGGGGGTGCCGGCGCCGGCGTCCGGACACGTCCGGGTCACCCTGGATGGGAAGCCGCTCGGATATCATCTGTGGGTGGAACAACCGAACCGCGCCTTCCTGCAGCGACACCGGCGGGATCCGCGCGGCGAGCTTTTCAAAGCGGTCTGGTACGGGCAATCGGTGGCCGATCGCCACGAAAAGAAGACCCAGGTTCGCACGGGCCATCGCGAGTTCCTCCGGATGATCGGCGATCTGGATAAACTCACGGGTGACGCGCAATGGAACTACATCAACGAGCATTTCGATGTCGCTGAGACCGCCAGTTATTACGCCACGTGTCTGCTCATCCAGAACTGGGACGGATACTTCAACAACCACTACCTGCACCAGTCACCCGAGGCGAAGCAGAAGTGGCAGATCTATCCTTGGGATCTCGACAAAACCTGGGGCGACTTCGACGGCGCCACGGCGAAGCATGATTGGTACTCGATGCCGATCACTTACGGCATGAAAGGGGACCGGGAACCGGCCAATGCGGCGGGGCCCCCGATGCGGGGCCCTTGGGGCAACAGTGCCTGGTGGCGGCCCGGCGGAGTGGTCTCGGCACCGGTTTTGGCCAATCCGGAGTATCGCCGCCGGATGCTGGCGCGTTTGCGTGAACTGTTGAACACCGAGTTTACGGCCGCGCAGTTCGGTCCGGTGATCAATGACCTGGAGGCGCGCCTGTTGCCGGAGGTGCGCCAGCGGCTCGAATTGCGGGGGAATGACGTGGCCGCTGGTGAAAGGCGATTCAAGGCCGACATCGAGTCCTTTCGGCGCCAGGTGCAGGGACGGGGAGATTTTCTCCGGGCGGAATTGAAGTGATTTAGGGCGGCACTCGGCCGGGCCGGTTGGATGGCGCGCCGGAACTTGTGCATGGAAAGTTGTGTCGGGCGGATTGCTCCGAGAAGCTCGGTCCAAGTATGTCCATGGCGGATCCCTTATCTCAGCTTCTGTGGTTGTCCCATGAAATTGGCCGCGAAGAACGTGGTCTGGCCCTCCCGGGTGAGGGCAGTGTGTCCGCACGGCTGGATGCGGGCTATTTCGGTATTCGGGCCAGTGCCACCGCCCTGAACGACGCTCATGCCGATCATACCTGCCGCTGCGATTTGAAAGAGATTAGCGGGCTCATCGACAGTCAGGGGGCTGACGCGGTGGACCTGCACGCAGCCCTGAACCGGACCGTGGTGGGGCACCACAGTCGCCCCACGATTGAAGCCCTTTTCCACGCCTGGTTGCTGCAGCTCGATGGGGTGAATTTTGTCGCCCACTGCCATCCGGAGGGCTGTCTGCAGATCCTTTGTTCGCCGGCCGCCGAGCGCTTTGCGGAATATCGGATGTTTCCGGACGAGATCCTGTCCACCGGTCCGCAATCCGCCCTCGTGCCCTATTACGAGCCCGGAGCCCCGCTCGCGCGGGAAATTCGGGCCAAGGTTAATTTGTACGTTCGCCGCAGCATCGGTCGCCCCCCCCGCCTGATTTTGCTGCAGAACCACGGCATCATCGCGCTGGGTTCCACGCCGCAGAATGTCTTGTCCACGGTCTTGATGGCGGAAAAGGCGGCGCGGGTATTTGTCGGTGCCGCCAGGCTGGGAGGTCCGACCTTCATGACCCAACCCATGGTCATGCGCATCGACAATCCCGCCCGCACGCGCCGCTGAGACCGTCGCCGCCGGGGTGCCGGGGGGAGGACGGCGAAGCCCCCATTGGCCCGGTGCGCTCTCGCGGGCGCGAAAACGTCGCTCGACTTCGCGCCCGGCCCCCGCAGATTTCCGGATGCACCGCTGTTACCTCACCGTCCTCGCCGCACTCGGGTTGAGTTTGCTTGGTTGCCGGTCCGGTAGTTCCGCCGGCCCACGTGCCGCGGCAGGAAGTCTGTCCACCGAGGTAGCCGTCGTGCCGGGTGGCCAGGCCGATGGATCGGTGCTGCTACCGAATCAGTGGTCGCTGCGACCGGCCGGTAAGCAGGTTCTCGTGGGCGATTTTCCTGTTTCCATAGCCCTCCATCCCGGCGGACGCTTTGCTGCGGTGTTGCACTCCGGGTATGGCAACCATGAGGTGGTCATCGTGGATATCCCCGCCGCCAAGGTGGTGTCGCAGGTCACCTTGGAGGAGTGTTTTTACGGAATTACGTTTTCGCGGGATGGCCGGCGACTGCTGACCAGCGGGGCCGGTCGGGAGGAAATTCATCTTTTCAATTTCCAGGACGGGTATCTTTCCGGGCACCAGACAGTCCGCTTACGGGATCCGCGTCTGCGGGGCGTTCCGTCCGGGGTGGTGTTTTCACCCGAGGGCGATACCGCCTATGTCGCCAATCTGTGGGGCCATCGGATCTCCCAGGTGGCCCTCAAGGACAGCCGGTCGGTCGATCGCTGGATCCTTGCCGAGGGTGAGTTGGCCGTCGCTCTCCGGTCCGAGGACGCGGCTGTCAATCCCGATACCGATGCCATCACCAAACGTTCGGAAGCAATTCTGGAACTCGCCCGGGACGATGCGCCGTACCCGTATGGTTTGGTGCTCGATGACGTTCATCAGCGCCTGTACGTCAGTCTTTGGGCCCAGAGTGCGGTTCAGGTCATTGATCTCAAGACCGGCCTGGCGACTGCCCGCTGGAAGGTGGAGGAACATCCCAACGAAATGGTGCTGAGCCGCGATGCGAAGCGCCTCTTTGTGGCCAACGCGAATCGCAATTCCGTCAGCGTGCTGGATACCGCCACGGGGGCGCTCCAGGAGTCCTTGATCGCCGAGCTGTTGCCGGACTCGCCGCCCGGTTCGACTCCGAATAGTCTCGCGCTGTCGCCCGATGAAAAACAGCTCTACGTCGCCAACGCGAACATCAATGCGGTGGCCGTTTTTGACGTCAGTGTTCCCGGGAAGAGTCGCTCACTGGGCTTCATCCCAACCGGTTGGTATCCCACCAGTGTGCGGGTGACGCCGGATGGGAAGTCACTGCTCATCGCCAATGGCAAGGGGCTGATTTCGAAAGCCAATCGCCACGGTCCGCAGGCCGGCCGGGAAGCTCCGGCCAGCGTACGGGAGTATATCGGCGGCTTGCTTCAGGGGACCCTCAGCATCGTCCCGCTGCCCCGAGGCGAGAAGTTCGAGGAACAAATGAAGGCGCATACGGCCAAGGTTTATGCCGGCATGCCCGCAGCTGTCACCAATTCAGCGGCGAATTTGGAGCCGGGTCATCCCATTCCGCTGGCCCCCGGGGGCGTGTCGCCCATCCGGCATGTCCTCTATATCCTCAAGGAAAATCGAACCTATGACCAGGTGCTCGGGGACATGCGCGAGGGAAATGGCGATCCCAGTCTTTGCATTTTTCCTGAACGGGTGACGCCCAATCATCACAAGCTCGCCCGGGAGTTTGTGCTGTTGGATAATTTTTATGTCGAGAGCGAGGTCAGCGCGGATGGTCACGAATGGTCGGTGGGGGCGTACGCCACGGACTTTGTCGAAAAAATGTGGCCGCTGAGTTACGGGCATAATCAGCAGAAGAAATATACCTATCCCGCGGAGGGGAATTTTAACATCGCCGCCCCGGCGGGCGGCTATTTATGGGATCGCGCCAAGGCGGCCGGTGTGACCTATCGCAGCTATGGCGAGTTCATTCGCAATGGGCGCAAGCCGGGCGATCCCGCCTACACGCGGGTGGCGGCGTTGCAGGGGCATTTTGATCCGGGTTTCCATGGGTTCGACATGGATTACAGCGATCTGAAGCGAGCGGATCGTTTCATTCATGAACTGCACCGGTTCGAGCGGGAAGGGGAGATGCCGCGGTTGCAGATCCTGCGGTTGGGCAATGATCACACGGCGGGCACGAGCGTGGGCAAGCCCACCCCCACGGCGTATCTGGCGGAAAATGATCTGGCGCTGGGCCGGGTGATTGAAGCGGTGTCCCACTCGAAATTCTGGCCTAATCTGGCGGTTTTTGTCGTCGAGGATGACGCGCAAAACGGACCGGACCACGTCGATGCCCATCGCACAATTGCCTACGTCCTGGGACCGCACGTGAAGCGGCGCGCGGTGGATTCGACGCTGTATTCCACCGCCAGCATGCTACGCACGATGGAATTGATCCTGGGGCTGCAACCCATGTCGCAGTTCGATGCGGCGGCGCGGCCGATGCTGGGCTGTTTCACGGCCCGCCCGGATCTGCGGCCCTATAGCCACGAGCCGGCGCGGGTAAGTCTCACCCAGACGAATCTGGCGGTGGCCTGGGGCGCCAAGGCCTCGGGGCGGATGAATTTTGCGCGCGAAGACGCCGCGGATGATTTCCAACTGAACCAAATCATCTGGCGCTCGGTCAAAGGTCCCGAGTCACCGATGCCCGCACCGGTACGCGCCGGTTTTGTACTGGCCAAGCGGGGCGGGGACGATGACGACGATTGAACATGACTTCGCCTTTGGTACACCGTGAACTGCTGGTCCAGGGGCGTTATTGGGGCAATTACTGGCAGCGGGTCCTGGTGGCGGGTGGCGGGGCCGCTGGCCTGGGCATCCTCTGGGCCACGCAGGCCCTGAGTTCCCTGCTGGGCGGTGTCGTGGTGCCATCGGCCGTATTCGCGGCCGTCGTCCTGGGTTCCATCCATGCCGTGGTGTCGCTCGTGCTGGGTGCGGGCGGCGCGGTGTTGACGGCGGATTGCCTCGCCCGGGAGCGCCGGGAGGGAACTTTGGGGCTGCTGTTTCTCACCCCCCTGACGCCGCGGGACATTGCGGCGGGAAAGTGTGTTGCCCAAATCCTGCGGATGGGGAGCCTCTGGCTCGCGGCCGTGCCGTTGCTGGCGATTCCCTTGCTCCTGGGCGGGGTCACGCCCCGGAATATTATCGACGCCCTGTTGGTGCATTTCACGCTCGGCTGCACGGGACTCGCTGCGGGATTATTGGCGACGACTTCCTGCCGCGAATGGCGCTGGGCGATGTTTTTCGCGTGCTTCTGGTTCGCGGTTTTGTACGGCGCCCTGGCCGTGGTCGCGAGCGTGGCGTTCGTTGGGAATGTGGGTCTTCATACGACGGCCGTGGTGTGGGATCGCAATTTGCTTGCTTGGGTGCCGGTGCTGCCGGTGGCCGTGTTTAGTGCCCTTCCTCTGGAGGGTGTGCTGGGCGGAACCGGAGTGTTCGCCCCCGGATGGGTCCTCAACGGGGCACGTTTCGCCATCGGCTGTCTGGCGGTTTGGAGCGTCGGGGTCGTCGGTGCCGTGGTTTTTTTGCTGTTCCACGTGCTGGACATCCAGCGCCAAGGACTCCCAATGCCGGGCATCGGGGGAAAATTGGCACCTTCGACCGCCAAGGAAAAGGATCGCCCGGAGAGGATCTCCCGCCCGATTCCGTTGGCACGGAATCCGATCACCTGGCTGGAGACCCGGGGGGCGCTCGCTTTTTGGGCGCCCTGGAATTTGTCGGGTGCGGTGGTGGTGGGATGGTTGGGATTGGGCGTGGCCACCTCGATGGATAAAGGCCAGTGGCTGATGGTGGGTTGGATCGTGCCACCGCTGCTGGTGCTGGTGAGCATTTTCCTGGCGGCCGCCGGGCTGCGGCAGGAACACGCGGATGGAACTCTGGAATTGCTGTTGTGCACGCCCTTGCCCCCCCGGCAATTGTTGACCGGTCGGTTATGCGCCGTGGGCAGTTTCATCCTGCCGCCGTTTTTGGTGGCGAGCGTGCTTTGTGCCTGCGCCCGACCGTCCTCCTGGCGGTTTGATCCGATTTCGCGGTCGTCCGTTGAGGTGCCCGCCCACGCTTATTTGGGCGTGGCGTGGAGTTTCTGGTTGGGAGCGGGCTTGCTCTGGCTGCTGTGCCGCGTCGGAGATCGTCTGTGGCCCCGCCTCGCGCGTGGGTTTACCGGAATTCGGTGGGTGGCCGCGGGCCTGTATTTGCTGGGTTTTGCGGGTGCCTTGTGGTGGCCGGACCCGGCGCTGAAGCGTCCGCCCGGCGCGGGCGCAGTGGGTGACGGGCTGTGGCAGGAAGCGGGCGCGTGCCAGACGCTCTTGTTGGTCTGTGCGGCCGGGGGACTGGCGGCGACCTGCCTGGCGCTGCGGTGCGCGGTCCGGCGCACGCCCCTTTTGATCAGTCTGGCGTTGGCCATCGTGGGCGGGCTGATTTTGCCGTACCTGTTGAGTACCGGAATTTCCGCGCTCGGTTGGGCGGCCTTCCGCTCGCGCATGGCGTGGCCGGAAGCGTGGGACGAATGGGCCATGGTGACGCTCGCGATGCCTTTGCAGGTGGGGGTGGCGGCAGGGGCGCTTTGGCTGGGACTGCGGGATCTCCGCTCCCGGGAATTCCAAAAGCGCCCGCTGCAGCGCAAACATTGAATCCGGAATTCGTCATGTCGGATCAATCCATCCGTTCAGGCTCACCGCGGAACCGGGTATCGGTGTCGGCGATGGCTTCCTGTTCCCGGGTGGTTCCTGACGATGGGAAAGGGCGCCCGGCATGACGTGGGTCCTGCTTCAGCGCGAACTGCTCGCGGCGTCGCGGCAGCGGGGTTATTACTGGTACCGGGCGGGGGTGGCGGGTTTGGGCGTGGTCGGTTTGGCCACCCTCTGGGGCCAGCAACAACTGCAGGCGTTCGCTCATCGTGGGGGTATGTCGCGGCCGGAATTCGCGGCCTGGGCGCTGGGTTTAATGCACGGCGCCCTGGTGCTGGTGTTGGGGGTGGGCGGAGCATTTCTGACAGCCGATTGCCTCGCCCGCGAGCGGCGGGACGGCACGCTGGGTTTGCTGTTTCTCACTTCGCTCGGGCCGGGCGATATCACGTTGGGGAAATGCGCCGGACAATTGCTCCGGCTGGGTGCTTGCTGGCTCAGCATGTTGCCCCTGCTGGCGATTCCTCTGCTGCTCGGGGGTGTGACCCCACGAAATCTTTTGGATGCGCTGCAGGCGGAGAGTGCAGCGCTGCTGACCGGGGTGGCTGCGGGACTTCTAGCCACCGCGTATTGCGAACGCTGGGGGCGCGCCCTGTTCTTCGCGGGCTTCTGGTTGGTGGCCTTTTACGCGAGCCACGTCGTCGTCTCGGGACTCGTGTTGTTCGTGCATTTTGTGCTCATCAAGGGGGGTTCCTTCGATGGGTACGCCTTGCTGGCGTTGCCGGTCATGCCGCTGTTGGTGGGCGTGGGATTGCCGGTGGAGGGGCCTTCGGGTGTGGGTGCTTCCGCCGAAATGTTGCGGGTTTCGCGTTGGATGCTGGGACTGATGGCGGGTTGGTCCGTCCTGCTTTTTACCACGGTGCTGTTGTTGCTTTACGGGGTATTGGCGCGCTTGCGGGAAGCCTCACCGTCGGTGAACGCACGTCCCCAGAGGCCGGGGAACCTTCTGGGGAAATGGGTCGCCTGGGTTCGCCAGATCGCGGCCCGGCCCGCTGTTCGACGACGTACGTTCCGGCCTGCGGCGGGCTTGAATCCGTATTATTGGAGGGAGACCCGTGCCGGCGGGGTGTACTGCGGGCGGTGGCTATTGGTGCTCGGCGTTTTGGCGGTATGGGGGGTGAATCACTGGAACGGTTTGCGGCCGGGTTGGTGGTTGTTGCTGGCCTGGTCGCTGCCGTCGTGGTTCATGGCCGTGGCCGTGCTCCAGGCTGCGGCCACGTTTCAGCGTGAACGGGAGGACGGCGGATTGGAGGTGCTGCTGTGCACGCCCCTGACTCCCGCGCAACTGCTCTTGGGCCGACTGCAGGCGATCGCGCGCGGGCTGCTGCCGGCATTCATTTTAGCGGAAGCGTGTCTCTGGTGGTGGCAACCGTGGAGTCGGGGGCATCGGGATACCTTTTGGCTGGTTTACACCGCGGTCGTGGTGGGCGGTGGCATCGCAGCGATGGCGGTCGCACTGGGCGCCGCCGTGCGTCGCGCACATCCACTCACGGCATTTCTTCTGGGACTGCTGGCCGGATGGGTTGTTCCCTACGGTCTCCTGTGGGTTGGATTGCAGGTAATCGATGCGATTTGGTTGCGGGGATCGTGGTCGAGTCCGGTGCGCCTGTCCTGGATCTTCTGTGTCCTGGCGTTGGGAGTTCAGAGTATCCTGACGATCGTGGGCTGGCGATCCGCGCACCAAGCCCTGCGCCTACGGACGTTTCATCGGGGACGACTTTGGCAGCCGGGCGGGTCGCGTTCGTCCGGTGCGACGCCCGCGGAAAGCATTTCCGCTCTTCAGGAGAGGGTTTGAAATTGCGTCGGAGGTAGACAATTCCGGGGGTGGCGGTGTCTGTTGTCCGAACGCTTTGCTCCATGTCTCCCGTCTTTCAACGCGAACTTCTGGCCACGGTGCGTCGCTCGTCCCTCTGGTGGCTGCGATCGGCGGGCGTGGCGGCTGCGGGGATGGTGTTGTGGTGTGTCTCTCAGTGGGTGGATGTTGGCTTTGCCAGTTCGGCGGTTTCTGCGGGGCAAAAGGTCTTCTGGGGCGTGCAGGGTGGGCTGACAGTGGTGCTTGCTATCCTCGCTCCGGCATTGACCGCCGAATGCCTGGCGCAGGAACGGCGGGAGGGAACCCTGGGACTGCTTTTTCTTACCCCACTGCGACCTATCCAGGTGGTGGTCGGCAAGGCTCAGGTGCACGCCCTCCGGTACTTCAACGTCTGGCTGGCCGTTCTGCCGGTGACCATCGTGCCGCTGCTGATGGGCGGGGTGGACGGGCGCGACGTGGTCCTGATGTTTTCCTTGGAAGGGGCGGTGGGGCTGGTGGGGCTGGCCGCCGGAATCCTGGCGAGTGCGCGGGTCACTTATCGATCCCAAGCACTCTTGCTGGCCTACGGGATCTCGCTCCCCACAATTCTGGTGCTTCTAAAGGTGCTGGTGTTGGCGGTTTCCGGTGCCCTGTGGGGCATTGGATGGATCCTGGTTCCCCTCCCGTTGTGGCCGCTCGCGCTGCTCGATGACGGACGCTTTCTCGCAGGTGTCTTGCTGGGAGAAGTGGCGGTGGTGATGAGTCTGGGCTTGCTGTTCCTGGCGGCGGCGGCGGCGTTGCGGTGCTGGCGGCGCGAGGAGTTTGAGCCACCCAAGGAATTCGCGGCGCCCGTCCGGTCCGGCTTCGATGTGTTGGAGCACTTTGGTGAGGATTGGGAGGAAGGATTGGCGGATTTGGATTACCGGGCGTGGTGTGCCGGAGCGGGCCGACAATTGCGCGAACGGCGACCTTTGGAATGGCTGCGGCGGCGCCAACGGGGACGGGTTGATTGGCGGGGTTGGGCCTGTGGCGGCGTGGCGCTGGGCTGGCTGGTTGCCGTCGGTGCGTCCAGTGGATGGATTGCCCAGGCTTTTTCCCTGCTGCTGTTGGCCGGCATCAGTTGGCGATCGGCGCAGGGCTATCGGGAGGAGGCGCGGAACTCCATGCTGGAGCTGTTGCTCTGTACGCCGCTGCCGATCCGGGAATTTTTGTTGAGCCGGGTTCGACTGGTGGTCGGGGAATTCCTGCCGGCCGTGGTCCTGCAATTGCTGTTGTGCCTTTGGCTGAAGCAGTTGGAGGGTACTTCGGCCGCCGCCTATTCGGTACACTTGCTGCTCCCTCTGGCCCTCGTGGTGACGCCGGCCATCGGCTTGTGCTTTGCGTCGCGCCTGAGGTTGTTGCCCTTGGCGGCGATCTCTACTTGGGCCGTCACGGTGGTTCCGTCGTTCGTTCTGTCCGGGCTTCACACCTGGGTCGCGGCTTTTCTCTTTCCGACGATTCCGGTCCGCGGTATCGGCCACGGTTGGAGCGGGCTGACCTTGTTGCTGACGTTGGGGCTGATCGGCATCGGGGTGTGGCGCCGGGTGATGGGCGATTTCCGGAGTCATCGACACGATTTGGCCCTGCCTGCGGTGGCGAGGTCCCGTTGAGGCAGCGCGGAGTAGTCTGGGACAAAAATCTTTTAGGCCTCGCCCGGGCGGCAGCGAGGGAGGGTATCGGCGCGGCTGGCGAGCCGGTGCCAAAACGGCACCACCACCCCTGCGTACCAGGTTCAAAGTCGCCCCACCAACACCGTGCCAGGTTTACTGCCGCAGGTAAGTGGTGCCACGCTCCCTATTCCCCCCGCGCGCCAGATAGGGTGGCAGGTTCAC
>CANIZL010000065.1 GCA_947471985.1 Verrucomicrobiota bacterium | reverse complement strand
GCATCGGCCAAAGGACGACCGCAAGCGCCCGTGGAGCAAGTCCTCAAACAAGCAGGCCCAATCCGCGGCACAGCCACAAAAATGCAAATCCAGTGCCACCCCTCTTCCACACCTCAGTTTTCTCAAGGCTCGGGATCAGGTGGTCTGAGGCTGGTGCGCGTCCGGAGATCATCCGTTCCGCCCGAACTCCCCTGTTCTTCCGGTTGCATCACGCCAACACACCAAGGTCCGCAGGGACTGGCAATAAAAATCACGCGCAATTCCCTCGCCTTACAGCCGCCGGAGAATCTCCCGCAGCAGCCGCAGCTTGTGCCGGTGGGCGATGGTAAAAACCGTCGCCGTACAAATACCCAGCGCTTCGGCGACCCGCTTGGCCGGCCATTCCTGACAAAAATAGAGTTCCAACAACTGGACATGCTTCGGAGAAAGCTCGCGCGCCAACACCAGCATGGCTTGGTTCACAGCTTCCGTGAATTCCGCCTCGGCGTCATGGGGAATCAGCGGTTCCGCCGCCAGCGACTCCAACGGATTGGCCTCCATTTCGGGATCCAACAATTCCACCGTCCGTGCCGCCTCCACGGTTTTCTCGTCGAACTTCGAATTCAGCCGCCACCGCACCAAGTTGAACAGATAGCGCCGAAACGACCCCCGACGTTCCCGGATCTCAAAGCCCGCCAAGTTCCGGCTCAAATCCCGGAAAACATCCTGGGTCACGTCCTCCGCATCGTGAAAATTCAATCCCGCCTTGCGGGCGATGCCAAAGACGATCGGCCGATAGATCCGATCAAATTCCGTCCACCGGGTACCCCGGGCGGGATCGATAATGTCCCGGATCAGGGTGGTCGACGTCGCCAGGGTGGTTTCTCCCTCCATCAAAACCGTTCTTGAGCTCATACCGGACAAAACGCCGGATGGAGCGCAGCTCTGACAGAAATTATGAAAATAAATCAAGTCCTGTACGAGCCCTACACCTCCACCGCCGCGACTCCATAGAACATTCTTGCTAGTCGTCCCCACAACGCCGCCCTATCTCGTTCACCGTGACCTCGATCCCGCTGGATCCCACTGCCCCAATCCTGCCTGACTACCAGGTCCTTCGCCGCATCGGCCGGGGTGGCTACGGCGAAGTCTGGCTGGTGCAAAGCATCACTGGCCTGTACCGCGCCGCGAAGATTGTCTGGCGGGATCGCTTCACCGATGCGGACCCCTTCAATCGCGAATTCAAGGCCATTGAGTTCTACACCCGCATCTGCCTGACCGACTCCCGCCTGCTCCGAGTCCTGCACGTGGGCCGAAACGATGCCGCCGGGTATTTTTATTATATCATGGAATTGGCGGACGACGCGGCCGCCACCGCCGGATCGACCTTCAATCCGGTGGACTACGTCGCGCGGACGCTGCGCGCCGACAAGGATCGCCGCCAGTTCCTCCCGTCCGACGAACTGCTGCGCCTGGGGGTGGATCTGGCCCGGGCCCTCCAGGCGCTACACCAACAGGGACTCGTCCACCGGGACCTCAAACCCTCCAACATCGTCTACGTCGGCGGCGTTCCGAAACTCGGCGATATCGGACTGGTGACCGACATTCGGGAAGGCGCCACGCAGGTCGGGACGACCGGCTATGTGCCGCCCGAAGGCCCCGGCCAACCTGCAGCGGACGTTTTTGCGCTGGGCAAAATCCTCTACGAAAAGGCCACCGGAAAACCAGCCCGGGACTTCCCGATCCTCTCCGGTCGGGCCGTACCGCCGGACGAAATGCCCCGCTGGCGGGAACTAAATGAGATCATCCTGAAAGCGGCGGAACCCAACCTTGCCCGCCGCTACCCGAACGCGCAGGAATTGCTGAACGACCTGCTGTTGGTGGAGGCCGGCACCAGCGTCCGTGGCTGGCTGCAACTGCGTCGCCAGGCCCGGTGGTTGAAATGGGCGGCGGTGTTTTTGGTCGCACTGTCCGTGGTTTCCGTCAGCATTGCAGAAATGCAACGGGGCCTGAAGCAACAAGCGGAAGCCACACTAAACAAATTACGTCAGGCGACTTATTTAGGTGTCCAATTCAGCCTATTGTTAAACCGCCATCGTGAAGCCCGAGCCAGCTTGGAAACACTAGCAGCCGAAACGCCAAATCAGCGCCCCTTGGAGTGGCGCTACCTGCACCAATTGGCGCTGGGATTCCCCGACACCCGCCAACAAGGTCCGAAGCAAGCTATTACCCAGCTGTCCATCTCACCCGATGGTTCCCGACTGGCCGCACTAATGCACGATCGTTCTGTGTGGCTCTGGCCCCCTAATTCCACAAATGCACTAAAGATTGCCTCCAACATCGTAAACCTCGGACCCTTTGTTAACGATAATTCCTACCCCATGGTTCTAAATTCAGCCAATATTATAGAAATGGGTCTCGCCGAAAATCAGCCAGCACGCCTATCCGGATACGAATACCTGCAAGCGGCCGCCGGAAGCCAATGGATGCTCCTAAAGCCCGTTGGATCGCCAACCAGCTGGGAGGTACACGGCATAGCACATTCGCCGGAGAAGCAGCAATTATGGCTACCCAATAGCAAAGACACTGATGCCATCAAACACGCAACATTGACGAAAGATGGCACTGCTCTCGCCAATGTCAGGTACACCCAGATCAACCCGTGGACAAACCGCATAACGCTCGAGCTTTGGCGACTGCCGATAACCGCACCGACCGCCGAAGTGATTTTGCAACACGATGCCCTCCAAATCAGCCTCTCCGACGACGGTCAAACAGTTGGGGTGGCAAATGGGACCACTGAATCTCCACAAATCGTCAACACCCGTACACACCGTGTCTTAAGCCTCAAGCATCCAAATGCCTTGACTGCCTGCAACACGGTTGCCGTGGAACCAAATGGTCAACGCGTCGCCACGGGTGGCACCGACGGAGTCATCCGAATTTGGGCCAGCGAGACCGGGGAGCTGCTGGAGAACCTGACCGGACATGCGCCAACCGTCTCAGCCTTGGTTTGGTCAGAGGACGGTCGTACCTTAATTAGCGGCGATTCCGAGGGCGAAATACGCACTTGGAAAATGACCCCGAGCGCCCGGATACCTACCCGGTTAAAGAGCTTCTGGACCGGAAGCTTTGGCAATATCGCCTTAGGGCAAACCTCCATGCGCTGGGCTGCCACTACCACGAATGGCAACGTCGGGGTCTGGTCAGACTCAGCCGCCGAACGCCCTTCCCTAATTCTTCCCGATTCGTTTGAACCCATTCAATTCTCCCAACAAGACCAGATCCTCTGGACCTATGATGCTACCGGCTGGGTCCGCTCGTGGAGACTCACCAATCAAACACTGCTCAGCGAAAGCGGACCCTTGGTGCCCGCCGGAACTGAAATTGGGAAAATTGTTGTCAACCCTGAGCAACAAATTGCCTTTGCCCTCGAATTCGCGGATGGCTCACTCCACCGATGGGATCTGCTAAAGCACCAACGGACTCACCAAACTCCGCCAATCGCAAAACAATACTGCTACATGCTGGAGCACGTTCCCTCGGCCGCGGTGGTCGTAACATTGGCCACCGATGGATCTTTCACGTGTCGCGACGATCGGAATCTCGAGGCCATCTTCACCGATCCCGGAATACCCGGGAAACTCAAAGCGAGTGGCCTGGCCGTCTCCCCGGATGGACGACGGGTTGCCGTCGGCAGCGAGAGTGGCGAAATTCGAATTTATGATCCACTGAAAAACCAAATCGTGCAGCGAGTGAGAAGTCAGACCACCGCGATCATGGCCCTGGCCTTCCCCCACGATGGAAGAACCCTCGTCGCCTCACATGAGTCCGAGGTACTCTCCTGGCTCGACCTGCCCACCGGAACCGAACGGGTACAAATGCAGCTCAACCTTCATCCAGGGCCCGACCATTCCCAAGCCCTCTTCCGCCTCGCGTTCGCACAAGGAGATCGACAACTGATCGGACTGAGCAACGGCAGCGAAGTCGTGCGCTGGCTGGATCTGCAACCTTGAAAAGATTGCTTCTGGCACCAATCAAGACAGAACCAGCCCAATCAATGCACCACAGGTCGGGGGCCCCCTTGGACTGGGGTAGTCCCTGGGTCCACCGCCAAAAGCACAGAGGCGACAAGATCCTCCGGGGGAAGAGCAACCGGTTCCAACAATGCCGGTACGGCATCCCCGCCGGATCTAGCCGGTCCCGTAACATTCACGATCTCGATCGTGAAATAGCCCGGCTTCTTGTGCTCGCGAGGATAACCCTTTCGACCAGTCGCACTCAAGGGCTGGGGATACACAACTCGTTTTCCGTCGACCGCCTTTATACTGGAGACGTACCGGATCTCCCCGTCACCCTGGGCCAAATAAATGGCGTATTGCCCCTGGCGGGCATCCAAACTCACGCTTTTGCCCGGCTTGATGATCACCAGATTCCACCAATTGAAATCGTTCCCGGCGCTCAAAGGACCGACAGGCTCAATCAACAAATGCACCGAGCCTGATTTTGCTGGAGGGGCGCCATCCGCCGTGCTCAGTATAACGGAGCCATCACCCACCAATTTGCTGACGGCTAATTTGGAATTGGAATCACCCATAAATTGTCTCGTATTAACGCTTGCCAAAGCGCCTGTTAGCAAATATTTTTCAGGAACTAATCCTCTTATAAATCATGCCTGAAATCCAAGCGCCGATTGTTCCCGCCCGTGCAGGGCATGCCGTCGTGATACAAGACTCAGACTTTATTCGCCCTTCTGAGATACGCGCGGTGTGGCGGGGATGGAGTCTCAGCGTAGGAGCTTCCCTCACACCCTGCCGATGGGTGATACTGGATTCCATTTATTCCATTCATGGGAGTGTTCAACCAGCGGTTGAGGGAAGCCTGCAAGAGGCCGAGCCCCGCCTGGAAAAATTGAAAAAGCGGGCTGCAACCCGGCGGAACGTAGCCTTACCTTTTGATCCGGCCTCCTCCTTTGATTGTGACGATATCGCCTTCTATCTCCGCGGGTGGATCAACGGGAGGGCACTCCACGCAGAGTTGGGATGCTCGTTTTGTTTCGGGGTGGCCGTCATGGATATGCCCGCCGACAAGTCCGACCCACTCAGTTTCGGTGCAGCGTCTTCCCATGTACTTAATTGGCTTATTATCCGGGACAACCCAACTGATCCCAAATCCAATCTCTCATTGAAATTTGTGGACTTTGCTGTGCACAATCCAGACCTCCCACGAATTCATCCGCGTCCTGCAGGTTTGAACGCTGTTCCAGATCTCGTGCTAAAGGATGCCACCCAATATATTCGCGCCTTCGAGGGTGGGGCGGGAGTGGAATGTCCCTGGGAATCGGTAAGCATGATCCTGATTTAGCATCATTTCCCACTGTTTCTTCCATTTTAATGGACCTGCTCATCCCCGACGCGGCGCCTTCACGGTCACCGCGGCGCCGGGTGGTTATCGAAGCAACCCTCGGCGTCGGCGATATCACAGTTCTGACCGGCGCCGTCCGCGATCTTCATGCATCCCATCCCGGACGTTTCGCCGTGGAGGTCCGTACGTCCCATCCGGAGTTGTGGTTTTACAATCCATTTCTCGCCGCCGTCCCGGACACCACTCAGCCCGCGGAACACGTCACCTGTCAGCTACGTCATTTGGTGGCCGGTAAGATTTCCAACACCACCCGCTATATTGAATTATTCCTCCAGGAGTTCCGGGAACAACTCCAGGTCGAGGTCCGACCCACCCGACTGAACGGGGATATTCATCTCTCGGTCAATGAACAGTTGGCGCGGGATCCGGTGCAGGAATTGGTCGGCTCGCGCATTCCTTATTGGATCGTGGGCGCCGGGGGCAAGTATGACGCCCCGACCAAATGGTGGTCTACGGAGCGTTACCAACAGGTCGTCGACCATTACCGGGATCGTATCCTCTTCGTGCAGGTTGGTCTGGCGGCTCATCATCACCCGCCCTTGAACGGCGTTCTCGATCTCCGCGGGCGAACGTCGCTCCGGGAACTGGTGCGTTTGGTTCATTCGGCCCAGGGAGTCCTGTGCGGTATCACCTCGCTGATGCATCTCGCTGCGGCTGTTCCCGTGCGACAGCACTACGCGGCACCCTCGTTTCAGCGCCCCTGCGTGGTCATTGCCGGCGGTCGTGAACCCGCTCTCCTGACCGCCTACCCGGATCATCAGATCCTGCACACCGGGGGCACCGTAACCTGCAGTGAGGGTGGTTGCTGGAAGTCCCGCACCCAACCGCTGAATGACGGCTCCGAGTTCGATCTTCCGCAGCATCGCTGCACCGACGTCGCCGGCGACCTGCCCCGGTGCATGGATCTCATATCCGCCAACGACGTTATCCGACGAATTGAGTCGTATTTTCAGGGCGGAGTCATCGAGTACCTCCAGGGCTATCAGATCGACGTCGCCCGTCGGGCGGATCAACACAGTAATCCCCGCGGTCTGGCGGGTTGGGCTGTCGCGTCCCAAAAAACCCAAGTACCGCAACTCAGCGCTCCGAAACGACTGCTGCTCCTCACGGGAGCCGACGACGCCCAGGCGGATGTCCTCGCTCTTTCCGGCGAAAGACTCCAGACCTATGCGGATCGTCACGGTTATAGTTGCCGTCGACTGGCCTTTGAACGCGACCCGAAACGGGCTTCCTACTGGGGTAAGATTCCGGCGCTCCTGCAGAGCCTGAACGAACCGGATTGGGAGTGGGTGATGTGGACCGATGCCGATGCCTATATCGCCAATCTGGACCAGCGCGTGGAGGATTTGCTGCCGGAAGGGATCGATCTGCTGGTGGGTACGGATTCCTGCGGCCTCAATTGTGGAGTCTTTATCGCGCGAGCCTGTAATTGGACCCGCCAATATTTTACGACCGTCCAATTCCTCGGCACCGCCGGATATCGCGAGGACTGGGTGGGGGACCGGCTCGAGCAAACCACGATGCGGCATATACTAAAGACTTTTCCCGAACATCAATCCCACGTGCGGCAGACCGAGCAGCATGTCTTGAATAGTTACCCGGAAAACTATCGCCCCGGGGATTTCATTCTTCATCTCGCAGGAATTCCCCAGGAAGCCCGGGTTCCCATTTTCCAAAACCTCTCGCGGGGCGGACTGCCCGAAGTGTCATTCACCGACACCCGGCGCGACGGCAGGCAGTGACGATTCATCCCCCATCGTCACCGGCCGATGGAGGATGCGCTGAATCGCTACTTCGCGTCCGCCGCGGCGGGTTCGACGTGAACCTTGACCGGGATCTTGCCATTCAAGCGGAGCGTGGCGCCGGATTCCAACTCCAGGCCGGTGCTCTTCCCCGCTTGGGCCGGCTTCTTCTCCGTCGGAAATTCCGCCGCAAGGTGGCCCACGATTACAGAGCCACCCCAATCCACTGCGACCGGCAATTCCACCGCCCCCGTGGCTCGCGCCAGATCAATCTCAGCCACAACCACGGCTGTTCCCTTCTGCGAAGACGCCCCCTGCACCGTGGCTTCCACTCCGGCAATCCAAACCGTGCGGGGCATCCCGTTCAGACGGATGTCCTTGTTCTCGCTGTTCAGTTGGATAATGAAATTGAACGTACCATGGGTGGCGAAGAAGCGTTGGGCAGGTGCGCTGGCCACGGACCACGGGGAATCGTCGGGAGGACATTCCTGGCACGGATCTTCAAAGGTCGGAATCGCCGCAATTCTTTCATATCCCAAGATTCCTCCCCGCAGGGAATCAAACGCCCGTCGGGCCAGTTGAGCGGTGGCAGTCCGGGACTTGTCGGTGTCACAGGACCGTTCGAGACATTGCAATTCGCTCTGGGCCTTATCCATCAAGCCGGCGAGTTCCGCTTGCTCAACCAGATCCAGGTCCGAGCGGATATTCCCGCCGGTATAATTGGGAGCGAAGAAGCGAATCGCTTTTTTGAGGGGACTGAAACGACCGCGCACCGGGATCCAGGCCACATGCGTGGAGACACGAAGGTGGGTCCACTTTTCATCCCCGCCTTCCTCATCACAAAGGAACGCCACCAACACCGGGAAGCTCACCGGTTGCAGAACATTACCGGCGCCCGCGTACGGATCCCCCGGGTTCGTGATGCCTTGCGGCCGGGGATAAATGCGGAAACCGAAAGCACCGCCATCGGTATAGCTGCTGGCCACCGGCAGCAGGGAAGCGGTTTCGACGTTGGAATCTCGCCGGCGAATATAGCGAGCCATCAATTTTGCCTCCCCCGTCATCCCCTGCGCGGCGAACGTCGCCGCCAGGGAACCCGCCAAGTCCAGTTCCCGCTGGCGTCTGCTCGAGAGATCAAATTCGAGGGAATCGGTCAACGGCAGCACGGCATAGACCGACGGACTCCAATTCGGATTGTACTCCCAGATTTCCTTATCATTGGATACCGGCTGACTCTGCTGAGGGGTCAGGCTTGACACACATTGCCCCGGACTTTGCGGACTCTTTCCGCTTTCTGGCGTAGGATACCGAGACATGCAAATCGGCCATGTAGTTATTGACCGTCCGCCACCCGGGCTGGCAGGAAACCTGCGCTACGCCAAAGACCAATCGCTGTCCTTTGGGCAGCCCCACCGGATGTAGAATCTGCCGATGCAGGTGCTCCACGACTTTATCGGCAAAACCTTGCTCGATGGCTTGTCGTTCCGAGATGCCCACTCGCTGACTGTTGGTGGGTGCGGCCGGCGACGGCGATGCCGCCCCAAAAGTCGCTGCATCCACCTTGGGGAGTTCGATTTTTTGCGAGGCGGGTGGCGGCGTATCGCCGCTGGACGGACCGTATTCGATCGCCGCATTGGTGGAGATGGTGGACACCCCGTTGGTCACCCCGTGCACAAGATTGACCGTAGCCTTTTGGGGGCTCAGACCGGGAATGAGATCAGCCAGAGAGGGACTGGGCCCCGCCGGAGTGGCGACAACAGCGGGAGCGGGACCTCCAGCCGGCTGACCCGCATTGATCCGGGGCAGGAAATCGGCGGTTCCGTCGAGACGGGCGGCGAAGGAACGGAAATCGGAAACCGCCGCGCGTCCATTCTGCATCTTTCGTGCGCTCTCCACATAGTTCGTCGTTCTGTTGGTATAACCCAGTTCGAATTGGCCCTTGTCCGGCTCGAGCAGGAAATCGGAGAGCGTGAAAGCACCCCATTCATTGTTAGCCCGCTCCACCGGCTTGAGAAAGTAGAGCGCCGCCCGGGCTTGGTCTTTCGGCACCGGTACCGGGTCACGGCCTGGTGTACCCGCGGTTCCGACAACGGATAACGCCACCCAGATGGCTGCGAGCACAGCGGGAGTGAAACCTCCCCGGAGACTTCGGCGCGGTACGAACCCGGCAATGCGGGGCGTGCCAACGGTCAATGGCACGGTGCCTTCGGTTACGGCCAAACAACGGGTCCCGGAGATACTCCCGGGCTCCCAAGGTGCGGAAATCTCTTTCATGCTCTGACTTGAACGTCAACGGGCCATAAAATCTTTCAAACTTATCCGATATATTTACCGCCTCCCCCCTGCCCACCCGACGAATTCCTCGGCCAGACACTTTTTCCCCGCTGCCGGGGTGGCGTTAAGGGTTCCGGATGCTTCCCGCGGTTCCCCTGCCCTGGCGCGCCTTGCTGGCGCGCGCGATTCAGTCCGAGCGCTTTCGGGCGCTCCAGGCCTTCGTTAACCACGAGCAGGCCACCCAGGCGGTGCTCCCGGCCGCGAAGCAGATCTTTCGCGCGCTCGAGGTCACCCCGCCCGATGCGGTGAACGTCGTGCTGCTGGGACAGGATCCCTACCCCACGCCCGGTCACGCGCACGGCCTCTGTTTCTCCGTGCAACCCGACGTGCGGCCCATCCCCGGTTCGTTGCGCAATATCTACAAGGAGTTGACCACCGACATCCCCGGGTTCCGCGCCCCCGCCCATGGGTTTCTCGAATCGTGGGCGCGTCAGGGCATTTTGATGTTGAACACCGTGCTGACCGTCCGCGCCGGAGAAGCCAATTCTCATCAAAAGCAGGGTTGGGAGGAATTCACGGACGAAATCATGCGGGAATTGAACCGAAGCGCCCAGCCGCGGGTGTTCGTACTCTGGGGACGGCAGGCGCAAAAGAAGCAATCCATCCTGGTGGGACCGCAGCATCGGATCGTGGCCACGGCGCATCCTTCGCCCTTGTCCGCCCGCGCATTTCTGGGTTCCCGACCGTTTTCGCAGATCAATCGGCACCTGGTGGACCTGGGCCGGGCCCCCATTCGTTGGGATTCCGTGAACGATCCCGTCTGACGTCACATTCGGTATTGAAAAACGGCCCCGCACCCGGACGTTGAACGGACACCCGCGAGCGCGACTGATGGGGAAATCCCATCGGCCGTCAGGTTTCCGGGTTCATCGGTTTATGAATTTTTCCCTGCCGCCGTGGTTTGGTTCCGCGCTCCGCACCGCGCGGGCGTTCTGGCTTTGGAGTGCGGTCGCGGGTGCTCTGGCCGCCGGCCCCGACAAGGTCGATGCCTTCCTGCAGAAACACTGTGTCGAATGCCACGACGCCGAGATGCGGAAGGGGGGCCTCGATCTGACGGCATTGAAGTCCTCGCCGTCGACGCCTCTCGACACCGCCCGCTGGGTGAAAGTGCACGACCGGGTGCGGGACGGCGAAATGCCGCCCGCCAAGAAGCCGCGCCCGGCCACCCAGGCCGTGACGGAGTTCACCCGGGAACTCGCCACTCGACTGACGGCCGAAGATGAGAAGCAGATGGCCCGGGAGGGTCGGGCCACGTTGCGTCGGCTGAACCGGCTCGAATACGAGAACACGGTGCGTGACCTCCTGCACGCGCCCTGGTTGCAATTGAAGGACACGCTCCCGGAAGACGGCGTGGCGCAACACTTCAACAAGAGCGGCGATGCCCTGGACATTTCGTACGTGCAGATGGCCCGATATCTCGCCACCGCGGACCTCGCCCTGCACCAGGTGCTGGCCCCGCAGGTGGAGCGTCCCTCCGGCGCGAAGGTGCGGTACTACGCGCGGGATCAGCGCAGTTACACCGGGCCCATGACCTTCTCGGTCTTCAACACGGCCCCGGAACGCGCCACGTTTCCGGTGCTCGGCACCCAGGCCCAGCCCGACGTCCGCGCCGGCAAGGCTCCCCTGACCATCGGCACCACCAACGCCGCGCAACGGGATCTGGAAGGCATGGGCGTGGTGGCCGGCAGCTACGAACCGCTCGAACCCAAATTCAACAACTTCCGCGCCCCCACCGCCGGACGTTACCGGCTGCGCTTCCACGCCTATTCGGTCTGGGTCGGTCCGGGGCCCACCAACAAATGGTTCATCCCCAACCTCGACGACGTCGGCCCGGGGCGCCGCTCCGAGCCGATCACCATTTATTCCGAAGTCCCGCCCAATTTGCTGCGGTGGCTGGGCAAGTTCGACGTCACCCCCGATCCGTCCGTGAAGGAATTGGAGGTGTGGCTCCTGGCCGGCGAAACCATCCGCCCCGATCCCGCCCGCCTTTTCCGATCCCGGCCCGGGCCGGATCGCTGGCAAAATCCGTTGGCGGAAAAGGACGGACAACCCGGCGTGGTCTTCCGTTGGATGGAAGTCGAAGGCCCGCTGCACGAAGTCTGGCCGCCGGCGGGACACCAGGTGCTGTTTGGCAACCTGCCGCTGACGAATCGGCCGCCGGCCGCCCCAGCCGCTTCCGCTACCGCCTCGACCAATCGGCCCGGCGGTCGTCCGCGTTTTCAACCCGCCCCGGGCGTTCAGGCGATTTCCTCAAAGCCACTGGCCGACGCCGAGCGTTTGCTCCGCGGCTTCGTCGCGCAGGCGTATCGACGCCCCGTCGGCCTGGACGAGCACCGCCGCTTCCTGCCCGTGGTCGAACAGGCATTGCAGACCGGCAGCGATTTCACGGAAGCCCTGATTACCGGCTACACCGCCGTCCTGTGTTCCCCGGAATTTCTGCGTCTCACCGAGGAACCCGGCGTGCTGGACGACTACGCCCTCGCGTCCCGGCTCTCGTATTTTCTCTGGAACACCGCCCCCGACGAGGAACTGCGCACCCTGGCCCGCCGCGGACGATTGCACCGACCCGACGTTTTGCGGGCGCAGACCGAACGATTGCTGAACCACCCGAATTCCCGGCAATTCGTGGACGCCTTCCTCGATTATTGGCTGGACCTGCGCAAGATGCTGACCACCGCGCCGGACGCGACGTTGTACCCCGATTATTACCTCGACGATCTGCTCACCGAATCCGCCCAGGAAGAACCGCGCAGCTTCTTTGGCGAACTGCTCCGGACCGACCTGCCGGCGCGAAACCTGGTGGCGTCGGACTTCGTGATGGTGAATGAAAAGCTCGCCCGTCACTACCAGCTGACGGGAGTGGAAGGCATCGCCCACCGCCGCGTGCCCGTGCCCCCGGACAGTCCCCGGGGCGGATTGATGACCCAGGCGGCGATTCTCAAAGTCACCGCCAACGGCACCACCACCTCGCCCGTGTTGCGCGGCGCCTGGATCATGGACCGCCTCCTCGGGCAGCCGCCGCCGCCCCCGCCGCCCAACGTGCCGGCCGTGGAACCCGACATTCGGGGCGCCGTCACCCTGCGGCAGCAGTTGGAAAAACATCGCACCCAGGAATCCTGCAACGCCTGCCATCGCAATATCGATCCGCCCGGCTTTGCCCTGGAATCGTTCGACGTCATGGGCGGCTGGCGGGACACCTATCGCGCCGACGGCACCAACGCACCCACCACCCCGGGCATCGGCAAAGGCGGGCAAAAGTTCACCTTTCACGCCGCCTTGCCCGTGGACGCCTCCGGCCAGTTGCCCGACGGACGTCCCTTTCAAGACATCCGCGAATTCAAACAACGGCTGCTGACGGACGAAGCCCAGATTGCCCGCAATCTCGCCCGCCAATTGACGGTGTACGCCACCGGCGCCCCAATCCGCTTCGGGGATCGTGCTCGGATCGAAGCCCTGCTCCAACGCGCCCGGGCCCGCAACTACGGCGTGCGCACGCTCGTGCACGAAGTCGTGCAGAGTGATTTGTTCCGGAAAAAGTAGCCGCCATCGCGGCACCCAAATTCTCCGCACCGCGATCCGGATTTAGCTGTTGGCGAAGCTCTTTTCAGAATTAGCCTACCCTCATGAACTCACCGGAAAACTTTCAAAAGGTAGCGGCCTTGCGTCGCCGAATCACGCCGCGCTGATTTCAACTCACCCCGTTTCCCCATGTTTTTTCCGCATATCGCCACCCAGCGGGCCGTGTCCCGGCGCCGGTTTCTGCAAGGCACGGGCATCGCTCTGAGCCTGCCGTTGTTGGACGCGATGCGGCCGGCGTTTGCCGACACCGTCAAAGCGGGACCCGCGGCGGCGGCCTCCACCAAGCCCCGGCGGATGTTCGCCATCTGCAACAATCTGGGACTGTTGCCGGAAAACTTTTTCCCCACGGAAGCCGGGGCGGGCTACACGCCGTCGCCGTATCTCGAATTGCTGAAGGAACATCGCTCGGATCTGACGGTGTTCAGCGGCGTGTCGCATCCCGAGGTGGATGGCGGGCATCCCGCCGACAATTGCTTCCTGACTGCCGCGCCGCATCCGGGCAGCGGGGGTTTCCGCAATACGATCTCGCTCGATCAGTATATCGCCGAACGCATCGGTCATCTGACGCGACTCCCGTCCTTGAACCTCGGAGTGAACGTCCAGCAGGGCGTCCGAAGTCTCGCGTGGACCGGTTCCGGAGTCTTGATTCCCTGCGAGGAAACACCGTCCGATGTCTTTCGACGGCTGTTTTTGCAAGGTTCCGCGGCCGAGACCGAAAAGCAGGTGCGCCGGTTGGAATTGGGTCGGAGCATTCTCGACTCCGTGGCCGGGCAGGCGCGGGATCTGCAACGCAAACTGGGCACGCACGATCGAGAACGGTTGGACCAGTACTTCACCAGCGTCCGCGAACTCGAACAGCGGCTCCAGATGTCCCGCGAATGGGAGCGCAAACCGAAGCCGACCGTCACGGCCAGCATCCCGCTGGATCCCGCCAGCCCGCGGGAATACATGGAAAAAGTCCGGTTGATGTACGACCTCGCCCGCCTGGCGTTTGAGACCGATTCCACCCGCTCCATCGCCCTGCTGCTCGACAGCGTGAACTCGCCGGTCATCGACCTCGGCGAAACCAAACTTTCCGAAGCCTACCACAACCTGTCCCACCACGGTCGTTCTGCCGCGAAGCTGGCGCAGTTGAAAGCCATCGATGAATGGCACATGAAACTGCTCGCCAACCTGTTCGGTGAATTGAAAAAAGTGCGCGAAGACGGGGAAACCCTGCTGGACCGGACGATGATTCTCTACGGCTCCAACCTAGGCAACGCCAACACGCACGTGACCACGAACCTGCCCACGCTCTTCGCCGGCGGCGGATTCAAGCACGGACAGCACCTCGCCTTCGATCGCGAGCGCAATTATCCGCTGCCCAATCTTTTCGTTTCCATGCTCCAACGCCTCGGCATCGAGGCGGATCGTTTCGCGTCCTCCACGGGCACGATGCGCGGGCTGGAACTTGTCTGAATGTAACCCCGCATCCTCCGTCCACCTCAGCCACGCATGAACTTGAATCCGTTCGCCGTCCGTTTGTTTTGCTTGAGCGCCAGCCTGGGGCTGGCGGCGTCCTTGTCCGCCCAGACAACGCAAGCCCCCAAGGCCGATAAACCCAAGCCTTCCTCCCCGATCCCCGGCGGTCCGCAGACCGACGGCGCCTTCCGCAAGGTCATCCTCGATGCCGACAAGGAAAACGCCGAGGGCGTCTGGGAAGACTCCGTGAAGGATCCGATGGAAATCGCCGTGGCCAAGGACGGCCGGGTTTTCTACGCCCAACGCGACGGCACCATCAAAATGTGGAAGCCGACCACCAAGTCGACCGTGACCGTGGGCAAGATTCCGGTGTTCGACGGCCTCGAAGACGGCATGCTCGGCATCACGCTCGATCCGAAGTTCCTCCAGAACGGCTGGGTGTTCCTGAATCACTCGATCCCCGAAACCACCACGGATGCCCATGGCGAAAAGACCGGCATCATCCGCGTCTCCCGCTACACCCTCACCGGTGACCGGCTGGATGTGGCGTCGGAAAAGAAGATCATCGACATCCCCACGCAGCGCGAACAGTGCTGCCATGTCGGCGGTTCGCTCGGATTCGACAAGGACGGCAATCTCTTCGTGGCCATTGGCGACAACACCAACCCGTTTGATTCCGATGGCTATTCGCCGTCCGACGAACGCCCCGGTCGTTCGCCCTGGGACGCGCAGAAGTCGTCCGCGAACATGAACGATTTGCGCGGTGGCATCAGCCGGATCCATCCGGAACCCAACGGCGGCTACACGATTCCCAAGGGCAATCTATTCCCCCCCGGCACCCCCGGCACCCGGCCGGAAGTGTACGTGAAAGGCACCCGCAATGGTTTCCGGCTCTCCGTCGATCAACGCAACGGCACCCTGTACTGGGGCGACGTCGGCCCGGACGCCGGCGGTCTGGATCCGAAGCGCGGTCCTGGTGGATTTGACGCGGTGATGCAGGCGAAGCAGCCCGGTTACTTCGGCTGGCCGTACTCGCGCGGCGACAACAAGCCGTACACCAAGATCGATTTCGCGGCGCGGGCGGAATACCAGACCAAGAAGGCGGCGTACGACAAGGCCAAGGCCGCCTATGACCAAGCCGCCAAGGAAGCCAAGGCCAAGGGCGAACCCGCCCCGGCTGGTGCGGCACCCGTGGCGCCGCCGACCTATACCGAAGGCCCGGCGGTGTTCTTCAACCCGGAACATCCGGTGAACAATTCGCCCAACAACACGGGCATCCACGAACTTCCGCCCGCCCGCCCGGCGTTTATCTGGTATCCGGCGGGTGCCTCGACCCGCTTCCCGGTCGTTAATGGCGGCGGCGGCCGCACGGCCATGGCTGGCCCAGTCTACTACTTCGACGAGAAGAATCCGTCCAGCACCAAGCTGCCGAAGGAATACGACCACACGCTGTTCATCTATGAATGGTCGCGCAACTGGATCATCGCGGTGCACCTCGACCCGAACGAGCAGATTGCCAAGAACGCCGACGGTTCCCTGCGCATGGAGCGTTTCTGCCCGAACATGACCTTCCGCCGTCCGATGGACGTGGAACTCGGCGCCGACGGCTGCCTGTACGTCGCCGAATTCGGCACCGCTTGGGGCAACAACCTGGACACCCAGATCGTCCGTATCGAGCACCAGGCCCAGTAATCGGCCCAAACCGGCCATTTCGACGGTTTTCCAAACATCAGCCGCCCTCCCCGAGGGCGGCTTTTTTGCGCCTCCAAAGCCGCGGCATTCTGTACCGCAGCTACCAAGGATCACTGAGTTGGCCCAGTCGTCCCGAGCTGGCTACGTCGCCCGCACGAGGAGCCCTTCCGTGGCCGTCCACCGCAACCGCGGATCAGAGTTGAAAGAATTAAACCGCGGATAGCGCGGATAACGCGGATAAAGAACCCTGTCTTACCGCACCAACTCCGCAGATGTACCCCATTTATTAAGGCTCATTGCCGGTCCTTTGGGGCACCACCCTGCCCGTCCTCCATCCGCGTAATCCGCGCTATCCGCGGTTCATCATCTTCCGAGCAGCTCGTTGAATGGGCGGACGCAGGCCCTTCCGTGGCCGTCCACCGCAGCCGCAGACCAGAGGTCAAACAATTTAACCGCGGATAGCGCGGATGACGCGGATAAATGAGAATGCTTTTTTTGCAACTACTCCGCCGAAACTCCCCATTTTTTCAGGCTCATTGCCGGTCCTTTGGGGCCCCACCCTACCCCTCCCCCATCCGCGTCATCCGCGCTATCCGCGGTTCATTGTCTTCCGAGCAGCTCGTTGAACGGGCGGTAACAATCCCGCCCGGGGCCCCAGCGCCTCACTCGCGCCAGTTGCGGCGCAGGAACTCCAGGAAGTTGCCGTGGAAGATGCCCCGGATGTCCGCCTCGCTGTACCCTCGCGCCGACAGCAGGCCGGTGAGCTTTTGCAGATCCGCAATATTGTCCAAATCGTACGGCGTCTGCTCCGTGCCGTAGCCACCGTCCAGGTCCGTGCCGATGCCCACGTGGCGCGCGTTGCCGGCCAGTTGGCAGATGTGGTCGATATGCTCGCAGATCTTTTCGATGCGCAGATCAAAGTCCTGCGGCCGCGAGCGATGATGCGCCCAGCCATGCACCATCATGATGGCATCAAAGGCCATGCCGATCACCGCTCCGCGCTCGATCAGGGCCCGGATCTGGTCGTCGGCAAATTGCCGATTCCAATCCGCCAGCACGCGGCAGTTCGAGTGGCTGGCCCATACCGGCCCCGAGAAATGCGCCAGGGCGTCCCAAAAGCTTTCGTCGCAGAGATGGGTGGCATCGAGGATGATGCCCAATCGTTCCATTTCCTTCAGCAACGCGTGGCCCTTGGCCGTGAGGGGCCCGGTGGCGTCCGTGCCCATCCCATAGATACCCGGTCCGTAATGCACCGGTCCTACGGCGCGCAGTCCGTCCGCGTATGATCGCTCCAAATGGCCCAGCGTCACGATCGAGTCGGCGCCTTCGAGGCTCAGGATATAGCCGATCGGCGGTCCCGGCGGCGGCGTTTCGCGGGAGTTCCGCTGGGGATCGATCACAGGCTGGGCCGACGCTTCCTCCCATAGTTTCAGGTGGGCTTCCAGCTGCTTCCGGTTCCGGATCTGCACGAGTTCCCCCACCGCTTCCATCTCGCGATACCACGCCAATTGCCCCTGGGTGTCGGCCCAGCTCTGCGCCTGGCTCATTCGACCGGGCAGCCGGCTGAAGTAATCCACCGAGCGCGAGATCTGCGTCGCGACGCACAAGCCCACCCGGCCCCGGCGCATCGCCGGAAAATCCACGGTGCTGCGCGAACGGAAGACGTGATCCTTTTGCCCCAACTCCCGGCGCCGGATCCGCTCCTGGGTCCAACGCAGGTCCCGGTTGAAATCGATCGCGTTGTAGGCGAGGTCGAGATGGACATCGAATATCAGCGGCGGTGTCATGAGAAAAAAGGCTCCAGCGCGACAGCGTTAAATCGTCAACCGGCGGGCCCGCGCCACGACCGGCCAGGTTTCCACCGCCCGGGAGTCGCGGACGACCACGACTTCACTCTGCAGGGCCACGGTCGGGCAGACGTGGCTGGGAATGCCATAGACCACCGTGCCGACCGGGTACTCGGCGGCGCGCGGGGTTTCCACGACGAGATGTTCCTCGCTGTGCATCACAAACCGGGCGTCTTCGAGGCCGAAGAGCCGGACCCTCGGATGCGGCATTTCCGACGCCACCGCCTTGTGGCCCAAATCGAGCGTGATGCGCGTAGGCGTGGGGCGGCTGATGACGCGGACGAGCAGCACGGCCGCTTCGAGAAAATTGAACTCCGCGCAATTGCGCGGCTGATTGGCGTCCCACAGCACGCTCGTCCCCGCGCCCACTTCCACCTCCGGTTCCCGCGCCAGCAGGGCAAAAGTGGGTGTACCACTGGCTATGATCCGGGGCACGGGCAAACCGGCCGCCCGCAATTCATCGCGAAGTTTCCAGACCGGCGCGAAAGCCAGATCCAGCGCGGCGGCCCGATCCGCTTCCAACGGTTGATGCAAATGTCCGTCGTACGCGTGCAATCCGGCCGGCCGCAACCCGGCCGTGGCCGCGAGTTGCCGGTATAAGGCCACCGCGGCCGGGCCCGGCGGTAGACCCGTGCGGTCCATGCCCACATTGAGATCCAGGAGAACCTCCGCCGTCACTCCCGCCGACTGGGCGGCGCCGGCCAGTTCCGCCAGGGTGGCGGAGTTGTCGATCACCGTGCAAAAGCGCGTGCGCGGAAACGTGCGGATCAACGTCACGAAACGTTGCGCATTGGGTCCGACCGGTTGATAGGCCAGCATCACATCCGGACCACCCGCCGCGGCCGTCATCTCCGCCTCGGCAATCGTGGCGCACTTAAACTTGGTGATGCCCGCCGCCAGCTTGAGCGCGATGATGCCCGGCAGCTTGTGCGTCTTCACGTGCGGCCGGAGGCGCTCGGGTCCACCCGCCAGGATGATCATGCGCCGGAGATTTTCCGCCACGCGATCCGGATGGATCAGCAAGGCGGGCGAAGGCACTTCGGCGGCATTGGTGAGGGAATACCAGGGGGACATGTCAGGAGTCAGGAGAGATCCGTCATCCGACGCCCGGCCGCACGGAGGGACGATATCGCCCACCGTTCCGCAGCCACACGCGCCGTCGACGTCATGCCTGCCGCATAACGCACAAAGTCCCGCCCGCCAAGTCCGACCCACACCGCCCTGTCGAACGCTTGTGGGACAGAAATCGTCCAGCCGTCGCCCAGGTAGGAGCGGGAGGGCGTCGGCGCGGCTAGCGAGGCGGCGAAAAACGCACCACCACCCAAGCGTGCCAGGTTCACTGCTGCCAGGAAGTGGTGCCACGCTCCCTACTCCCCCCCCGCGCCAAATTGGGTGACAGGTTCACTGAATTGCAGCCCGTCCGATAGCGTACCAGGCTCCTTATCCCCGCCGTCTTCTGGAGATCGTGACAGGCTCCCTGTTAAAAAGTTCGTAACACTTGCCCGAATTTTTCGTAGCAGGGCGTGGAACGCCGCGCCGGAGGGGGGGGAGTTCTGCCCATCGCCGGTCACCCTGGGGCCGCCCGTTTCGCGTTACCGAAGCTTGTCAGACGGGTAAATCGACCAACAATCGCCACCGTGAACACCACCAAGACCCTGGCGCTCGGACTGCTGGGCGCGGCGCTGGGCGGTACCGCCGGATATTTTCTTTTCGGCTGGCTGCTGCAGCAGGGCTTCTACGCGCTCCTGCTCCCGCCGGCTTCCGTGGGCTTCGGCGCGGGGCTCGCCGCCCGCCAACGCTGTATTCCGTTGGCCGTGGTGTCCGCCGTGCTCGGCCTCGTCCTAGGGATGTTCACCGAATGGAAATTCGCTCCGTTCACCGCGGATGAGAGTCTGGGTTATTTCCTCGCCCACTTGCATCAGCTGCGGCCGATGACCTTGATCTTTCTGCTGATCGGCGGCGTACTCGCCTATCGCCTGGCCCTGGGCCGCGAGGCGACCCGCCCGTCCGGAGAAGGTTGAAGCGCCGGGCTCCCGCCCGAAGGAACGCGCAGCAGCCGATGCGATTCCACGTCGGTGGTTTTCTTCCGGGCAGATTCAGGCGGGCCTTTCAGTCTGACCACTCACCCGGAATTCGGGCGTGCATTTCCCCGGAAATTCCGCCCATATTCCGGAATGCCTCCTGATCGATTGCTTGCCGGTTGGACCCAGTTGTCCGTCCGTCGGCTCATCGGCCTCGGCCTGCTCTGCGCCGGGCTGGTCCACGCCGCGACCACCACCCGCCCCAACATCGTCTTCATCATGACCGACGATCATGCGGCCCACGCCATCAGCGCCTACGGGAGCAAGATCAACCAGACGCCGCATCTCGATCAACTCGCCGCCGAAGGGATTCGGTTCAATCGCTGTTTCGTCGGCAATTCCATCTGCACCCCGAGCCGCGCCAGCATTCTCACCGGCAAGTACAGCCACAAAAACGGGGTCCCCACCTTCAACCCCTTCAACGGCGCCCAGCCGCATATCGGCAAATACCTCCAGCAGTCCGGCTACCACACGGGCATCGTCGGGAAATGGCACCTCGGCACCGAGCCGACCGGCTTCGACGAATACAGCGTCCTCCCCGGGCAGGGCGCCTATCACAACCCCATGTTTCTGGAACGTCAGGGCCGCCGTACCATCCCCGGTTATGCCACGGATATCATCACGGACATGGCAATGGATTTCGTCCGAAATCGGCCCGCGGATAAACCGTTTTTTCTGTGCCTTCACCACAAGGCACCGCACCGCGAGTGGTCCCCCGACGCCAAACACGCGACGCTCTATGATGACCGGGACATCCCGGAACCGGCGACCTTGCGCGATGATTATTCCACCCGCACCGACGCAGCCCGCGAAGCCACGATGACCGTCGCCCGCCACCTGAACCGTCGCGATCTCAAGCTCCCGCCGCCCGGCGGACTCACGGAGGCCGAGACGAATCGATGGTACGGCACGGTCCCAATGGAAGTGACGACCACGGTCAATGGACAGGAAGTTACCTTGAAAGACGAGGCGCTGCTGCGTTGGAAGTATCAGCGGTACATCAAGGATTACCTGCGCTGCATTGCTTCCGTCGACGACAACGTCGGCCGATTCCTCACCTTTCTGGACGTGCAGGGATTGCGGGAAAATACGGTCGTGGTGTACACCAGCGATCAGGGATTTTTCCTGGGCGACCACGGCTGGTACGACAAGCGTTTCATGTATGAAGAATGCCTGCGCATGCCGCTGATCGTCCGGTGGCCGGCCGCGATCCGCCCCGGACAGGTGACCGAGGCCATGGCGCAAAACATCGACTTCGCGCCCACGTTCATGGAAATTGCCGGTCTCAAGGTGCCGGGGGATATGCAGGGACGCAGCCTCGTGCCCTGGCTGCGGGGACAGCACCCGCGCAACTGGCGCACCGCGGTCTACTACCGGTATTACCACGATCCCGGCCATCACAACACCCGGGCGCATTACGGCATCCGCACCGAGACCCACAAGCTGATCCACTTTTGGAAGGTGGATCAATGGGAGTGCTATGACCTGACCAAGGATCCCGCCGAATTGCACAACATTTACGGCGACCCGACCCAAGCCCGCGTGGTGGCCCGACTGAAGCAACAGTTGGTGCGTTTGAAGCGCGACGTGCAGGATCACGATGAGTTCAGCGTGACGCTGCCCAAGGATAACGTCGACTCCCTGAGTTTCGTGCCGGCAATTCCTTAAACCGAACGCCTCCACCCATTGCCACTTCCCCCCAACATCCCTAATTTCCCCTCGTGAAGCACCCTCACCCTTCCCATGCCCCGCGCCGCACCGCACGGTGGCCGCTGCTCTTGCTGGCCCTACTACCCGCAGCGGCGGCGCCGTTGACCGCGGCGGACTGGCCCTCCTGGCGCGGTCCCGCCGACAATCAGATTTCTCCCGAGACCAAATTCCCCACGGCGTGGAAATGGTCCAAGGACGCCAGCCAGAACATCCGCTGGCGCACGGCGTTGCCGGAACCGGGCAATTCATCGCCGATCATCCTGGGCCAGAAACTCTATCTGACGCAGGCCCTCGACGACGGCAAACGGCGCGCGCTGCTGGCGTTTGATCGCACCACCGGGCGCGAACTCTGGCGCCAGGAAACGGCGTGGCCCGCCGAGGATACCCGTCACGAATCGAATCCCCATTGTGCGGCATCGCCCGTGACCGACGGCGAGCGCGTGGTCGCCAGCTTCGCGTCGGCCGGAGTGGCCGCCTATTCCCTGGACGGCAAGCCGCTATGGAAAACCGATCTCGGCCTGCAAAAGCACGGTTGGGGAGCGGGCTCTTCCCCGGTGATTTCCGGCGATCAGGTGCTGATCTATCACGGCCCGGGCGAACTCTCCGCGCTTTACGCCCTCGATAAGCGCACCGGCAAGGTGAATTGGAAGACGCCCCTGAAGGAAGCGCAACCCGCCGAACGTTTCGATGGCTTCGCCGGCAAATCTGGCGGCGCCCAGGGCTCCTTCAGCACGCCCCTCGTCGTCACCCAGTCCGGGCATCCGGAAATCGTGATCGCCGCCGCCAATCAATTGCACGGTTTTGCCCCCGCCGACGGCCACGAACTCTGGCACTGCGACGGCATGAATCCCCTCGTCTACACCTCGGCCAGCTACGGCGAAAACACCCTCGTCGCCCTCGGCGGATTCTTTGGGGCCGAAATTTTCCTCCGTCCCGGCGGGCACGGTGACGTCACCCCCGAGCGTTTGGTTTACGAAAAACGAGCCAAGAAGCATCGCATCGGCTCCCCGATCATCCATCAAGGCCACGTCTACCTGGCCAGCACCGATGGTTTTGGACAGTGCGTGGAGCTGAAGACCGGTCGCATGGTTTGGGAGGAACGGTTGCCCGCCACCGGTTCCAACGGGGAAACCTGGGCCTCCATGGTCCTCGCCGGCGATAAGTTGTACGTGGTAAACCGGTCCGGCGATACCCTCGTCCTCCGCGCGGCGCCCAAGTTCGAGTTGATGGCCTCCAATCCGGTCGGCGAGCTCTCGAACGCCACGCTGGCGCTGTCGAATGGCGACATCTTCCTCCGCACGCACGCCGCGCTCTATTGCATCAGCGAAGCGGCGGCTCGGCGTTAGCCCGTCCCCGCGGCTTGACGTTTCCTCAATGCTCGGCGACATCGGCGGGAATATGTCACACCTGACCGTGGCCGAGATCGAGCGTCATATCCGCAACGTGCCGGACTTTCCGAAGCCCGGGATCCAATTCAAGGACATCACCCCGGTGTTGGCGGATGGTCGGGTCTTTACAGCGGCCATGGATCACCTGCTCACCGGGATCACCCGGGACACGGTGGACAAGATCGTGGGCATTGACGCCCGCGGTTTTATTTTCGCCGCCGCAGCTGCGGCCCGGCTGGGCGTCGGCTTCATTCCCGTGCGCAAGAAGGGCAAGCTACCCTTCGACACGCACGAGCAGAGCTACGATTTGGAATACGGCTCCAACACGATCGCCATCCACACGGATGCCCTGAAGCCCGGCGAACGCGTACTGCTGTTGGACGATCTGCTCGCCACCGGTGGCACCGCCTCCGCGGCGGTCGCACTGCTGCACAAGCTGGGCGCCCAAGTAGTCAGCGTGCGTTTCCTCATCGAACTCGAATTCCTGGACGGCCGAAAGAATATCGCCGCCCACGACATCCGGTCCCTGATCAAATACTAAGCGCTCGCGGGGCGCCGCCCGCAGCCGTTTTCCCGACCGCCCTCCGGTCGGGAAAACTCCGCACCACGATCCCGATCAACGGGTCCAGGCGAAGACTTTGGTGGGCGTATTGGCGGGGATGTTGACGTTGACCGTCTTCTCCGCATTGCCCGCCGTGCTGTCGACCTCGCTGTCGAAGTACTGGGTCGTTCCATTGTCCGGCGCCACCACGATCCGCACCGGCACCTTCGTCCCGAAATTCCGCGTCCGCACGACCACCGGTTGGTTCGTCGGACTGCCATTGGGCAGCAGGATGAATCCGTTGGAGATCCCGTCCGTCGGCAGCACCCGCCCGGCAATGCTGACCAACTCCAAGCGCGGCAGCGTGCCTTCGAGGCCCGTCGCCAGCATGTTTCCGTAGCTCAACGAGTACGACGGGTTCACGGTGCTGAAATCCGCCCCGCCAAAGTTCGCGGCATCCAACCGTACCCGACCCGATCCCGCCGTCCCGTTCCGGTTCTGCACGTAAATGCGTTGATACCCCGTGATCACCGGCGCCACCAGTTTCACCGCCCCGCCCGAACCTCCGTTATACGCTCCCCCGGTCCCCCACTGTCCTCCGGTCGCATCGATAAAATGATTGCCGTCATTGTTCGCAAAATCGATTCGTGTATTCGACGCCACCAGGATCGCTCCACCACCACCACCACCACCAAATCCCGGCGTCCCGCCGCCGCCGGATCCGCCCACCAGCGGGATCAGCGCCGCGTTGCCGTAAATCGACCCGGCATTCGTCGTCCCATTTCCGGTCGAATTTACGTAGGCACCCCCACCCGCGCTGTCCGCCCGGTTGCTCGCGATATCGGTCCCCGCCCGGCCGGCCCCCGGTCCCTGTCCGTCTCCGGGCGGGGCCGTTGCTATCCCCCGCCGTCCGCCGTCAAAGCCGCCCGGTCCGCCCAACCCGGGGCCCCGGTCCCCCTGACTGTCCCCGCCACTCACATATAACCGCCCGCCAATGCTGATATCGCCCTGCGACAGCAGATACACGGGTGTGTTGTTCGCATTCTTGACAAACCCCACGGCCGCATTGTTGGTGATTCTAAAACTCTTGTAGTGCAGGATCCCATCCGGCGGCAGGATGATCGTCGTGTCGTTCGTGATCACCAGGTCGCCCCGCGATCCGTTCGACCCGGAATCAAACACTACCGTCGTTTGTGCCCGGCTGATCCCCATCGATGCCCACAGCGCCACCGCGCTGACCACTATTTTCATTGCCTTCATATGTCGTAGCCCAATCCAATATTATTAATTTACGCTTTTGAAATTCGTCCCTGATCAGGGAATCGCATCCGTTCGGACCAGGATGAACCAATCCAGATCACCGCTTCCCAGATTAAACCGGAGGGTGGTCGCCCCGCCCCCCGCGTTCACCACCGCCGGCTCGCCCAGGGCGTCCCGCAGCAGGATCAAACTGTTATAACCCCACGCTCCCGAGCCCGTTCCACTGAACGAGCCGAGCACCACTCGCGCCGGATCGGTCTGTCCGGCATTCCCCGTCACCTGTTCGAGGCTCCCGGTCAGTTGATTCGGGCTGGTTCCCGGATGTGACAGCGCCGCCCACACATAATACTGCCCCGCCGGCACATTCCGCGTGTACTGCTGCCAATCTCCAACCGCCGCCCCGCCGATCCGGTAGTCCACCAGCGCGGTCCACGTCGGCCGATCGAGGCCATACCGACCACTCACGTTATCGTACAGATTCACGTTCCGACCGGCTGCCAGCGGCCGGTACGCCTGGCTCTCTGTTCCGTCGGTATTGTGATAATCCACGTCCAGCACACCGCTCAGATTGGCGTACGTCCCGCCGTAGTACGGCATCACATCCGACGCCGCCACGTGCTGTCCGCCACCGTGGTTATAATCCTCCGCCTCAATCACGAAGGCTCCATTCCGCGGCAGTTCCCACGGCGTCAAATCCCCGGCCTGTGGATCCCATTCGCGCAACCGCACCACCGGCCGCGCCACGTGCTCGCTGCTCCCGTTCCGATTGGCTCCCCCCTGCAGCAGCAAGTTCGCCGTGTTCCGCCCCGGCATTACCGTGTTCTCCGCCAACCGCAGCACGTTCCCTTGTCCCGTCCCCGGGCTGACTCCACTCCAGATCAGCACATTCCCCGTCTGCAATCCGCCATAGAGCCCGGGCAGATACGCATTCGGCACCAGCGGATCACTCCCCGCACTCACCTCAATCTCATCGTTCCACCCGTCCCCGTCGGTGTCGGGGTTCATCGGATCTGTGCCCAGTTGCAGCTCCTGAATATTAGTCAGATAGTCCCCATCCTGGTCGTAGAGCGTGTCGAGGATATTATTAAACGTCCGTTGATTCCGGGGATTGGTACCAATCAACATTTCCTGACCGTTGGTCAATCCGTCACCATCGAAATCCTCCAGCGAATCCGGAATGCCGTTGTTGTTCTCGTCGGCATTCTTCGGATCCATTCCATTCGCTATCTCAAACGCATCCGTCAGCCCGTCCCCGTCGCTATCCGTACCGACAACGACTTCAAACGCCCAGACCAAGCGGGTGGTGATAGTGTTCCCTGAGAGATCACTCACCCCTGGCTCCAAAGTCGCCTGGTACCGGCCTGGCTTCGTGAGGGTCGGGAATCGGAGCTCCGCCAGGCGGGACGCCGACTGATAGACCGCGGTGCCGACCACCGCTACGTCATCCGCCGTACCCAGGCGCCGATCGGCTCCCAAGAAGGTCAAAGTCAACCGGTCAGGCAGCAGTGAATCGGCTGCAATCGGCTCGTTAAACAAGACACCAATGCGATCCGGTGAGACGGCAAAACCATTCGCGGCCGGCGCCGTAGGCCGCGCCCGCGGGGGTGTCTGATCCGGCAGCAGCGATACCACGATTTCATCCGACCACGCGAAGTTGCCCGCCATATCGATGGCCTTCGCGCGGAGCCGGAAACTGGTCTTGTCCGCCGCCAGGGTCGGCGCGTAGAACGGGTATTCGAACGGGAAACTACCGTCCGTCAGCACCCGCACGCCGTCCCGATAGAACTCAACTTCCCGCACCTGCACGTCATCGGTGGCCAGCGCCGTCACCGCAACAAACCGACCCGACTCCACCTGTGCGGGTTTCAAGGGAAACGACGTCGCCAATCGAATGACCGGCGCGCTGGTGCCGATGTCAGCGTCGAGGTAATTCAATACCTGCAAACCCGCCGTGGTCGCGGCAAAGTAGCCGACCCCGCGGTGGATGACGACCGAGGCTGCGGCCGCGGGCAGTTGGTAGCGGGTGAGAAACTGGGTATTGAGTGCGGGATCCGATACGTCATAGACCTGGGCCTCGACGGCCTGCTGGCTGATGCCCGCCGCTGCCAGTCCAAGGCCGCTGCCATTGGGCGCCAACTGCCGCCAACCGATCTGCGTGTCATTGCCCGTAGTGCGCTCGACCGGCTGATCCGGATTCGTGAGATCAAAAGTCCGGTAGCCGTTGCCGTGGGTCATATAGGCAAATCCGCCGCCAATAAACAGGCGCCCGGCGGCGTCGCCGCTGCCACTGGTTACCCCCGGACCGGCGGCAATCCATTCGCCACCGTCCTGGCGATACGGCAGTAAGCGCCGATTCGACAGAATATAGAGTCGATCTCCGCCGAGCTTCAGATCCTGGATCGGGGCACCCACACTGAAGCGGGACAACTCCGTGCCCGTCGCCAGATTCACCGTCACGACCTGACCACTTTCCGTTCCGACATAGACATTACCATCGGCGGTGACGACGCAATTCGCGGTACCCACCTGGGGCAGAAAAAAGGCCACCCGGGCGGCGGGAGGATCGCTGACGTCCACGATCTGGAGACCGGATGGGCCGCTCGCCACCGCGACAAAGTTTCCAAAACAGGCGACCCGTCGGGCATCTCCCGCCGTGGCCACCCGTCCAATCACGGTGGGATTTTGCCCCGGAGGATGCTGCACCACAGCGATCCCGCTCGTTCCGAGCGCAACCACCAGGCGGTCCCCTTCCGCACAGATATCCACCGCCGAACCGGGGAGCGGTGTCGCTGCCACAATCCCCGTGGCAAACGTGCTGCCAGCCGTCGGGTCGAGGCCGCCCCGCACTTCCGCCGCATCATTCACACCATCACCATTCGAATCCGGGAGATGCCGGTTCGAACCCACAACCAGCTCCGCGAAATCCGTCAACCCGTCACCGTCCGCGTCGGGCGACTTGTCGGCCCCCAGTATGGGAGCCGGCGGGGTGAATCCAGTGCCGACGTCGCCGGACACAAATTCGGTCCGACCCAAGGCGAGGTCCGCCGCCCGCAGCACATAAAGTCGGAAGGGCCGGTTGGGCGCGAGCAATTCCCCTTCCAGCAAAACCCCGCTGGCGCCAGTGCGTCCGCGTTTGACCACTTTGCCATTCAGCAAGTCCTGCAGCATCCAGTAGTGCAATCCGCGCGAATACCGCGCGCGAACCGAGGCCCGCGTCGCCGTCTGGGTCGCCGCCGGACGGGCAATACCCGCCCCCGCCCGGGCCGGACTGCCCGCGCTGCTCAAATGGGTGAGCGTGCGACCATCCAACGTCGCCAGGAATTCCCGCGGGACCGCCGCCCCCGCATTGACCGTGACCGCATCACCACAGGGACTGAATTGCCAGGAACTGAAACTGCCCGGGGCGAGCCGTCGCCGTGCCACTTCCGTGCGGGTATTCAGGTTGTACAAATACCAGCCAAGCGATGTCGGGGTGTCCCCAAAGTGCAGGATCATCGTGCGATCCGAGCAGTCCGGACCGAATTCCACCATATCCTCGGGCCGAACCAGCACCGGCGTGGTGGAGTACGGCACGCTTTGATTCAAAACGATTTCCCGGGTGGCCACATCCACCACCACGACCGTGATGGTTGCGTTCAATCGCAGGCCCGTGTAAACCATATAGCGACCGTGCGGGCTGAAGCTCACGGAGGAGGCATTGAACGTAGCAGCGGGAATGGTGATAACCCGCGACAAGGCATGGGTCTGCTGGGTGGCACTCAGCGTGGCCAGCAAGACGACTTCATCGCCCGCGAGGCCGGCGCCCGTGGGCTGCCGGTAGTGATAGGCAAACACCTGCTGGCTGGGCCCAAAGCCCACACTGTTCGCCGGACGGTTCGCCTGCACCTGGGTCTCGAAGACAATCTGCCCGGAGGTCCGCGACCGCACTACGGCGGTGACCGTGCCATTGAATTCGCTATAGCCCAGCGTATAGCTCGATCCATCCGCCGGATTGATCGCCACGGTCGCCGCCGCGGCGACTGCCGGTCCGGAATTGGTGCAGCCGCTTTCGATGTCGGCCGTCAGGCAAAAGAAGCCCGCCGCGGCGCCCGAAGCCTGGCCGCCACCGCCGGAACCACCCGAACCGGGTCCACCCCCGGAGGGATCACCGGACGGGTCACCCGCGGGATCACCCCCCGGTCCCGTAGGACCCGTAGTATCACCCCCACCGGTATCGTCGCCCAACGGGGGCCAATCCCAATCATCCAAGGGCGGCAACGGCGGCAGTGGCGGCGGATCCCCCCCGGAATCCGGCCAGTCGTTCGGCGAATCATCCGGAAAGTCCGGCCAAGGCGGCCAAGGCGGATTGGGATTCGACTTGGGGGGATTGGGCGGCTGCGGAAACGGGGGCGGAAACGGACCCGGATCCGGCGGGAACCAATTCGGCGGCCAATAAATGGGCGGCGGCGGAAAGAGAATCCACGTCAACCGCTGCCAGCCGTGCCAGCCCGGTTGGCGCACACCCACACCCGGATCGCTGTCAATGAAGCGCCCATCCGCACTGGCCGTCATGGTGCCGACGACTTCCCATCGACCCAGGTCGTGATTGAAACTCACCAGCGCCGTCTTCTGCCCGGGAGGCACCTTCAGACCGGTGGTCGGACTGGGCAGATTGGGAAATCGTACCGGCACCGGCCGGTCAAAGTTTCGCGGGCCGTCGGACTGAACCGTGATATCCAACACATGTTCAATGCCCGCCGGCAAGGGTTCGGGCAGACGATCGGACGCCACCGGAGCAATGCCCACCCGGCCGCCCCGCTGCCCGTTGTCGTCAAAGAGTGAATTGGCCGGCACACGAATTTCCACCCCGGCCAACGCCGGATTCGCCGCCACGGCGGACGGAGGGAAGGCGATTATCGTGTCGGCCGTCAGGGAGACCGGCTGCAAGGCATCGGCGGGAATCAACGGCAGATAAATCACACCGGTTCCATTCGCGAGGTTGTTGGTCAACCCCGCCACCGCCTCCCACGCCTTGCCCACCACCGGGTAATACGCACCATTTGGCCACGAACTGCCCACCGCCAAACGACCGTCAACATGCACAAAGAACCGGCCGGCCGGCGCGGGTTGCAAACGGAAGAAACCCTCTGCGTCCGTCACGGTGCGGGACGCTTCCTCCGCCCCATCCACCGTAATGATCACGCCCTTAAGCGGGCGGTCGGAACCGTCGGGCAGTCGGACACTCGCAAACACCCGTCCCGTCACCGCCGTGGAGCCCACCGGCGTCGTGCTGAGGGTATCAAAATCCACCACCTGACTTCCCCCGGGCACTCCGTCGCCATTGGCGTCAAAGGCCTTGCCCAGCGCATCGGTCAATCCGGTGCCATCCAGCGTCGCCCGAATCCGGGCACTGGCCGGCAGGTTCTCCAGATAAAAGAGCGTGGCCTTGCGACGGTCCGACGAAAGCTCGGTCCGGCTGAGGATTCGGCGTCCGCCAAAAGTCGCGTAAAGGTTCGTCGGCCCCAGAACGCTGCCCGCGGCCAGCGGCTGATCGAACTCAAAAACCGTCTCGCGCGTCACCGCCACTCCGGATTCGCCATTGAACGGCGACGTGCGAGCCACGCGGGCCGGCGGGGATTTGGCGAGCCGATACGACGAAAGATAGGTCTGCCCCGCCGCGTTGGGATCCGGCTTCGCGGCATCGGTCGGATCCAGCGGATTCAACCCCTTGGTCTGCAGTTCGTAGACGTCATCGATCCCGTCACGATCCGTATCCTGCGGCTGGGACAGGGAAACGGCCAGCACCCGATAAAACGACAAATCCGGGGAGGAGCTTCGGTCCCGCAAAAAGCCGGTGCCCGCAGTCCCCAGAACGGCATCCTGTGCCTGAAAGGCCTGACCCAAGCGGTTTCCGCGGAGCAAGACGTAGTACCGGTTGGTTTCCGCGGAAAATCCCAGGATCACCGTGCCGTTGGTTCGGACCAAGTCTTTGATCCGCAACGTCTGAGCGTGACCGGCCGGCATCAGCACCAGGGACACCCAAGCGAGGCAAAAACCGGCAGCCACGCCCAGCCGCCGGTGAAGAAAAGTGAATGTACGCATGAGCTTCCACCGGCATATGCGCAAAATCGCTTGGGGTATTACAGATAATTTCCGCCAATTACCGGTCTATTAGTCCACCGAACTTGGCGCCCCGCGAGCAAGAACCGTTGGGTCGCGGTCCGCCGCCGATTTTGCGGGCCTCCACCCCCGGATTTTCGGGGAGAATCAGCAGCACCAGCGCTCGCCCTACTCCAGTACCGACAGGGACAAGACCTCCCCCGGCTCGCAATCCACGACGACTTCGAAGGGGCGGCAGCAGACCTCGCAGTCTGTGGTGAAGCGTTGGGACGGCACGGACGTATCCAGCACCAAGTCAAAAGCCTGCCCGCAAAACGGACATGAAATGGTTTCGGAGACTTCCATGCCGGCGAGCAAAGCCGATCCGTCCGTGAACGCCAAGCAGAATCGCCGACGCCGACGGGCCTGATCCTTACCGATTCTTACCGATCCCACTGGAGGATCGCGGTGGCAGCCGCCGGGGCATCCGCCCGTTCGCGGAGGGATTCGCGAATCGCGTCGGCCGTGCGCCGGACCACTCCCGCAAAAACCTCGCGCCCATTGACCTCCACTTTCAACGGCTGATCCAGATCCAGCAGAGCATCCGACAACCGCAGACGCGTGCCCGCAGGGACGTCGCCCGTGAGACGGATCGTCCGGTCGTCCACCGACGCCTGCAGCAAAGCCCGATCCTTCAGCACGGCGGCGAGTGAGACCTGCAGCCAATAGAAACGTCGGTGCACGATATCATCCTGCTGCCAGATCACGCGCCGTGGCCACGGTTGACGTTGATGCTGCGCCATCCACGGCACGCCCTCGGCGTCCTGACGATTCATCCAATGACCCAGGCCCTCATAAATGCGCGACATGTGCTCGTACCCGCCGGGATCCGCTTTTTCCAGGCGATCGAGTTCCGCCGTCCGCTCCGCCGCGATCCGATTGCGATTGTACGCGGCATCCTTGCCGCCCATGAACAGGGCGAACGGCAGGTTCCGCAAGCCCAACAAGGACGCCTCGTTAGGATGACCCGCCATCATCGCCGCCGCCGCAAAGCGATCCGCCATGCGCGGCGCCAATTGCCAAACCCCGTCGCCGCCCGCGGAATATCCCATGAGATAGACGCGATTGGGATTCACGCCGCGCAACGCCACGTAGTCTTCGATGAGCCGTTGAAACAGCGGATCAATGTGTCCTTCGTGCCACAGATTCCAGGTATCCGTGGGGGCGCGCGGCGCCACATAAATGCCCTCGTCCGGCGAATAGAGCTTCAGCTGATTCCGCCACTGTTGGTCGTTCACCTCGGGCGGCGCGCTGCCACCCCCATGCATGGAAATCCACAAACTGTGCCCGCCCGCGGGCGCCTCCCCAAAGGCCCGATCCAACCAGCGCAGGGTCTTGCCCTCGCGGGTGATCGCGCCGTTTTCCCATTCAGACCGCCGTTCCTCTGCCAACTGCCGGATCCGGTCCATCGCCAAAACACTCAGAACGCGCTCCGCCTCCGGTTTGGTCAGGGCCGCCCGCAGCGCCGGGGCATTCGTGGGCCGCTCCGCTTCCGGGCGCCGCAGCCAGGTCTCCAGTGCCAGAACGTTGGTCGAAGCCACCGGGAGGAACGTCCACACCGCTTCAATCAACGGATCCCCCGGAATGATGGGCCCAAACGCCATTTCCCGCGTTTCACCCGCGGCGGTGAATCGCAACCACCCCTGCGCACCCGGGGTCAGTTCAAAACGGCCCAAGTCATTCAGATCCGCCCGGTCCCCCTTCGTTTCGGATTCCCCCAACACCCGTCCCGCGACATCCACGGCGCTCCAGCGCGAGACCATCCGGGAACCGCCCGGGCTGGCCAACAAACGCACGCCCAAGCGCGACACCGCCCGGGCGGCCGAAGCATTCGGCGCGGCTTTGGCATAGCGGCTCGTCACGTTGACCGCTGCGACCGCCTGGCTGTCCTTCGCCCAGACCATGGGGAAGAACGTGCCGTCCCGCTTCCAGGACGTGGCAAAGATGGAATACCGCGGCACGTCCGCCTTCGCTTGCGCCGCATCGCCGACAAACCAACCCCGATTCAAGCCGGACGCATCGTACTCGTCAGCGCCCGTGAACTTCCAATCGCCATCCCAAATTTCCACCCACGTGTGGTTGCCCCGTTCATTCGCCCACATCGGGGTGCCCACTGCCCGGGCCGGGATACCCACGGCCCGACACGCCTCCACGAGGATGATCGAAAGCCCCGTGCAGGTCGCCTTGCCCAATTCGCGGGATTCCTTGTGGCTTTGATTCGGCCGCTTGCGTCCGGTGTTGTAGTGCACCTTCAGCAGATTGAACCATTGCCGGTTCAAGGCCTGCGCCGCCTCCGACGCCGAGCGGGCGTCCTTCACCAGCGCGCGCGCCTTCTCGTAAAACTCCGGGCGCCAAGGGTCCCGCGGCTCATCAAACACGGCATACGGCAGGACGTCGTTCAGGAAAATCTCCTCCGGCACACTCCGCGCCCAAGGGAATTCCGCCCGCGCTTGCAGGGCCAGATCGAGATTCTCGCTCAGGAACGCGGCCGGCACTTCCGTTCGATCCTTGTCCGGCATATTGCCGATCAGGAAATCGGCCGCCCGTTCACCCGCGGCACCATGCTTCGAGCGCGCCGCCGCCCGAAAATCATCCAAGGGACCGCCCCAAACGATCCCGGCCCACGCCAACGCCAACCAGCCAACACGCCATTGCATGGGCCGCAGCCTAACCAGCCGAAACGAAGCCGCTATTCGGAGTTGGGCCCGAGGGACCGGCTGGGGTGTGAGACAGAAAACTTCCACTGAAGGAAAATGACGCGATCTGACAGTGTTTGGTGTCTAGGAGGCCTCGCCAAAAAAACGACGGACAGGGTCACGCGGAGAACACGGAGAACGCGGAGGAGTACCCAGAAATTATTCATTTTCCCTCTCCGCGCCTCCGCGCCTACCAATGAACTGAACCAAATTCGCGCCACTTGGGCGTCTTTGATTCAGGTTGCCGGGATTGGGTCGGATTCCTTCACGAGGCGGTAGCCGAATTTTCGACTAAGGGCCTCAAGCTTCTTGGTCGCCTGCTCTCGGTATCGCTGCTCACCCTTCTCAAGTCCTGCCTCCACATATCGCATCCCCTTGGTCATCGCATCGTAGTAGAATTCAGCCAGCTTTCGGGCCAATGCCTTGTTGGCCACCAGGCCGCCTCGCTGAGCCCGGATTCTTCGGTAGAACCCGGCGAGGGCCGAGTCCTTCGCCCGACCCACCGTCTGGGCCAGCACCCGGAAGATCTGTCCGGCACGGCCGCCCTTTCTCGACCGGTTTTTCTTCTGCTTTCCGCTGTTTTGCTTCCCAGGCGCCAGTCCCAGCCACGAAGTGAACCGGTACTTGGTTGCAAAGGCACCCAGGTCTGTCCCCACCTCACTGATGAGCTGCATCAATGACTGATCACCGATCCCGAGAATCAAAGTGGGATCCCGCCCCGGGAGCAGCGTCAGGAGTTGTTGATGCAGTCCTTCAATCTGCGGGCTGTTCTTGCTGGGCCGCTTGCCCCGAGATGGCTCCCCGCCGGTTTGCCCATCGGGCAGTTGCGGCGATTTCGGCAACGTTGGCAGAATCCGTTCGATCTCCCGATCACAGTCGAGCATCAGCCTCCGGCTGAATTCCCAACCCTGCCACGCCTGCTTCAACGCGAAGAGGTGCTGCTCAGCCCAAGTGCCCTCCAGCGCATCCAGCAAACGTTGACGCTTCCGCTCCAGAATCCTCGGATCGCACAACGCAATGAGCACTTCCGGTCGTTTCTCGCCCTCGAGGATCGCCCGGATCATCTTCTGGCCACTGACTCCGGCCAGGTCGCTAATCACGTCGTGCACCTTGATATTCATGAGTTCCAGCGCCTTCTGCGCCTGCAACAGGCAGGTCGATCCCTGCGCCACGTGGTTCTCCCTCAGCCGCATGTAGTCCCGCAACCGACGGATCGCTGGTGGCGGCACAAACCCCGGCCGCAACAGACCGTGCGAGTGCAGCTCCGCCAGCCACATGCAGTCGGCCACGTCGGTCTTCCTTCCGGGCAACGTCTTCACGTGGGCTCCATTAACCAGACACACCCGGATCGAGGTCTTTTCCAGCACCTCGAACAACGCGATCCAGTAGACCCCCGTGAACTCCATAGCGAAGGAGTCCACACTATGACTCAGCAGCCAGTCCCGGAGCCGGTGTAGCTCCCGGGTGACCGTACCAAATCGCTCCGGCGGACCGCCGGCAATTGACGCATAGATGTCCTCGCTGCCCACATCGGCGGCAGCGGCCTTGGGATTGATGACCTTGAGCATGGCTTTAAGTGCCGACACCCAGGCCCGAACCGCATTGAAGAGGCACAAACTACCAAGCGGGATGACCGGACACTCATCCGGCCTCACCAAGCAAAACCCCAGCACGATCCGGAACCATTCTCCGCGACGGGCACATCAGGCACCAAACCGCAAACGGCCACACTGCCCGAGCGCCGGCGACAGTAACCCTACCAAGTTCATTGCCGCAAAACACCCCGAAATGCACCGGGGTCGGTTCTCCGCGTGCGAAATTTGGCTCTTTTCCGGCCGCAGCCGGGGGCGGGTTAGCCGAAGATCAAGCGGCGGTCGGCGCCGCCCAGTTCATGCCAGGTGCCGGCGGCGAGATCGCCGAGGGCCAGGGCACCGATCCGCGTGCGGACGAGGCGCAGCGTGGGATGTCCGATGGCGGCTGTCATGCGTCGCACCTGTCGGTTCTTGCCTTCGTGCAGCGTCAGTTCGATCCAGGTGTCCGGGACCTGTTTGCGGAAACGGATCGGGGGATCGCGGGGCGGTAGGGTGGGTTGCGGGTCGAGGATTCCGGCGCGACACGGACGGGTCCGGTAGCCCTGGATTTCCACGCCGCGCTCCAATTGGCGCAGGCTTTCGGGCGTGGGGATTCGCTCCACCTGGGCCCAATACGTGCGGGGATGTCCGTGTTCCGGATCGAGCAGTCGATTATTCAAGCCCGCCTCGTCGCTCAATAGCAGGAGGCCCTCGGAATCGGCGTCGAGACGACCCAGCGCGTAGACGCGGGGCGGCAGGCGGAATTCCGCGAGCGTCCGATTCGGGGAGCCGTCGGTGGTGAACTGGCTGAGGACTCCGTACGGTTTGTGGAAGGCGATCAACATGCAACCGGGCGGGACCCTAGCCGACCGGGGAATCGATGGACACCCCGAAGCAGCGGGTGGTGGTGGAGTGGAGTGCTGAGGAAGTCGCGGCAGCGTCTTGGACTGCGGCAGTCCTCTGCCGCTTTGGAAATGGGCGCGGAGGAACCCGCGGCGCGCGGAGAATTGCAGTGCCGGCTCCGTGGAAGCTTCGACGTCCGTTCGGCTCGCTCATTTTTCTGGCAAAGCGGTAGAGGGCTCCCGCAGTCCAAGACCTCGAGGCCGAGCGTGGCGGACTCTGCGAAGTGGTGTGCAAATTTTCCACTGTGGCCGCCGTTGTCGTCCGGGACCCGCAGTATCAGCCCGGGCGGGTCCCAGGGAGGATTTGCCGGAGGCTGCTTTCCTTGGCGCGAATTCGGGGCACGTTGGGGGTGTTAATGAGTGATCCTCTGGCCCCGCCGCCGTACCAGCCCCCTCCGCCGTTACCGCCGGAGTGGTCGTCGGCCCCGCCGTCGTATCGTCCGCCGCCGCCTCCGCCGCCGGCCCCGGCTCCGCGGGGAGGGGGGATTCCACCGGTGCTGAAGACGGTCTTGTCGATGTTGTTTTCGATGCTGGTGCTGTCGTTCTACATGGGCTGGCCGTTCGCCGTGGGTTTCACGCTGTTGATTCTGGTGCATGAAATCGGGCATTTGGTCGCGGCCTGGCGATATGGGTTGCAGGTCTCGGCACCGGTGTTCATTCCGTTTCTCGGAGCCTTCATTCAGCTCAAACAGGAGCCGCCGAATGCCTGGGTGGAGGCGGTGGTGGGGATTGGCGGACCGTTGTTTGGCACGGCGGCATCGGCGGTGCCGTATCTGATTTATGTGCGCACGGGGGAGCCCTATTTTGCAGGGATCGCCTATTACGGGTTCATGTTGAACCTCTTCAATCTCGCGCCGGTGGGCACGCTGGATGGCGGCCGGATTGTGACGGCGGTGTCGACGTGGCTCTGGATTCCGGGGTATGCGATTCTGCTCGGACTGGTCGGTGTGCAATGGATGCAGGCGAGGGATTTTAACCGGTTTCTTAATTCGAATTTTCTGATCCTGGCGATGCTGGTGCTGGGTCTGCCCCGGTTGTTCTCCCTGTTTCGTGCCCGGACGGAACGGGAGCAGCGGTATTATGCGATTCCGGGCTCGCAGCGTTGGTTGATGGGCTCGTTGTATTTCGGTCTGATCGCGCTGCTTTACCTCGGGATGCGTTCGATTCGGGCGGATATGTGAGTGCGGGGCGTTGCGGGTATTGCAGCCCTACAGGCCTTAAATGTAATTGTGCGGCCAACCTCATTGCGATGCCCTGGGCTAAGTTGTGGCGACCCTTTGGGCCTCGAGAGATTTTGCTTCGTGGCGACTCGCTGAACGATCGCGCGCAGGTGGGGCCTATAGTTTGTACCATTTCACTTGGGTCATTAACCGTCTGTCAATAGCGAGCAGGCCCGGCAACGGTGTCTGTCTAGTTTCACAGGTAAGCTTTCATTGCAATGCGGAAGTGGCTCAGGGCGGCCGTCCAGCGCAGAGCGCGGATAATTCCGTTGCGCAGCGCCCGGATAAACTGGGCGGTCAATTGCACGATTGCCGGAAGTTTC
>CANIZL010000064.1 GCA_947471985.1 Verrucomicrobiota bacterium | reverse complement strand
CCGACTGGTCAGCCACAGCCATGACGCCGTGCTCCAGCACCTTTGCGAAGAACTCACCGCCACCGAAACTGTCTATCCCGGCACCAACCTCCGCCTGATCTACCAACCCGTCGGTGCCACACTCATTCCATGAGATCAGGTGGTCTGAGGCTTGCAAGACGATTCGCGATCGCTGGGACGGAATCCTGGAATATCTGAAAACCCGCGTAACCAACGGCGCGGCGGAAGCGCTCAACGGAATCATTCAAACCGTCCAACGGAAGTCCGGTGGCTTCCGGACCGTCGAATACTTCCGCGCCATGTTCTACCTCGTCTCTTCACACCTCCAGTTTGAAATCCCGGATCCTGTCCCGGGCGCCCACAGGAATTCATTTTGAGGCTTCCCGACTCAAGGTATTCATCGAGTACCGCACGTCTGCGAAGCAATAATATACAAGGTCATTAACGTTGGCCCAAGTGCAGCAGGACAAAGGAAAATGGCCAGAGCAGGGCGCTCGCCCAGCTATTAACCAGGCCCCGCCCTTCTCCATGTGGATGTGTCTCCCGTTCGGGCGTTGGGACAGTCCCCGTGAAAGTGGCACGAGATATTGGAAACGACATTGGATCCCGTCACGACCACGGTGCCCGCTTCCGGGTTGATTCTTCCGGTCAATCCTGGGCGCCAACGCGCTCCCGGTCGGGTTACACCCCATGGCCCGCTTGCGCCTGATCGCCAGAGTGAGCGGGTGATACCAATTCTGCATCTGGTACAGCAAAGAGCATGGCCGGATGGGGTGGCGTTGCCGCCAAGCTCGGCAAAATCGGGATCAAATGCTGTAAACAGCCGCGGCTAACGGTAATGACATTTTAGTGCGGATCGGCGTCGGGACGGCTCTCGAATAGGAGATCAACCCACGACCGCAGATACATTCTATTTAATCAATCTAACTCCATCGAAAATCAATCTATGAAACGACAGTTCCAAATCCTCGTCACCGCCTCTACCACCTCGCTTATGGCGCTCTCGGCGCTGTGCAAGGACACCGCCAATCCCAATCCCGAGCCCGTTCGACCGGGCCGCACCGATGATCGCCCGGCCGCTGCGCGACGGATGAACCACCTCAACGACGCGGCAAAAGCCAGCGACATCATCGGGATGACTGTTAAGAACTACCAGGGCGACAAGCTCGGCAAGGTCGAGGACCTCGCGGTGGACGTTGAGTCCGGGCGCATTGTCCAAGTGATCCTCTCGACCGGTGGTTTTATCGGAATTGGCGATACGTTGTCGGCGGTACCCCCGGGCGCCCTGCATCACGACGTCGAAAAGAAGGTCCTCCACCTTAATGCGGATAAGGCGAAACTGAAGGCCGCGCCCAAATTCGAGATGTCCAATTGGGCGGGTTACTCCGACGCCGATCACCTTTCCGAGGTCTATCGGCACTACGGTGAGGAACCCGCCTACCGATTTGTGCAGCAGGGAGAGGCCCGTGCGGACCAGCGTCGGAACCGGGAACCTTCCGCCGCTCCCGGCTCAGTTCCGAAGGAGGAGGGTGCGTTGAACCGGGACGACCTGTCCCGGGACAGTCGGTTTATGATTCCTGCATCCCGCCTGACCCAGGTTCAAAAGGCCAGCAAACTCATCGGCACTCCGGTTCAAAATCTCCACGATGAAAAGCTCGGGAAAGTGGAGAATCTCCTGGTGGATCTGCCGTCGGGCCGGGTAATCGCGATCATCGTCGCCTCGGGTGGATTCCTGGGAATGGGCAATGAACTGAGCGCCGTTCCGCCTTCCGCCCTCCAATTCACGACGGATCGGAGTGCTCTCCAACTGGACACCACTAAAGAAATGTTGGCGAACGCCCCTCACTTCAAGTCGGATCAATGGCCTGATTTCGCTCAGCCCAGTTATTCCGGAACCGTCTATCGCGCCTACCGGGTTGAGCCCTACTTCACCACGGAGATAGACAACACCGGGCGCAATGTTCGCGATCGGGATGGCCAAGCACTAACGCCGCTCGATCAGGGCAACAGCAAGGCCGATGTCGACACCACGGCGCGAATCCGCAAAGGGGTCATGGCGGAGAAAAACATGTCCATCAACGCCCAAAACGTGAAGATCATCACACTTAATGGCCGGGTTACCCTGCGCGGGCCGGTCAATACAGGCGAGGAGAAGGCTCGCATTGCTGAAATCGCGGAGCGGATTGCCCGATCCGAGAATGTGGATAACCAGTTGGAGGTTAAACCCGCCAATGCCACAAGCAGCAACAATTAACCCATTTTCCACCCGATAAAATTCAAGCTCTAAAAATTAAAATATATGTCAAAGAAATCTGTATTCTGCATCGCCACCTCGCGGGAGCAGGCCGATCGCCTGGTCACCGAACTCAAATCGGCGAGCTTCTCCAATAACGACATCTCGGTGCTGTTTCCCGACAAGGGAACGACCCGCGATTTCGCCCACGAAAAGAACACGAAGGCTCCGGAAGGCGCCGTGGCCGGTGCCGGCACGGGCGGGGTGGTCGGGGGAGCGTTGGGTTGGATCGCCGGTATTGGCGCCCTCGCGATTCCTGGCGTCGGACCCTTTATCGCCGCCGGACCGATCATCGCCGCGTTGAGCGGTGCTGCGATTGGCGCCACCGTTGGGGGTATTGCCGGCGGGCTGATTGGTCTGGGCATCCCCGAAATCGAGGCCAAGCGCTACGAAGGCAAGGTGAAGGCCGGCAACATACTCATCTCGGTCCACACGGAGAATTCGGCGGAGATCACCCGGGCCAAGGATATTTTCACCAAGGCCGGAGCGGAGGATATTTGCACCACGGGTGAGGCGTCCACTCCCAAGAATCCCAAGGAGAACGCCTATGTGCCTCGTCGTTCCGAGGCGGTCTATCCCAGTACCCGGCCCTGATGGCCCAACGAACCCCTGCGGCTGATACGGATCGGCCGTCGGGGTTACTTTGACTGCAACCATCAACGATCAAGCTAACCGAATGAAAACACTGAAAGACCTGTTTCTGGACGAACTCGCGGATATCTACGACGCAGAGCGTCGAATCCTAAAAGCGTTGCCGAAAATGGCCAAAGCCGCCACCTGCCCGAACCTGAAGGACGCGTTCCTGTTCCACCTGAGGGAAACCGAGGGCCACGTAATGAAATTGGAGGAGGTATTTCAGTCGTTCGATGCGAAGGCCAAAGGCAAGACCTGTGAAGCCACCGTCGGGCTATTGAAGGAAGGCGAGGAAATTGCGGCTGATTTCAAGGGGTCACCGGCCATCAATGCCGCGCTTATCTCCGCTGCGCAGAAGGTAGAGCATTACGAAATGGCCACCTACGGCTGCCTCCACGAGTGGGCTGGACTATTGGGAAACAGGGATGCCGCCGCCCTACTGGAGGAGATCCTCGACGAGGAGAAGAACGCCAACGAGTCGCTAACGAAGGTGGCCCGCGCCAGCAGCAACGACGAGGCGTTGGACGGCGCGAGCGAAGGCGATTCCGGCAAGTCGTTGCGCAAAACCGCCGTGCGCCCACGCCTTCCCGCCCCACGGATTGCCGCCCCACGGATTGCCGCTAGACCTGGCCGCGCGACCGCAATGGCGCGATAAATTCAACGGCTCCTGCAACCACCGCGAGGCGGTTGCAGGGCCATAACTCTCATTCTAAATTATAAATATATGATTGCGTTAATAATCCCATCCTTGATGGCTGCCGCCGGCTATTCCCTGATTTATCTTCTTGGAGGAGGCGGGCTTCTCGGAGCTTTCGTGATTTATTTGATCGCTAAAATGTTGCGCAAGTAGCCGAATGCGATTGGTCTGTTGTGGGATGGCGTTTGCCATCCAGTATGGACTTCTACGAAGGCTTTGTCACACCAACCACAAAGCTTATAAATGAGTCAAGACTGACATGAATCGCACAGTTAAGGCGCGATCAGGTCCGCAGAGGGGAAACGACGCCAATAGGGATCCCATTACCGGTGCGCCGGGCGCGCATCCGGTAGGGGCAGGGGTGGGAGCGACCGGCGGTGCGATTGCCGGAGCCGCCCTTGGTGCCATTGGTGGACCAATAGGTGTCGTCCTTGGATTGGTCGCCGGCGGCGTAGCGGGTGGTCTGGGGGGTAGGGTGGTGGCCGAGAAAGTCGATCCAACGGCCGAGGATGCCTACTGGAAGGCGAACTACGCGAAGCAAATGTATGTGGATCGCGACGCACCTTACGTCACTTACCAGTCGGCCTACCGCACTGGACATGTCGGGCGCATCCGATATCCCGGGCGGACGTTCGAGGAGGTTGAAGCCGACCGTGGAAGCGATTACCAAAGGTCCAAAGGCAGCGAGACTCTGAGCTGGGATAAAGCTAAAAGCGCCACGCGGGATGCGTGGCAACGGGTGGAGCAGGTATCCAATTGGGAGACTCAATAGGCTTTCTTGTTTGGAATAGGCCTCGGGACTGATATTTCCGCGCTCGGTCTCGAGGTTTTTTTGCAGTTGAGCCGTAACAGCGCCACCGAGGTTCAATCGCAGCCACCCGCCGGGCATTTTAGCGTTGAAGACGTGGGACGCGGACTAGCCGTTTCGCACGCCGGCTTAGGGTTTGTGGCGCTGGTATCCACGGCGGGACGTAACGGGGCCACGCTCGTGCCGCCCGTGAAATGGGGCCGTCGCTGCGACCAAAGCTTCCCCGTCCCGGCGATGCTGATCGGTTCGTCCTATTGGGGCCTTTTTCTTCGACCTGGGCGATCACCCCAGCTATGTCCGGGGTATGAGTGCGAGCCTCAGCAGCATGGATCCGGTTGACCCGCTGACCCAGCGCATGGCGGCTTTGGGCGTGCGGGAAGAGGATTTGGAGGAGTCCTTCGTTCGGTCCGGCGGTAATGGCGGGCAGAATGTGAACAAGGTGTCGACCTGCGTCATGTTGCGGCACCGGCCCAGCGGCGTGCAGGTCAAATGCCAGGAAAGCCGACAGCAGGGTTTGAACCGGCAGGCCGCCCGCTGGTTGTTACTCGACAAATTGGAGGCCACCTGGAAGGAGTTGGTGGCGGCGGAGCGGGCGCGGATCGAGAAGTTGCGGCGGCAGAAACGCAAACCCAGTCAGGGCGCCAAGAATCGAATGCTGGCCGACAAATCGCGACGGGCGCAAAAGAAGCAGACCCGGAAGTCGCCAGGCACGGATTGATCGTGATCGGGCCCCCCATGATGCCGCGGCCATCCAACAGCGAATTGTCGTCGACAAGAGGCGTCGGTGGCGGTGTTTCGTGGCGTTCGTTTGCTTGGGGCGTGGCAGCCGGGCTGGTGCTGTTGGGCGAGGGCGGTTGCCAGCGCGAGGGCGCGGGGGCTCGATCGCTGGCGCCTTCCGGTATCTCTCGACCTGCGGCTCCGCTCCGTGGAGTCCTCGACTTAAGCGGGCACCCGGTGGATCCCTTAGCGCAGAGCGATTCGAAGGCGGTCGTTTTAATTTTTCTCAGTAACGATTGTCCGATAGCGAACCGCTACGCGCCCGAGCTTCGGCGTTTGCAGGCGCTTTTTTCCCCGCAGGGGGTGCGCTTTTGGTGGGTGCATCCGGCGGCGGACGAATCGGCGGAATCGATCCGGAACCATGCCCGGGACTATGGTTTGGAGGGGGGGATCGTTCGCGATCCGCGGCAGGTGCTGGTGCAGCGGACCGGAGTGACTGTCACGCCCGAGGCGGCGGTGTATTTGGCATCCGGCGAGCAGGTGTATCGCGGGCGCATCGATGACCGATATGTCGCCTTGGGGGTGCTCCGGGCCGAGCCCACAGTGCGGGATCTGGAGGCGGCTCTGGAGGCGGTCCTGGCCGGGCGTCGACCGGCGACGAACGTGAGCCGGGCGGTGGGGTGTCACATCCCGGCGCTGATGGACTGATGGTTGGCGGGCGCAAAGGCCTGGGTTGCGTCTCGGCAAAACGGTTGAATAGTTGGCGGCGTAGTCCGGTCGGGATGGGGTCCGGTCAGAAATTCGTCATGTACGCGCAATTTAAAGCCAGCTTCCGTTGCCTTGGGGCGATGCTGTGTCTGCTGGCCTATCTTTGCACGGCGACGGTGCTGGTTCCCGGCGGGGCGGCCTTATTGGCGTGGCTGGGCGCTGAGCATCGAGTGACGATGGCGTCGACTCCCGGCGGAGTGCGGATCGTTCTGCATCATGATCTAAAGGCGGGAGACATCAACGTGGGGCACGCCCATGGTATCCTGTCCCGGACGGTGACGCTCTTCGCCCAGTATTCCACGCCCGGTGAACCCGATCACGTGTTGGACTTTGCCCAATGCGGTGGCGCTGCGAAGTCGGACGGGCCCGCGTTGCCTTCGCTGGATGGCGTGGAGATTCCCACGGAGTTTGTGCCCGCCCTTGCGTGGATCCTGCCGGTTCCGCCGACCAAAGCCCGGGTGTCGCTGGGTGAGAATCCACCTCTGGGAGCGGCGGTGGCCCTCGTACGTTCGACCGTCTTGCTGATTTGATCGGTCGGCCATCCTGAACGGAGCGCACTCCCGTGCCGCGTTCGGTTTTTTTGTGCCTGGAGCAAACCCTGACGGTGCGTTTCCGGGGCTTTCCCTCTTCGCTGGTTAGGTCTGCCGTGTTTTGAATTTCCCCAATCGTTGGTCATGAAAATTTCCCTGAAATCTGTTTGTTGGATGGTGTTGATGTTGTCCGCCGGTGCGGAAACCCGTACGAATCTGCCGATCGTGCCCGCCGCCGCTCTGATCCGGGAGGCGCGCGAGAACAATCCCGAACTCCGGCTCTATGAAGCGGAGTTGGCCGCGGCCCGGGCTTCGCGGATTACCGCGGGTCGATGGGCACCGCCGGAGGTGAGTGGTAGCGTGGGGCAAAAGCGGACGCAGGATTCGCTGGGGCAACTTGCCGGCGAAGGCGTCGCCTGGAGCGTGGGTGTGAGTCAGACGTTTGAATGGCCGGGCCGGATCGGCCTGCGGAAAGCCATCGCGAATCGGGACATGGTGCTGGCGGAATTGGGATTGTCGCGTTTCCAGTTGGCCCTGACGGCGCGGGTGCGCGGCCAGGCGCACGCGCTGGCCGCGGCCGACGAAAAGGCCCGGGTCGCTCGCGAAGTGGCGGGGCGTTATCGGGCGTTGCGCGACGTTCTGGTGCAGCGGGATCCGGCGGGAATTGCGCCGCAGTTGGAGCTCCGCATTCTGGAGGCCACGGAGGTCAGTTTGCGCCGTCGGTCGACCGAGGCGGCGTTGCTGGCAAATGACGCGCGTCTCGCTTTAAACCAGTTATTGGGACGGCCCACCGATGCGCCGCTCGAGGTGGCAGTGGCGGAAGGGGAACTGCCGGCCGCGCTTCCGCTGGAGGTCCTGCTGGCAGCGACCCTGACGAACAATTTTGATCTGCGGCTGCGTACGGCGGAATTGGAACAACAGGGATTCCGGGTCTTGCTGGCCCGCAACGAACGCTGGCCCGCCTTCAAAGTGGGGCCGCAGTTCAGCGAGGAGAATGCGGGGGGGCGCGATCAGATCGTGGGCGTGGGTATTTCCTTTCCCCTGCCACTCTGGCGCGGAAACGCGGCCCCCGTGGAAGCCGCCCGGGCTCGTCAGGTGCAGGCTGAGACGATCCTCAATACCACCCGCCGGGACCTGGAGCGCCGGGTGATTTCCTCCGCCCACGCCTACGAAACGAAACGCGCCGAAATGGCCCAATGGCGGGCCGATTCGGTGCGGCAATTTGCGGAGGCGGCGGAGTTGGCGGATCGGCACTATCGGCTGGCTGCGGTTCCCGCGACCACCTACGTGGAACTGCAGAAGCAGTATCTGGACGCGGTGGAAGCCCTGCTGGATACGCGTCGCGAAGCGATGGCGGCGGCGGCCGAACTCGAAGAACTCACCGGGCTCCCCTGGCTGGACGCCACGGACAAGGCTGCTGCGCCCACGCGGTGAGCGCCTGACCTTGGTAAAGATGTCCCCTTTTTCGTCATTACGATGATCTCCCAAATTCTTGAGTTTTCCCTGCGCCAACGGGTGCTGGTAGTGCTGGGGGTGGCCCTGTTGGCCGGCGTGGGCCTGTGGTCGGCGCGGGAACTGCCAATCGACGCTGTGCCAGACATCACCAGCCCCCAGGTGCAGGTGAACACCGAAGTGCCGGCGCTGGCCCCGGAGGAAGTGGAACAGCGCGTCACGCGGCCCATCGAGATGGAACTGGGCGGATTGCCGGGGGTCACGGAGATGCGCTCCATCACCAAGTTCGGCCTGTCACAAGTGACCCTCCAGTTCGACGATGGGGTGGATATCTACCGGTCTCGCCAGTTGGTGAGTGAACGGATGCAAGGGGTGCTGGATCGGCTGCCGGCCGGGGCTGCCCCCCGTCTCTCGCCCATCTCCACCGGGCTGGGTGAAATCCTCTACTACACAGTGGCCTGGCGGGCGGATGCGACGAACCGGCCCGCGACGGCGACCGAGCAACTCATGGAACTCTACGAGACGCAGGAATTCGTGGTGAAACCGTTTCTGCGGGCCACGCCCGGCCTCGCCGAAGTGAATTCCATTGGCGGCAAGGAGCGCCAGGTGGTGGTGCAACCGGACCCGGTGAAGCTGAAAGCCGCCAATCTGACCTTCGCTGAGCTGGCGGATGTTCTCGCGGCCAATACGGAAAATGCGGGCGGCGGCATCATCAATCAGGGCGGTCGCAAATTCATCGTCCGGGCCGCGAGCAAGGTGGAGTCAGAGACCGAGATCGCCGATTTGCCGGTGAAATTTGGCGCGGGTGTGGCGCCGCTGCGGGTCCGGGATCTGGCGGAGGTGGTTATCGGGTCCGGATTGCGCACGGGCGCGGCCACAGAGAATGGCGAGGAAACCGTCCTGGGCACGGCGATGATGTTGGCGGGCGAAAACAGCCGGATTGTCGCCCATCGGGTGGGCGAGCGGCTGAAGGAATTGCAGGCGCTGATGCCCGCCGGAATGGAAGTCCGGGTGAAGTACGATCGCTCTGAACTCGTGGATCGCACGGTCACGACCGTGAAGAAGAACCTGCTGGAAGGAGCGCTATTCGTAGTTCTGGTGCTCCTGGCCCTGCTCGGTAACTGGCGGGCCGCGTTGATCGTAGCTTGCGCGATTCCGCTCTCATTCCTGTGCGCGTTGATCGGCATGACGCGGCTGGGCATTTCGGGAAATCTGATGAGTCTGGGGGCCGTGGATTTCGGTCTCATCATTGATGGCGCGGTGGTAATCGTCGAAAACATCGTCCGCCAGCTGGGGCATCGGCAGCACCGCCTGGGCCGTTCGCTGACCGTGGAAGAACAGGCGCACACGGTCTTGAGTGCTGCCCGCCAGATGGGCAGCCCGATGTTTTTCGGCGTGCTCATCATTTCGGTCGTCTATCTCCCGCTGCTCAGTCTGACGGGCATCGAGGGCAAGATGTTCCGGCCGATGGCGCTGACGGTGATGCTGGCCCTCGGGGGAGCGTTGGTTATTTCCGTGACGCTGATGCCGGTGCTGTGCGCGTGGTTTCTGCGCGGGAAGATCAGTGAAAAAGACAATGTTTTGGTGCGGCTGATGAAGTCCGCCTACTCGGCCACACTGCAACGGGCGTTGCGGTGGCGGTGGGCGGTGGCGGCCGGTGCCGGCGCGATTTTTGCCGCTTCGGTCTTCACCTTTACGAAGCTGGGGTCGGAGTTTGTGCCCAAACTCGATGAAGGGTCCACCACCATGATGCTTTACCGCCCCGTGGGGCAGAGTCTGGAAGCGTCGGTGGCGGATCAGCTGCAAACGGAGCGCCTCGTGCGGTCGAAGTTTCCCGAGGTGGCGGAATTGTTTTCGCGGATTGGTACGGCGGCCGTGGCCACGGATCCGATGCCCGCGAACGAGGCCGACTTTTATGTGAGCTACCAACCCCGTTCCACGTGGCGAAAGGTGGACGGGCGCACTCCGACAAAGGTGGAACTCGCCGAGCAAATTGGCCGGGAAATTCGGACCCACATGACCAACACGGACCTGATCATCGCGCAACCGATTGAAATGCGGTTCAATGAAATGCTGGAGGGGGTGCGGGCGGATCTATCCGTGAAACTATTCGGCCCGGATTTCGATGTGCTGGAACCTTTGGCCAATCGGGTACGCGCGACGCTGCAAAAGCTGCCGGGCGCGGCGGAGGTGGAGTTGGAGACGGAGGGGCGCTCCCCGATGCTGACGCTGGCGGTCCGGCGGGACGCATTGGTGCGTCACAATCTGCCGACGGCCGCGGTAAACAGTGCCATCGCGACGGCCCTGGCCGGGCGCACTGTCGGACAGATGCAGCATGATCAACATGTCCACGACATCGTGGTGCGGCTGCGCGGAGAATTGCGGGAGGATTGGGAACAGATCCGGGCATTGCCGGTGCGAGTGGGGGAGACGGGCCTGCTTACGCTTGGGGAACTGACGGAATTGAAGGCGGTCGAGAGCGTGGAACCCATCCGCCGCGACGATGGCAAGCGACGGGCGGCGTTGATGGTGAATTTGAAGACCAGCGACGTGGAGGGCTTTGTGCGGACCGCTCAGGCGGAATTGCGGCGGCAGGTGCCCTTGCCGGAGGGCTACACGCTGGAGTTTGGCGGGCAGTTCCAGCATTTGGTGGAAGCCCGGGCCCGATTGGCTCTGGTGGTGCCGGCCGCCCTGCTGTTCATCTTTGTGCTCATCTTCATGGCCTTCGGCAGCGTGCGCCAGGCGCTCCTGGTCTATACCGGCATCCCGCTGGCGCTGACGGGGGGGATTTTTGCGCTGTGGCTGCGCGACATGCCGTTCAGCATTACCGCGGCGGTCGGATTCATCGCGCTGAGTGGCGTGGCTGTGCTTAATGGAGTTGTCCTGGTCAGCTACTTTAATGAACTCCGGGAGGAGGGGAGGAATCTGCTGGAAGCTGTCCTGGAAGGGGCGATCACCCGGTTACGTCCCGTGTTGATGACGGCGGCGGTGGCCAGTTTGGGGTTTCTGCCGATGGCGCTGGCGACGGGGGCGGGGGCGGAAGTTCAGCGCCCGTTGGCCACGGTGGTCATTGGTGGAATCCTCTCGTCCACGTTCCTGACACTGGTCCTCTTACCGGTATTGTACGCCCGGTTTGAGCAGCGGACGGAAAACGCCCGGCTCGCAATCGCTGCTTCGGGTGTTTGAGCTGGCCATTACCGGCGCTGCGGCGCCGGGAGATGGCTGATCTCCCGGCTGATCGGGCGAGTACCCGGCCCGCGTTCCGGCCTGAAACCTGCCCCCGGAAAAAGCAAAACCCGCGTGGAGCCCATGGAAGCTCCGACGCGGGAATTGTTGAAAGGCCCTAGGACCAATTACTTGCGGGAGGCGCGCGCGCGGCGGCCAACCTGCAGGAGCGCTACCGCGCCCAGACCGAGGGCGGCCCAAGTACCCGTTTCAGGAACTTCAACACCTTGGAATTGAGCTTCGGCCAGCATGATCCAAGAAGCGTTGGGAGAGTTCTGAGTACCCCGTGTAAGATTGACTTCAACCTTCTGGGTGATGAAGCTCGGATCGAAGGTAAGCGTGATCTTCTTCGGGCCGGTAGATTGGTCCGACAAAGTATCGGTGGGCGTAAGGCTCACAGTCGTTGGCAAATTCAGGATGGGGTCATAGCCCGTCACCGTGATGAGGGACGGCAAATTGACCTTACCGGTGTTGTCGGTGTCGTCCAGATACAGATCAATCGACACATTGCTGTGGTAGCCGTTGGCGAACTGGAAAGTGATGAGCGGATCGATGGTAAACCAGCCCACATAAGGACCCGCGCCGGCCGCGCTTTCCACACCCGTGTTGGACCAGTGCAACGTCGGAATGGTTCCGTCCGTGAGGTCACCCACGCCGCCGCTCAGGGGAGCTTTGTCCGTGGAGGTATTGGGCACCGCGACTCCATTGTACTTCTGGTCCCAATAGTTGTTGAGGGTGCCGCCCGTAGCAACACCTTCGCCGTTCAGCATGTCGTACTTCGAGATGCTGATGGTGGCCGCATGCGCGACCGCCATTGCACCCATCGCCAAAACGGAAAGTTTAATCGCTTGCGATAAACGGGTAGTTGTACCCATCCGCAAGCCCGAATTCATATCCTTGTTTGATTCCATGACGCGGCAGGTTAGGCAGGACTCGTCGCCACGGGCAAGATCTTTTTAGAAAAAAGGGGGGAATATGCTCCCCTTGGTCGCGTTGGAGTTGGTCTAAGGAAAAGGAGTAATTTCGGGTAGGTGAAGTTCATTTAACGTGTTTAATATCAGTATATTGAGCGGGTTTTATTGGGGGGATTTGCACCGGAGAAGTGCGGTTGACCCTGGCCGGGTTGGGGTTCATCGGGTCTGCGCGAAGAGCCCACGCCATACGGGTTGGGATTGCGCTACCAACCAGAGGAGGGTGGCACGGGCGGGGGCGCAAAATTGCGCCGATTGCACCCAGCGGGCCCAGCGGAGTCGACGGCGGAAGGTGGCGTCACTGGCGTCGGCAATCTCCCGTTGGGCCTGGGGCCAGGACCAATCTCCGTGGCAGAACCTTTCCAAAGGTGCCAGCGCCAGTTCTGCGGATTCGAAGGCCATCGACATCCCGTTGCCGGTGAGCGGTGGGATCATGGTCAGGGCATCGCCCACGCACATTTCCGGGTGGTCGCGCGCCAACCGTGGAGACAGAGACAGCCCCGCCACGGTGCAAAAGGATTCCTCCTGGACCCGGGCTTGGGCCAGGCGGGACTGCAGCTCGGAGCCGGGCGAACCAAACAACCACTCGCGCCAACGCCGGGCCAGGTCGGGGATGGCCGTGGCACTCCGGAACAAGCCACAGACGTTGACCTGCCCGTCCGCCAAACGAACCAACCCGACGTAACCCGAAGGCAGCAGGTGCATTTCGAGATCGGCGGTCAGTGGCAGGTCGGTCACATGAACCTTGAGGCCAAACCACCGCCAGCCATCGGACTTCGCTTCGGCGCGCCTTCCGCTGGCCCGGACGATTCCGTCACTGAAATCTTCGTGCCAGCGTTCTCCGGTGCGCAGGTCACCGCCGAGTCGCTGAAATTCCTGACCGAGCCAGTCATCGAGGGCAAAACGGGAAATACCCAACGCGGTTTGCGGCAGAGGATTTCGAATCGGCGGGTTGCCCGGGGAGAAGAATGAGCTGGTGGTCAGGGAGCGGGCTCCCTGGTCGACGATGCCCGGCAGCAAACCGAGCCGGTCCAACGAAGCCAAGCCGCGTCCGCTGATGAATTCCCCACAGACGCGATGTCGTGGATAGCCGCCCGCCTCGAATATTGTGGTGGGAATTCCCCGCAGACGCAGACCAATCCCCAGGGTCAAACCCGACAGTCCGCCGCCGACGATCCGAATGGGTTTAGTCATGTCGGTGAGCGGCGAAGACGTGGCTGAAGAGTCCGGCGGGGCGTTCGTGGAGCCGCCATCCTGGTATTTGCGGCCAATCTTGGGAGAGTTCCTGGTCGGCGAAACCGGCGCGCACGCTGACCACCGCATCGTGTTGGGTCACCGGGCCGCAACCCAGGAGTCCCAGGCACTGCGCGGCACGCAGAGCGAAGACGGAGCGTCGGGGTTCGCACGCCAGGAAGAGTTTTGCTCGCGTGGCGGCCTGACTTAACAGCCGACGCAGGCGGTCCGTGGTGAAATGATGGAGAAAGAGGTTGGTGAAGAGGACGTCGACGGGCGGAGACCTTTGCTCCAACCACGCAAAGGCGTCGCCGGTGATCACCCGGACTGTTCCGCGATAGCCCTTGAGGGTGCGGAGGGTGTCTGGCGAAACCAAGTTCGCCTGATCGATCAAGGTCCAGTCGGCCAGGATTCCCCGGGCGGACCAGCGACGGGCCAGTTCCGCCGCCAGACTGCCGTCACCCGCGCCCAACTCGACGACCTGCAGTCGTTGCGGCAGGGTCGGGTGGGTTTGGAGGTACTGCCGCAAGTGCCGCGTCAGGATGCCGGCGTGCCCCATGATAAAATTGAGCTGGCGCAAATCGGCGCGCGAAGCCACTGCCCGCGGGTCCGTGGCGGGCAGTTGATCGAGCCATTCGGGTTCGACAACGCGATTCATGCTTCGATGGGCGAGGGGAATTGAACGGTGCGATTCGTAGCCATGGGGAGTTCAATCCACCTTGAGCAGGGCACCGTGACAGGAAAAGCCGGCGCCGAAGGAGGATAGCCACCACCAGCCACCCGGTGCAGTTTCGGACAGGGCCTGCTGGAGGACAAAGTAGACAAAGGGGCTGCTGAGATTGCCGTAATCGTTGAGTATGCCCGCGCTCCAGCGCAGATCGGTGGCCTGGAGTTTCATCTGGCTTTGCAGAGCGGAGAGGACTTCGCGTCCACCGGCGTGCAGGATCCAGCCGGTTATCTCTGCCTGCTCGATCGCGGCGACGCGGAGGACGTCGTCAAGAACCTGAGCGGCATGCCGGGCGGCGAGGGCGGGGACGGCCCGAGTGAGAACATTGCGGAGGAGTCCGCCGTGGTGTTCGAAGCGGAGTTCATCGCGATCGGCCGGGCTATGCGCGCTGCTCGCGGTGATCCATTCCACCCGACGGGCGTGTTCTGCCGGTGCGGCGGACCAGACGGCGGCGGCGGCACCGTCCCCAAAAAGACAGGCACTGATCAGGACTCCGGGATCGTTGTCCAGGAAGAAGGCCGCACTGCAGATTTCGACGCAGATACAAAGCACGTGGCGGGCGCGTCCGGCGGTGAGCAGGGCTTCGGCGGTTCGGCCGTTGGGGAGCGCCGCACCGCACCCTTGCCCAACCAAATCCAAGGCCAGTACGTCGGGGCGCAGCCCGAGGTTTTCGCTGACGTAGCTGGTGAGTCCGGGACACAGATATCCAGTGCAGGTGCTGATCAGGACCGCGTCGATGTCGGCGCTGGTGAGCCGGGCGGCGACGAGCGCGCGCTGGGCCGCTTCGGTGGCGAGCCTGGGCGCGTGCTGGGCGAAGCGTCCGTGCAGCGCGTCAGGCGTCAGAACGAAGGCCTCGTCCAGTTCCGCCACGGCGATGTGGCGGGTGGCGATTCCGTTTTGTCCCAGCAGCACCCGGCGGAGGAGGATCTGCGAACGCGAATCAAGTTTGGCCAGCTCGGGGGACCGCTGAAATGCGTCCCAACATTCCGTCTGGCTGATGCGCAGGGGAGGGACGGCGGTTCCCAATCCGGACAGGTACATTTTGCAGACTAGTCCAGATCGGAAAATTGGGCGGAAGTTCCGAAAAGTATTTCCGGCCGAGTCCTTTTTGGGGGCGGGGAATGCCCCCTGCTTGCGGCTTGCGAAACCGGGGAATCCGACTCTTAATCAGGCGTGCAGTTTCACGGGCATGACTGAACAGCCGATCATCCTATTTGATGGTGTCTGCCATCTTTGCGATCGCTCCGTTCAGTTTGTGCTCGCACGGGATCCGCAGGAGCAGTTTTGTTTTGCCGCTCTGCAATCCGACATCGGGCGGCAATTGTTGGAAAAAGCCGCGCCAGAAGCGATGGGGTTGAACAGCGTGGTGCTGATCGTGGATGGGGTCGCCTATGTTAAGAGTGAGGCGGCCTTGCGAATTGCTGCCCGACTGAGTGGAGCGTGGCCGCTGCTTCGGGTCTTCCTGCTCCTTCCACGTCCCGTGCGGGACTGGGCTTACGATGTGGTGGCCCGGAATCGTTATCGCTGGTTTGGCCGCAGCGCGGCGTGCTGGGTGCCGGCGCCGCAGTGGCGTCGTCGATTTCTTTCATGAGTACTCCTCCGTTGCCTGGGCGGTTCCTGACCGCGGAATGGCGGCAGCTCGCGATGCTGAATTATGAGATCGATCCCGCGGTATTGCGGTCGCACGTGCCCGCGGGTACGGAGTTGGATGCGTGGCAGGGCCGGACCTTTGTCAGCATGGTGGGCTTTCTGTTCCTGAAGACCCGGCTGCTGGGTGTGCCCATTCCCTTTCATGGCAATTTTGCCGAGGTGAATCTGCGCTTTTACGTCCGACGCCGAGGTCCCGAAGGCTGGCGTCGGGGTGTGGTGTTTGTGAAGGAGATCGTGCCGCGCTGGGCGATCGCGACGGTGGCCCGGCTGTGCTATGGCGAGCGCTATGCAGCGCTGCCCATGCGGCATCAAGTGAACGAGGAACTCGCCGCGTACGAGTGGCGCTGGGCGGGCGAATGGAACCGTCTGGCGGTGCGGCCCACGGGTCTTCCCGCGTTGCCCGGCCCGGGTTCCGAGGAGGAATTCATTACCGAGCACTATTGGGGTTACGCGCGGCAGCGGGGCGGCGGCACGGTGGAATATCGGGTGGAACATCCGCCGTGGCGGGTGTGGCAATCGTCGGAGGCCCTTTGCCAATGTGCCGTGCAGACCCTCTACGGCCCGGAGTTTCAGGAGTGCCTCCAGGGCCGGCCCACGTCCGCTTTTCTGGCGGAGGGATCGCCGGTGACGGTACGCCGGGGAGTGACCCTGGCGGCGTCGTAGTTTCGACGCGGTGCGGACAAAAAAGCGCCCTGGCCCGTTCGTCGGACCAGGGCGGTTGGGGTTAGGCGGAAAATGAAATCGGTCGGATCGGCAAGACCCATCAGCCCGGTCAGGCCTTGAGTTTCAGCGCAATGCCGGCGACATGGCGGCCTTGAAAACGGGCCTGGGCGAGTTCCTTGGCCGAGGGCTGACGGGAACCGTCGGCGCCCGCGATCGTGGCCGCGCCCCAAGGGGAACCGCCCTTCACTTCGGTGATGTCGGCCAGTTCCGGGCAGGCGTAGGGCAGGCCGACGTAAACCATTCCGTGATGCATCAGGGTGGTGACGAAGCTGATGATGGTGCTCTCGTTGCCACCGCCCGTGCCGGTGCTGGTGAAAACGCTGCCCACCTTGCCGACCAGAGCGCCTTTAACCCATAAGCCGCCCGTTTGATCCAGGAAGTTGCGCATCTGCGCGGCCATGTTGCCGAACCGGGTGGGCGTACCAAAAATGATGGCGTCGTAGTCACCCAGTTCCTTGGGGGAAGCAATCGGGGCCACCTGGTCCAGTTTGGCGCCATACTGGCGGGCCACCTCGGGCGGCATGGTTTCCGGAACGCGTTTCACCGTGACCTCGGTGCCGGCCACCGATCGGGCGCCTTCGGCGATGGCCCCGGCGAGGGTTTCGACGTGACCGTAGGTGGAATAGTAGAGGACGAGAATTTTGCTCATTTTGGCGGGTCTGTTTTGAATTTAACGGAGATCGAAGAGCAGTGCTTCGGTGGGTTCCGAGGCAGTGAGGGTGAGCAACCCGGCGGCATCGGTGGACGCCCCGTCGCCGGCGGACAGATCCGTGCCATTCAACTGGGCGGCTCCGGAGGCCATTTGCAACCAGACGCCGCGTCCGGGACGCAGCTCGTGGGAAACGGATTGTCCGGCCGACAACCGGAGGCGCCAGATGTCGGCGTCCTGATGGATCTTTGCCGACGCCTCCCGGCCATCGGATGAGATGACGAGGACCTTGGCGGCCTCGTGGTGCGCGGCCTGCGGATGCCACTCGGTGTAACTGGGGGTCAATCCACGGGTGGTCGGCTGGATCCAGATCTGCAACAAGTGCAGAGGTTCGGTGTCGGACGGATTGAACTCGCTGTGGGTGACGCCCGTGCCGGCGCTCATGAGCTGGATTTGACCGGGCAGCAGGATACGTCCATTGCCGAGGCTGTCCTTGTGCTGAATGGCCCCGGCGAGGACATAGCTGAAGATCTCCATGTCCCGGTGCGGGTGGGTGCCGAAGCCCATTCCGGGCGCCACGTGGTCCTCGTTGATGACCCGGAGCGACCGGAAGCCCATGTGGTTGGAGTCATAATAATCGGCGAAGGAAAATGTGTGCCGGGTTTGTAACCAGCCGTGATCGCCCTCCCCGCGAACTTCAGACTTACGTACTGTAATCATGGGGCCAGCATCAGGCCGGGCGCTCGGGCGGGAAATACCATGTTGCTTGGCATGCGATACTTAAAAGGTATGGTTGCGGATATGGAACTCCGGCATCTCCGATATTTTGTGGCCGTGGCCGAAGCGCAAAACATAACGCGGGCGGCGGCGGCGTTGCACGTCTCGCAGCCGCCGTTGAGCCGCCAAATCCGGGACCTGGAGGCGGAATTGGGAGTCCCATTGTTTCAGCGCGGCGGCAAATCGGTACGACTGACGGAGGCCGGGCGGATGTTTGTCCCGGAGGCGCTGGCGGTGTTGCAACGCGCCGAGGCGGCGGTGCAATCGGTGAAGGCGGCCGCCGGCGGCGACCGCGGCGAGGTGCAGGTGGGTTATGCGCCGTCCCTCAGCATCGAGCTCCTGCCGGCGGCGCTGCGGCGGTTTCAAGAAACGTCGCCCGGGGTGAAGATTGTGCTGCACGATCTGTCGACGGGTGAGATGCTGGCGGGCCTGCGGGAACGCCGCCTGCAGGTGGCCCTCATGGCCCGGGTATCGCCGGCGGCGTTGCGGGGACTGCTGTTCGCGGAGGTGCTGCGTTATCCGGTTTGTGTGGCGGCGGCACCCGGGCCGAGTCGTGGCGTCGGCGCCGGCGCCGAAGCGGGTATCCGTCTTTCCGAACTCGCAGGTGAGCGGTTGATCGCGTACAGCCGCGCCGACTATCCCGAATACCATGACTGGCTGGAGACCTTGTTCTCCGGAATGCGGCGTCCGCCGGTGATCGTGGAGGAACATGACAGTGCGATGAGTTTGATAGCGGCGGTGGAGGCGGGTCGGGGACTCGCGATGGTGCCCGCTTGCCTCGCGTGTCTCGCCGGACCGCGTCTGAAATTGCGGCCGCTGAAGCCGGCGCCCCCGCCGTTGATTGTGGGAATCGTGACCCGGCGCGGTGTCCTGACTCCCTTGGAGCAGCGCTTCGTGGATGCCGCCCGGCAACCGTTGGCTCCGCGGTGGTCGTGAATCGCACCGGGGCGGGATTTTCCCGCGGGCGCGGTCGACCTTTGCGGGTGGCGGAGATGACCTCGGCTGGAAAGGGGGGCGCATTCGATGGGATTCGAGGCTTGCCAATGGGGATCGGTTTCGGTGTAGTTCCCGTGTGCACGATCTCTTCTTCCCCCGCCACGCGTCTGCGCGTCGCGCTTTCCTGCGTCAGCTCGGGCTCGGTACCGCCACCCTCGCCGCTCCCGGGGCCTTTGCCGCCCTCGTTCAGACTCCCCGGCAGACCGAAGGACCCTTTTATCCGGACCATCTGCCGCTGGATACGGACAACGATCTTCTAATTCTCAACGACAGCCTCACGCCGGCCGTGGGCGAAGTCACTTACGTGAGCGGGCGGGTGCTGGATGCGCGTGGGCAGCCGGTCCGCGATGCCTTGGTCGAGATTTGGCAGTGCGATCAGAACGGCGCGTATTTGCACACCGGTTCTGACAATGGCACCCGGCGGGATCGGAATTTTCAGGGCTTCGGTCGCTTCCTGACCGGGACGTCCGGGGAGTACCTCTTCCGGACGATCAAACCGGTCTCGTACCCCGGCCGGACGCCCCATATCCATTACAAGATCAAACGCCGGGGACAGGAGTTGTTGGTGACCCAGTGTTATATCAAGGGATGTCCGGGTAATCCGACGGACGGTGTGTGGAAATCCATCGCGGACCCGAAGCAACGGGCCGCCGTGACGGTGCCCTTTGCGCCGATGAAAGGGGGCCGGGTGGGTGAGTTGGCGGCGAAGTTTGACGTGGTGCTCGGCCAGACCCCCGCGCTTTGAAACCAAATCCCGGCGCGGCGGAGGAGGCGATGCGCCCGTGGCCTGCTACAGGGTGGCCAGCCAGGGGAGCAACGGTTTCAGATCCGTGTCCCCGACGGCCATGGCCTTTACCTCGGCCTTGCTCCGGAGCTTGATGGTCCGCTGGATCCACTCGCGGGCGACCCCGAGGTCGCCCAGTTGACAGGCGTAGCAGGCGAGGTTGTAGGGAATGGTTTCGTCCTTGGGGAAACGCTTCGCCACCGGGAGCAGGGCATCCCAGGCCTCCGAAGTGCGGCGCAATTCGTGCAGGGCGTAGCTCTGATGGATCCAGCCGATGGGGCGGCGGGGTTCGGCCTGGATGAGCAGCCGGGCGATGTCCAAGGCGGCCTCCCAGTAATTCTGATGGGCGGCGAGCTGCCAGCGGAGATCGAGCACCTCGGGGTGACCCTGACCCGCGGCCGTCAGTTGCCGCAATTCGATGGCGGCCTCGGCATGGGCACCGAGCGCCAACCAGCCTTCCGCGGCGCGGACATGATGCAGATCGGGAAAACGCAGACCGGACACGGTTCTCAGTTATCGTTCGTTGACGTCCTTGGCAAAAGCGAAGTGGCGACATCGCGGCCGGGAAGGGCAGGCTTGCCGCCGGTGTCGGAATGGCGTTTGCTGGCCGGATGACACTCGGTTCAGCGCGGTCCGGCACGGCAGTCGTGCGGGGATGGGTCCGATTCACCCGTGGATGGGCGGCGTGGTCCTGCCTCGCGATCGCGGGATGGGCGGCGGGACCGACCAATCTGGTCCAACTGCGCGGGCTTTTGACGGAGAGCCTTGGGCAGTTGAAGGCGCCCGGCGCAACCTGGGGTGTGCAGGTGGTGAATCTGTCGAATGGCGCCGTGGTGTATGGCGCGAATTCCGATCGGTTATTTGTACCCGCATCGTGTACGAAACTTTTCACCACCGCCCTGGCCCTGGAACGTCTGGGTCCGGGGTTCCGGGTGGTCACGCCGCTGCGGGCGGTGGGGACCGTGGATGCCGAGGGGAAGCTCCACGGGGATCTGGTTTGGGAAGGGCGGGGCGCCACCGATCTGGGTGAACGCCGCAGTGGCAGTACCGCGGCGGCGTTGGCTCCGTATGTGGAGGCGGTGGTGCGGGCGGGGATTCGTCAGGTGGAAGGTACCGTCGTGGCGGATGAATCGTGGTTCCGGACCACGCCCTACGGGCCGGGCTGGAATTGGGATGATCTGGTCGAGGCCTACGGCGCAGGGGTTAGCAGTCTGAGTTTTAATGACAACCTGGCACACATCCGGGTGCAGCCCGGTGCGGAAGGGCAGCCCGTTGGGATCGTGGCGGCGCCCTTCCCGGATGTTTTCCGTATCGTGAATCGCACGCGAACTGGACCGGCGAATGTCCCGCTCCATTTGCGCTTCGAGCGTTCGCCGGGATCCGTCGAATTATTGGTGTCCGGCACGTTTCCGCTGGGGCACGGGCCGTATGAGGAGAACCTGGCCGTACCGGAGCCGGCGTTGACCGCGGGACGGGCCTTGCGCGATGCGCTGATCCAGCGCGGAATTTCGGTGCGGCAACCGGCGCGCGTACTGACCTGGCGCGATCGGTCCACCGCAGGCGCTTCAGGAAAGTGGCTCGGGGCGGTGACCTCGGCCCCGTTGACGGAATTGGTGCGGGATTGCCTGAAACCGTCGCAGAATCTCCACGCTCAACTTCTGCTGCTGCAAGTGGGTGCCGACGTGGAGAATCATTCGCGACCCGGGGAAACCGCGGGCGAGACCACGGATGATTCGGCCCTCGCCGCCCTGGAACAATTTTTGAAATCGCTGGGCGTGAGTCGCTCGGAATTTTCCTGGGAGGAAGGCAGTGGATTGTCCCGGAAGAACGTGGTGACACCGGCGGCCACCGTGCGTTTACTCCGTCACATGGCCGGTCACGCCAATCCCGCGATCCGTGCGGCGTGGCGCGAGGCGTTGCCCATCGCGGGCGTGGATGGCACTTTGAAGAACCGCTTCACCCGGGAACCGGCCCGCGGCAATCTCCGCGCGAAGACGGGTTCGTTGCGCCAGATCCACGCCATCGCCGGATATCTCGACACGCTGGGGGGCGATCACCTGGCCTTGGCGATCTACCTGAATGGATTTGTTCCCGCGGATCCCCGGACCTCGGGCCGGGCGGAGATTGATCGCGTGGCAGAGATTCTCGCTGCGTACCCGGGACGATTGTGACGCCGGTCGGCCCGCTAAAATTAGGAGGAGTGGAAAATCGGCTGACACGCGGGCTGATGGATCTATTTAGGGCGCATGAATCCCCGCAGAAATGCCCCGGCGATGGCGCTTTCCGGTGCCTTCACCTTGATTGAGCTGCTGGTGGTCATTGCCATCATCGCGATTCTGGCGGGCATGCTGCTCCCGGCTCTGGCCACCGCCAAGGACAAGGGGATGTCCGCTGCCTGCCTCAATAATACCAAGCAGATCGGCCTGGCCTTCACGATGTATGCGGATGATGCCCGGGATCGTTATCCCAACCAGTGGTGGGCCGGCGGGCCGTATCGCAATGCGCACGGAAAAAACTGCGGCGGTGAATGGCAACGCACGCCGGCCAGTGCCCTTTCCAATTATCTGGGCAGTGCCCGGTCCTGGGTCTGTCCGAAGAAACGTCGCGGCCTGACGTACAAGTCCGAACCCGGCCAGTTCGATCCGACCATTACCGGTTTCCTCTCCTACGGGTTCAACTACCTGGGGGTCTTCGGCGGCGATGCCGGCAAAATTGTCAAAGTGTCCGACATCGAGCGAACGGCGGAAGTGCTGGCCGTGACGGAAGTGAACGGAACGGATGACCCCGCGGAAATCGGTGGTGGTATAGGTAATGAAAAAGCGGATGCGGCATGGCTCGACGGGTACTGGGCGGGTGGGTCTTTTCCGCAAGCGACCGCGCCCACCGGGAATCAGAACTTCCGGTTTCAATCGCAAATGCGGAAGCATCAACGGCGAATGAACAGCGTTTTCGCGGACGGACACGCTGGGGGGAGCCGGGGTAGCCAGCTGATCTGGGGGCAGTTTTACAACGTGTTTTCCGGGTCCTCGATTGCGGGCAGCACCAAGCGTTGGGATGGGCCGGTGAGCAATCCGGCGCTGGATGCCGCGGAGATAAAGCCGGATTGAATCCGCCCGACCCGGGGGTTAGTGCCGCTTCTCGCCAGCCGAAACCGGGAAGGGTAGTTGGTTTTCGGCGGGCGGGCGCGGGCACGTCGCGAAATCCGTAAACGCGCAGGGAGGATTGTAAGCGCGATTAAAATCCAAGATCACGCGTCCCTGGGCATCCGGATAGGGAGCATGGAGGAAACGACCGGGTGGGTAGGTTGAGGACCCACTGGTCCCATCCCGGAACAGGATAAAAAGATCCTGGGTTTCGGCATCCGCGAGAGCCTCCAAGCGATGCTCGCGACCGTCATGCAGGAAGATGATCACGCCCGGATTCGGTTCGGATTTGGTGGCACCGGTGACATCGCGGATGGGGAGGGTCTGCCCGGCCGGATGGGCCTCGAAGCGGGCCTCAATCTGCCAGCGGGCCTGCCAGGGGAAATAGCTTAGGCCATGAAAATCCCGGCGAGCCGCTGAGGCCCGATCCCGGACGCGAATGCCCAATCGATCACCCCGTTCCAGGAGCCAGAGTTGGTGCTGGCCGTAGTTTAGTTTGGTGGCGGGTCCGGGTGCGTCCGAAGCCAGCTGAATTGCCGTGTCGACGCTTCGACCGTCAACCGTCACGGCGAGGCCCGGTGCGGGGTGGAACCAGACGTTGGCTCCTGCGCGTATGAATTCACCTCGGGGACCTTCGGGGGTGACTTGGATTGCCGCTTCCGGGCCCGGCCCGACCGTGTACCGGCCTTCTTTCAGCCAGTAGAGGCCAACGATGGTGGTCCATCCGTTGGTGCCGGCGACCGATTCCCGGCGCTGCTGTTGCCACGTATGCCAGTTTTCGGGCGCGGAGTTGCGTGGCTGGGAAGGGGTGGCGCAGCCCGCCAGAAGGGTCGCGGTGACGCACGTCGGCAGAATCCCGAATCCTGCATTCCCCGTGGTTCGCGTTCGCATTGCTGGGGACCGTAAATTCAGATTGCGGCGGTACAACGGCAATCCGGGGTGGTGGTGGCGGAAGCGCTGCGTCATCCGCTTCCGCGGCCAAGCTTTGGTTTCCCTGGACCCCGGTCTCCGCCAGATTGTCGAGCATGAGGATACTTCGGCGTTTTCACACCTATCTGGGCATATTCTTCGCCCCCTTGTTATTCTTCTTCGTGGCCAGTGGTTGGTATCAGGTCGTGGATCGGGATCGGCTCAAGGATCCGGGTGAGGCGGAGTCCCTGGTGCAGAAACTGAGGGTCGTGCACACGGATCAGATCTATCCCCGGACCGGCGCACGGCAGCAGTCGTCACCCACGGTATTCCGGGCGCTAACCGTGGCCATGTCGGTGGCAATCCTGCTGACCACGCTGCTGGGCGTGGTGTTGGGGTATCGCACGCTGCGGCCGCAATGGTTGTTCTGGGCCATGTTGGTGGGCGGTTTTGCGGTTCCGATCGCGCTCTTGTTACTGGCCCCCCGGGCGGCGCGTTGAGGGACCACCAGCGACGAATCCCGCACGCCACTTTCCACTTCCATCGGTGCCGGGTTCGACCCAGCGTGAGCACTGTGAAGTCTGAACGTGTCTCCTGGGGCCAGCGCCGGGCCGGATTCCAATGTCTGACGTTGGCATTTTTATTGGGCTGGCTGAGTCTCGGTGCCGGGGTCCAGGCCGCCAGCGCGCCAGCCGCCACCGGTGGAGCCGCAAAGTCCATGGCGGGGTCTCCGGCGCCCGCAAAACTGCCGGGCGTGACGGCGGCTGAGGCCGTGTCGCAGGTGACCGGGATGGCCATCTCCCCCGCATTAGGTGTCGGAGCCGTGGGCGCCTGGCGCTACTTTCATACTCCGGCGGAACGCCGGAGTGAGCTGGCGTGGTGGTCGCAGCCTTGGTTTTGGGTGCCGGCGCTGGGACTGGTGCTGCTGGTCTTCGTCAAAGACGCCGCGGGTCCAGTCCTTCCCAAGGTGCTGAAGAAGCCGTGTGATGTGGCGGAACTGTTTGAAAACAAGTTCTCGGCGCTGCTCGCCACCGGCGCGGTTATCCCCTTGGCCTGGTCCATCTCCCGCTCCCTGTCGACCGACGGCGGTTCGGCCATGACCGGCCTGGGCTTGGCGGCCATCGATTTCAGTCCGCTGCTCGGCTTGCTCACCGTGCCGCTGGCGCTGGTGGCTTACATTTCGGTTTTCCTGGTCTCGCACGTCATTCAGGTCCTGATTCTCATCAGTCCCTTTGGGACGGTCGATGCGGCTTTAAAGGCCGTGCGGCTGTTTCTGCTCTCCACGGTGGCGGCCACCTCGCTCGCCAGCCCCAATCTGGGGGCGGCCTGGTCGGGGCTCATCATCCTGGCGTGCCTGCCGCTCGCGGGTTGGGCGTTTCGTTGGCTCACTTTCGGTCAGGTTTTCGCCTGGGACATCGCGACCTTTCACCGGTTTCGGCGGGTGCCGGCCGTTACCGACAACCGGGCGTTTCTGACCCTGAAACTAGGGAAGACACCGCGGCGCACTTACGGCTGGCTCGCGCGCACGGAGTCCGGGGAATTGGTTTTTCGCTATCGTCCCTGGCTGGTGCTGGCCGTGCGCTCCGTGACCCTGCCGGCCGGTCAATACGCCATCGGCCGGGGCTTCATTCATCCGGAGCTGCTCCAGTTGGACACGCCGCCGGGCAGCGGGAAATCCTTCGATATCCTCGATTTTCCGCCGCGTTATGCCGGCCACGAGAAGCTGCTGGGCCAGGCCTATGGAATCGACGAAATTCACGAAGTGGGCCTGCGGGCCATGTGGGCGTGGGTGCGCCGGTCCTTGACCGGAACCGGGCCCTCCATCGAGCGCGTTTCGGCCCAGGCATGAGCGGAACGCACGGTTGATTTCGTCTGCCGGAACGGCGACGGCACCGGGAATCCGACGGGGCGAGCTGGTCGGATGCCCGGCGGGCCGTCGTCCGTCGCGCTACTTGGCCGGGGCGGCGGGCGGTGTCGAGGGCAGGGGCTCGAGCGTCAGCGGATCGCGCAGGGGCAATTCAGTGACCTTGCCGGACGCGAGTTGCGCCAGTTTCACCGGATGATCCGGGTGGCCCTTGGTGATCTCATCCTGCTGGCCCACGATCAGAATGATCGCTTCGTCGGGATGCAGGTGTTTGGCTGCCACCCGCTTGACGTCTTCCGCCGTGACCGCTTCGACCTTGCCGCGCCAGGTGCGCCAGAAATCGGGCGTTTGGGCGTAGCGTCCCGTGAATTCGTCCCGCGCAAAGGTGGTGGCCACCTTGCCCTTGGTGTTGAAATGCTCCGGGAAGGTATCGATGAAACTCCGTTTCGCGGTCTGCAATTCCTCGTTGGATACCGGGGTGGAGCTGATGCGGTTGATTTCGTCGAGGATGATGCTGCTGGCGTAGGTCACGGTGCGTGATTTGGATTGAAACGCGGCCTCAAAAGGCTTGGCGAAATTCACTCCGCCGGGAAACTGGCTCGATGCGCCATAGGCCAGGCCCTCGTCGCTCCGGACGCGGTTCATGATGCGGGACGTGAAACCGCCGCCGCCGAGGATGTCGTTCATGACCTGGATGGCGATGAAATCCGGATCATTGCGTTTCACCCCGGGGAGCAGCACGGAGACACGGCCTTGGTTTACCTCCTTGTTGACCACGTAGACCCCCGGCTTGGCCAGCACGGTGTTGGTGGGAATGGGCGGCGGTACCGTTCCGGAAAACGGCCAGTTGCCGAAGACGGTTTCCAGCGCGGCAATCATCTTGGTGCGATCAAAATCGCCGTTCACCGCCACGACGAAATTCGTCGGGTGGAACCATTTTCGATGGAAGTCGCGAAGATCCTCCGGAGTGATGGATTCCACGGATTTGAGGGTGGTAAAATGGTTGGACCAGAAGTCCGGGCCATAGCTGAGAAGGGCCTGCTCGCGGGCCTCAATATCGGCGGAATCATCGTTCCGCTGCTGCATGCCCTGGATGATCTGTTGCCGGTAGAGATTGAGGCGATTGGTTTCGAAGCGCGGCGAAGTCAGTACTTCGCGCAGCAATTGCAGGCCCTCGGTGAGGTCCTTGGAAAGCAGGTTCAAGTTCACGGTACCCTGCTCATCACCGATACCGGAGGTGAGCCCGGCGGCAAGGAAGGCAAGGCGCTCTTCCAGTTCTTCGGGGGACCGATTGGCGGTGCCCCCCCGGACGAGCAGATGACCGGTGAAATCGGCCAAGCCGGCCCTCCCCACCGGCTCCAGATAGCTGCCACACCGCACCAGGACCTGCACATTGACCAGCGGCAGTTCGGTGTCCGGGACGAGATAAGCGATCGGGCCGGCCTGCAACGGCACCCGGTATTCGGCGGGGACGGGTGGCTCGTATCGCGATTCCGGAAAGGTCAGCTTTTCCGGGCGGTCGGGGATTTCGGCGGAGAAGAGGCGCGGCACGACTCCGAGGAGACAGATCGTGCGAACCAGAATCAGGCGGAACATGGGCGAAAATTCTTTTGGGATTGGGGTGGCGGACGAGGAGTTCACTTTTTCTGGTCCAGGGTCGCAATCCGTTCGGCGACCTTCTTCTTGAGGATTTTCTGGAATTGCTGGCGTTTGGGATCGGCATTGGCTGACTGCGCCTCCATTGCGGCCAGGTTGGCTTTGAGTTTGCCGAGGTCTTTTTCGGCCTGGATGACACTGAGCACCCGGCGGATGGCCGGCAACTGGTCGGGTGCCAGTCCGGCCAGATCCGGATCCTGGTCCGCCGCGGGCGCGCTGGCCTTGCGGGTGTAGGTGGCCACCGCGCGATTTTCCCTGGTCAGATATTTCCCGACCACGCGCTGCACTTCGGCGGTGGTGACCGCCTGGATCTTCTGGCCGCCGTCGTTGATTTCGTGCCAGTCACCGAGGCCTTCGTTCTGCAGGATGCCAACGAAGATCGGGAAATTGGCGGACAGCTTCCGGTATTCGCCCGCGGCGAATTGGTTCTTCACCTTTTGCAGCTCCTCTGGTGGAATTGGCTCGGTGCGCAGTTTTTCCAATTCGGCGTAAAGGGCGGTTTCCACCTCCGCGGGGGTATGACCGTCCTTCACTTCGGCACCGATGCCGAAGGCGCCGGCCCATTTGCGGGAATCCTGATTGGCATAGACCTCCGTGGCAATTTCCCGGCCCCGCACCAGGCCCTTGTAGAGCCGGCCCGTGCGTCCATTGAGCAATTGCTGGAGAACCTCCAGCGCGTAGCCGTCCCGGTGCTGGAACGCCACGGTGCGCCACTGGATCTCCACTTCGGGATTCGTTTCAGCCTCCGCATTGAATCGCTTTTCCGCGTAGGAGGGAATCTCGAGCGTGGTCACCTCGGGTGGCGGCTGCTGGCCGGCTGGGATTCGCCCGAAATAACGGGTGACCACCGCCTCGGCCTCGGCGGTCTGGAAATCACCCACCAGAATCAGGGTGATGTTCTGCGGCTGGTAGTAGAGCCGGTAGAATTCGTCCGCTTGGGCCTTGGAAATTGCCGGGATGTCACTGGGCCAGCCGATCACCGGCCAGTTATAGGGATGGGCATCCCAGAACATGGCGGTGAACTGTTCCTGGAATTTTCCCGTGGGGCGGGATTCGATCCGCATGCGCCGTTCTTCGAAGACCACGTCGCGTTCGGAGTAGAACTCGCGGAATACCGGGCGCAGCAGGCGCTCGCTTTCCATCCAGGCCCAGAGTTCGAGTTTGTTGGCGGGCACGTTGATGAAATACCCGGTCATGTCCTCGGTGGTGAAGGCGTTCATGCCGGAGGCGCCGGCGAGGGTGTAGACTCGGTCGAACTCGTTTTTCACCATTAGGGAGCGCTGTTCATCCAGTAGCTTCTTGAAGTCCGCCTCGAGTTCGCGATAGCGGTCGGTCTTGCTTTCCGGCGCCGTAATGTCGTCGGTTTCACCGCGGCGCAGGCGGGATCGGAGAATCACTTCCTCCTGCCGCATCAGGTCGCGGACGCGCTCCTGTTCGGCGATGAGTTCCTGATCGCGTTTGGCGTCCTTGGTGCCAAGGGTCGGCGTGCCCTTGAACATCATGTGTTCGAAAAGGTGCGCGATGCCTGTGATGCCCGGGCGTTCGTTGGCCGACCCGACCCGGGCGACCCAGCCGCCGGAGATCCGGGGCTCGCCGCGTCGTTCGACGAGCAGCAGCTTGAAACCATTGGGCAGTTGACGCTCGACGATGGGAATCTGCTGGGCGGTGGCGAAGGGAGCGGAGAGCGCCAGAACGGCCAGCCAACCCCACATGCGTCGAATCGGAAGGGCGGGGGCCGGCGTGGGGCGGGAGATATTTTGGATCTGCACGACGCAGGGAAGTTGCCCCGGAGTTGCCGACCGGCAATACGGTTCGTGAGGCGATTGTGCGGGGCCGCGAAATTGCAGCCCGACTGGTCTGGGGAGGGAAGCCGTGTCACGTTTGTTGCGTGGCCGAGGAAATTTTTGATGTGGTGGATGAACAGGACGTCGTGACCCACCAAGCGCCCCGGAGCGAGGTGCATCGCCGGGGCTGTCGCCATCGTGCGGCGCACATCCTGGTGTTCAACTCCCGCGGCGAGGTCTTTGTGCAACAGCGCTCGCTGGACAAGGACATGTCGCCCGGCCAGTGGGATACCTCCGCGGCGGGACATCTGGATGCCGGGGAGGACTACGATGCCTGTGCCCGGCGTGAATTGGGGGAGGAATTGGGGATCCATGTCACGGCACCCCTGGAGCGGCTGTTCAAGTGCGCGGCTTCGCCGGCGACGGGCATGGAATTCTGCTGGGTTTATCGCCTGACCTACGACGGCCTCCTGACGTGGCAGCAGAGTGAACTGCGGGGTGGCGGCTGGTTTACGCCGTCCGCCGTGGATACCTGGCGCGAATTGAGGCCCAACGATTTCACCGGGGCCTTCCACTTGATCTGGGAACGCTACCGGGGCCTCGGGCCGCTGGGTGAACGCGATGGGATTACCTATCGGCGCACACGTGCGCTGGAGGAGTCCGTGGTTCGGGAGTTGTATGTGGCATCGACTCTGGGAGAACGGCGGCCTTTGGATGAACCGGGTCGATTGGCGGCCATGCTGGCCGGGGCGAATCTCTTGGTCAGTGCGTGGGAGGGGGATCAATTGGTGGGCCTCGCGCGCAGTGTTTCGGACTTCGCCTATTGCACCTATCTGAGTGATCTGGCGGTGCGGGCCAGTCACCAACGCCGTGGGATCGGACGGGAGCTGATCCGTCATACCCGGGCGTTGGGCGGAACGGCCCAACTAATCCTGCTGAGCGCTCCCAAGGCAGTGGGTTATTACCCGCGGCTGGGATTTCAATCGCACCCCTCCGCGTGGACCCTCGCGGCCGGAGCCGGCGAGCTGAGTTAGGACTGAGCGCCAGCCTAGGAATTCCCTCGACGGGAGTGGCGGTAGGCCAGGGCGGGCAAACTTCCTGAATTTTCTGCGTGCACGGTTGGCGGGATGTCCGTAGGCTGCCGCACTATGCCATGGGTTTATTTGCTCGCGTTTGCGGTAGCCGGCGCGGCGTTTGGATATGGAGTGGGTGCGATTCGTTCGGCGGTAACGTTGATCGGTACGCTGATCGGTCTGGCGTTGGCGCCGTTGGCGGGGCAGCTATTTGCCCCCATTTTCAATCGAACGGCGGCCGGGGCCCCCATGTGGATGTATCTTCTACCCCCATTCGCGGGTTTTCTGCTGGTCTTCTTCATTGCCATGGCGATCGGATTCGCCGTCCGTCGGCCCGTCTATCAGCATTTCAAACACAACGAGGATGATGTGACCCGGGAGAGTTTCCTGCGGTTGGATCAGGCGGGTGGTTCGTTTGTCGGCTTGCTGATCGGTCTGGCGCTGTTCTTCACGTTCGGTCGTCTGAGTTTCGTGGGCGGCAATATTGCGGCGGCCCTGTCGACGGAGAGCGATCCGAGCGGCTTGGTCAAGTGGGCTGCGGGCTTCCGCAAGTCCTTGGACGGGACCGGTTTTGATCGTGGTTTTGCGGCCTTGGATCGTACCCCGGCCCGGGTGTACGAGATCACGGAAACCCTGGGGGTGCTGCACGAGAATCCGCGCGCTCATGCGCGCTTGAAGGATTATCCGCCGTTTATGGCGCTGTCCGAAAAGCCGGAGCTGAAGGATTTGGCGGACGACAAGGAGTACCAGGATATGCTGACCCAGAAGCAGGGGTTCACGCCGGTCCTGAATCATGCAAAGACCCAGGCGGTGCTCAGCAGCACCGAGTTGACCGAGGCGCTGCTGAAAACGGATCTGGCGGATTTGCGCAAGTTTTTGGAAACCGGGGATTCTCCGATTTACTCGGATGACAAGTACCGGATCGTGGGCCGCTGGCGGGTGGATGCGAATGCGGTGATCCGCAATGCGGCCCGCCTGAATGAGAACCTGACGCCGGATCAGTTCAAGAAACTGCGGGCGCGCCTCACGGCGGTGCTGTCGAGTGCTCGAGTGACGGTTTATCCCGAAGGGCGGATGACGTTCAACATGGGTACCGCTTCGGCCCCCGCGGCTGAGGCGGAAGCAGCGGCGGCAGCGCCGGTGGCCACTCCGACGATTGATCCGGCACTGGCGGCGCGTTATGGACTGCGCCCGGGGGCTCGGACACCGGGGGCACCGGTGGCGGCGAAGCCGACCGGACCGGAAGTCAAGATGCCGGAGATCAAGCTGGAAGGCGAAGGGACTTGGGAAGCCGCAGCGGGTAAATTTTCCGTGAAGAGCAGCAGTGGCACGCTGGAGGCCGTGGTGGATGACAAGGGTCGGCTCCTGCTGACCGTCCCCCAGCTGAAGACGCCCTTGGTGCTGGTGCGGGTTAGCTGATCGTTTCGGAGCGGGTGAGGGAAGCTGGCGGGATTCCGCTTGCTTCCCGCGACGTTCAATCCTGCGGGCCTGGATGAAGCCCTCCTACCAAAGTAACTCTGCGGGGGTAATTCGTGAGTTGCGAACCCCAGGAAAGTAGGGGCTGGCTCAGGCAGTAGGGACCGTTGCCAAGTCCCACCAATCCACCAATCCATCAAACCGCGGCCCGCGGTCAGCGCCGGGGTGATTCTACGTAGTGAACGATGCTCGTGGGCAAAGACCGCGCGGTGGAGGCATCTCGACGAGTGTCCCAAGGCTCGAAAATTCCCGCTGGAACGACATCGCTGGCGGTCTGTTCGGCTTGGTCCCGAACGGAAGGCTGCCGGATTTTGAATTGCGCCATGGGCGCCAAATGGACGAGGGCCATTCGGGGATTGTTGGCGGGACGCACGAGCTCGAACGGATCAAAGCCGGCGTAGTTCTGCGACCCCGAAGTGTTTATCGAAGGGAACGTCTCGGTGGCCGGACGTGCGGGTGGGGTCACCTGGCCGCCGGCCGTTTCGCGACCAGCGGTTTTCGCCGGGCGCGATTGGAAGTACCAAGCGGTTCCGCCCAACATGGCCAATCCAGCCACAATGGCGGTATTGGCACCCGCCATGCCGGGATTCCATGCCGCGGGCGCGAACCACCGCGCCCACCACGGCTTGGGCGCGGCCAAACCTTCGGCCTCAATGCGGGCAATCACCTTGCCGGCAAACGTATTGAAATACCTCGGCGGCGGTTGCTCGGCACGCTTCAACGCCAGCATCCGGCGGAGTTCTACGAATTCATCAGGCGAACTTCCCATATCACAATTACTTCAAGGTTGCTCCCAACTGCATCCTCAGGTTCCCACGTTTCCGATAAAATCAGGGCTTCCACAGGTCGGACAACCAGCCTTGCATCTGCTGGCGCGCGTAGTGCAGCCGCGACCGCACCGTACCGGAATTTACGCCCACAATTTGGGCGATCTCCTCATGCGGCAATCCCTGGATATCATGCAGGGTCACGACGGCCCGATGTTCCTCTGAAAGCTTTTGCAGAGCCGTGTTCAATCGCTCGGACAATTCCGACAGCTTGGCATCCCGGTGCGGTGTGCGATCCGACGCCAAGGCAACCAGATCGGGGTTGTTCTCCGCATTAAGATCCATGTCGTTCAGCGAAAGATGGGTCGTCCGCATCCGCCGCGACTTGAGATAATTGAGCGTGTGATTGTACGCGATCCGGTAGATCCACGTGTAAAAACTCGCATCGCCCTTGAAGCCAGCGAGCGCTCGCCAGGCCTTGATGAAGGTCTCCTGGGCAATGTCGTTGGCTTCCTCGTGATTCGACGTCAGGTGGTACGCCAGACCGTAAATTCGGTCCTGATAACGACGGATGAGGTCATCGTAGGCGCCCAGATCGCCCGCCTGAGCCTTGCGGACGAGGACGCGCACCAGCTCCCGATCGGCGGATTCATCCGCCGACAAAGCGGTCGTGGAGGTCGATCGAGGGGGCGCCCCCCGGGCCTCGGCACTCTCAATCGGAAAGGGCATGAATCCAGCCAACGCTGCAGCCATGCCGGTTCAGACAACCAACGTGGCCGTTTGTTGAGACAAAAATGCGGTAAAACGATCCAGGGCCCGGCGTTCCGGCGTCGGGGGTAGATCATCCAGGGCCTTCCGGGCATCATCCAAGAGGCCGTCGATCACCCGACGGCATTCGCGAATGGCCCCGTTGGCTTCGAGTAATTGGCGGACCTCACCGAAATGGGACGGATCCCAATCCGCGAGCCAGCCCAGCAGTAGGGCGCGATCGCTGGCCGGGGCCGTTTCCAGTACGTGCAACAGCGGCAGAGTAGGCTTACCCTTCGCGAGATCGGTTCCGAGGGATTTTCCGGCCTTGTTTTCGGCCCCGTACAGATCCAGAACGTCGTCGTAGACCTGATACGCAGTCCCGAGGGCGAGGCCGTACCGGCGGAGCGCCGCGGTTTGACCGGCGGATCCGCCGGTGAGGTGGCAGCCTTGTTCGCAGGCGAGGGCGAAAAGCTCCGCCGTCTTCATTTCCAGCAAACGGAAGTATTCCTGGCGCGGCAATTGCCATTTCCGGCGTCGCTGGGTTTGCAGGATTTCCCCCGTGCAGACGATCTGCGTTGCTTTGGCCACGGCGCGGGGGACCGAGGTGTCCTTGAAATTGCAGGCCAAGCTCAGGGCTTGGGCGAAGAGGCAGTCGCCGAGCAGTACGGAAACCTCATTGCCCCATTTGGCGGCCAGCGTGGCGCGGCCCCGTCGTAGCGCGGCCCCGTCCATGATGTCGTCATGCACCAGCGTCGCCAGGTGCACCATCTCGATGATGACGGCGATGGTCACCACTTCATCATTCTGCGGGCCGGTGCAGCCGGCGGCAAGGGCGACGAGTACCGGGCGGATCTGCTTGCCTTGGCTGTCGAGCGCATAGCGGGCGTACTCGGCCAGTTCCGGCTCGAAAGCGGACACTTGAGCGGCCATCTGCTCGTTGACCCGGCCGAGAAAACCGCGCACGGGTGCGACGATGTCCTCCCAAGCGGCCAGACCCACAGCCTTTTCGGCCAGGGAAAGCGTTGTTTCAGTCAATGAAGTAGGGCTGGCAACCGCCATGGGCCGGGAGGGTAGGGGCGATGGTCGATTGGTCAACCAATGCAAAGGGTGGGAAAATGGTGCGCGCTGCAGGGTTCGAACCTGCGACCCCTTCCGTGTGAAGGAAGTGCTCTACCGCTGAGCTAAGCGCGCACACTAACGAGCGCGCAAAGTGGTAGGCGATTCGCTCCGCGGTGCAAGATGGTTTTTACGTGGAGTGAACAAATCCACCCGGCGCTCTCCCGGATACGGGACTTCCCAGTGCCTTCGATGTCCACCCTTTCACGGGTTTCTCGCAGCGCCGTTTGCCCGGCTGCCCGTTCGCTTCCTAACCTCCGCCACGTGTCCGGCCTTGGTGAATTGGATCTCGCCCTCTTTCGGTGGGTGAATCAAACCTGCGCCCATCCTGCCCTGGATGCGGTGATGTATCTGCTCAGCGGCGAGTATTGGATGTGGCTGCTGGTGGCGGTGGCCGGCGTCTGGGGGGCGATGAAAGGGGGGCGGCGTCTGCGCTGCTTTCTGCTCGCCATGGCGGTGATTTTCCTGGTGGGGGAAGGGTTGATTACCGGTCCGCTAAAGAAGCTGACCCGCCGGCCGAGGCCGTTTGTCACGCAATTGGAGACCCGCCTGCCGCCCGGTATCGGTAAGGGTGCCAGCTTCTCCCTGCCTAGTGGTCATGCCGCCGCCATGGCCGCCGTGGCCATGACCGCCGGCCTGTTCTTTCCCCGCAGTCGCCGGATTCTATTTCCTGTCGCGGCGGGCGTTGGGGTCTCCCGAATCTACAACGGGGTTCATTATCCCTCGGATGTTCTGGCCGGCTGGGCCGTGGGGGCGGGGTATGCCTTGGGGATCAGTCACGGCATGCGGTGGATCTGGCGCGCGGTGGGGCGGCGCTGGTTTCCCCATTGGTGGGTGCGTCTGCCCGATCTGCTGAAGCCGGAGTCGCCGCTCGCTGCCGAGCAAATCCGCGCCCTGAATGTGGATCTCTCCCCCGCCCTCCAGCCGGTGCAATGGCTCCGCCTGGGCTACGTTCTCATCGGGCTGCTCATGGTCGGCCGGTGGGGCTATCAGGCGGCTCACGTCATCGATCTCAGCGAAGACGAGGCGTACCAATGGCTTTGGTCCAAGCGCCTCGATTGGTCGTACTACAGCAAGCCCCCGGGCATCGCCCTGGCGCAGCGGTTCGGCACGATGATCGCCGGCGATACCGAATTGGGCGTCCGGTTTTTGTCGCCGCTGATTTCGGCCGTGGTATCCTGGATGACCCTCCGCTTCGTGTCGCGTTTTGTGGCGGCGCCGACGGCGTTCTGGTCCCTGGTGGCCTTCCTGGCGGTGCCCTTGTTTGCCCTCGGCGGCATCCTGCTCACGGTGGATCCGCTGACGGTATTTTTCTGGACCCTGGCCATGTTTGCCGGCTGGCGGGCGGTGCTGGAGGATTCGACGCGGCAGTGGCTGCTGGTGGGTGTGGGCGTCGCGGGCACGTTTCTCTGCAAGTACTTTTCCCCCTTCCTGATTGCCGCATTCGCTTTGGTGTTCCTCACCTGGCCGCGGGCGCGTCGACAACTACGGCGTCCCGGGCCCTGGTTGGCGCTGGGAGCCAATGTACTGGCCCTGCTGCCATTTCTGTGGTGGAACAAGCAGCACAACTGGGTGGGGTTGACACATCTGTCCGAGCGCGGGGCACTGAAGGAATCGTGGCGCTTCACGCTGCGCTTTTTTAACGACTTCATGGTCGTTGAACCGGTTCTGTTTAATCCGTTCTTCTTCGTGGCGGTAATCGTGGCGGTCGTGCTTTTCTGTCGACGACCCGGACGATTCGAGACAGTCACGGAGCGGGATCCCGACGGCACCGTTCTCCGGTATCTTCTGACGATGGGCGCCCCGATTTTCCTGTTTTACCTGGCGTGGACGTTCCGGGGGCGGGTGCAGCCGAACTGGATTGCCCCGGCGGTGCTGCCGCTGTTGTTGTTCGCCCTGATCTTGGGCAGCCGGGTACCGCGTGATTCGGGAGCCGGCCGGTGGCTGGGTTATCTCTTTCGCACCGGGTTGGCGGTTTTTACTCCCGTCCTGATTTTGGCCCACGAGACCAACTGGGTGAGCAAGATCGCCGGGCGCCCCTTGCCGGCCCACATCGATCCCCTGCGGCGTACCCGGGGCTTTCGGGAAACCGCGGCCTTGGTGCAGGCGCAGTTTGACCAGGTCGCCCGCCCGGGACAGCCCACCTACATCCTGTGTCATCACTACGGATATGCCGGTGAACTGAGCTTCTATGTGCCGGCCGCCCGGGCACGGGTCGGGAGTGCGGATCCGCTGGTCTATGTCCGGCGTTTTGATATCCCCAACAATCAGCTCTGGTTCTGGCCGGAATACGAATACCGCACCAAGAAGGGCGCTGATTTTCTTCTGGTCTTTCAATCTGATGAGCCGGTGGTCATGCCGGTCGACGAATTGAAATCCCAGTTCAATCAACTGGAGGATCTGGGGGAATTCCCGGTGTTGTATCGGGGCCGGGAGTTTCATCGACTGCGTCTTTTTGTCGGCCGTGGCTTGCGTTGAACTGGTTCTGCCGGAATACGACTTTTCCGCAACGTTGGATGGCGGACAGGCCTTCCGTTGGCGGGCCGTGACGGGCGGATGGGAGGGCGTCGTTCACGGACGCTGGGTGCGGCTGGAGCCGGGTTCGGAAAGCCTGCGGGTCTGGACGGTGCCAGGTGATGTCCCGGACGACTGGCACTGGATACGGCACTATCTGGCGCTCGACGAGGATTTGGCGGCGGTCCGCCACACCTTTCCGGATGATGCCCCGCTCGGGGCGGCAACGGCAGCGGCGCGTGGGCTGCGGCTGTTGCGCCAGGACCCGTGGGAATGTCTGGCCAGCTTCATCCTCAGCTCCACCAAACAGATCGTGCAAATCCAGGAATGTGTGCGGCTGTTGAGTGAGCGATTTGGCCGGGCGATTCCGACCGGTGTGGATGGGTCGGGGCGGGCGTGGACTTTTCCGGAGATCGCGGTGCTGGCCCGGGCAAGCGAGGAGGAATTGCGGGCTTGCAAAGTGGGATTTCGGGCCCGTTACCTGGGCGGCACCGCGCGCATGCTGGCGGCGGGCGAGGTATCACTGGAGCGGATTCTTCAACTACCGACATCCGAGGCCCGCGCAGAACTCGAAAAGTTTCCGGGGGTGGGCCGCAAGATTGCCGATTGCGTGCTTCTCTTTGCCTATGGCCGACAGGACGCTTTTCCGGTGGATGTCTGGGTGCAGCAGGCGCTGCGGTATCTCTATTTTCCCCGGGCCCGTCGCGTGAGCGCCGAACGGCTGCGGCAATTCAGTGAGAACTATTTCGGGGTCAATGCCGGTTACGCTCAACAGTACCTGTTTCACTACGTCCGCACCGTGCTCGGCCGCCGCTGGCGCGCGGAGCAGAAACGTCCGGTGCCTCCGCGACGCGCGCGGCAATCTCCGCCGGGATAAGCGATGCGGCAAAGGGCGGGCTCGATCACCACCACAGTGACGGGAAAAAACGGCGCAAGCCCTCCCGGGCGAGGCTTTTGAGGCGTTTGCTGAAGGAGGTGTAGTTGTCGCCGTGCCCGGCACCCACTCCGACGGGATCGCAGTTGCACGGCCAGCGCAGTGCCATTCCCGGTTCGTTCCGCCGGGGGAACAAATGATCCTAAAAACGTGAGTCGACGAAGTGGGTTTTTCTGGCAACCTGTTACCACAGAACGATATGGAAGGAGATATTGATGCGTCGTCGCCTCCCTCACGGGGTGAGGTGCAAAAGTCGGCAAATCGGACCTTGGATTTGTCGACCGAT
>CANIZL010000063.1 GCA_947471985.1 Verrucomicrobiota bacterium | reverse complement strand
GTAGGTCAGCACCTCCACCCCGCAGAAGGCGGCCAGGGGCCAGAGTAACTGGACCAACTTCTCCTTCCCCAGGTCATCCAACAGCATTTGCCCACCCACAATCCGTGAAAGGCAGTGATACACGGCCGTCTCCCCCGCCGGTTTGATCCGCTTCAGTCTCATGTTGTTCTTCGTGGTGTTTGCGGTCCCCGCCCAACCGGGCCGGGGTTCCACGGCCTACTACGAAGAATCCGGGCGAGTGTTACGGACTTTTTACAGGGAACCTGCGACCATCTCCGGAGGCCGGCCGGAGATAGGGAGCCTGGCACGCTATCGGACGCACGGGGGAATAGGGAGCGTGGCACCACTTCAATCCGGGAGTGAACCTGGCACGGTTTGGGATCGCGTGTGCCAGTGAACCTGGGTCTTTGTCTGGTGAATGGCGAACCTGGCCTCAGGTGATTTTTCGGCGGCGTAGCGGTGGTCGCGTGAACGCCCAAAAGCGGGGCCTGTCTTTCAACAAGCCCCGCCCGATGCCACCGCCAGCAATTCGGCGGATTATAGGACCGTAAATGCACCAACCGAGGTCGCCACTCCGCCCGGCGTGGTGACCGAGATAGCGCCACTGTTCAGGACCGTGACCTGAATTTGATTAGCGGAAATCACCGTGAAGCTGGCAGAAACGGCCCCAACTTTTACCGCCGTTGCCGCACCCACATTGGCACCGTTGACGGTCACCTTGGTGCCAGCCGGTCCGCTGCTCGGACTCCGCGTCGTAATGACCGGAGCCACCAACAGGGCGCTCGGCGCAAAATTCGATCCGCTGGTGGCCGTGCCGCCCGGGGTGGTTACCGTGATCCGACCCAACGTCGCTCCGACCGGAACCCCGGTGATAAGCGTCGTCGGAGAGATCACCGTGAAGGCTGCTGCCTTGCCGTTAAAGGCCACCGCCGTCGCCCCAGTGAAGCCCGTGCCGGCGACCGTCACCGCCGTGCCCACCCGCCCGGATCCCGGGGCGAAACCACTGATGTTCGGAGTGACTCGAAAGACGCCGGAGACCGCAGAGCCACCCGGTGTCGTAACCTGGATCGGCCCCGTGGTGGCCGCCGACGGCACGATCGCCGACAATTGGGTGGCGGATAGCCAACTGACACTGCTGGCCGCAATGCCATTGAACGTAACCGCCGCCCCGGCAGAAAATCCACTGCCGTAGAGCGTCACCCGAGAGCCCACTGAACCCGCCCCCGGACTGAAACTACTGATCGTGGGAACCGGGTAGACCGTGAAGTTGCTGCCACTGGTGGCCGTGCCTCCCGGTGTCGTCACCGTGATTCGTCCCGTAGTAGCTCCCGCGGGAACCGTCACCGTGATCTGAGTAGCAGACCCCACGATATAGCTGGCGGCACTGACCCCATTGAATTTCACCGCCGTGGCTCCCGCAAAACCGGACCCTGTCAAGGTGACCAGGGAACCCACCGTTCCGGATCCCGGACTGAAGCCCGTGATGACCGGAGTGGGAAGTTTCACCGTCAGGGTCGCCGTCGAACTGTTGGCTGTACCCAGCGGGTTGCTCACGACCACCATGAAGGCGCCGGCGTCGGCAAGGGCAACACTGGGGAAAGTCACCGCCGTCGCCGTCGCTCCGGGTATGGCGATGGAATCCTTATACCATTGATAGGTGGGCACCGGAAACGCCGTAGCAGTCACGCTCAGCGTCACTGTGGTCCCTTGAATAACAGTCTGACTGACGGGTTGCCGACTGATCGTCGGAGGCGCCTGCACGATCAGCACGGCGACGTCACTGTCCACTCCCCCGGCGGGATTGGTGACCCGAACGCGGTACTCTCCCGCGGCATTAAGACTGACATTGGAGAGTCGGAGGAAATTGCCTGTCGCGCCGTTGATGGGCGCACCGTTCTTGCTCCATTGAAACGTCAGCGGTGTCGAACCGGTCGCCGCCACGTTGAATTGAACCGTGGTTCCGGCGAGCACCGTCTGACTGACGGGCTGGGTGGTCACGGTCACGGGTATCAGCACCGTCAAGGTGGCGGCTGCACTGGCCGTGGCACCGCCTTGGTTCCGAACAAGCGCCCGATAGCTGCCGGCGTCGGCCGGACTCACGGCCGGCAAGTTCAACACGGCATCCACGGCTCCCGAAATCGGCCACCCTTCCTTGGACCATTGATACGTGAGGGTACCGCCACTGGCGACCACCGAGAAGGTCGCTCCACCTCCCGCGATCACCGTCTGCGAGACCGGATCCCCGCTGATCTGCGGAGCCAGCCAGCCGCCGGAGTTGGGACCCACCGTGACGGTCCCCGTCGCCACGCGGGAATTCCTGGCCCCATCGTAGGCCGCAAAGGTAAACGTTTCCGTTCCCGTGAAACTCTCGGCGGGAAAATACGTGGCCACATTATTGCTCAGCCCCACGGATCCGTTCGCGGGCTGACTGAGAATGCGGAGGACAGCTGTCGCATTTCCTACGGGCAACACCATATCCACCGGCACCCCCGCCACGGTGGTGGCTGAGACATCGGCAATCGCCGGCGGCAGGTCGGTGTTCATCGAACTGCTGGACGGACCCTGGTGGCAGGTGTAACAACCGACCGTCGCGCCTCGATAAAACGCTTGGGTACCGGAGTCACCCGCCCGGAAGGAGCGGTCGGCTTGCACGCGGGACAACACGGTTCCCCGATTGTCCGTGCCGTGACAGGCCTGGCAGGACGCCAAACCGACCTGGCTGATCGCGTCATGATGATCGTTGACCCAAGCCTGCCCGATCGGGTGGAGTCCATGCGGTCCGCCATTCGCAGAGGTGGGCATGGTGGTGTGACAGGCCACGCACTCCACCGTGACACCGGCGTGTCCCTGCATTTGCACGTTGCGGATGTTGTCGTTGCGATGCGCAGCCGGAAACTCCGCGTGCGTGGAACCGTGGCAGGCAGAGCATTGCAACCCACCATGCCCCGACGAGAACCGGTACAAGGAGATCCCGGCCGCCGGGGTATTGGGCGTGGTGGCGAACAACGGATCCACGGGTACGCGCTCCTTGCCCGTGCCATCAAACACCGATTGATAACGAATTTGACCGTTATTGTGATTGGCCGGTCCCGTATGGCAGCTCTGGCAATTGGGTTCCATGAACCAGCCCACCCGTTGACTGGATCCCACCTGGCTCATGGTGCCGTGACAACTTTGACATTGCATGGCCATGCTCCCGTCCGCCGCCACCGCACTGCCCATGGCGCCCCGCAAGCACCGCGTGGCCGAGCCCGGGTGACAGCGGTAGCAGCTGGCCCGGTTGTCGGAATGATTCAAGGTCAGATTGAGTACGGGGTCCGCCACATCCGCGTGTTTGCTGTGCATGGATGCGGTCAGTGGCGGCACGGTTCCGAGGCCCTTGGCACTGGTGAAACTGGGCGCACCCAACGCTTCGGAAGCATGGCAGGCCGCACAGAGCATGGGTTTGCCGCTCATCGTCGTGGCGTAGAGCCCGGCCGGCGCAAAGCCCTTGGCCGCCAGCGCCTCGACATAGAGATCCTGGTGATTGGCAAATTCCCGATCGTCGTGAACCCGCAGGATGTTAAGGCGTTGTTCCCGATCCTTGTTCGCATCCAAGGTCCAACCGCCCGCCGGCATCGCGGCGGACTGGGTGTTCGCACCGTGGCAGACGCGGCAATCCATCTCGTCTGACACCGGGAGCACAATGTCGCTCTGGGCCACCACCTTGTTCGCCGCATCCCGGGCCACCAAACGCATCAGCGGATAGGGATTCTTGTGACCAGCATCATCGTATGGGGTGATGGGGATGCCCTCGGCCCGGAACCAGTTCACCAAGGCCGAGGCCCCGGCGGCGGGCACATTGTTGGCTTCGAAATGCAGCGGCTGCGGGGTGTTGAGCAGCCCCGGCATGTTCCAACCCGCGAGCCCCTGGTCGGCCGAATACGGCACGGCCACGCCAAAAATTACCGGAGCGAAATCGGCCCAATTGCCTTTGCCCACCGAGAAGGAATTGATGGATCCGTCCGGGTCAGCCACGGCTTCGTACGTCATCGTGTATCCACCCCCCGCCGTCACCAATTTGCCCCCAACGATCAGCTGGGCCTCAATGGTGTTGTAGGGCGGCAGGATGGAAAACTCCGCGTAGCTGGAGTCCATGCAATGCATGCCCAAATTGTTCCATCCGAGCAAAACCGCCGGTGCGGAGGCAGCATGGATCGGAAGGCCGCAGTAACAGAGGATGCCCAGCCAGAACGCCCCGATCTGCTTCAAAAATGCACGTATCTTCATAGTCGTTTCCTTCGCCTTGATGAACGTGAATTGGGCCCGTTCACCGATTACTTCGACCCTATACTCCGGCACGGGTTGTCGCCGCCCGCATCTTGCCGGGAGTCATACATTCCTTGGAGGGGCGATCGAATTCGCCCGGTACCGGAGGCACCATCAGCGCTCCGTCGGCCATCGCAGCGGGCCGGAGTGACCGCCGATTGGAATCGCTAAAATTCGGAACTGTGCTCTTATATAGCCCACCGCTATGCATCTTCGGCTCACTTTCCTCCTCTCCCTGATCGGCGTGGCCAGTTGTTCCGGTCCCTTCACCGTCATTCAAACCACCCCGACCGGCGTCATCGCCTCGGGTCCACTGCCCAGCAGCAATACGGAGACCCGGTTCATTTCCCACCAGACGTACAAGGGCTGGCCGAACTCCTGGTTGCTCTCCAATGGCCGCGTCTGGGCGGCCGTGGTGCCGTCGACCGGCCGGGTGATGCAATTGGGTCGGGTCAATGAGGACGGGGTGTTCTGGGAGAATCCGAAATTGATCGGCAAACGCATGCCCAGCCAACCGTGGGACACCGCCGGGAGCTTTGGGGGCGACAAGACCTGGCCATCCCCGCAAAGCGCCTGGAATTGGCCGCCCCCGGATGTTTTCGACCAGGAAGCGGTCACCGTCCGAGAGGTCTCCGGGGCCCTGATCCTGGAATCCAAGGTCAGCCCCCGCTTCGGCATCCGCACCGAGCGCCGGGTGGAGATGGATCTCGGCCAACCGGTCCTGCGCATCACGACCACCTACCACAAGGTGCAAGGCGAACCCGTCGAAGTTGGTGTCTGGGTCATCACTCAACTGAAGAATCCCGTCGATGTTCAGCTGCCGGTTCCGCCCGATTCCCCGTTCGCGGACGGCTACGTCGCACTGGCCGGCACACCCGGGTCTTTCGCCCATCGTACCGGCGATCAGATCCGCTTCACGCGCGATCCGCAGGCGGGACACAAGATCGGCAACGATGCCGGTTCCGTGACCTGGCAGGACGCCCACCAGACTCTCACCATTGAATCCCCCCGAGTCCCCGGCGCGAGCTATCCCGACCAAGGTTGCAGCGTGGCGGTTTACACCAATGGCGGCGAGGCCGACTACGTGGAGCTGGAGACCATGGGCCCGATGAAACGGTTGTCGGTGGGCGAATCCCTGACGTCGGTCAACGTCTACCGCTTGACGGCGAAATAGGTCACGGCGGCCCGGGCCACCAGATCCTTGCCGCCCGCCCATTGCAAAGATGGCGCGCTCGGCTAACTACGGGCAGCCAAAATGTCACGGCAAGGCACCAGGTTGGGACCGTACATGCTGCACGAATTGATCAATTCGGGCGGCATGTCGGAGATTTGGCTGGCCACGGACGAGGCGGGGACCTCGGTGGCGGTGCGGTTGATGCGGAATAATTCCGCGTTTGCCTTCACCGAACGCAAACGGTTTCTGACCGGCTGCGAAGTACTCCAGAAGGTCAGCGGTCACCCCCTCATCATCGGTTACGTCGAACACGGCAAGATCGACGGCGAGCTGGCGCTGGTGATGGAATACGTGGAAGGCGACAACCTGAAACTCCTGATGAACAATCAGGATCCGGTTCTGGGGGAGATCGTGGCGGACGTGCTGATCCAGACCGCGGAGGCGCTCGAGCATCTGCATGACGCCGGTTTCATGCACCTGGATTTCAAGCCGGAAAACGTCCTGCTGACCCGGAACGGGGAACTACGCCTGGTCGACTTTGATCTCGCCCTCCCCATTCCGAATCCGCCGCGCAAGCTCGACAAGAATCCCGGTACGCCGCACTACATGGCGCCGGAACAGCTCCTGCGCGAAGCGGTGGATCATCGGGCGGATATCTGGGCCTGGGGCGTGAGCGCGTACGAACTGCTCACCGGACGCAAACCGTTCCCCGGCGAAACGGCCGATGACGTCCTGCGGGGGCAGTTGAATCGGAAGGACTTCATCGCCCCAAGCTCACTCCATCCTGATCTGCCCAAGGGCTTGGAACGAATCATTTTGCGGTGCCTCGAACGGACCCCCGACAAGCGGTATCCGATTACCAGCGTTTTGGTGCACGAATTGAAGCAGGCGCTGTACGTGCCGGGTTGAGGTTGAGCCCAGGGAGAACCGGGCCCGCCATCGGCCGATCCCAGCGTCGGCGAACTTCGTGGCTCCCCTTCCCTTGCCCGCTTGCAGCTGTCCACGCAATCTCTCGCTCCGGGCATGCCCACTGAGTTTTCGAAACCACTTTCCGCCACCACGCGCCTGCTGGCCGTGTATGGTCAGCCAATCCGGCATTCCGCGTCGCCGGCCATGCAAAATGCCGGGCTCGCCGCGTTGGGATTGGACTGGCGGTACGTGGCCTGCGAAGTCGCCCCGGAACAACTCGCGGAAGCCCTCGCCGGGGCCAAAGCGATGCGGTTTCTCGGCCTGAACCTGACCGTTCCGCACAAGTTGCTGGCGGTGCCGTTGATGGACGATCTCGATGAGTCCGCCCGGGAGTGGGGCGCGGTCAACACGGTGGTGTTTGAAGCCGAGGATCCCGAGGGCTGGTGGCGGCCGATCGGACAATTGCGGGAAATCCGGGGACCGATCCGTGCCCGGGGGTACAACACCGACGCCGACGCGATCGTGAGCGCGATCACCCAGGATCTGCAGTTGGAAGTGCGTTCGAGCCGGGTCTTGTTACTGGGCGCCGGCGGCGCGGGTCGGACGGCGGCCTTGCGGCTCGCGGCGGAAGGAGTATCGGAGCTTTACCTGGTGAATCGCACCCAGAGCAAGGCGAAGGCGCTGCAACGGGAGATTGAAGAACGTTACCCCGCGGTGACCGCCCACGTGGGCTATCCCGAGGCGGAAGTGGAGTTGGTCCTCAACGCGACGTCCCTGGGTTTGAAAGCGGGCGACGCGCTGCCCTGGGACGCGGCCCAATTCGATCTCCGCCGGGCGGATGCGGCCTACGACATGATTTATCGACCTGCCGAAACTCCGCTGCTCGCGGCCGCGCGGGCGGCCGGTCTTCGAACGGCCAACGGTCTCGGCATGCTCCTGCATCAGGGCGCAGCCGCACTCGCGCTGTGGACCGGTCGACCGGCTCCCGTGGCCGCCCTGCGCGCCGCGTTGTGGCGCGAAGTTTACGGACCGACCGGGGAGGCACGCTGATGAGGGATGCCTTTCTGGACTGGGCCACCCGCGACTTCAGTCTGCTCGGGATGCCGTTCCATTTCTGGACGGGCGTGTTCTTCATTCTGGGCTCCATGGTGGGCAGCTTCCTGAATGTCGTCATCTACCGGATGCCCCTTGGACTGAGCATCGTTCATCCCGGGTCCCATTGTCCGAAGTGTCAGTACGCGATTCCGCTGCGGCTGAACATGCCGCTCGTTTCGTGGCTCTGGCTGCGCGGGCGCTGCAAGAATTGCGCCACGCCCATTTCCCCACGTTACCTGGGGGTCGAACTCCTGACCGCCCTGATCTTTGCCGCTACGTGGATTCATTGGGGTCACACGGAACCGGTGATGGCGATGTGCCTGTTTGCGCTCTGGTCGCTGTTCATCGCCGCCACGTTCATTGATTTCGCCCATTTCATCATCCCCGACGAGATCACCATCGGCGGCGTGATCCTCGGCGTGGGCGCGACGCTGCTGGCGCCGGCGTTGCATCATCAAGGGGATCAGCTGGCCGCCCTCAAATCCGCCGGCTGGGGCGTCGCCATTGGATTTGGTGTGGTTTATGGCGTGGTCCGACTGGGCAAACTGCTCTTTGGCCGGTTGCGCTTGAAATTTCCGGCGGGCACCACGCTCATCCTTCACGAGGGCGGCCTGACGACCCCCGATGAGACCGTGCCGTTCGAGGAGATTTTCTACCGACCGGGAGACACGGTGATCATCCGGGCGACCCGGGTGGAATTGCCGGACCGCTGTTACTGCAAAGCGGAGGTCCGACTCGCCCTCGCCGCCACCCCGCCGACCCTGCGGATTGGCAACGATTCCTTCGACCCGGCCGTCGTGCGACATTTGGAAATCACCGCCGACGAAGCGGTACTCCCGCGCGAAGCCATGGGCTTTGGCGACGTAAAATTCATGGCCACCATCGGCGCCTGGCTGGGTTGGCAATCGACCCTGTTCTCCCTGGCGGCGGCCTCTTTGGCGGGGGCGGTGATTGGACTCAGCCTCGTCGCCATCGGCCGCCGGGAACAAGGCAGTAAATTACCCTTTGGACCCTATCTGGCTGCCGGCGCCGTGGCTTGGATTCTCGGCGGTTGGAGTTGGTGGCAACAGACCTTCGGGTGAGCCATCTCCGGTGACTTCCAGGCGGGCTACTTGAAAGCTCCAGCCACAGGAACCACCCGCCCCGGTCCGTCCCGTAGTTTATCCAGCCAGCACGGGAGCGTGATCAACAAGGCACCGACCGACCAACCCACCAGGGTCAGCCAAAAATAGAACGGCGCGTAGCTCCCGCCCGACAAAGCCACTCCCTGCGAGCGTAAGAACCAGCCCAATGGCAAGGCGGTCAGTATCCCGGCCAGCAGGTTCAGCCCCAGACCGTAGTAGGCGGCCGATCGAAATCCGCGACAACACCACGCGGCCAAAAGCCGCGCGGTCGGTAAGGCGGCCCACGCCACCAGGACAAGGGTCCCGGGATACCGCCAGAACCGCAATCCCGGGCCATCAAACCACGCGGCCAAAGCGACCGCGAGAACGGCGATCAACCCGGCGGCCTGGAGCAGATTTTGCGGTGGCACCCGCCGACGCCAGATCCGACCGGCCACCAGCATCACCACCAAAGCAGCTGCAGCAATCATCCGGAAACCGTCAAATGGCCCTCCGAGTCATCGGCCGCTCCGCCGCCATTTTCGCGCCCGAGGGCACGGATCATTGGGCCACTTTTTTGGGAGTGGGCTTCTTGATGATGAGCGGCGCGTTGAAGACGGGATGTTTGTTGGTCGACGCCGGTTGCGCGGGCGGCGGGGTCTTTGCAGTGCCGCTCTTCTCCATGTTCGGCTGGGGCGACTGGGGCAGCGCCACCGCGGGCTCCACCGAGACCACATTCGGCTTGGCCTTGAGCCAGGCATTGAATCCGCCGTCCAGATTCACCACATTGGTGAACCCCAGAGCCGCAAAGTTCTGACAGGCCCGCACACTCCGCGCTCCCGCCGCACAGTTCACCAGGTACAGCTTGGATCGATCCAGGCCGGCAATGGTGGCCATGAAATCCACGGACTTGATGTCCACCAGGCCAGCCTTCGGAAGATGACCTTGGGCAAATTCCTCCGCGGTGCGCACGTCCACCACGACAGCGTCCGGACGGGCCCGCAATTGGTCGAATTCCTCCACGTTGGCCCGCTGGAAGCGATCGGGGACCACGGCCGCCCGGCCACTGCCGGTGTTTGTGCGGACCACGGCCACGCTAGAGTTCGTCGCAACAAAGTTCGCGGCACTGTTGGTGCCGGTGCGCACGCGCGGCCGGGCGGACGCACCGCCGGCATTCGGACGGGGACCGGGGGGCGGCAATTTCACCGGCGTCGGTTGAATCGCCGGAGGCGCTTGCGTAGGGGGATCTTCCGCCACCCCCGCAACCGTCGCCAGCACCAGCAACCCCGCCGCGCCCAGCTCCAACGGACGTCGCCACAAACATGGTTTCATGCTCGCAACTAGAGCGGAACCCAGGCGCCGGGCAATGAAGGGATTGTTTCGCGACCTGATCCGCCCGGTTTACCGGACGCCCCAAAAAGAGTTCAGTCCACCCGGAGGGTCGAATCCCTCACGTAGCCGCCAAGTCGGGCGCCACCGCGATCCGATCGGCAATTTCCGCCGGTAACGGCACCGCCCGCATCACGCCCGTCGCATCCTTGGCCACGCAAACCACCGTCAATTTGCCCACGGCCACCAGTTCTTCCGGACCCGGTTCGACGCGGCAAAAGCGAATCTCAAAGCTGATGGATCGAGGCTTCTTTTCCGTTACCCGGAGGTGCAATTCCAGCACGTCCTCAAAATACAACGGCCGCCGATAATCGCACGAGGCGTGAACCCGCGGCAAACCCAGCGGCGGATCATACTGACGCATCACCACCGACGTGCCCAGCGCCCGCCAAAAACCGTGTTCAACGGTTTCCATGTAGCGGAAAAAATTGGAGAAATGGACAATCCCAGCGAGGTCGGTTTCGCTGAATTCAACCCGTCGATTGGCGCGGAATTCACTGATCACAGAGGGGGGCATGATAATGATTGAAAATGAAACGTCCCGGAGCGTGGGTGAACGGGTGAAGATCCAGCCGAGCGGGCGCGCGCGGAGTGGCCATCAGTTTCCCTTCTCGGTCTGTGCCCGATCCGCCGCCGGGCCCGCCGCCGGGCGTTCGGCCACGACTTGCTGGGTGACCGCCGCAATGTCCCGCGCCATGACCTGGTCGGTATAGTCCCGGGAAACGGCGCGCCGCCCGGCGTTGCCCAACTCCCGGAGTCGGACCGGCTGGCGTAACAACGGCTCCAACGCGTTTGCCAGACTCGGCGCGTCATTCTTCGGATACACCACCCCGCCTCCGGTGGCCTCGATGATCTCGCGAAAACCGCAGACGTCCGGCTGCACCACCGGCGTCCCGGCGGCCATGGCTTCGATCAAATACAAACCGAAGGCCTCGCTGAACCGCGCGGGGACAGAAATCACATCGCACGCGGCCAGGAAGGAAATCTTTTCGTCCCGGCTGAGATTCGGATGAAACGACGCCTCCGCCGCCAACCCGGCTTGAGCGAGGCGGGCTTTGAGGCCCGCCACAAAGGCCTCGTCGCCCGGCCCGCAACCGCCACCTACGCGCAGATGCAACCGCGGCACCGTCCCGCGTCGACGCAGTTCACAGAAGGCGTCCACCACGAGATCCAGCCCCTTGTCGGCGCATTGGCGGGCAAAGAATCCCAGCGTGAGATCCGCACCGGCCAGCACCGGTACCCGTTCCGGCAACTCCGCGTACCCGGCCAGGGCGATCCCGTTTGGCACCACGTGCAGTCGGCTGGAGGGCAGCGCGAGCCGTTCGCTCATGCGATTGGCAAAATAGCGCGTGGGAGCGATCCATCCGTCCACTTCCTCAGCCCGTTCCGCGAGGTGGGCCCAAGCTTCGGAACGAAAGGGTTCCGGCATCCCATCGAGAAAGGACTCTTCGCTCTGCAGGAAACAAATCACCCGGGTTCCGAGCCGGGCCTTCAACTCCCGGGCAAATCCGACCAGCAGCGCGTTCGACAAAAACACCGCGTCCGGCCGCGGCAGATTCCCCATCCACGTCACCATCTCCCGCAATTCGCGGCTTTGACGGCCATCCTCGCCCCGCAGCATGGAAACGGTCAATTCACCGACATCGGATGCCCGGGTCTTGGCCGTCTTCCCGGCCGCCCACCGCAACAGCCGCGGGGAATCGAACCAGTGCCGAAACCACTTCGGAGCCCGCCGGTGCCACGCCAGCTTCTGGGACAGAAACACATTGATGCCACCGAAAAACGTCGGGACATCCGAGGTGGCCGGCGCTTCGTCCAGCGTCATGGGCAGGTACAACGGCACCAACACGGTGTCGTGACCCTGTCGGCGCAATTCCGCCACGAGGGCATTGTCGCGAAAACAATTCCCGCAATACATTCCCCCGGCGCCGGGCGTGATCTGGACGAGATTCACCGGAGCAAACGTTACTCCGGACTGGCCGGGCGACAAGTGACGCTGTCCCTCGAATGCGGGATCACCCCGTCGTCAACCGGGCAACGGAACCACCCGCCATTCGCCCGGGGCCAGCCCGTCCAAGCGATAGTCGCCAAACTGCGAGCGATGCAGCGACATGACGAGTCGCCCGTGGGCAGCAAACATGCGCTTCACCTGGTGGAACCGTCCTTCGGTGAGCGTGAGCCGGACGCGGGCGTCCCCGAGAATCTCTAAGACTGCCGGAGCACAGGGCTGTTGCTCACCCTCGAGACGCAGGGTCCCGGCGGCCAGGGTGGCGACCAGTTCCGCGGGCGGATCCTGATCCAATTGCGCTTCGTAAACCTTGGGAACTTTGTGCCGTGGCGACGTCCAGCGTTGCACCAACTCGCCCTGATCGGTCAGCAGCAAAACCCCGGTGGTATCACGATCCAGCCGTCCGATGGACGTAATTTCCGGATTCCGCGCGGACCAGCGGGCGGGAACCAGATCAAACACACTGCGCCCTTCCCGCTCATCGCGGGAGCAGACGCAGCCCGGCGGCTTGTGAAACACCACCAGCAATCCGTGCGGCTGCTCCACCGGCTGGCCATCCACCAATACCGCCTCGGGCGCAACCCGTTGATCCGGTTCGCGCGCGGGCTTGCCGTCCACCAGAACGCGGCCCGCCTTGAGCCAGCCCCGGGCCTGACTGCGACTGCAGTAGCCAAAGCGCGACAACAATTGGTCCAAGCGAAAATCAGACCTCATGACAGGAGTCCGGCGTAAACGTGATTCACCATGGCCCCAGCATGGCACAAGAAAGGCAGCCCCGGGAGGCCGTTCCGAATCAACTTGCCGCGACCCACGAAAACTTCTGAAACCTCAGCCCCGGTTACCGGGTGTTGAGCCCGTACCGGACCGCGTCCGGTCCGGCACCAACACATCACCTTTTATGAAACTGATCACGCAAACACTTCTCGGCGTCACCCTCGGCGTCGGCCTGCTCGCCTACCCGCTCTACGCAGAAAATGATCGCCCCGGCTATATCGATTTCGGTCCGCTCACTCCGTCCGCCAAAGGCGACTTCGTAGAGGTCAATGTCTCGGGAAATTTGCTCGGCATCGCCGCCCGCCTCGCGGCGAAACAGGAACCGGATGCGGCCGAATTGATCCGCGGGCTGCGCTCCGTCCGCATCAATGTCGTCGGCCTCGATGACGGCAATCGCAGCGTCATTCAGGAACGCCTCCGGACGCTGAGTTCCGAGCTGATCACGAAAGGCTGGGAACGCATCGTGACGGTGAAGGAAAAGGCCCAGGAAGTCGGGGTCTACCTCAAATCCCACAGCCCGGAAACCATCGAAGGCATCGTCATCACCGTCAGCGAAGGCGGAAAACAGGCGGTGTTGGTGAATATCGAGGGCGACATCAAGCCGGATAAGATCGCCGAGCTCGGCGAGAAGTTGCATCTGGCGCCGCTGCAAAAAGTGGCGGAATCGCTCAACAAAAAGTAAGGCGGCCTCTCGTTCGTAAAACCATCCACCCGTGATGACTTCGCCCCGCGCCCCCTTCCGCTGGCGTCTGATTTTTCTTCTGCCCCCCGAGGCGCGGCAGGCCCTGGCCGCGGTCCGGGGAGCGGAAGTGGCGGTGTACGACTCCGGGAAACGCCAGGCCGCCCCCGTATCCGTCCAGCAGTTTGCCGCGGCTGATCGGGCCATGTCCGCCCGCGGTTGGGAACGGCTCGTCGGCGTGAAGGAACCCCAGCAGCTGGTGGTGATCTACGTTCCCAAGAATCCCCGCTCCGATCAGGAAATAGCTTTCTGTCTGGCGGTGCTGGACCGCTCGCAATTGGTCGTGGTCGCGGCCCGCACGGACGGGCAAGCCTTGCTGGAAATCGCCATGTCCTTTGCCGCCAGCCCGGTCGTACGGCGTCCCTGAGGGAACTTCGCGCCCGTTATCCGACCTGACCGGCCAAAAACGCCACCGCCCGACGTTCGTGCCAATAGGAATCGCGGTCCCCCGCCCCGCGAAATCCGACATGTCCGCCACCGCTGGGCGTCTCGAGCCACACCGTTCGACTGCGTTCCGCCTCCGCCCGAGGAAAACACCCCGGACTCAGGAACGGGTCGTCCAGCGCATTGACGATCAGTGTGGGCACGGTAATCCGCTCGATCAGCGGTTTGGACGAACAGCGATCCCAATAGTCGGCCGCATCCCGAAACCCGTGTACCGGCGCCGTGAAGGCGTCATCAAACTCTTCAAAAGTGCGCATCCGATCCCAACGCGCGTTCCGGGTGATGGTCGGCAGGTCCGACGGAAACTGGCGCACCTTGTCCGCCGCCTTGGCCCGCAGGGTCCGCAGAAAATGCTGAAGGTAAGGTTGAGTGGCGCGACGCGACATCGCCCGGGCCGCCGATCCAAGGTCACAGGGCACCGAAAACACCACCGCCCGGGTCACGCATCCCGGCGCCGTTCCCAACTCGCCCAGATGTTTCAGGGTCACATTTCCCCCCAGGCTGAATCCGGCAAGAGCGACCTGCAGCTCCGCGGGACAGCGGGAGGACTTCACCACGTGAGCAATCACCGTGGCCAAATCATCGGAGGAGCCGGAATGATACGCCCGCAACGTCCGATTGGCTTCGCCGGAACACCCGCGGAAGTTCCACGACACGGCATCCCACCCGGCGTGATTCAACGCTCGTACCAACCCTGCCATGTACGGCCGGCGGGAATTCCCTTCCAGACCATGCGAAACCACCACGACGCGTTCACCGCGCGCACCGGCCGCCTTGGATCGACTCCAATCCAAATCCAAAAAATCACCATCGGGAAGATCCAAACGCTCCCGTCGCCACGGCGGAGTTGGCACGCGGCGGGTCAATGCGGGCCAGAGCGTCTGTCGATGCGCGCCCGCCAGCCACCAGGGCGGTCGAAAACTGGACGGAGGTGCGCTCGGCATTGGCGGGAGATCGCATAGCCCCCGGAACGTCGGTTGAACAGTGCAATCCCGTTACGCCTGGATGCCGGGAAAGCGGAGCGCAGAAATTTGTCCCGTGGCCGCCGGCCTCCATGCTTCGGATACAGTGGCTCTTAATGCCGTCGAATTCCGTGGTGCTGTCATCGATGTCGGCACCAACTCGGTCAAACTGCTGGTCGCCGACGTGCGCGATCAGGCAGTGACTCCCTTTTTGGAAACCAGCGAACAAACCCGGCTGGGCGCGGGCTTCTACGATTCGCACCAACTGCAACCGGAACGGATCGACCATACGGCCCGCGTCGTTTCACGCTTCGCGACCCAGGCGCGGGAACTCGGCGCGGTCCGCGTGCGCGTCATCGCCACCAGTGCGGCGCGGGAGGCCAAAAACGGCGCGGATTTACGGACCGCCCTTGATGCCGCCAGCGGCGTGGTTACGGAGGTGATCTCGGGGGAGCAAGAGGCCGATTGGGGCTTCGCCGGAGTCGTTTCCAATCCGGTCTTCGCCGGCCGTCCCCTGATGATCCTCGACGTCGGCGGCGGCAGCACGGAGGTCATCCTCGGCTGCTCCGGGCCGCGGGCCGTGCGGCCGGACTTCCGGCAGAGCTTTCCCTTGGGCAGCGTCCGATATTTGGAACGATTCCGCTGCGGCACGGCCCCGACGGCCGCGGATCTCGCGTCGGTCCGAGCCGCACTGGCCGAATATCTTCGACGGGAGGTCCGGGGCGCTTTGGAACGAGCCAAGGCTCCGCTCGGCGTCACGCAAGCCGTCGGCATCGGCGGCACGACCGCCATCCTCGCGTTGATCCATCACCGGTGCCTTCAGTTTGAACGCGAATTTATCGAAGCCACGGAGTTCTCCGCACCGGCACTGACCGAGTTGGTGGAGCGTCTCTGGTCACTGCCCTTGGATGAACGGCGTAAGTTGCCGGGTCTGCCACCCGAACGCGCGGACGTCATCCTTTTTGGCGCCGCCATCTACGAAGCGATCCTGCGGGAATTCCGCCTGACCACCCTGGCCATCAGCCTGCGCGGACTGCGGTACGCAGCGCTGCTGACCTAATCCCCCCGGACCAAAAACCCCACTTTTACCATGCTCAAGCATCAACTCATCCATCCTCGCCTGAACGAAATCCTCGGCCGGGCCGGACATCACTCCAAAATCCTGATCGCCGACGGGCACTACCCCGCTTCGACGAAAAAGGGCCCCAACGCCGAAGTCGTCTGCCTCAACCTCTCCCCCGGGCTGGTGACCGTGGATCAGGTGCTTCAGGCCATCCTTTCGGCCGTGGCCGTGGATGAGGTCAATGTCATGGGGATCCCGGCCGACGACTCCTACGCCAAGCACGGCGAACCGCCGGTCTGGCAACAATTCCGCAAAACGGTGGCGGCGGCAGGCCTGACCACTCCGTTGGTGCCCATTCTGAAGTGGGATTTCTACAAGGCGGTGGAATCGGCGGATCACGTACTCACCGTCCAGACCGGGGATCAGGCCCTGTGGGCGAATGTGCTGCTCTCTCTGGGATGTCGGGCGAATTGATTGTCTCCCGGAACCAGGTACACGGGGCATCCGTCGGGTGGTCCGGCGGATGACCTTCCTTCACGGGCCAGCCGACGCCTTTTGGGCCGGCTTCAGATATAAAACATCCGATCCCGCTCGGAGCCCGATTCCACCAATTGCTGGAAGTTAACCCGGTTGGCCGCCGCCTCGATGGCTCCTTGCAACCCGCGCCACGCCGATTTCAGTTCGGCGGGACACTGCGGATCCGTGAAGGCGGGAGTATCGAGCAAAGGTCCGTACACACTGCGCAGGACATCGGCCAGGGTGATCTGCCCCGGCGGGCGAGCGAGGGAATATCCTCCCTGCTTGCCGCGCGTACTCTTCACAATGCCCTGCGACTTCAACTCGATCAGGATCTGGGTCAGGTAATTGGGGGGAATGCCGCACTCGGTGGCAATCTCCTCCGACCGGGTCGTTTCGCCCAGCGAGTGCCGGCGGGACAGGGCCAGGACGGCCCGGGTGGCATAGTCACTTTTTACAGACAGTTTCAACGGCACCACCAGTCTGGCGCATGTGATCCCTCGCGGAAAGAGCGGAATGTCAGGGATCCTTGGGCGGGACCGCCCAAGGAGTCTTGCCTGTCGAGACCCGCCTTCTAGGGTTCCCACCGCAATGGGTACGCAATTATCGCAATACTTCCCGGTGCTGATGCTTTTCGGCGTCGCCGCGGGTTTCGCCTTCGGGACGCTGGCCTTCAGCGTCATCGCTGGAAAAGTCGGTCGTCGCACCCGCACCAAGGACATCCCCTACGAGTGCGGCATGTTGCCGGAAGGTCCCGGAAGTGCGCGCATGTCCGTGAAGTTCTTCCTCGTCGCCCTCCTCTTCGTGCTGTTCGATATCGAAGTGGTGTTCATGTATCCGTGGGCGGTTAACTACCGCGACATGCTGAAGACCAATGCCCCCCTGGCGCTCGGCGGCATGGTCTCGTTCCTCGGCATCCTCTTCGTCGGCTACGTCTACGCCCTGAAGAAGCGCGCCTTTGATTGGAGGAGCTGATCCACCGCTCTCCTCCGCGCATTCCACCACCGGCGGGTATTTGCTTCTGCTTCGATTGATTTCATGACACACATCAAGTTCGGCACTTCGGGCTGGCGCGGTTTGATCGCGCGGGATTTCACCTTCACCAACGTCCGGGTGGCCACGCAGGGCCTGGCGGACTGGTGGCTGGCGGAATTGAAGCGGGTGGGCAGTCCCATCCACGGCCGCAAACCCACGGTGATCATCGGCCACGACACGCGCTTCCTCGGCCGCGAGTTCAGTCTGGCCGTGGCTGAAGTGCTGACCGCCAACGGCCTGCTGCCCTTGTTGTGTGAACGCGACGCCCCGACGCCCGTCATCGCCCACACCATCCGCGCACGGAAGGCCATCGGCGGCATCAACCTCACCGCCAGTCACAATCCCGCGGAGTATCAGGGATTAAAATTCAGCGTGCACAACGGGGCCGCCGCACCGCCGGAGGTCACCCGGGAGGTCGAGAAATTTATCCTCGAACGGCAGGCCGCCGGCTGGGAGTTCGATGCTGCGGTCGTCGGCACCTTTAAGTGTCCCACCATCGATCCATCCCCCGCCTACCTCAAACAGCTGCGGAGTTTGATCGATTTCAAGGCCATCAAGAAGGCCAAGTTGAAGCTGGCCGTGGAGTTCATGTACGGCACCGGCCGCGGCTACCTGGACACTCTGCTCGAGGAGGATGGCGGGGCCAAGGTGCTGCGTTTTCATGATGAGTTGAATCCCAGCTTTGGCGGGCATCATCCGGAGCCGAATGCCGAAGGCATGTCAGAAGTTCGGGCCGCCATCCTCGCCGGCAAGGCCAGCCTCGGACTGGGCCTCGATGGCGATGCGGATCGCTTCGGAATCGTGGATCAGGACGGCACGTGGTTGACCCCCAACCAGGTGCTGGCGCTGGCCCTCTACCACCTCAAGCATAACCGCGGTTGGACGGGCTCCGTCGTTCGCACGGTTCCCACGAGCCACCAAGTGGATGCCGTGGCGGAACTGTTGGGCGTCCCCCTGCATGAAACCCCCGTGGGCTTCAAATACATCGGGGCCTTGATGGAAAGCGAGCCCGTCATCTGTGGCGGTGAAGAATCCGGCGGCCTGAGCATCAAGGGGCACGTTCCGGAAAAGGACGGTATTCTGGCCTGTCTGCTGATGGCGGAATTGGTGGCGGTAGAAGGATGCTCCCTCGGCGAAGTCCTCAAACGCTTGGAAAAGCAGATCGGGGAGTTTCACACGGACCGGATCAATGTTGCGATTCCCGCGGAGAAGAAGGCGGCCTTGCTGGCCCGCCTGGCCGGGGGTCTGGACCGGATCGGCACGTTGCCGGTGGAGAAATTCATCACCACCGATGGCTTCAAGTTTTTGCTCCCGAACCGCGAGTGGGTGGCCTTCCGCGCCAGCGGCACGGAGCCGCTGATCCGGTGCTATCTCGAAGCCAAGACCGCCGCCGGATTGAAACGCCTCGCCGCCGCCGCACAGAAAATCCTCAAAAGCTGACCGATTCGGTCGCGGTAAAACCTTGGGCCGTCGCCTCGGCGGGGCGGCCAATTCCGCGACCGATCGTTTCCGTCTGCTTTCGCAAAATGCGGTGGCCTCTGGCCCTGCAATTGCTAGTATTTTTCTCCAACATCAACCGTACTCGCAAACATGGAACTGCTTCGTGGAATTCTCAAAGCCGCCGTTGAGGCCGGCGCCTCCGACGTTCACATCAAGGTGAACGCACCGGTCATCCTCCGGATCAATCGCCAACTCGTCGCCCTCGACTGCCCGCCGTCCAGCGAGGAGTGGATGAACAAGATCGCCGCCAAAATCTGTCCCGAGCACGCCCAACTGAAGCTCAAGTCGGATCGCGAAGTGGACTTCAGCTACTATGAACCCGGGGTCGGCCGTTTCCGTACCAATATTTTCCAGCAACGCGGCACGTTCGCCCTCGCCATGCGGGCGGTGAAGACCCAGGTGCCCGCGTTCGAGGAACTCGGATTGCCCCCCGTCCTCAAGGACATCGCCCGTTCCCCGCGCGGCATTGTGCTCGTTGCCGGCACCACCGGCTCCGGCAAATCCACGACCCTCGCGGCCATGATCGAATACGTGAACGCGAATTTCAAAAAGCACGTGGTCACCCTCGAGGATCCCATCGAATTCGTGTTCGAAGATAATCAGAGCGTCATCGAACAGCGGGAAATCGGCCTCGATACCTCCAGTTTCCAATCGGGCCTCAAAATGGTGCTGCGGCAGGATCCCGATCTGATCATGGTCGGCGAAATGCGCGACGCCGTGTCTCTGCAGGCCGCCATGAGCGCGGCGGACACTGGCCATCTCGTGCTCTCCACCCTCCACACCCAGAACGCCTCACAATCCATCGGCCGCATCCTCGATTTCTTCCGCCCCGATGAACGGGAACAGGTCCGTCGCCAGCTCGCCGGCACCCTGCGCGCCGTCATCTGCCAACGCATGGTGGGTACGGTCACGGGCAGTGTGATCCCGGCCCTTGAAATCCTCATCAACACCCCCACGGTGCGCAAAATGCTCGAGGAAAATCGCATCGAAAAGATCAACGCCGCGTTGGAAACCGGCGCGGACGACGGCATGCAGACCTTCAACCAGGCGCTCTACAATCTGGTCCAGGAACGCAAGATCAGTGATCGCGAGGCCCTGGCCAAGGCGTCGAATGCGCAGGCGCTGGAGATGATGTTCAAGGGCATCTTCCTCAACGAAGGTTCGCGCATCATTTCCTGATCCCACCCCGGCGAGCCGTCCTTCCCGGACTGCTTTCGCCGGTTCAGACTTTCTTCCGGGCGACCGTCGCGCTAGAACGCACGGTCGCCCTTTTTTGTGAACCGTGACGCCCCTTCCCGTATGACCAAAATGTCGCCTTCGTCGGAGCCGCCTTTTCCGACCACGGATTCGGGAAAATCCTTGGCGGCGCTGACCCTGATGCTGGTGGTGTGCTGGGTCGCAGTAATATTCCCCGCCGCGCCTTACCAATTGCTCAACGGGCTTCTGTTGCTCGCGACGGGCGGTCTGATCGTGGCGCTACCGCCCCGCATTCGGCTGCCCGGCAGCTTGTATCTGCTGGCGGGTGCCATTCTGGTGCTCGCCGCGGGCGCCTTTCTGCCCGCCAGCTGGTTTGCCCAACCCTTTTGGCGCCTGGAATTGGAATCGCTGGGGCTCACCACCGGTCCGTTCCAAGCTCCCCATGCCCGGCAATCCTTCGAAAAATGGATCGGCTTGGGATGCGGCTTAGCCGTTGTCCTGTACGTGTTGGGACATCGGATCTCTGATCGGACCCATCTGCTGCTGCTCTGGGGCGTCTCCTTGATCGTGGCCAGTTACGCCAGCTTCGCCATGTGGGCGCAGGTGGCCGGCTGGCTGGCGCCGTGGGATGTGGATTCCAGCTTCGGCTTTTTCCCCAATCGCAATCACACAGCCACCCTGCTGGTGATGGGATCCATCGCCGCGCTGGGATGCCTGCTGCAATCGGTCCGACAAAAGCGCAACATCCTGGCGGGGCTCTCCGCCCTGAATCTCGCCCTGATCGAATTGGCGATCTGGGGCTTCTCCCCGAGCCGTGCCGGGGCGGTTCTGAGCGTGCTCTTCACCGGCGTCTGGTTGACCGGACTTGGACCGCGCTATATTTCGCGGCGACTGCTCCTGAGCGTCGTCGGCATTGCTGGAGTGGGCGCCGCCTTGTTTCTGGTCACGGATGGCGAATTAAAAAAGCGCCTGCATGAAAGCGTGCCCAAGCTCGCGCCGGAAAATTTCACCCCCAACCTCTCCGCCCCGGCCGTCAGCGAAAACTCCAACCTGCCACTGGATTTCCGCCTCCGGATTTTCCGCGACGCGTTGACCTTGATCCAGGACGCGCCTTGGACCGGCGTCGGCTTGGGCAATTTCCGCTATATTTTCCCGCAGTATCGCAAGCATTCCGCCTCGGGGTCCCAAGCCATTCATCCGGAAAGCGATTGGCTGCTGTTGGCCGGCGAATGCGGCTGGCCCACCGTGCTGGCGCTGGCCGGCAGTGTGGGTTGGCTGCTGGTACTGGCTTGGCGAAATGTCCGCAACCGTCCCCAGTGGATCCTGCGCTGGTCGGGGCTACTGGCCGCCACCGTGGTCCCGGTGCATGGGCTCTTCGACGTTCCCGGCCACCGCATTGGCCTGAGCTGGACCGCCGTGGTGCTGCTGGCGCTGTCGTTCCGGGAAAATGCCACGTCGCGCCCCCCCACCCGCTGGACCATCGGACTGTATCGGACGGCCGGGGCCTTGGTGATACTGATCGGCGCCCTCTTGCTGCAAGCAGAATGGTCGAGCGGACGGCCGGTAGCATTAACCCGGGCCGCTCAACTCGAGGCGGAAGCCCAGTTCCTCTACGAACTGGACGAAGCCGAGCGCGCGGCCGCCCCTCCGGGACAGGCTCCCCTCGTGATTCCAAGCGCGGAAGACAAACTGGAAAAAGCCATGTCCCTCCTCGACCAGGCCATCCAACTGACGCCCTTGGCTCCGGAACTGCATTTCAAAAAGGGATTTCTGGCCCTCCATTTTAGCGACATGTATGCCATCGCTGATAAGGAATTTGCCTTGGAACGTCGGCTGGATCCCCAGTGGATCCGCACCCCCTTGCGCCAAGCCCATGAGTGGGGCCCCATCAATCCCGACAAGGCGGAAGAACTTTGGAAGGAAGCGTTTCGCCGGGTGGACGCCCTGCGTCAGCTAACCTCCGCCGAAGATCTGAATCAGAGCCAGGTGCGGGAACAGATTGTTTCGCTGGCGCGCGGAAATGACGTCCTGATGGATCGCGCCTTGAAATACCTGCTGCCCGATGCGGAACGGCTGATGTACTGGGCCAATCAGGCGTCACCCCGGATGCTGGATGAAAAACTGCCCGGGGTGCTGACCCAGAACACGATCAGCCCGGAAGGGCGGCGCCAACTGCTCGGCATTTGGATCGGACGGGGCAATCGGGCTCAGGCACTCCAATGGCAAACGAACCATCCCGAAGCCCTCGGAGAAGGTCCCGGTACAAAAAAATAAGGAGGGACTCAAGTCCCTCCCCAGTTTTCCCAGTAGGCGAAACGATTCGCATCTACCCGGGTATCGCTTTCAATCGGCCAATCAGGCCGTCCGCTTGAACCGCAGCGCGCACAATCCGAGGGCCAACAGGCCGATAGCGAGCTTGCTGGAGGTCTCCGGAACCACCGTGAGGTTGTCGAAGAACATCGTATTGTCGCCCGCGTCACCAAAGGGAGAGGCCGCAACCGTTTCAAAGTCCGCCCCAAACGATGACACAGTGGCACCGGCCTGACCGGTCAGAGTTTCGGTGAAAATCAAGGGAGTCCCTACACTGGGCGTAATTGTAGCGGTAAACTGCGCATCTGCCCCAGCCCCGACGACATCCACGTGGAGGTTGTAAATCGAATCATAGGCGATGCCGGTCACCGGGCCCGTCAACGTCTGCCGGTTGCCACCGGAGTCGTACCACACGACTTCCAGCTTGTTGGGGTTGATTAGGTCGGGCTCAAACGCGATGCGAAACAAATCCCCGGGAGTCGCAGAGTTGAAGGACCAGGCAAACTTGTCGCGGGTGGCCGGTGAGGGCAACTGGGTGCTACTGATGGCGAAATCAACGGAAAACACCAGAGCGGTCAGCGGCAAATCCACCAAATGCGTCAAATGCGTCGGATTTACATCCGGCGTCGCATTCAGACCGCCCAACGCTCCCCAAGGGTTGGTCGGGTCATTGACGGAATTGTAATTGTAGATGGACGAAAGATCGGTCGGCGGCGGGTTGCTGATGGACCAACCGTCCTGGCCCGCCAAAGGCGACGCAGCGCTGAACGGCGGGTCACCGAAATCGGTGGTGTACGTGGTGATCGCCAGCACGCTGCCGGTGGAACTCGAAATCAGCAGGGCGGAGAGGACGCTAGCCGGAATTTTCATGAATCGTGGGGGGAGGGCAACTTATCAGTCAAAGGGGGGGACTCAGCGACCAAAGATCAGCCCAAGCTGACGATCGGCTTCGGGGTCGGCGGCGGCGGCGGTGGCGGCGGCGGGCCCGTACGATTGCCGGCTTGAACGGGTATTACCGAACCCAAAACACCCGCGAGCACCGCCAAGAGCACCGTCTTTTTGAAGAAACCGACGGAGTTGCAGTGGCCATCCATCGCGCCAAGCGATGGGAGATTTTTTGCTTCCGTTAAAGTTTTCACTGAGGCCAAACTGCTCCGGGATTATCCCGTGTCAAGGGGCATCGGCATATGGGGGACGAAATGAGCTCCCTACCCATCCAGCCAGACCGAATTGCCACCGGGTTCCGCGCTCCCCATCAGCTCGGCCGAAGCCGGTACAAAAGGGGGGTTCGGCGACAATTTTATGCCAACCTGACACCATGCGCGTGCTGATTCTGGGTTGTGGCTACGTGGGCATCGCCCTGGGCCGCCACCTCCAGGCCCAAGGCCATGAAGTGTTCGGCTTGCGCCGTTCCGTCGCCGGGGCGGCGGAACTCGCATCCCACGGACTGCCATCGCTGCTCGGCGACGTCACCGATCCCTCGTCTCTGGACGCCCTGCCCCGGGATTTCGATTGGGTGGCCAACACAGTTTCCTCCTCCCGGGGCGACGCCGAGGTCTACCGTCAGGTTTACCAACAAGGCACGCGCCACGTCCTGCAGTGGCTGCGCCAAACCCGTTGTCACCGCTACGTTTACACCAGCAGCACCAGCGTTTATGGGCAAACCGATGGTTCCGTCGTCACCGAGGACGCCCCCACCGAGCCAACCAGCGAGACCGCCCAAGTCCTCGTCGCCACCGAGCGGGATTTGCAGGCCGCAGCCGCGACCCTGCCGCTAGCCATCGGCATTTTTCGCGTGACCGGCCTTTACGGTCCCCAGCGCGGACACCTGTACCATCAACTCCTTCGCGGCGAAGCACGACTCCAGGGCGACGGCTCAAGGCTTATCAATATGATTCACCGCGATGATGCCGCAGCCGCACTGGCCTCGTTTCTTACAGGATCCACAGCGAAGGGCGGGTGCCGGGTCTACAACGCCACCGATGACGCTCCGGTGACCCAACGGGAGTTCTTCACCTGGCTCAGTCATCGGCTGAATCTCCCCTTCCCCGGCCCCGCCAGCGCCGCCGACGGAACCTTGAGCAAACGGGGCCAGACCCAAAAGCGCGTCAGTAATCAGCGGTTGCGCACCGAACTCGCCTGGATCCCCCGCTACCCCACCTTTCGGGAAGGCTACGAAACCCTGATTTCCGGGCCTCAGTCTTAAGGAAATAGTTCAACTCTTTACTTCGGGCATCGCACGAAGCGCTTTCACGCGCCCGGGCAATCCCCCTCGTGCTGCGATTGGACTCAACCGCAATCCTCCCTCACCCGTTGCTATCACCATTGCTACCACCGCCATGAAAGGCCCTCGTTTCGCGCTCCTAGTCTGCCTGGCTCTTGGGGGATGGCTCGGGTTCGCCCCTCGCATGCAGGCCGCCACCGCGGTTCTCCTGGGAAATGTCTCCGCCCTCGCCGGCCCGCAGGATCTCGATCTCGATGGCGAATTCGTCTACGCCATCAATTTCAGCACCGACGACCCCATCCGGGTCGTTCATGGGGTCAGCTTTACGCCGGATCGACTGCCCATTCCCGGAGCCACGCTCGTGGGACCGCAATCCGTCACCCCCTGGCAGGCCAAACCCGAGTTCGGCAACAGCAGCGATGCCAATCAATTGGAGGAAATTCTGCGGGATATCCGTTGGGCCAACACCGCCGGAGGGGAACGGCTCCGGGCAACCCTGCAGGTCGTCGCCCGCAACGAATACAAACTGCAAATCCTCATCTCCGGCAACGTCGTCGAAGACCGACGCTGGGATATCCGGGTCAACGGACTCAACGCCGTCGATGAAATCACCTCCCTCGGAGTCTCGCCCGGACAACGCTACGCCGCGAATCGGGCGACGTTGTACACGTATCAATTCGTGGCGGCGACCACCAGTGTGATCGTCGAAATGGGCACCCTGTTCGGGGCCACGGACGGTGGCGATCGCAATCCCATCTGGCAGGCCCTCACCCTGGAGAAAATCACCGTACCGCCCACGCCGGACGATCTGGTGCTGGAACCCGGCGGCGGCGCTTTCTTCGCGACGCAAACCGCGGCGATCGGCCACGTGCGGACCGTGGATCGCAAGTCCAACGCCACCCATGCAGTCACCCTGGTTCCCGGCCCGGGCGACACGGACAACGCCAAGTTCACCCTGGTGGGCAATGAGTTGTTCCCCCGCCCGTTCGTTTTCTCCACTCAACCCGCGGGCGCGCAGTTTTCCGTCCGCGTCCGAACCACCGATCGCGCCGACACCAATCGCTGGCTGGAAAAAACGTTTCCGCTGACCCTTGCCGCCCCGCACGCCCCGACCCGGATCACCCTCGATGCGCAGGGAGTGGAGGGCGGCGCGACCGCCGGTGCGCTGGTGGCTCACGCCACCGCCGTGGATGCCGATGCCTTCGATCAGCATGTGCTCCAGTTGGTGGACGGCCCCGGTGGTGAAAACAACGCCCTGTTCACCATCACGGGAAATGAGCTTCGCCTGCGGAGCCCTGCCCCACCGGTCGGATCGGTCGCAAAAATCCGGCTCCGGGCCACCGACCTCGCCGGCTTGTCCGGGGAAACCACCTTCGAATTGCCAGTCAGCGAGTACCAACTCCGGCTCAACGAATTTCAGTCCGGAACCGTGGGCGGCCTCCCGGACGAGTTCGGCGCGCCGCAGGATTGGATCGAGATTTACAACGAGCTGCCCCAGTGGGTCGAACTTACGAACTGGCATCTCACCGACTCGAAGTCCGACTTGCCGAAGTGGACGTTTCCCGCCAGCCGGATCGCGCCCAACGGATTCCTCACCGTTCTGGCCGACGGACTCGGGACGGCACCACCGGACTCCCCGCTGCTGCACGCGAATTTCTCGCTGGCTGCGACCGGGGAATTTTTAGCCCTCGTGCGGCCCGACGGCAGTTCCGTCGTCAGCGCCCTGGATCCACCGACGCAATACCCCGGCGTGTCGTATGGCTACACCCTTGATCCCGGCGGTACGCGAACCCTGGCGTATTTGACCAAGCCCACCCCGGGCGCGAGCAACGCGGCGCCCTTCGCCCTCGGTCAGAACGAAGTCACGTTCAGCCGGCCCCACGGTTTTTATCAGGCGGCGATTTCGCTGGAACTCAGCGCCACGGTGCCGTCCTCGGTAATCCGGTACACCCTCAACGGCACCGTACCGAGCGCAGTCAACGGCACCACCTACACCGGGCCCTTCACCGTAACTCCCAATACCAGCGGCACGACCCGCGGCACCCGCATCGTCCGCGCCATCGCCCTGCAAGGCGGCGCGGCGTACACCCCGGTCGCCACCCAGACCTATCTCTTCGTCAATGGAGTCGGCAACCCGCTGCTCGAGGGCGTGGTCAACCAATCCCAATTGGCGACGTCCATCACCCGCAGCGCCGCCTACGGGCCGGTACTGGCCGATGCCTTCACCGCCCTGCCCGCCGTGTCCGTGGTCCTCACGGGCACCCTGGGCACGACGGAGAATCCCGCGTCCATCGAGCTTTTTGATCCGGAAAATCGGGAAGCCGGCTTTCAAATCGATGCCGGCATCGAGGCCACCGGAACCACCAGTCTGGCGTCCCCCAAGCTGAGCATGGCCGCCAGCTTCCGACGCGAATACGGGCGGGCGGAATTGAAGTACCCGCTGTTTGCCCAGGGCTCACGCTTTCCCCAGGGCGCGGCCACGCAATTCAAGAATCTCCGCCTGCGCAGCCATTCCCACGACACGTTCTTCTGGCTCGGCACCCGGGAGAATCCCCCGGTGCCCTACGGAGATCCCCCCGTCACCCGCAGCGGCGACGCCCAATTGGCGCGCAATCCGTGGATCGATGAAATGCAATTGATGATGGGTCAGCCCGGAAAACACGGACGTCAGGTGCACCTGTATCTGAACGGGGCCTACCACGGGATCTATCACATCCACGAGCATCCCGACGACGATTACCTGGCGAGCTACTATCCGGGCGGCGCGAGTGGGTATCATTTTACCGGTGGGGCCACGACCGGGAGCGATCACGGGGGCGGCGACAGCTGGACCCAGCCGTGGCAGGCCTTGAAAGGCAGTCTCAACAACTACACGCAGGCCCGGCGGTGGATCGATGTCACCAATCTCTGTGATTACATGCTGTTGAGTTTTTACGCCGGGAATGATTGGGACTGGTCGGCCCAGCACAATTGGGCGGCGGCCGGGCCAAGCGCGCCGGATCGGGGCGGTTGGAAATTCTTTCAACAGGATTCCGATGTCGCGCTGCAGGACGTGGCGGCCGATTGCACCGATCAGGATGTGCCCGACGGCATTTTCACCGCGCTGATGAGGCAGTCGGATTTCCGGGTGCTGTTCCGCGACCGGGCATACCTCCACTGCTTCAACGACGGCGCGCTGACTCCCGCCCGGGCCGGCGGCCTGTACCACGATCGGATGCGCGAGATTTCCAATGCCATCGTCGCCGAGACCGCGCGTTGGCAGCCCGGCACCAGCGTGGCCAAACTGCCGTGGGATCGCGATCAGGAATGGCTCAATGAATGGAACTACCTCCGCAACACCTTCTTCCCGCAGCGCCATACACGATTGATCGCCCAACTCCGCAAACACTCGGGCTGGTGGCCGGTGGAACCTCCCACCTTCACCCTCCCGGGCGGTCGGGTTCCCGGCGGATCCGTCATCGGCATCACCAGTCCCACCGGGGTCATCTACTTTACCACCGACGGCTCGGATCCGCGGCTTTCCGGCGGCAAAATCAATCCCACCGCCCGCACCCTCGCCGCGGGCGCGCTTCTGGTGGATCAACCGCGGCAAATCCGCGCCCGGGTGTTCGCCGCCGCGGATTGGTCCGCCTTGGTGGACGTGGCCTACGTTCCCGATGGCATCCCCCCGGCCTCGACCGGCGGGCTGTGGTTGACCGAAATTCAATACCATGCACGGGACGACGCGGGACCGGAATTCCTGGAGTTTTACAATGGTTCCCCCGCTTCGCTGGATCTCTCCGGGGTGATCCTCACCAACGCCCTTCAATATGTCTTTCCGCTGGGAACGGTGCTGGCCTTCCAGGAGCGATTGGTGGTCACCAAGGATCCCGCCCTCTTTGCGACGGTTTATCAAGCCACCAATTCGCCGTATTACCACCGCGGTATCCGCGTGCTGGGGCCGTGGCAGGGTTCCTTGTCCAACAGTGGTGAAACCGTGGAGGTGAATGCGCCCGCGGGCACCCTCCTGTTTTCCTGCACCTACGGCACGGTATTTCCCTGGCCCGAACGGGCGGACGGATGGGGTAGTTCCCTGGAGCTAACCCCAGCGCCGGAAGCGCCCACCACCGCCGCCGAAAAATCCAACTGGCTCAGTGACGCACGCCATTGGCGGGCCAGTCGCCAGGTTCATGGCTCGCCGGGTGCGGAGGGCGCCACGACCAACGACGGAGTGCTCCTCAACGAGGTTTACGCTGCCTCGCCTGCGCAGGAGACGGATGCGATCGAGCTCATGAATACCTCCGCCGTTCCCCAATCCATCACCGGCTGGTATCTGAGCGACAGTCTGAAAACGCCCCGGAAATATCGCTTTGGGACCGACACCGGGATGCCGCCGGGCTCCCGCCGGGTCGTGCGGGAAGCGGATTTCAACAACCCGGCCAACCCCAACTGCCTCATCCCCTTCGCGCTGAACGGCGACGGGGACCAGGTTCATCTGATTGAAGCCGATGCGGCAGGGAATCTGCTCCGTTTTGCGGATGAAATCGACTTCAGCGCCACCCCGCAAGGCCGCAGCATCGGTCGCACGCCGGATGGACAGGACCGCTGGGCGTTATTGCAGCAACCAACACTGGGGCAGCCCAATGCCCGGCCCGAAGCGGGTTATGCCGCCTGGAAGGTCACGGCATTCCGCGCCAACACGCCGCCCGAAGACACCGTACCAGGAGTCGATCCGGACGGCGATGGCCTGAGCAATTTCGCCGAGTACGCGTTCGTTCGGGCGCCCCTGATCGCCGATGCCGCCCGGCTCGTGCCGCAGAGTTTGCAGTCAGACGGCTCCTTGAATTTCACCTATCGAATCCGGACCGAGGCTCCGGATCTGCTCTGGCAACGCGAGGTGTCGGAAAACCTGGTGGATTGGGATGCCTCGGAGACGGGCACCGAAATCCTCTCGACGCACGTGAATGCCGATGGCAGTTCCGAACTCACCGTCCGACTCCGGCCCGGCACTTCGGCCGACCGCCCACCGCGGTTTGTGCGATTACGCATCCACTGACCCCGTCCGTCCTCGCGGGCCCACCGAATCGGCCATCGCTTCGCCCCAACGGGCGTGACGATTACGGCGTGTGCTTCAATCCCATCGACTCATCCAGCAGGCGATACAGGTCCGAAGTAGAGCTGACGGTGCCACTGATGATATTGGTTCCCACCACCAGCATGGGCATCGAGCTATTCTTGATGGCCAGCCAGTTTTCGCGGTACAGCGCGATGGAAACCTGCAGGGTGTTGGCCACCCAGGGGTCGGCGATGGCCTGATCCAGGGCCGATTCACCCACCAAGCTGCGGGCGCGGGCCAGGGCAACGGGAACCTTCAAAGCCTCGGGGGCGGTCATCATCCAGTGATCGAACTCCTGAAACTTCGTCCGATCCGCGCGCCAGACCCCCAGTGCCAGAGCGGCAAGCTGGCATCCGTTGTTGTGGGCGGAGGCCCGGCGAATCCATTCATTGCACCGTCCGTCGAGAGGCATCGGCAGGCTGATCACGGCCAGCTCATTCGAGAAATACTGCCGCGCCTGCGTGATCGGGCCATGGCTGCGGCGACAATGTTCACAGGTGTAGTCGAATTGGGAAACCATCACCTTGGCCGCCGCCGGAGAGCCGAGGATCGGTAGTTGATCGACATCCAACTGAAACTTCCCACCATGCAGCGCCAGGAAACGGGCATGGGCTGGGAGGGCCGACTGGGACGCCGCGGTCGTTGGCGTTGGGGTGGCCGTTGATGTCAGCGGCGGCGTCGACGGAGCCGACGGAACCGGCGTGGCCGCGACCGGCGGAGTCGGGGGAGTCACACTCGGCACCGCGGGAGCAGGCGCCGGGCTGACCGCTGGGGGATTCGCGACCGGCGCGGCGTTCCCGGCCGGAACGGAAGTTACTTTAAACGTCTTGGGCGCGAAGGCCACCTGCCCCGCGATCAGCAATCCGAGCGGCAGCAACGCCCACGGCGCCGCGATGGCCCAACCGGCCGGGGTGCCGGAAGATTTACGAACGGATTCCGGTCCACCCGCCAATCCGCGCAGCGCCAGCACCGCCCCCGTCGAGCCCAGCAAATGCACCGTCAGGCAGTACGGACAGAACTTCCCCAGAACGAAGGCCGACAAAAACAAAAACCACGCGGCCGATCCCAGCACCGTCCAGGCGCCGATCCGCAACCACCCCGCCGGCGAGCCCAGCCCACTGACCGCAGACCGCCGCCCGGATGGAAAGGACAAACCAATCAACGCCAAATAGAGACCCGCGGCCGGCAGACTGACGGGAATGCCCAGCCATTTGCTCCAGCGGCTGTTCAACACCTCGCTGCAGCCCCCCTCGGCGCCGCACCCGGCCACCCCGCCGCCGGCAAAGGAGACGTAACTCAAATAAAGCGCCACCCCGCACGCCGCCGCCCACGCCCACCGCGCCCAGCGAAGAGAACCGCCCGCGGCAGGAGCCGGCCTGGGTGTCGGTTGATTGGCCGGAGCAGCGGAACTTTTGCGACTCATGATTACGGCAAACCTGCCGGTTCCCGGTTCACCCGTCAAAATCGTCCGGCGACTTCAACGTCGCCCGGCTTCTCCGTCTACGGCGACCAAACCAACGCGCCGGATGATTCCCTTTGAAAGCGCTGCTCCAAATCAGCAGCCCACGCATTTCCGCCTACTTTTCACGTCATACTTTTGCACTCAACAACCAACGACCGACGTATGGCGGACGGATGACCCAGACGGCCGGCAGATTCTTGATCTATTTTTTGCTGCTCCTGACCCTTCAGGCAGCAGATGGCGGCCTGCCCCCTTCGTCCTCCGATCCCCGAACCCCGGGAACCCTGCAGATGGCCACCTTGCTGGAACGTCTGGCGCGGGAGGCGATCCCGGTGCAGAACCGTTTTCTCAGCGAAGAAAGGGCCCGCGATCTCCGCAAATTCATCGCCAGCCGCCCGCCCACGGCGGACACCACCGGCCTGCGCTTTGAACTCGCCTCCGAGCTTTTGAAAGCCGGCCACAACCCCGAGGCATTGACGCTGTTCCAGAAGGTCGACGAGGACCTGCAAAAGCGCGGCACCCCGGCGCAGGGAGCCAACCGCATCAATCTGCTGTTAAATCAGGTCCTCTGTCATCTGCGCGACGGCGAACTGCTGAATTGCCTGAGCAATCACACCAGTGAATCCTGTCTCCTGCCGATTCAGGGCGGCGGCATCCACCGCTGGCAAAACGGGTCCCGCCAGGCCATGAGCGGGCTGACGAATCTGCTGAACGAGTTCCCCGGCAACCTCTCCGCCCGCTGGCTGCTCAATGTCGCTGCCATGACCGTGGGCGAGTATCCCGCCGGCGTGCCCACACCGTGGCTGATTCCCCCCGCCACCTTTGCGTCCAGCTACGATATCAAGCGCTTCCCCGAAGTCGCCGTGGGCGCGGGACTCGCCGTGAACGAACTCTCCGGCGGCAGCGTGGTGGAGGATTTCGACGGCGATGATCGATTGGACGTGATGGTGACCTCCATCGGTCTGCGGGATCAGATGCACTTTTACCACAACAACGGCGACGGCACTTTCAGCGAACGCACCCGCGAAGCCGGTCTGGTGGGACTCACCGGGGGATTGAACCTGATCAGCGCGGACTTCGACAACGATGGCCATCCGGACGTGCTCGTGCTGCGCGGGGCCTGGATGCGGGAACAGGGACGGCATCCGAATTCCCTGCTGCGCAACCGGGGCGACGGGACCTTTGACGACGTCACCGAGGCCGCCGGACTCCTTTCGTTTCATCCCACTCAAACTGCGGTGTGGTTTGATTTCGACGGCGATGGTTGGCTGGACCTGTTTGTGGGCAACGAGAGCATCCAAGGTTCACCCCCTCACCCGTGCGAGCTTTTCCACAACAACCGCAACGGGACCTTCACCGAAATGGCGGCTGCCGCGGGCTTGGCGGTGTCGGCTTACGTCAAGGGAGTGACCATGGCGGACTACAACAACGACGGCCGGCCGGATCTCTATCTTTCCCTGCTGGGCCAACCCAACCAGCTCTTTCGCAATGACGGGCCCCAGCCGGGGGCGTCGTCGTCGAGCACCAACTGGAAATTCACCGAAGTAGGCGCTGCCGCTGGAGTCACGCTGCCCATCTACAGCTTTCCCACATGGTTCTTTGACTACGACAACGACGGTTGGGAGGATCTCTTCGTTGCCGGATACAAGATTGATAACGTCGGGGACATCGCCGCGGATTACCTCGGGCTGCCGAATCACGGGGAGCGGGCCAAACTCTTCCACAATCGCGGCGACGGAACGTTTGCCGACGTTACGCGCGAAATGGGATTGGATCACGTCCTGCACGCGATGGGCTGCAATTACGGCGATCTCGATAACGATGGCTGGCTGGATTTCTATCTGGGCACCGGTGATCCGGACCTGCTGACCCTGGTCCCCAATCGCATGTTCCGAAATGCGGAAGGAAAAGTCTTCCAGGACGTGACCACGAGCGGCGGTTTCGGACATCTGCAAAAAGGCCACGGGGTCTCCTTCGCCGACCTCGACAATGACGGGGATCAGGATGTTTTCGAGGACCTGGGTGGGGCCGTCTCGGGCGATGTTTATCCCAACGTCCTCTTCGCCAACCCCGGTCACGGCCACCACTGGCTCAAGCTGCAGCTCGTCGGCGTCAAAGCCAACCGCTCGGCCATCGGCGCCCGCTTGAAAGTCACCGTCGCCCGGCCGGCGGGCGTCCGGACCGTGCATCGCACCGTGTCCACCGGCGCGAGCTTCGGCGGCAACCCGCTGCGTCAAGAGATCGGTCTGGGCGATGCCACCGAAATCCGCGAAGTCGAGATCCGCTGGCCCGGCAGCGGCACCGTGCAAAAGGTGAGCGGTTTGCAATTGGATCAGTTCTATCGCCTCCGCGAAGGGACGCCGGCTCCGGAATGGGTGCCGCTCCCCAAATTCGCCCTGCCCGGTCCCGACGCCCCTGGAGGTACGCCTCACCACCACCCATAAACCCGCGTCTTCGCGTGCCGCCGCGCAGAATATTGAAATAATTTATCGTCTTCACCCTGCCTTAAGGTCGGGCCCGGTAGTCTCCCGGCATGAAGATGAAATCTGTTCGATCCCCGCTTCGCACACTCTCCGCGACCTTGGTCCTGGGCCTCGCCGCCACCGCGGTGCGATCCACCGCGGCCGATCCCCAATTGGATTCGTGGTTCACGTCGGCGTCCGGTCGCTACGCCCGGGTCTACCTCAACGCCGCCGCCCAATCGACGGGCACGGCGGTCACCACCTGGAGCAACGGGTCCCAGACCCAATCCCTCCCCGCCTACTCCGGGGTTCAGGAAATCAACGCCTCCGCCGACTGGGTTTACCTGCGCACCACCGGCCTGGGTATCCACACCATGGGGCCCTGGTCCGTCGGCTTCCCCAATCTCCCCGCGAACCAGCACGTGCTCTATCGCCTGCCCCGCCATCCCACCGTCCCCGCCTCCAAGACCCTCACCGGTTTTGGATCCATCGGTTACTTTGTGGACGGCGTGGCCATGTTTGATTCCCGCGACGCGTTTTATTGGAACGGCAGCACCGAAACGCAGGGCTCCGGCAATTGGAACCGCGAAGCTTACGTCAACGAAGGCAAAACGTTCGACCCCGCGTACGCGCATCAGGAAAACAGCGGGACCTATCACTACCACGCGAATCCGGTCGCGCTCCGTTACCTGTTGCAGGACCACGTGGACTACCACGCCGACACCCGGACGTACTCGGAGTCCACCGGTCCCGTGCAGAAACACTCCCCCATCCTCGGCTGGGTCCGCGATGGGTTTCCGGTCTACGGTCCCTACGGCTACGCCAACGCCACGAATCCCGCGAGCGGGCTGCGTCGGATGATTTCCGGCTATCAACTGCGCAACGGCCAACACGGCACGGATAATCTAATCGCCACCGGACGCACCCAGATCCCCGCGTGGGCCACCCGGCTCTACGGCAATTCCGGAAACGCCACCGGTCCGGCCGTTTCCGCCTCGTATCCGCTCGGACGCTATATGGAGGACAACGCGTACCTCGGGGATTTCGGACAACACCTCGGCACCGATTTCGATCTCGACGAGGACAACGGCCGCTTCTGCGTCACGCCGGAATTCCCGCAGGGCACTTACGCCTACTTCGTGAGCATCGCGGACGACGGCACGCCGACGTTTCCGTATAACATCGGCCGGGCGTTCCACGGCAACCCGACGGGGGCTCCGGTCACTACCCTGACCGAAACCGTGACGAACCACTACACCGGCGGTGCGCAGGCCCCGGTACAGCTGGCCAGTCCAGAGGTGAGCGGCGGCAAAGTCACCCTGGTCTGGAGCGCGGTGGAAGGCGGAACGTATCAAGTCGAGACGTCGTCGAACCTGACCACCTGGTCCGCGCAAGGCGCGCCCGTCACCGCCACGAGCAATCTCGCCGGCACCACCAACACCAGCGCGGGTAATCCCAACTTTGCCCGGATCCTGCGCACCGCTGTAGCCAACCACGATTCCGTCACGAATTCCACCACGGGCGGCGGAACCGGCGGCGACCCGGGTGGCGGTGGCCCGACGCTTTCCGGCATCTCGCCGGTCAGCGGAAACCGCGGGACGAGCGTGATCGTCACCCTGATGCTGGCCGCCAATTCCCAACCGCCACCGCCCCCGGCCGGAGTCAATCCCACGTCGGCCACGCTGGGCGCCTTCCCCGGCACCAAGCTCACGCGCAACGGCAACAACATCACCGCGAGCTTTGCGATTCCCGCCAATGCCCCAACGGGACCTGTCACGGTCAGTTTGGTGTTCCCGGGTCCCCCGGGCATGGGCAACGTGACGTTCACGCTCGCCAACGGTTTCACGATTCTCTAACCAGTCGGCCCACCGATCCGTTGCCGTCATGTCGCGCTTCACCTCGCTTCGCCCGATCGCCCGCGCCGCGCTCGCCGCGCTGGCGGGGCTGCTCGGGGTGAACCGCGCCGGCGCCGGCGAATCCCGTCTGGACTGGCAAATCGTGCCGCGTTTCCACGCCACGCCGCTGACCTTCGATGCCCTCGTCCTGACCAACGCCGCCGGGCAGCCGTGGTCGGTCACGCGGCTGGATTTCCTAATCTCCCACCCGGCCCTGCGGCGCCGCGACGGGGAGTGGGTCGTGCCCACCGAAGGTTACGCCTATATCAGCGCCCGCGAGCATCGCCTCCGCTTCACCACCGGCGGAGTTCCCTCCGGCGCGTATGACCGGATTCGCTTCCACGTCGGCCTGCCCCCGACCGAAAACCACACCCATCCGGCCGGCATCCCCGCCAGCAGTCCCTTGAATCCCAACCTCAATGGCCTGCACTGGAATTGGCAGGGCGGTTACGTCTTTCTCGCTTTGGAAGGAAATTGGCGCGACACCGCGACTCCCGCGGCCACTTCCGCCGACGTCCGCGGCTATTCCTTTCATCTCGCCACCGATCCGATGCTGATGACCGTCGAACTCCCGATGGCGCTGGAGCTCTCGACCGACGGCGAAATCCGCCTGGGATTGGACGTCGCCCGCATTCTTGCCGGGCCTCAGCTGGCATCCTTCAACCCGGACTCGATCTCCACACATTCGCGAACCAACGACGCGTTGGCGCCACAACTTCGGAAAAATGTGGAAGCCGCCTTCAGCATCGAAAGCGTCCGCTCCGTCACCGCGCCCAATCCCGCTGCCCCGACAGCCCTGCGGACGGAGATCGCCCGCAACACCACGCCGTACCGTTTTTCCTATCCCGGCTCCTTCCCGCAACCCGCCCTGCCCCGCGATAATCCGCTGACCGAGGAAGGCGTCGCCCTGGGCCGCGATCTCTTCTCGGACACCCGACTCTCGGGCAATCAGCGGCAATCCTGCGCCTCGTGTCATCAGGAGGAACGCGCGTTCACCGAAGACCGGCGATTCAGCCTGGGAGCCGAAGGCCAGGTGGGCGCCCGCAACGCCCCACCGCTCTTCAATCTCGCCTGGAAGACGTCCTACTTCTGGGACGGCCGCACCTCGACCCTCCGCGAGCAAGTGTTGCAGCCCATTCAGAATCCGCTCGAAATGCACGCCGCGCTGCCCACGGTCGTCGCCCGATTGAAAGCCGATCCCGCGTTGACCGCGCGTTTCGCCCGCGCCTTTGGGACCGCGGAAATCACCGCGGATCGCCTCGCCCGCGCCCTGGAACAATTCCTCCTGACGCGCACCTCCGATGATTCCCGCTTCGATCGCTTCCAGGCCGGCCAGGCGGAATTAACCGCCGAGGAAAAACGCGGCTTGGAACTTTTCCACACCGAGTACGATCCGCGCCGGGAACAATACGGCGCCGATTGTTTCCACTGCCATGGCGGACCGCTGTTTCAAAGCCAGGGGTTTGCCAACAACGGGCTCGACGCCGTGAGCGCCGATCCGGGCCGTCGCGCCGTGACCGGCCGCGTCGGGGATCAAGGCCGGTTTGCCGTTCCCTCACTGCGCAACATCGCGGTCACCGCGCCCTATATGCACGACGGCCGACTGGCCACGTTGGCGGACGTCGTGAGGCACTACTGCGCGGGCGTCACCCGCAGTGCGACGTTGGATCCCAATCTGGCCAAACACCCCGACGGCGGCGTGCCCTTGTCACCGAGCGATCAAAAAGCGCTGGTGGCGTTTCTGCGAACGCTGACGGATCAACGTTGGGTCGCCTCGAGTGCGCCCCCGAAGTCCTCCGTCACCCCGGACCGCCCAAACTGAGAATTATCCGCGCCAACCGCCCCACGACGGCGCCCACGAGATAAACCAAACGGGGCCCACATACACCGCCAAGCCCAGGTCGAAAGTACGGCGGTAATCCCATTTTCATCCCCTGGATTTCGCCCAGCACGTACCAACGCGCTCAAAAACCCCTGCATCAGCAAATTTTCCACCCGGCGCTCACCGGACAATCGATGACTCCGACACCCACACACCCAAGGATCCGCCAACGGTGTCTGACGCGTTATTTTAACCAAATATTATATCCACGTATCCCGCCGCCAGGAAGGGATCCAGCGAGCGGGACTTCGTGTAGAAAAGCCAAAACTTAGTAAAATACCAGCCCGGTGTAGAAATACGGTGAAGCGCCTCTCCAACTGTCATTCCCGTGCCCCGCCGGAGTCCGCCCTCGCGTTGAATTCGACCTTTCCAGGCCAGCCTCAATTTGGACCTCGACGCGCCAGGGTGCCTTCCTGGCACCGTGTGCGTGGGCCGACATTTCCAGTCTTACTCCATCGATTAGGCTATAATGGAGTCCGTCGGGCGTGGGCCTATGGAACCAAGCAGCCTTCATTTTCACACCCGGAGGGCTCAATCCTGAACGACGGATTGTCCCGTAAACGCCTAAACCCTGCGGCCCAACAAACAGTTCCGGACATCGAAGGCCGCGTCCGGCCTAATGATCCGGGTGTGAGACGGAAATCTTCTACTGAAGGTAAATGACGCGATCTGACAGTGTTTGGTGTCTAGGAGGCCTCGCCAAAAATGCGAAGGACGGGGTCACTCCCCCTCCGTTTCTGAGTTCGTGACCTCAAAGTAAAGATTCATTACGCTACGGGTTGAAGTGGGAGGGAATGGTGGAGGGAGCCCGTAGGGCGACCGGAACCATTCCCTCC
>CANIZL010000062.1 GCA_947471985.1 Verrucomicrobiota bacterium | reverse complement strand
GGTCCCCCTGTGGTCCCCCTGTGGTCCCCCTGAGGTCCCCCTGAGGTCCCCCTGAGGTCCCCCTGAGGTCCCCCTGAGGACCAACCCCGACCGGAGCGGGGCCTGCCCAGGCGCCCGCCCCTAAGTCCTTCCCCACAACCCGGCCCCGGGAATAACCGGCCGCGGCTGTCGCACTGCGACACCCCGTCCTGTCGCGACCTGTCGCACTGCCGGCTGGAATGGCCGCGTTCCCCGCCATTTTACGCCCTTTTGCCGCGCCTTGAATTCGGCATTCCCCCTGCGGTACAGGGGGGAAATGCAACTGGAGAAATTCACCATCAAGGCTCAGGAAGCACTGTCCGCCGCCCAGGAAATTGCGCGCAGCCGGAGCCACCAACAACTCGACTCCGAGCACCTGGCCCTGGCCTTGGCGGAACAGGAAGGGGGCGTCGTGCCGCAACTTCTGCCGCAGGCCGGCGTGGCCTTGGGCCGCTTCACCGCCGCCCTCGATGCCGAGTTGAATCGGCGGGCCAAAGTGCAGGGCAGCGATCAAGTCGTGCCGACACGCGAATTCCAGGATGTCCTGACCGCCGCACTCGGTGAGGCCAAGGGACTCAAGGACGATTTCGTCTCCACCGAGCATCTTCTCCTCGCCTTGCTCAACAAAGGCGGGGATTCGTTCCGCAAGCTCGCCGCCAGCCAGGGCCTGAATCGCGAGACCCTGCTCAAGGCTTTGACTCAGCTCCGCGGCGCCCAGCGGGTCACCGATCAGAACCCCGAGGGGAAAATGCAGAGCCTGGAAAAATACGGCAAGGATCTCACCGCTCTCGCCCGCGCGGGAAAGATCGATCCGGTCATCGGCCGCGACGACGAAATCCGCCGGGTTATGCAGGTGCTCAGCCGGCGCACGAAAAACAATCCCGTCCTCATCGGTGAACCCGGCGTCGGCAAGACCGCCATCGTCGAAGGCCTCGCCCGCCGGATCGTGGACGGCGACGTGCCCGAGTCCCTCAAGGACCGGCGCATCATCGCCCTGGATCTCGGTGCCATGATTGCCGGCGCCAAATTTCGCGGTGAATTCGAAGACCGGCTCAAGGCCTTCTTGAAGGAAGTCACCGCCAGCGAGGGACGCATCGTGCTCTTCATCGACGAACTGCACACCATCGTGGGCGCCGGCGCGGCAGAAGGCGCGGCCGACGCAGCCAACATGCTCAAACCGCAGCTGGCCCGCGGCGAACTCCGCTGCATCGGTGCGACCACGCTGGATGAGTACCGCAAGCACATCGAAAAGGATCCCGCCCTCGAGCGTCGCTTCCAACCGGTTCAGGTCGCCGAACCCTCGGAGGAAAACACCATCGCCATCCTGCGCGGCCTCAAGGAGCGCTACGAAACCCACCACGGCGTGCGCATCCAGGACACGGCCCTCGTCGCTGCCGCCACGCTGAGCCACCGCTACATCAGCGATCGCTTCCTCCCCGACAAAGCCGTGGATCTCGTGGACGAAGCGGCCTCGCGCCTCAAGATGGAACTCGATTCCAAGCCGACGGAACTCGATCAACTGGATCGGTCGCTGCTGCAATTGCAGATCGAACGGACGTCGCTCGCGAAGGAAAAGGACGATCTCAGCCGGGAACGCCTGCGCCGGCTCGATGCCGAAGTCGCCGACCTGAAAGAGCGTTCGTCCGCCCTCACCGCCCAATGGCAGAACGAGAAGACCGCCATCAACGCCGTCTCCATCGTCAACGCCCAACTCGAACAGGCCCGGGCCGAACTCGAACAGGTGCGACGCCGCGGCGACCTGACCAAGGCGGCCGAAATCCAATACGGACGCATCCCCGATCTGGAGAAGAAGATGGCGGCGGTCCACCAGGCCGAAGCCGCCGCAGATAAGGGGGCCAAACCCACCAGCCGTCTGCTCCGGCAGGAAGTGACGGACGAGGACATCGCCAAGGTGGTCGCCGCTTGGACCGGCATTCCCGTGTCCCGAATGCTCGAAGGCGAACGGGAAAAATTGGTGAAGATGGAAGAACGTCTCGGCCAACGGGTGATCGGACAGCGCCCCGCCGTCACCGCCGTGGCCAACGCGGTCCGCCGCGCGCGCTCGGGATTGCAGGATCCCCATCGACCCATCGGATCCTTCATCTTCCTGGGTCCCACCGGCGTGGGCAAAACCGAACTCGCCCGGGCGCTCGCCCAATTCCTGTTCGACGACGATCAAGCCATGGTGCGCATCGACATGTCCGAGTACATGGAGAAGCACACCGTTGCCCGGCTGGTCGGAGCGCCTCCCGGATACGTGGGTTACGAAGAGGGCGGCCAGCTCAGCGAAGCCGTGCGCCGACGCCCGTACTCGGTCGTCTTGTTCGACGAAATTGAGAAAGCCCACCCGGATGTCTTCAACGTGCTGCTGCAGGTGCTGGACGACGGACGGCTCACCGACGGTCAAGGGCGCACCGTGGATTTCAAAAACACGCTGGTCATCATGACCTCCAACCTGGGCTCGGCGATCATCCAGGAGTACTTCCTCGACGGCCGCAACACGGTCGGCGCCCGGTCCGCCATGGAAGATCTGGTGCGGGCTGAACTGCGGAAGCATTTCCGTCCGGAGTTCCTGAACCGGGTGGATGAAACCATCATCTTCAGCGCGCTGGACGAGGCGGAACTCGGGCAGATAGTGCGCTTGCAACTCGACCGCGTGGCCCGGCGCCTGACGGAGCAGAACCTCACCCTCGACATCGATGAACCCGCCCGTGGCCTCCTGGCGCGCGAGGGCTATGACCCCCAATACGGCGCACGTCCGTTGAAACGGGCGATCCAGGATCTGCTGCTCAATCCCCTCGCCAATAAGATCCTGGCCAGTGAATTTCCACCGGGCAGCAAGATCCACGTGGGCGTCAAAGCCGACGCTCTGACCTTCAGTCACAGCTAAATTCCGCGGGCGGCAAAAAGTCCCACCGCACCCGGTCCAGGCCGGGGCGGCGGGGCGGTATTCATTCCAACAAGAGCGCCGACAGATCCAGGGCCCGCGTGAACATCGCGAGCCCACCGTCGGCGGCGCGCGGCCACTCGGACTCGGGACGATCCCAATAGAGTTCGGCCCCATTGCCATCCGGATCGCGCAGATAGAGCGCCTCGCTCACCCCATGATTGGCGGCGCCATCGAGTTCCACGCCGGCCTTCAACAAGCGCCGCAGGGCGTCCGCCAACTGTGCTCGCGTGGGGTAGAGCACGGCCACGTGATACAATCCGGTGGTCCCGGCCGCCGGCGGGGAGCCGCCCACACTTTCCCAGGTGTTCAAACCGATGTGGTGATGGTAGCCGCCGGCGGACAAAAACGCGGCCTGGCGCCCAAACTGTTGAGTAATCGCGAAACCCAGAACGCCGTGCCAGAACTCCAGCGCCCGCTCCAGATCGGCCACCTTCAAATGCACATGGCCAATACGAGTCTGCGGATGAATGGGTATCGCACCGGAAGTCATGTCCGAACCTAATCGCTTCGATCGGCCGCAACCAGCGGGGAGATTTCGCCCCGCTTCGATCTTCCGCCCTTCGCCGGGAACATTTCGTGAATGAGGTTGAAACGCCGCGGGTCTCGTCGGAGGCTGGGGAGGTGGACGTCGAATTTCTGCTGGGACCCGCGGGCACGGGGAAGACGCACCGCTGTCTGGCCGAACTCCGCACCGAACTCCGCGCCCGTCCCGAAGGCGCGCCGCTCCTCTTTCTTGCCCCCAAGCAGGCGACCTATCAGCTCGAACGTCAATTGCTCGCCGACGGCGGACTCGCCGGCTTTACCCGCCTGCATATCCTCTCCTTTCCCCGGCTCGCCCACTTTCTCCACGAGAAACTCGGCGAACCGGAGCCGCGATTGGTGGACGAAACCGGCCGGGTTATGGTTCTGCGCGCCCTGCTGCGGGAGCATCAGGAGTCGCTCACGGTCTTCCGCCGCAGCGCGACGCAGCCGGGATTTGCCGGTGAACTCAGCCGCCAATTGCGGGAGTTCCAGGAACAGGGAGTGACGCCCTCGGATCTCGAACAGGGCGCCGACCAACCGGGCGTGCCCCGGACACTGGCCGGCAAACTGCGTGACACCGCCCATCTCGCCCGCGCCTACGCCGCCTGGTTGCAGACGCAGGGATTGACGGATCCCGACCTCCTCCTCGACACCGCCGCCGCCGCCCTGCAGACGGCCCGCCGTATCGGCCGAACCCCGGCGATCAGCGGTGTCTGGCTCGACGGCTTCGCGGAAATGACGCCGCAGGAATTGCATCTACTGACGGAAGTCGTCGCCGCCGCCGGCCGCGCCACCCTCGCTTTCTGTCTGGAAGATCTTCCCGGGGAGACCGTCGAACCGCTCAGCCCCTGGAGCGTCATCAACGACACCTTCCGCCGGGTCCATGCCCGGCTGGCCCAGGAACCCGGCGTCCGGCTCCGCCTTACTCACCTGCCCCGCGACCCGGAGCGAAGCCGCTTCGCAGCAGCGCCCTTCCTCGCCCATCTGGAGCGGAACTGGCGTCGCCCCAAACTGCCCCACGCCGTCCTCCACGCCGCGGCCCCCAGTCCGCCACCGACATCCACCGTCCCGCCGATCGGACAATTGGACTTCGCTTGGGACGCCGCACCGACCCGCCCGGCTCCGACTCCGGCGACCCCACCGCCGCAACCCAACCCGCCGCCTGATCCGGAAGTGCAATTGCTCGCCGCGGATTCGGTGGAAGCCGAAGCTCTGCTCGCCGCCCAGGCCGTGCAGCGCCACGTGGCGAATGGCGGCCGATATCGCGAATGCGCCGTCCTGTTGCGCTCCCTGGATTCGCACGGAGACGTCTTCCGGCGGACCTGGCGGCGCCTCGGCCTGCCGCTGTTCCTGGATCGTCGCGAACCGGTCGGACGCGAACCCCTGACCACGCTGACCCGGTGTGCCCTGCGGCTCGTCTCGGCGGACTGGTCCCACGAAGATTGGTTTGGCGCCCTGCGATCGGGACTGGCCGGATTGGAGCCGGAAGCAGTGGATCGCCTCGAAAACGAAGCTCTCGCTGCCGGCTGGATGGGCGGGTACTGGAGCGGACAGCCGGGAGCCCCCGGATTACCCACCGCGGTCGAAGCCTGGGTGCAACCCTTCCGCCACTGCACCCACGCCGTGGCGGGTACACCCACCGGCGCCCAAATGGGGGTCGCCCTGACCCAGCTCTGGCAGGCCTTGGACGTGGCCGCCACGTTGGAGCAATGGGACGGAGACACCGGGGGCACCGGGCTCGGACGTCATCAAGCGGTCCACCGACAATTGGAGGGGTGGGTGGAGGAAATTCAGCGGGCGCTCGGCACCACCGCGATGACCGCTGGAGAATGGTTGGAGGTCTTTGAAAGCGCTTGGGCAGGCTTAACCGTGGGATTGGTGCCGCCGGCCCTGGACCAGGTGCTGATCGGAGCGATTGATCGATCACGAAACCCGGATCTGGCGCTCGTCATTTTGCCTGGATGGAATGAAGGCGGTTTCCCCCAAGGCGGCTCTTCGGCGGGATTGCTCACCGCCACGGAGCGCCAGTGGTTGCAAGCGGGTGCGTCGGGCGGCACGGTGCGGCTGCCCGAGGTGGTCACTGCGGCGCGGGAAAGTTTCCTGGCCTATATTGCCCTCACCCGGGCGTCGCGCCGCGTCGTCGTGACTTGGACCGAAGCCCCGCCGCCGGCCGCTCCCCGCTCACCCTATCTCGCGCGCCTGGAACGTCTGGGCTGCGAACGCGCCACCGCCATCGCTCCCGTTCGCGCCGTCGACTTGTGGCGCCGCTATCCGGCCGGCCCCACGCCGGTGCCCGAACCCGTCCCCGGTACCGAACACCTCACTGCGGAAATGTCCGAGGCGTTTTACGGACGCTGCCTGACCCTGAGCGCCAGCCGACTGGAACGGACGGCGACCTGTCCGCATCAATCGTTTCTGCTCGATTCACTCCGAATCCGGGAACGCGAGGTCCGGGAATTTGAGGCACTGGAACAAGGGGATCTGGCGCATCAGATCCTCGCCGAATATCACCGGCTGGTACGGCACGAAGGAGCCTCCTGGGCCGAGCCGGACCCGCAAGTCGTGGCCCACCGATTGCAGGCGGCCGCGAGACAGGTAGCCCGCCAGACCGGACCAAGATCCCAGCCACGCCAGGCCTACGCCGAAACACGATTATTTCAGCACCTGCTCGAATTCGTGCAGGACACCGCCGGGTGGATGGCTGGCTACGGCTTTCGCCCCGAATCCGCCGAACTTGGCTTCGGTCGTCGATCGAACGCGGGGCTGCCGGCGCTTCGCTTCGCCTTGCCACCGGATTACGAAATTCACCTGGAAGGCACTCTGGATCGCGTGGACCGGGGCTTGGAACCGCCGCACGCCCTGATCGTGCTCGACTACAAATCCCGTGATCGCAAGTGGGACCAGGCAGCGGTCGACGCCGGTCTGGATTTGCAGCTACCCATTTATGCCCTCGCCCTCGCGGCGGCGGGACAACCCGTGGGCGGCGCAGCCTATGCCTCCTTGAAGCGTCACTCCACCGCCAGCCAGAGCCGGACCGAGGCGCCTGAGGAAATCCTGCCTTTCGCCCATCGCGGCCTGTTTTCCGCAGCGCTGGTTCCCGCCGGGGGAATCAGCGCCGTGCCCCTGCCCTTTTGTTGGGACGTCAACAAGGACGGTCAACCGTCGAAACGCAGTGATCGCAAACCGTCCGAGGTTTTCAGCCAACTTCTCGAGGGCGCGGCGGAGCGCGTTCGCCAACTGGCGGGCGCGGTATTTGCCGGGACCATACCCGCCGCTCCCAGCCCGGTTGCGAAGGTCTGGCCGTGTGATCGCTGCGACGTCCGGGCGGCCTGCCGACGCCTCTGAAGAATCCGGCACCGGGGACGGCCGCGGATAAAATACCCTCGGCCCAATTGCCCGACACCTTGGTGGGATGTCTTCATCACGCCGACCCGCGGTGGGATTCATTTTCATCACGCTCGTCCTCGATATTCTAGGGCTGGGTTTGATCATTCCCATCCTGCCCCGGTTGATCGAACAGATGCACGGCGGGAATACCGTCGCGGCCGCCCACACCGTGGGGCTTCTCGGCGGTCTCTTCGCCGCCATGCAGTTTGTCTTTTCCCCGATCCTCGGCAGTCTGTCGGATCGCTGGGGCCGGCGGCCGATCATCCTCGGCTCCCTGCTCGGGGCGGGCTTCGATTACCTGTTGCTGGCCTGGGCGCCCACGCTGCCGTGGTTTTTCCTCGGACGCGTCGTGGCCGGCATCACCTCCGCCAACATCTCCGCCGCCACCGCCTACATTGCCGACGTCAGTCCGATTGAAAAACGGGCGGCCAATTTCGGGTACATTGGAGCGGCGTTTGGTATCGGGTTTGTCTTGGGGCCGGCCCTGGGCGGATGGCTGGGCGAACATCATCTCCGGCTGCCGTTTCTGGTGGCGGCAGGCTTGGTATTCGCCAACTGCCTGTACGGGTACTTTGTCCTCCCGGAATCCCTGCCCGCCGAACACCGGCGCGCCTTTTCCTGGGCCAAGGCGAATCCCCTCGGCTCGCTGGTCTTCCTCAGCCACAAGGCGTTTCTACTCCGCCTCGCCCTGGCACTGTTCCTCATCAATATGGGGCAATTCGTCCTCCACAGCGTGTGGGTGCTCTACACCGGGCATCGCTTTAACTGGTCGCCCCGCGACGTGGGACTCTCCCTGACGCTCGTCGGGGTCCTCTCCGGCCTCGTGCAGGGCTGGCTGGCCGGAAAACTGGTACCGCAGGTAGGCGAGGGACGCGCCGTCCTTTTGGGGGTAATTCTGTGGACGGTCAGTTTCGTCGGTTACGGCCTCGCGCCTAGTGGACCGATTATCTGCGGAATGCTGGTAGTGGGATGCCTCGGCGGAATCTGTGGACCCGCCATGCAATCGCTCCTTTCCCATCAGGTGGGCCCGTCCGAGCAGGGCGCCCTGCAGGGCGCCTTGTCCAGTCTGTCGAGCGTCGCCCAGATGTTGGCCCCCTTCCTGGGCACGTGGGCCTTCGCCTGGGGGATCTCGGAGCACGCCGGATTGCAGGTGCCCGGGTTACCCTTCTTTCTCGCCGCCGCTCTTATCGCTCTAGGCGGGGTCTTGGCCTGGCTGGCTTTGCACTCCACGGGCGCCTTGCGTCGCCCCAATTTGTAGGGGCAAGCCCTACACGAACGGGTTGGCTGCTGGGACCATCCGGCCCCAGCGTTAAACGCTTCGCCGAAGGCCGGACGCTTCCAAGGTCCGGACGCGGGGGAACCAATCGCCGGGGGCATCTCGTGGTGCTGCCGGCAGGGGCGCACGGGGCCGGGCAACCGGCCGGTCCGGGAGCACTTCCAAGCTCCAGCCCGTCAGCTAACTCCGCAGGCATCTGGAAGGGCCGTTGGTCCTGACTCTGCCCCGCCCAAAGCGGGACAAGCCGGGTGACGCCCTGATTTAGGGTCGTCACTGCGACCACTGACACATGAAGACCTATTGTCATACCCAGCGCGCGGGGCGTTGGCTGATTGTCCCACTCGCGGCCAGCATGGCCATGATCGCCGCCGCGTACCTCACCGGCCTCTGGCCCGTCCTGAGCGGTGTCCCCGTCCTGGCCCTGATGTCCTGGCTCTTTGCCTCGTTGACCATCGAGATCGACGGCACGGAACTGCGCTGGCGGTTCGGTCCGGGACTGATCCGGAAGCGGATTTCACTGACCGAAGTTTCCCAATATAAGCCGGTCGAAACCTCCCTGGCCGAGGGCTGGGGCATTCGCCTTTCCCGGTTCGGCTGGCTGTACAATGTGGCCGGGTATAGCGCGGTAGCCATCCAACTCCACAGCGGCACCCAATTCGCACTGGGCACCGACGACCCCGCCGGTTTGATCGCCGCCCTCGCCTCCGGCATGACCGCCACCTAACCCCTACTTTCCATGAAGACTGAATCCACGGACCCCCACCGGGCCCGGCTGGCAACCTTATCCTTGGCCGCCTTGGGCGTGGTCTACGGCGACATCGGTACCAGTCCCATTTACGCCGTCAAAGAGTGCTTCGACCTCAAGCACGGAGTACCCATCACCGCCCCAAATATTCTGGGCGTACTCTCCCTCATCCTCTGGGCGCTGACGCTGGTGGTGTCGGTGAAGTACCTGACCTTTGTCCTGCGCGCGGGCAATCGCGGCGAGGGCGGGATTCTGGCTCTGCTCTCGCTCGCCTTCCCCGAACGGCGGGGCGGCGGCCATGTGGGGCGGGTCGCCCGCTCCATGGTTTTCCTCGGCATCGCCGGCGCCTGCCTGCTGTACGGTGACGGCATTTTGACGCCCGCGGTCACGGTGCTGGGAGCCGTGGAGGGTCTCCGCGTCGCCACCACCGCTTTGGATGCCTGGGTCGTCCCTATCACCGTCGGCATCTTGATCGGAATTTTTTCCGCCCAACGCGCCGGCACCGGGGCGGTCGGCCGCATCTTCGGGCCCATAACACTGGTGTGGTTCATCGCCATCGCGCTGTTGGGTATTCGCGGCATCCTCCAGGCACCCGCCATCCTGGGAGCGTTTAACCCAGGCCATGCTCTGCTCTTCTTGATGGAGCATAAGCACAGCGGCCTCATCGTGCTCGGCTCCGTGGTGCTCGTGGTCACCGGGGCCGAGGCATTGTACGCTGACATGGGGCATTTCGGCGTCCGCCCCATCCGTTGGGCCTGGTTCCTTGTAGTCTTCCCCTGCTTGGTTTTAAATTACTTGGGTCAGGGGGGACTGCTCCTGGCCGAACCGGCTCTGGCGGCCCGCGAGGATTTCAATCCCTTCTTCATGCTGTGCCCCCGTTGGTCCCTGTACCCCATGGTGATCCTCGCCACAATGGCGGCAGTGATCGCCTCCCAAGCCCTTATCTCCGGGGCCTATTCCCTGACCATGCAGGCGGTCCAGCTCGGATACATGCCCCGGCTGGTCATCGAGCACACCTCGGAGCGGGAGCGCGGCCAGATTTACATGCCGCAGGTCAACTGGTTCCTGATGATCGCCTGCATCGGTTTGGTGCTGGAATTCCGCTCCTCCAGCGCTCTGGCCAACGCTTACGCCGTGGCAGTGACGCTGACGATGATCATCACCACCATCCTCTTCTTTTTCGCCACGCGCCGGCTCTTCGGCTGGTCCACCCTGCGGGCCGGTCTCTTTACCGCAGCGGCCTTGTGCGTGGAATTGCCGCTGGCCTTCGCCAACTTGTTGAAGATTCCCCAGGGCGGTTGGTTCCCCCTGGTGGTCGCCGCCGCCATTTTCATCCTGATGGCCACGTGGAAACGCGGACGCCAGGTCGTCTGGGAGCGGATCCGTTCCAGCGCGATGCCGTTGGAGAAATTCATTACCGAAATCGAGCGCCGCGATCCCGTGCGCGTGAATGGCACCGCCGTCTACCTGGCGGGCAACGGCGACGCGGCCCCGCTCGCCCTGCTCCACAATCTCAAACACAACAAGGTGCTCCATCGGCGCATCGTCATCCTCACCATCGTCCTGGAGGAATCTCCCCGGGTAGCCGACGAGGAACGGATCGAAGTCGAGAAGCTGGACGAAGGTTTCTGGCGCGTGCGGGCACGCTACGGCTTCTTCGAAGAACCCAACATTGGCAACGTGCTGACCCGCTGTGCCGAGCATGACCTCGAATTCAAGCCGATGGAGACCACGTTTTTCCTGAGCCGGGAAACGGTCATCGCTTCCGGCCGCCCCGGTGGAATGATGGGCTGGCGCACCCGCCTGTTCGCCGTCCTCAGCCGGAATGCAACCAGCGCCACGGCCTACTTCCGACTGCCCGCCAACCGCGTGGTGGAGCTCGGAATGCAGGTCGAAATCTAGTCCGTACCCCACTGGCCAGAACCACCGCAGTCCCTTATTCACTGCCGCACACATGCAGGCCGAATCTTCGGGTCCCGGTAAGGCCCGTTTGGCGGGATTGTCCTTGGCGGCGCTGGGCGTGGTTTACGGTGACATCGGCACCAGCCCGCTCTACGCCCTCAAGGAATGCTTTGACGTCTCCAAACACGGCATCCCGGAGGGTCGCGAATCGATCCTGGGGGTCCTGTCCCTGATTATATGGACGCTGACCTTGCTGGTCTCGGTCAAATACCTGTGGTTTGTCCTGCGGGCAGACAATAAGGGAGAAGGCGGCATTCTCGCCCTTCTGGCTCTCGCTTTTCCGGAACGTCGCGGGGGCGGCCAACCCGGCCGCGCCTCGTCTTTTCTGGTGGCGTTGGGAGTACTCGGGGCCTGTCTCCTGTACGGCGACGGCATCCTGACACCCGCCGTCACGGTGGTGGGCGCCGTGGAAGGATTGAAATTAGCCACGCACGCATTCGCTCCCTGGGTGGTGCCCATCTCCGTGGTCGTTCTGATCGGACTTTTCGTGGCCCAGCAAGCGGGAACCGCCGCCGTCGGCAAGATCTTCGGTCCGGTCACCCTGGTCTGGTTTGCCGCTCTCGCCGCCTTGGGCCTCTATGGCATCCGGCTGGCGCCGGAAGTTTTCCAGGCGTTCAATCCGTGGTACGGCTTTAATCTGTTTCTCACCTACAAGCTCAAATGCGTGGCGCTTCTGGGTTCGGTGGTTCTGGTCGTCACCGGAGCCGAGGCCCTCTACGCAGACATGGGCCACTTCGGCATCCGCCCCATCCGCTGGGCCTGGTACGCGGTGGTGTTTCCCGCCCTGATCCTGAACTACTTGGGCCAGGGAGCGCTGCTCCTGGCCAATCCGGGGCTTTCCGCCACCGAGGGCTTCAATCCCTTCTTTCTCCTCTGCCCCAAGTGGTCGCTCTATCCCATGGTGGTCCTGGCGACCTTGGCTGCGGTGATCGCCTCCCAGGCCCTGATCTCCGGCGCGTACTCCCTCACCATGCAGGCGATCCAGCTCGGCTACATGCCGCGCCTCACCATCGAACACACGTCCGAGCGGGAACGCGGCCAGATCTATATGCCCCAGGTCAACTGGATGCTGATGGTCGCCTGCATCGGCCTGGTGCTCTCGTTCCGAACCTCAACGGCCCTGGCCGACGCCTACGGGGTGGCGGTAACGCTGACGATGGTGACCACCACGATTCTCTTCTTTTTTGCCAGCCGCCGGGTTCTCGGCTGGCGCACCTGGCAGGCCCTGGCGGTCACCGTGGGCGCGTTGACGATTGAACTGCCGTTGGCGGCGGGCAATTTGGTAAAGATCCCCCAGGGTGGGTGGTTCACCCTGGTCATCGCCGGTGCCATCTTCTGCGTCATGGCCACCTGGAAACGTGGACGCAAAGTCGTTTGGGAGCGCATTCGCTCCAGTGCCATGCCGTTGGAAAAGTTCATCCTCGAAATGGAACGACGGGAGCCGGTCCGGGTGGCCGGCACCGCCGTCTACCTGGCCGGCAATGCCGACGCCGCCCCGCTGGCCCTGTTGCACAACCTCAAACACAACAAGGTGCTGCACCGGCGCGTGGTGATCCTGACCATCGCCGTGGAGGAATCCCCGCGGTTGACAGACCTCGAGCGCATCGAGGTGGAAAAGCTGGATGCCAGTTTCTGGCGGGTTCGGGCGCGCTACGGCTTCATGGAGGAACCGGACGTCCAAAACGTGCTCGCCCGGTGTGCCGAACACGACCTGGAGTTTAAGCCCATGGAAACCACGTTTTTTCTCAGTCGTGAAACCGTGATCGTTGGCGGGCGGGCGGGCGGCATGATGCCCTGGCGCAAACGGCTGTTCGCCGTCTTAAGTCGCAACGCCACCGGCGCCACCACCTACTTCCGTCTACCCGCCAACCGGGTCGTGGAATTGGGACTGCAAGTCGAGATTTAGCGCCTCCGCCGCCGCTTGAATCCGTGCCCGCCTGGCTGAATCCAGCCGCCGCACTGGCACCGGGTTGCCCGGCACGTGCAAGGACCGTTGATTGACAAAACTGGCCCGGACTTATCTGTACGTGTTGGATCGTTGTCGATCCCGGCAGTCTCCCACCGCCGCATTCTGATCGGGCCGGCGAAAGCACCATCTCGGCGACCCGCATTCAGGCACCGAGTTTTCCGGCGGGCAGGATGGTGAAAAGTTCTTGAAGATGTTACATCCAATCCTCATTCAAGGCGGCATGGGCGTCGGGGTTTCCCAATGGTCACTGGCGCGCGCCGTCTCCCAATCCGGTCAGCTCGGCGTCGTTTCCGGCACCGCGCTGGACGTCGTTCTCGCCCGCCGCCTGCAGTCCGGCGATCCGGGCGGACATTTCCGGCGGGCCCTGAGTCACTTCCCCATTCCGGGCGTCGCCGACCGGATTCTGTCCGCCTATTTTATTCCCGGGGGCAAGGACCCGCAAAAGCCCTTCAAGGCGGTGCCGATGGATTCCGTGACGCCGCCGCCGGCCCTTACTGAACTGATCGTAGCCGCCAATTTCGCCGAAGTGTTTCTGGCCAAGGAAGGGCACCCCGGCGTCATCGGCATCAACTTCCTCCAAAAGATTCAACTCCCCACGCTACCCGCACTTTACGGGGCCCTGCTGGCGGGAGTGGACTACGTGCTGATGGGCGCCGGCATCCCGCTGGCCATCCCCGGGGTGCTGGATCAGTTGGCCCGCGGTGAGGCCACCCGGATGCGATTGGATGTGGAAGACGCGCCGCCGGGCGAGGAATTTCATCTGGAGTTCGCGCCGGCAGATCTATGGACCACGCCCCCGCCGAAGTTGCCGCGCCCCTACTTCCTGGCCGTGATTTCCTCGGCGACGCTGGCCCTGACCCTCGTCCGCAAGGGGAGCGGACGGGTCGATGGCTTCGTCGTCGAAGGCCCCTCAGCTGGGGGCCACAACGCGCCGCCACGGGGAGCGCTGCAGCTCAACGAGCGGGGGGAACCCGCCTACGGTCCTCGCGACATACCCGACCTCGAAAAGATCCGCGCCTTGCAACTCCCGTTCTGGCTCGCGGGTTCCGAGGCGACCCCCGCACGCGTGGCCGAAGCGCAGCGCCGCGGGGCCGTGGGCGTACAAGTGGGAACTGCCTTCGCTTTCTGCACTGAATCCGGCATCACGCCTCCCCTCAAGAACCGCGTGATCTCGGCCAGTCGTCGTCGACAGCTCGATGTCTTCACGGATCCCCTGGCTTCACCCACCGGTTTCCCGTTCAAGGTCCTCCGACTGGCGAACACGGCCTCGGAACCCGACGTCTGCGCCAGCCGTCGACGGGTTTGTGATCTGGGCTATTTGCGACGCGTCTATCGCAAGGCGGACGGGCGCTTGGGGTATCGGTGTCCGGGCGAACCCGCCGAGCAGTTCATCGCCAAGGGTGGGGACCCAGCGGAGACGGCCGGACGAAAATGCGTCTGCAATGGTCTGATCGCCACCATCGGGCTGGGACAGGTGCTGGCCGACGGGCAATGCGAACCTGCCCTGGTTACCGCGGGTGACGATGTTCTGGGATTGGAGCGGTTCCTGTCGCCTGGGAAGGACACGTATTCCGCGATCGATGTGGTTCGGTATCTCCTCGGCCCGGAGGCGATCCCGGGTTGACGGAATCCACGGATTCCCCGCGGTAACGACCCGGGCTTGGCTGGACGCAAAATTCTGCATAGGATTTTCGCGTGAATTCATCCCCGGCGTTACCGGCCATTCAACCGTATCTTTTCTTCGAAGGCCGCTGTGCCGAGGCGATCGAGTTTTATCGCACGGCCCTGCACGCCGAAGTGGTTACCTTGATGCGTTTTCGGGACGGTCCCGGCCCGGCTCAATACCCGCCCGGCCCGGCTCAATACCCGCCCGGCCCGGAGGATAAGATCATGTATGCGAATCTCCGCATTGGCCGTGCCACCGTCCTGGTTGCCGATGGTCGTTGCGAGGGACCCGCCCGTTTCCAGGGATTCGCCCTCTCGCTCACCGTGTCGTCGGTCACGGAAGCCGATCAATTCTTCGCCGCTTTGGCCGACGGCGGACAAATCCAGATGCCGCTGACTCAGACCTTTTTCTCCCCGCGTTTCGGCATGGTGGTCGACCGCTTTGGTGTTTCGTGGATGGTCTACGTGGTGGCTTGAACGCTTCAAGCGGAACTCAGGCGACCGACAGGGCCTCCATCAGGTGACGCATTTCCGCCTGGACGTCGTCGCCCTCGGGCACCGTCTGGCGGATCTCCTCGCGCACGAGTTCGCGAAAGCGACGGCGCAATCGATGCACCGCGACTTTGACCGCTCCTTCACTCACCCCCAGCCGGACCGCGGCGCCCGCTTGCGACCCCGGCTCGGCCTCGAAGGAAAGCCAGGCCTTCAAGGCCGCAAATTGCCGCTCCGCCCCGGCCGTGACGGCCTCCCGCTCCAAGGTCGCCAGTGAACGCTCAATCAGGGACAAGGCCCACTCGCGATCAAACCACGCGTCCAGATCCGGAGCTTCGGCCGCCAGCGGCAACTCCAGAGTTGTGTCCGTACCCGAGACCAGCGGCTGATGTACCGCGCCGGCGCCCCGTTTCTCCCGCTCGGCATATTGACGCCGATTCGCCAGCAGGTGTTTCACGGCGCCGAGCAGGTACGATCGGAACCGCCCCCGGGCCGGTTCCACGCCGTCGAGTCCTGAACGCTCCAGCAACCGGGCGAAAAACTCGTGGGCCACGTCGCGCGGATCGTCCTCGCCGCAACCTGTGTGCGCGAGGAAAGCCACGACGGGGCCGTAGTACACGGCACAAAGTTCCTGCAAGGCCACCCGCGCCGATGCCGATTGACCGCGCGCCGCCAGCACCTGCGTCCAGCGGGTGGTTACAAACGTGGCGTCCGCCAGATCCTTCATGGCGCCGGCAAGGTCATCACGTGGGGCGGAGGCACCGGAGCACCGGTCCGATTCACCACCAGCCACCAACCGGCCACGCCCAGCGCCACGGCGAACAGCACGCCCGCCAGGCCCCAACGGCTGATGTTCCCCCGCCCGCCCAGCACCAGCCAAAGAACCAAGGCCGCCGAGAGCGGCAACACCAGACCGAGCAGCAGCTGATTGCCGGACGACCGCCCGGCGGTGCCCAGTTGACGCTCCAGAAGTTGATCCCGTTCCTCCAATCGCAGTAGTTCCGTCTCCCCGGTCTGACGATCTGCCCCAGCCGGTTGCAAGGACTGTCCCGTTCCCGAATCACCACCCGGACCCGACCTCCGTTCCAAATCTTTCGCCACTGTGGCTTTCATTTGTTGAACCTCCCTCCGTTCCGCGCTTAGGACCAGGATCTGCTGGATGGATAGGGCGCGGTGACGGGCTTCGAGCATCCCCCCAAACAGCAGTGCGCCCAACACCAGCAGGGCTCCGCCCAATCGAAGCGCTTGAGCGCCCCGCCCCGCTGCCCCGGACCGACCACTGCGTCCCCTCCCCATGAACTGATACGCCAGATAGCCGCCCAAAAGCAGGCAGGCGATAAACAGCCACAATAGGACCACGCTCTCTCCTGCACCGCCGAGCAGAAGTGAAAAGGTGAAGTAAGTCAGGAGAAACGGCAGAGCATAGAGCACGGGCACCAACACGCGCAGACCAAAACTGCCCGTGGGTAAGATCACCTTTTCCCGCAGCGTCACGGCCGGCTCCCTCCCCGTCACCTGCAAAACCGCGCGGCGCAGCGCCACCCGCCATTCCTCCGCCCACCCGTTCCACGTGGCCGGAAAGGCAAACCAACCCTCCATCGGCGAAAGCAAAATGCGCTTCAATCCGCCCGCCTCCTCATAGGTGACACTCAGCACATCCAATCCCACTGGATTCAACGAACGCGGATATCGCCCCAGGCTCACGTCCCGAATTGCCGTCAGTGGAATAATTGTCAGTTGCCCCTTCTGTTCGTGAGTGAGTTGCCGATCGTCGAGCAGCAACTGCCCGAGCGTCTGGCGGATCGACCACTGGCCCGCCAAAGTCGATAACACTTCGGGCGAAATCAGCGTGCTGCGGCCGGTTTTCCAGATTCGTGGCGGTTGAGCCGGCCCGTTGACCGCGCCAGTCACCCCGGCGGGCCGAGTGGCCGCAGCCCAAGCATCGACCTGCGTCCGAAACTCCCCGGCGGTCGCATACCGCATTTCCGGCTGCACCGCCAGGGCGCGCAGCACAATGGCATCCAGCCGCACATCGATCTGCACATGGTGCGACGGCGGATCCAAGCGGGCGCCGGGCAGTTCGCCCGTCAGCAATTCGTACAACACCACTCCCAAAGAGTAGATATCCGCGCGGTGATCCGTGTGGCCCGTGCGATCCCGCTGCTCCGGCGCCATGTATTGAGGCGTACCCGCGGCGGTGTGAATCGTGGCGGAACTGCCCGGTGGCGCGGCCGCCGATTGAGACGCTGAAGACACGGCGGATTCGGTCTCCCCGGACATTATTTTGGCGATGCCGAAATCCGCGATCTTGATGCGCCCGTCTTTATCGAGCAGCAGGTTCTCGGGCTTGATGTCGCGATGCACGATGCCGTGTTCGTGCGCAAACTGCAGGGCCGCACACACCGGTGGAACGATGGCCAGCGATTCCTGCGGGGTGAATCGCCCCGCTTGCATCGCCTGCCGGAGATTGACGCCATCGACAAATTCCATCAGCAGGAAGTAGAACCCCTCCGGGCCCGCGCTGCCGGGCGGCTGGGCGAACCCAAAATCATGCACCGTGACGATGTTGGGATGATTGAGCGCGGCCAGCGCCCGCGCCTCCCGGGCAAAACGTTCGGCGAAGGCCGGGTCCTGTTCACGACCCGGAGCCAGCAACTTGAGCGCTACCAGGCGGCCGAGTGATTTTTGCCGGGCCCGATAGACCAGCCCCATCCCGCCCCGGCCGATCAACTCCAGAATCTCCAACTGCGGAAAGGCCGCAGCCAGGACGGCAGCGTCCGGCAACGGCGGTGGGGGCTGCGAAGATTCCGCTTCGGTGGCCAGGGCCACGCGGACCAGAAGACAGCGCGGGCAAAGCCCTTGCGCCCGACCGGACTCCAGCAAGCGCTGGCAGCCCGGACAGCGAAGGGACGAGGAGGTAGTGTCCATACGCGCTTTCCTGAAACGTGGCGGTGCCGAGGTTACAGAGAAAGCGCGGATTCCCTCCGGCAGTCGCCCGGCGCCGAATTGCAGCGCCGGGCTTCCGCCAGGTTACCCCCCCAACTCTACTTCGGGGCCAGTCGCTCAGTCCGCAGTTCCATCGAGCCCAAGTCAACGAGCCCACCACTCGGAGTCTCGGGGGAAATCACCACGGGCCGGCGCTCCCGCAATCGCCAGGCCGGCGTCACGGAATCTTCCCGGGCGCTGAGATGGAGGGTGTATTCCCCCGGCAAGACGCCCCGGGCCGTCAATGTCCCGTCCGCCGCGACCCCCATCGTGTAACTCACCGTCCCCAGCGCTGCCGCCTGGCCGACCGGCGATTGATGCCAATCCACCAACCAATACCGTCGATCGTCCGGCGACAGCCCCTCCGGCACCCGCGGAACGGGCGTGGAGCGAACCAGCGTGTGGGCGAACAGCTGATGGGGCCAATCGTTCAAGATCCCGGGCTCCGCCGCGGAAACCCGCACCACCACGGTGCGGCCCTGCGGATCGGGATCGCCAAGGACCACGTTGGTCGTGTGCCCGCTGGTCACCCGTACCGGCATCTCGTCTCCCGGCGGGCGACCTTCCGCCCGCTCTTGGGCCAGTTGGTACACCCCGGGAGGAACGGCTCCGAATTGAAAGCGGCCTTGCTCGTCGCTGCGGCATTGATAGGTGGCTGGCTCCAGTAGCACGGATCCAGGATACCGATCAAAGCTGCGATCGGTCAGGCGCACAACGCGCCCCACCACCGCCTCACCCTGCTCCCGGATCACGCCTTGGATGACCCCAAACGATTCCAATCGGACCTCCACAGCGGCCCCTGTGCGGGCCCGGGCGCGGCCAAATCCCGCCGCGGAAACGGCCACCACCGTATGCGGGGCTCGGACACTCGGAAACGTGAAGCGCCCCTGAACGTCGGTGTGGGTAATCAATGGCGCCGGCGCGGGAGGATTGGCGTCATCCGGCAGGAATCTACCCGCGGATAGCGTGGCCGCCGCTTCCAACGTGCACAGCGCCACCGATACCTCAGCGGCTGGGGTACCGTCCGGATTCCGCACCAGCCCCCGGATACCGTCATTGGGCCGCTCGCGTTGGAGCGAGAAGTCGCATCGAACCTCCCCGGCAGAGCCCAACTTCAAAACGCCGATCGCCGTAACATAGCCCTCCGCTTCCACCCGAACGAGTTCGTCACCGCGACTGATGGACCCCAGTTCATACCGACCGTTGTATCCATACCGAAAGGCATCCCGGGCAAAATTGTAGTAAACCGCATCACCATAACCCAATAGGACCTTGAACCGAGGGATGGGTGCACCCGTCGCGGCATCGAGGACTTCGCCGCGAAGTTGCGGCAGCGCCGACGGAAGCGTCACGGTGTGTTCCGAGCCGTCCGCAATCCATCGCCCTGGGGTCCAGGCACCTGAATCCTGGCCCGGCCGGTGTATTGCATAGCGGAGATTCTGTCCGGGCGGCGCCCCCCGCCACGTGACCCGGCCCTCGGCATCCGTGCGGGCCTCCCAACCCACCAGCCCGAGCCCGAGCTGACTCGCCATATCGTCCTGGGGCGCCAGGCTCACCCGCACCGAGGGAATGGGCTGCCCATTCACATCCACGATGCGTAATCGCAAGATTCCCGCCGGCTCCAGTGCCACGCGCGCCGCCGAGCCACCCGCCTCCGCCACAAAGGCTTTGGGCGCGAATCCGTCGAGGGTGGCCATCAGCGTCTGCTCACCCAATGGCAGGGAACGCACCACGAAGAGCCCTTCCGTATCGGTGATCACACCGGGATCGTCCCATCGGAGCGCGATGCGTGCGCCGGCAACCGGCGCCCCGGCCGGAGTGACGACCTGGCCCCGCACGAGCGCTCCCGCCGTCAGCGGCGTAACCGTCCGGCGCCCCCGCAGGTCCGACCACGCCGCCGCATCCTTGGTCCGATCCACCGACAGTGTTTGGGCCACGAAATCCGGGTGCGTGAATTCAAAACGAACCTGCCCCTGCCCGGGTGAAAGTGTCGTACAGACCCAGCGTCCTTCCGCGTCGGTTACCCCGACCGGTACGGCTTCGCCAAAATAGGTAGGCTCCCGATCCGGGTCGGGATCGCGTCCCGAAAGATCGGGCACCCAGGCTTCCGCGCGAACGACCGCCCCCGGCACCGGACGTTGTTGGGCATCGACCAAACGACCGCCCACGGTCTCGGCGCGCTGGAGCTTCAATTCGAAACCCGCCGGACGGGGAGGATCCCAATAGGCGACCCAGTTGTAATACCGGTTCTCCCAACCCGCCGCGTTCACGCCCACATTCAGAAAAACGAGGGAATCAGCCGGCAGCGGGACGTGGCAGACGCCCTGATCATCCGTCACCAATTCGCCGGCGGCTCCGAGTGTGTCCTCCACCTCGGTGGCCCCGTGAACCAACACTTTCGCTCCCGGGATCGGCTCACCGGAATCCGCCGCCACGACCTGCAAGCGAAACGACTCACCGACCGGCACAGCCCGGCCCGCCGGGCCCGCCGGTACTTTTCGCCCCCCGTCCGCAACGGGCGCCACGCCGGAGCCCCGGCCCTGGACCCCAGGCTTGCTTCCCATCACCATCCACAGACTGGCCACCAGCGCCACCGTTCCCACGACCGCGGCGGCGAACTTGAGCCGAGCCCAGAACCACGCCCGGTGGACTTGCCGCGCCAGTTCCACGGCCACACCCCCGGGGATCACTCCGGATACGGCACGCTGCGAAATTGTCGCCGCCATCCCCGTCGGCGGTGCCGCCACCAACCGCTCGGCCAGCCCGGAAGCCAGCAGCATTACGGAGAGGGCGACGCCTTTGCCCGCCAGCGCGACCCGCAGCCGCTCGAGGGCACGATTGACACGCTTTTTCGCCGCTTCCTCCGTCAATCCGAGGGCGGCACCGACTTCCCGGTGATTGCGACCTTCCCCGAACCGCAGCAACAAGGCATTGCGATCCGTCTCGCCCAACTGCGCCAGATTCTCATCGAGCGCGCGGGCAAAGAGGTTCCCTCCGGTTTCCTGATTTTGATTTTCTTGCATGGTGTAGGCCTCCTGTTCGCGTCGTTGCCGCCGGTATTCGGACCGCAAGGCCCGGGTCGCGACGAAGTGGGTGGTGCGAAAGAGCCAGCCCGAAAGCACCACCTTCCGTCCCAAGGTCCCGGCCTTTTGGGCCAGCAACAGGAAGACGGCCTGTGCCACATCTTCAGCCTCATCCCCCACCTGCCTTCGGGCAGCTGCCAGGACGAGTCCCAGATGACGTTCCACCAGTTGAGTGAACGCCGCCTCAGAGCGGTGTTCGGCGAAATCTTCGAGCAATTGCCAATCTTCCATAACAACGATGCGTTTTCATCAAGGAATCCCCACCACAACACCAAAACGGGACAACCTCCCCACCGCCAGCGTCTGGCCAAGCGATTTTCGGTGTCAGGTTCGGTGTCAGGTTCGGTGTCAGGTTCGGTGTCAGGTTCGGTGTCACGGTCCAGCGTGCCAGGTTCACTGTTGGCCAAAGCGGATCAACGAAGGCGGACGCCGGGGATGCCCTGGGCTCTGCTGCCCCGACGTCACCACAAAGTTCCCTTCTCCGAGCGATTTCACCTCGCACCCTCCGGGGACCTCCGCTAATCCTAGGCCGCGTGAACTGGTTATCACTCATGAGGCATTCACCCCTGTCGGACAGCTCCACCCAAGCGTCGGCCCGTCGGCCGTCGATCGCCGCATGGGTTCCCCCACGGCTCCATCCGTGGATCCTCGCTCTCGTCACCGCTCTGGCTGCCAACTCTGCCGCAACGGCCGCGGAAGCACGACTCGACGAAGTATCCAACTTCGCCCTGCTCGATCAGCGCGGACACATGCAGGAATTACACCGCCTGCCCGGCGAGGTCGTGGTGCTGTTCTTCACCGCCAACGAGTGTCCCGTCGCCCGGCAATGCGCCCCGAAACTCCGCGAGTTGCAAACCCGCTGGGGCAGCAAGGGAGTCGGGGTCTATCTCGTCAACGCCAGTCCGGCCGACGACCGCCGCAGCATCACCAAGGAGGCCTACGAACTGGGTATTTGGCACCTGCCCATTCTCAAAGACGAAACGCAGGGCGTGGCGCGGCACCTCGGTGTGAAGCGCACCGGTGAAACCATCGTCATCCGCACGCGCGATTGGTCCGTCATTTACCGTGGCGCCATTGACGATCAATGGGTTGAAGGCGCCGCCAAGCCCGCCCCCACAGAGCGTTATTTGGATTCCGCGTTGGAAAGTTTCTTCGCTCAACGCCCCATTGCCACCCCCCGCACCACCGCCCACGGCTGCGTCATTCATTTTGAAGGGGGCAACGGACCGGACTCGACTCCCGTCGACTACGTCAAAGAAGTCGTCCCCCTCCTGACCGCCAAATGCGTCTCCTGCCATAGCCCAGGTAACGTTGGACCTTGGGCCATGACTTCGTATCGCAAGGTCAAAGGCATGGCCTCCATGATCGAGGAAGTTCTCCTGACGCACCGGATGCCCCCGTGGGACGCCGATCCTCATCTGGGTAAGTTTTCCAACGACAGTTCCCTCACCGTCGCCGAAGCTCAAACTCTCCTCCGTTGGGTCAATCAGGGAGCCCCCCGCGGCGAAGGCGCGGATCCGCTCGAAAGCCTCCACGTACCGGTACCCCCGGAATGGCCGCTCGGCACCCCGGACATCGTGCTCAAGCTTCCCGCCACCCAGAAGATTCCCGCCACCGGCGTTCTCGATTACCGCCACATCAAAGTCTACGCCGGCAACTCGAACGCCGGCTGGGTCGGCGCCACCTACGTGAAACCCGGCAATCGCAAGGTCGTCCACCACATCATCGGCCGCATTAAGGAAGGCGGACAAAAGGATCATCTGGGCGAAAATGAGATGTTCGTCGGTTGGGCCCCCGGATCCACCCAGGCCCCGTTTCCAAAGGGCGCCGGCAAATTCCTGCCCAAGAACGCAAAATTTGACCTGGAAATCCATTACACCACCTGCGGCAGCGAGCAGACGGATGATTCAGAAATCGGACTCTACCTGCTCAAGGAGCGTCCCACCCATCGCTACGAAAGCGTTCCCGTCGTTAATTACCAATTCGAGCTCCCCCCCGGTGATGCCGCGAAGGACATCGAAGGCTTCCACTGCTTTCCAAAAGACGCCGTCCTGCATGCCGTGACCCCGCACATGCACCTGCGGGGACGATGGATGAAGTTCGACATCCTCCGGCCCGACGGCCATCGCGAGACCGTTGCGTCCATCCCCCGCTATGATTTCAACTGGCAGCACAGCTACGTCCTCGCCCAACCGACCCCCATCAAGGCCGGCACCTGGGTGCAGTTGACCGGCGGTTTCGACAATTCCGCCCGCAATCCGGCCAATCCTGATCCCCAGAAAACCGTGCACTGGGGCGAGCAATCCTGGGACGAAATGTTCCTCGGCTGGTATCAAGTCACCTGGGCGCTGCCACCCGAAACCCCGGGTGCTGGGGGCACCGGTGGCGCGCCTTGAATCCGGCCCGATTGCCGCGCCCAAGTCGGCAGGCAATCACCTCCCCCCAATCATCACGAGCCAGGTCTCTCCCCAGATCCGGCCGAGGTAAATAACTGGCGAGCGGTAGCCCCGCTGGCGAATGCTGAACCATGCGCATCCTGGTCGTCGAAGACGACAAAAAGACCGCCTCCTTTATTGCCAAGGCCCTGAAGGAGGAAGGGTTCGTTGTGGATATCCTGGCCGACGGTGACGAAGCCCTGGCCGCGATCAAAGCCACCACCTTCGATGCCGTGATCCTCGACATCATGCTGATGGGCCGGGATGGCTTGAGCGTGGTCCGGCAACTTCGGGCGGGGGCCAACCGGACCCCGGTCCTGCTGGTCTCCGCTCGAGGCGAAGTGAATGAGAAAGTGGAGGGCCTGAATGCCGGAGCCGATGACTATCTGCCCAAGCCCTTTGCTTTGGACGAATTGATCGCCCGCGTCCGCGCCCTGCTTCGCCGCGGCGGACCGGCGGGCAATCCCACACTCCGGCTGGCCAACTTGACCCTCGATACCACCACGCTTGTCGCCCTGCGGGGGGATCGTAAAATTGAATTGAGCGCCCGCGAGTTCCGGCTGCTGGAATACCTCATGCGCTCCGCCGGTCGGGTATGCAGCCGGGCCATGATCCTCGAAAAGGTCTGGGACTACGATTTCGACCCCGGCACAAATCTGATCGACGTCTATATCGGCAAATTACGGGAGAAAATCGACACCCGGACCGATGCCAAGCTGCTCCACAGCGTCCGGGGCGTTGGCTATACCATGAAGGAACCCTTATGACCATTCTCCGAAAAATTGCCGTCGGTTATTCGGTCGTCGCTGCCCTCAGCGTCGTGATGGTGGCGTGGCTGGGCTATCACGAGTTTGTCGAAGAGCCGGCGGAGTACGCCGCGAAGGGACTGCCGGACCTTCACCAGGATACCGCCCCGGAAGCGTCGGCCGTCATCTTTTGTGGACTGGTCCCGGTGCTGCTGGGCTGTGGTTGGTGGTGGCTGCATCGTGTCCTGGTCCCCTTGCGGACGCTCACCCGGGCGGTCGAGGAACTCGATACCCACAATCTCCACCAACCGATACCCCGCACGCTGAATGGCGACGAGGTGGACAAGCTGACGGCGGGCTTCAACACCATGACCGCCCGGCTGGATCGTTCCTTTCAACAGATCCGCGAATTCACCCTGCAAGCCTCCCATGAACTCAAGACCCCCCTGACCGTCATGCGGGGGCAACTGGACGGCGCTCTGCGCGACGGCGATGCGCTGCCCCCGGACCAGCGCCAGTGGATGGAGAGTCAACTCGGAGAAATCGAACGGCTCGGCAAGATCGTCGACTCGCTCACGTTGCTGACCCGGGCCGACGCCGGCGCCCTGACCCTGCAGCACCAACCGACCGAACTGGGGGAACTGGTTCGCGAAGCCGTCGAAGATGCCCAGATCCTCGCCCAATCGGCCGGCATCACCGTGACCTTGGATCCCTGCCAGGATGTGCAGGTGAATGGCGATCGTCATCGCCTGCGCCAGCTCCTGCTGATCCTGACCGACAATGCGGTGAAGTATAATTGGTCCGGAGGATTCATTCGCTTTGCTCTGCGCAACGCGGCGGGGAACGCCGAGCTGCGCGTCACGAATTCCGGAGTCGGTGTGGCGGCCGGCTCCCCGGATCGGGTTTTTGAACGGTTTGTCCGTGGGGAAAATGCCCAGGCAAAAGTTGAGGGGAGCGGCCTGGGCCTGAGTATTGCCAAATCGATCGTAACCGCCCACGGCGGAACCATTGAATTCGAATCGGAGCACGGGAAAGAAACCCGGTTGACGGTCCGTCTGCCCGCGACCACCAAGCCTCACGAAACCAGCGGGGGCCAATTACCCGAGGGCGCCATCTAATCGCAGGCCCAGCGGGGGCGCCATACTTCGTCATCCGCGCCTATCCCTTGCCGTTGGTACGTCAGGGGTAATAGCAATCAAACGGTGGCTGAAAGGGGAGGGTTGGATTCGGATATAAGTTTCTTCGCAATCCGGATACGTGGGTCTGCGATCGGCGACTATTTCTTCGCCTTCCATTCTATCCCGCCTCTTCGGGCCACCAATTTGAGGAGGGCCGGACGTCCGTGCCACCGCCGCATCCGGTCATGAGTCCGCCCAGGCAATGGTTGACGGACTATCCGCAACGGCGACCCTCTCCAGAACACGCCACGGCCCCGGGACACTTTCTCGGGATATTACGCAACATTTCTCCGTCCAGGTGGTCCAAACGCCCAACTTCTATGAATCTCCGGCTCCTGCTGGCTGCTGTCGGCCTCTCCTCGCTGCTGTCGCTCCCGGCGGGCGCCCACGTCGTCATTAACGAGATATTTTATCACGCGCCCCAGGACCTCACGGAATTGCAATGGGTGGAGTTGTTCAATAACGGCAACGAGGCGGTGGATCTCAAAGGGTGGTCCCTGGCCAAGGGGATCAAATTCCACTTTCCCGCCGGCACGCGACTCGCGCCCGGGGCCTTCCTGGTGGTCTCCCGAAACGCTGCTGTTTTTCAGCAGGCGTACGGCAAGGCTCCCTCGGCGGTCTTTGAGAAAACCCTCAAACCCAAGGGCGAACAGATCGATCTCAAGAACGCCGCCGGGGAGGTCGTCGACAGCGTGAAGTTTGCCGATCGCTCGCCCTGGCCGGTCGAAGCCGATGGTCATTCCGCTTCGCTGGAACGGATTTGTCCCACGGCCCCGGGGAATTCACCCAATAATTGGGCCGCGTCGCCCGTGATCCCGAACGGCGAACGTCCCGGCGGAACGCCCGGCGCCACCAACAGCGTCTACCAGGCAACCCTGCCACCGGTAATTGATGAGTTCAAATTCGGGCCCGGCACCCTAGCTCCCGGAACACCCGTGCCGTTGGAGGCGCGGATCGACGCCCCGGCGGGTGTTCGCACGGTGGCCGTGCTGTACCGGGTATTAACGGCCGGGGCTGAAAGTCCGGAAAAACGGATTCCGCTAACTCCGGGGGCGACGGGCCGTTATACCGGAAGCCTTCCAGGCGCCGCCGCCCCGCCGTTCGGGGTGATCCGCCTGCGCGTGGAAGCGATCGACGCCCAAGGGGCCGTGCGCTCATTGCCGGCCGCCCATAGTCTGCGTCCGGCGTTTTCCATCCTCGTCCATACCAACGTCACCCCCGGGAAAATCCCGCTCGCCTGGGTCCTGAATCCATCCCCGGGCGGCGGGCGGCAGAATCGCAATGGCGAATGGTCCCCGGAGGACCAATTGCGCTGGGCTTTCCAGACCAAATTCCGGAACGATGCCGACCTCTACACGCTGTGGTCCGGCCTGGCCCTGACGAACGCCCTCGAGACCGGGCAAATGGGAAAACTCCACCCGATCTTTCTCACCCAATTCTCGGACCGCAATGAACGGGTACGCGCGATCATCGATGCCGAATCCCTCACCGGTCGCGACGCGGCCGTGGACGCCACGATCCGGAGCTTCCGAAGCAATACCGCCGCCCTGCTCCGCCCGCACCTGAATCCGGCCCAAGCGAAATGGGTCGCGCTATGGCAGGCAGGCCCACCCGCCGCCGCCTCCCGGGGATTCGATCCCGAGCTCATGCTAAAATCGTGGGTCAATTTCGAAATGCAGTTCTTTGCGGTAACCCTCGGTCCCAATGCCAGCGCGGAGAAATTCCCCCGGTTGCGGGAATTCTTCCAGCAGTTCCTGGAACAACGGAATGCCCTGCGCGAGCCGGCCAAGACCGCATTCACCGACGACGCCTCCCGGCAGGCCTTCCAGGAAAAGGTGGAGAAGCTGCAGCTGTCCTTCCGCGAAAAACTCACCGCCATCCTGTCCGAACCGGAACTGGAGTCGCTGGGAAAGATCGTCGATGAAGCCATGCTCTTCCGCCAACCCCGCAAGGCGGCGGCCAGCGAAACCGCGGTCCATGGCCGAAGCGCCCTCATCTGGGCCGACTCCCCTGGGGGTGCGCCGCAGCTCTACGACTTCGTCGAAGTGGTGGATCGTAAGGCCGGCTGGAAAGTACACCTGCACCGGGATCAGCCGCTCCGCGACATGACCGTCGTCAATCTGATCTACGAATTTAACGACCGCTTTGTCCTGGCCGAACCATTGGCCTTCGATTTCTACCGGCGGGCCGGCAATGCCGCGAGCCTGGTGGATTTTGTGCGCCTGCAGGTGGACTCCCAGCCGCTCGGTTACCACCTCGTCTGCGAACAGCCCAACAAGGCCTTCCTCCGCCGCAATCACCTCCGGGACGATGGCAACCTTTATAAGCTCGGCTGGCAGGGACAAACCCTCACCGAGCTCTACGAGAAAAAGACGCAGCCAGCGACCGGCCACACCGACCTGGAGGAATTGATCCAACAACTGGGTGCCACTCAGGGCCGGGCCCAGTGGGACGTCATTCGGCGTCACTTCCATGTAGAACAGGTAATGACCTATTTCGCGGTCAATTCCCTGCTCGCCCACTGGGACGGGTTCATGAACAATCACTTCGCCTACCACGATGTGAACGGCACCGGCAAATGGGAGTTGTACCCCTGGGATCAGGACAAGGCGATGGGCTTCCACGATGTCGTGGGTGAAAACGCGGTCTTTGCCACACTCCCGATGAATTACGGAGCCGCCGGTGACACGCCGCCCGGGTGGGGCAATCGCCCGCCGCCCAAGACCTTCTTCGAAACGATCCGCCGTCCCGGCATGGAATGGTGGCGGCCGCCCGGATACATGTCCGGCCCCCTGTTGGCCAATCCCGATTTCCGTCGCCTCTACGCCGCCCGCATCAAGGAACTATTGGGCACGGAATTCTCCGAGGCGAAGATGCACGTCGCGATCAACGCAATGGGTGAGCGCGTTCGGGAGGAAGTTCGTGTGCGCGCCCAGCTCCGCGGCGAAGATCCACAGTCCGCCATGGCGCAACTCGACCACAATCTCGAGTCCCTTCGGCGCTTCGTCACCGAGCGCCGAGCCTTCCTGCTGGCGCAAAAGGAAATTCAGACCGCTCCGGCGTTTGATCGCACTCTTTTGAAGTAAGGGCCGACGCAGCGCTGCGTGACAGTCGGGTTAAATCTTCCGATCCCGGGCCGTCTCGCCCTGTTCACCGGCGAAAGCGGTGTCAATCTGCTGGTTCGATGAAACCAATCGGCACTTTGTCACCGATGTCTCCCGGCGGGCTCCGCCCGGCGCTCGCCGCGTCCGTCCTGGCCGCCGCCTTGTGGATCGGAGCCGTCCCGTCGGTCGCCGCCGCCGGGACCGCCGAGCATGTGGTCGTCGTGGTGTTCGACGGCATGCGCCCGGACTTCATCACTCCGCAATACGCACCCAACCTTTACTCCCTCGCGACGAACGGCGTCTTCTTCCGCCGCAATCATCCGGTCTTCATCAGCACCACCATCGTCAACGGCACCGCGCTCGCCACCGGCACCCACCCCGGACACAGCGGCATCCTCGCCAATACCGATTTCCGCGAGGAATTGAATTCCCAATCCGCTGTCGCCTCCGAAGTGCTCGATACCATCCGGCGGGCCGACATGCTTTCGGGTGGCCGCTATCTGGCGGTCGATACCCTTGCCGAGCAAATCCAGGACGCCGGCCACCATACCTTCGTCGTCGGCACCAAAAGTGTAACCCTGTTGCACGATCGGAAACTGCGCCGCACGGACACCGCCGCGCACAGCAATTCGGTGACCATCGGCCGCGGGTTGCCCCTGCCCCGGGCCGCGACCGATGCCATGAACCGCGCCAACGACGACAAGGCTTTCCCGGACACCTTTACCACCCCCAACGTCGCCTCCGACAACTGGAGCACCCGGGCTTTGACGAAGGGCCTCTGGAAACGCGGTGTTCCCCGGTACTCGCTGCTGTGGTTGAGTGATCCCGACCTGACCCAGCACGCGAAGGCGGTCGGCGCCCCCGAATCCCTCACCGCCATCGAAACCAGCGACAAGAATCTCGGCGAAGTCATCCGGGCTCTGAAAGAACGCGGCATCTACGAGAAGACCGATCTGTTCGTCGTCTCGGATCACGGGTTTTCCAGCACCTCCCGCAGTGCCGACATCACCGCCGCCCTGAAACGCGCGAACCTCAACGCTTTTTCCAAACTCGAAAACGCGGAAGCCGGCGATGTGCTCGTCGTACCCCTGGGTGGTGCGGCGCTGATTTACGTCACGGATCGGACCGAATCCGTGATCCGCAAAGCGGCGGAAGTCCTGCAGACCAGCGATTTCACCGGCGTCCTGTTTTCACGCCTGCCCATCGAAGGCACCTTCCCACTCTCCGCGGTCCATTATCCCACCGACGGCCGCGGCCCGGATCTGGTGGTGTCCATGCGTTGGTCCCCGGAGGTCAATGAATTCGAAGCGCCGGGCATGATCGTGGCCACCAGCGGCGCGCGCGGCACCGGGACGCACGGGTCATTAAGTCGCTACGACATGAACAACACGCTGGTCGGCCGGGGCCCCGATCTCAAGCAGGGACTCTATAGTGAGATCCCCAGCGGCAACGTCGATCTGGCCCCCACCATTCTGCACCTGCTCGGGATCAAGCCGAAGGAACCGATGGACGGCCGCGTATTGCGGGAAGCGCTGGTTGCGGATACCGGCCCGGCGCCCGAAGTCAAGGAACGCAAGCTCGAAGCGAAACGCCGTCTGGGTTGGATGGACTGGAGCCAGTACGTCACCATCAAGGAAGTCGATGGCGTCACCTACTACGACGAAGGCAACGGGAGCAGTCGCCAAGTCAGCTCGGGTAAGGCGTCCGAGAAGTAGGAGATCGCCTCCCGCCGCCAGTGCGGGCGTACCCCGGTTGGCTGGAAATCCCCAGTGGCTGGAAAACTCCCACTTCGGATCTTTCAAATCATTGGGGAATCCGCCTAGTTTGGCCGGCGTCATGTCCCCTGTCCTCTCCCGTCGCGCCTTTGTGGGCGGACTCGCCACCAACACCCTGTGGCTGGCAACGGCACTGGGTAATGGCGGAACCGCTTTGGTCTGCGCCGATGACGCCCGACCGCCGGCGGCACCGCCCGATTGGCTGACACGTTGGAATAAGAATATCACAGATCAATCACAACGACGCTACGCCGACACCGAACTCGGCGAGGAACTCGGCTGGTTGGTGAGTCCGTTTCTCAATGGTTTTTACTACGGATACCTGGCCACGCGGGATCGACGGTGGGTGGAGCAGTTCGTGGACTGGACCGACGCGATTCTTCGTCGGGCGGTGGTGGAGCTGGACGGTTACCCCGGCTGGCCCAAAGGGGATGGCAGTGGCGGTGAAACTCCTGAGTACCAAGCGGACAGTCTGCTGGGCGAAGCCATGCTGCTCCGGCCCATCGTGCTGATGGCGAAGAAGATTTCCCAGACCCCCGCACTGCACGCGACGTGGGGTGAACGGGCGCGGTCTTACTTGGAATTGGCGGAGCGCATTTTCCTAAAATGGGACAGCCGCGATTGCTGGCGCGAAGTCAAAGGGGGCGGCCTCTGGGTGGTGCCCACCTTCGGAATCAGCCGCCCATCGAATACCTGGTCCGCGGGATACGCCACGCGGAAATCGACCGGCTTTTCGCACCCGGCCAATAAGCAAAACCACATCGCCCGCTGGTTGCTCGCGCTCTACGACGTCACCCGCAAGCCAGTCTACCAAGAGCGGGCGGGGCATTGGTTTGAACTTCTCAAATCACGCCTCCGCACTCGCGACGGCGGAAAATATTCCGTCTGGAATTATTGGGATCCCGCCGGGCCGTGGGATTACCGCCCCGACGGCTCACCACGGCATTGGGTCGGAGTTCATCCCAATGGCGGCTATTATCAGATCGACGTCGAAGGCATCGTGGATGCCTTTGAGCATCGGCTGAGCTTTCAACGCCCGGATATTGACCGCCTCATCGCCACCAACCGGGAGTATATGTGGAACCAGCAAATGAAGGGAGCGCGATTCCAACGGATCGACGGCGAGGCTGCCGATCCCCGCTGGAAGAATTCCCCCGGCACGCTCTGGACGGCCCTCGTGCCCTACGATGAAACGCTGCGCCGAATTTTCCTCGCCAATCACGATCCGTCCAGTTGGGGCGGCCTTGCCAGCACGCCATGGTTTCTATCCCTGAGCCAGCCATGACGGCGTCGCAATTCCTTCGGATGGTGATTCTCCTGGCGGTGTTTCGTTGGGGAAAGGCCAGCCTCGCCGCCGAACCATCACCGGTTCCCGCCGCGCCGACACCGGCACAGTGGGCGGATTTTGTGGAAGCGGATTTCCCCTTTTATTCGTCATCCCTGGATGCCCGCACCGTGGGCCGGGCTCCCGCCACGAACAACCTTACTCCCCGGGGATTGATTCTAAATCTCGGGAACAATCATTGGGCCTGCTTCGATACGGAACTTCTCCGCATGTCGGCGATTTGGTATGGCGCCGGAGTTTCCGCCACGTCGATGTCCCGCATTTCCTACAAATCCCCGGGCACCAAGGCCCGGGAAGGACAGGAAGATCTGCCCCGAATTCTCGGCACTCCGTGGCTGCTGAATGGAATCTATCCGGGATGGCAGATCGGCCCGGCATTTTCACTGACCGATCCGAGGGAGCCCGGCCCGGATGCCGCCGAGGTGGGGCGAGGCCCACTCCCGAAAGCCGCCGGACAATTCCGCGCCGTGCGCCTGCTGGACGCCGGGGTACAACTCGAGTACGAGATCGATGGCGTCTTGGTATCCGAGGTCGTCCGCGCCGTGCCGGAAAGGGGGCGTCGCGGAGTGCAGCGGCAGTTCCATCTCAACCGCGTACCACATCCGTTGTGGTTGCTGCTGGGCTCGACGACCGGAGACCTCACACCCAACATCCAAGTGGAATTGGCTGATTCGACGCCCGAAGACATCCGCAGCCTCGAATTGATAAACCGCCCCGAGGGCTTCTACGCGGTCCAGCTTCCCGCCATGGAAATCCCGCTGGATTTCCGAGTATCCCTTGGCCCCGATCGGACCGCCTTTGATCGAACAATTCCGCGGAGCGCGGCGCCATCGCTTCCCTCCACGCGTTGGCCACAGGAAATCACCACGTCGTGGACGATGTCGTCTGGCACGAATGCGTGGGAAGTGGATTCTCTGCAGCTGCCGGTGGATAACCCCTGGCGGCGTAATGTGCGACTGGCGGACCTCGCCTTTTTCGCCGACGGCCGGGCGGCCGCCGTGACCTTCGACGGTGACGTGTGGTTGATCGATGGACTGGGTGCGGAACTTCGTGAAGTACGCTGGCACCGCTTCGCGTCGGGGTTGCACGAACCCCAAGGCTTGGTGATCCGTGACGGCGAGATCTTTGTCTTTGATCGCAACGGCCTCTGGTGCTTGCGGGACACCGATGGAAACAAGGAGGCGGACGTACACCAACTTTTCAGTAATGCCTTCGGGCAAACCGCCGAAACCCGTGAATATGCGCAGGCCCTGAAGCTGGCGCCGGACGGTTCCTTTCTGCTCGCCAAAGGCGGCATCCAGATGTCGCATCTGGGTAAGGACAATGGTGCCATACTTCGCATTGCTCCCGACGGTCAGTCCACGCACGTCATCGCCCGGGGGCTGCGGGCTCCATACCTTGGCGTTCATCCCCGGAGCGGCGTGATCACGGCCAGCGACCAACAAGGACACTATGTACCAGCCACTCCGATCCATCTCATTCGGGAGAACCAATTCCACGGTTTTCTCAGTAGCCTCCTTCCCGAGGAAAAGTACCCGGCACCCATCACGGAGCCTTGGGTCTGGATTCCCTACCCAGTGAACGCCTCGGGCGCGAGCCAGGCGTGGTTAGTGGACGCGCGCATGGGCCCTCTGAACGAGACGATGATTCATTTCGGCTATTACCGGCCGGAGATCTTCGCGGTCTTGAGCAATCCGCAACGATCCCCCACGCAAGCCGCTGTCGTCAGCGTCACACGCGACCTAAATTTCCCACCGATGAGTGGCGCCGTGAATCCGATCGACGGTCAGCTTTACTTCACCGGTTTCCAAATATTCGGCTCCTCCGCACCGCAAATTAGTGGGCTAGGGCGTCTGCGTTACACCGGCGCCCCTGCCACCCTACCCAGGGAAGTAATCGCCCTGACCAATGGTATTTTCCTCTGCTTTGACGTCAAACTCGATGAACGCACGGCGCGGGATCCGGGGAACTATATTGCGGAACATTGGAATTATCGGCGGACGTCCGGCTATGGCTCTCCGCATTTCAAGTTGGACGGCAGCAAGGGACAAGAAACTCAGATCCCCAGCAGTGCCTACCTCTCGAAGGATCGCAAGTGCGTCTTCCTGGGCATCCCGGGGATGAAACCCGCCATGCAACTTCGCGTCGGATGGCAACTCAAGACGGCAGCGGGCCAACCCTTCACACAAAACGCCTATCTGACACCTTCGGAATTGGCGCCCTTCGATTCCACGGCGGAGGGATTCGAGAACCTCACCATCGATCTAACGCCGCGATCAGGAGTCCCGACGGTGCGCGTCCCAGCCACAGCGGGAGCGGGCAAGCGGGTGGCGGAACTCATGGGCTGCAGTGCCTGCCACTCGACCGACGGCACCGTCCTGGGCAAGGTGGGCCCGACATGGAAAGGCCTGTTTGGCAGCACCGTGACGATGGCGGACGGCACGCATATTCCCGCCACCGAATCCTACCTGCGAGAATCGATCCAAGCCCCCGCTGCCCGGATCGTCCAAGGTTTCCAAGACTCGGAGACGGCAATGCCCAGCTATGAAGGCGTGCTCGCCGAGGATCAACTGGAAGCCCTGATCACCTACCTCAAAACGCTCTAACGCCCCCACCGAATCCACGCGCAGCCAAGCGCGCCCCCCGCTATCCGCGAAAGCACGCCAAGGTACCTGGTTCATAGTTACCCCCAAAAGTGCCAAGTTCCCTGTACGGCAATAAACCCGTGCCAGGTTCACTGCCACCAGCAAGTGGTACCACGCTCCCTATTCCCCCACGCGCGCCAGATTGGGTGGCAGGTTCACTGATCTGTAGCCCGTCCGATAGCGTACCAGGCTTCCTATTCCCGGCCTCTGGAGATGGTCGCAGGCTCCCTGAAAGAAAGTCTGTAACACTTGCCCAAAATCTTCGTAGCAGGGCGTGGAACCCCGCCCCGTTGGGTGGGGTCCGCAAACATCACGAAGAACAACATGAGACTGAAACGGATCAAACCGGTCGGGGAGACGGCGGTGTATCACTGCCTTTCACGGATTGTGGGCGGGCAAATGCTGTTGGATGACCTGGGGAAGGAGAAGTTGGTCCAGCTCCTCTGGCCTCTAGCCCGCTTCTGCGGTGTGGAGGTGCTGACCTACTGCATGATGTCCAATCACTTCCACCTGCTGGTGCGGATCCCTCCACCGACCGAACTCTCCGAGGAGGCCCTGCTGGAGAAGCTGACGGCGTTCTACGGCCCGCAGGGCGTCTGGACCGTGCTGGCGCAGGAGAGCTTAAAACAGACGGGGGAAGATCGATGCAACCATCCGGGCGTCGGTGGAAGCGCGTCAGGGGGATGTGTCGGCCTTTATGAAGGAGTTCAAGCAGAGCTTCAGCCGGTGGTACAACGAACGGAACGAGCGCTTCGGTACCCTGTGGGCCGAACGCTTTACGAGTCTTCTAGTGGAGGATTCCCCGACCGCTTTGAAAACGTTGGCGGCGTACATTGATCTGAATCCCGTGCGAGCGGGATTGGTCTCGGATCCGAAGGACTACCGCCACTGCGGCTACGCCGCTGCGCTGGTGGGCAACCGCATGATCCAGCAGGGATTGATGAGCTTCCTGGAACCCCAGGACTGGCCGGCGGCGGCGGCCGCCTACCGGTGCCTCCTCTTCGTGACGGCCGGCTCCGCGAATGCGAGCGACAAACAGGTCCTGGACCCGGACACGATCCGCGCCGAACTGGCGCGGGGGGGCGAGTTGGGCGGGGGCCAAGTGCTGCGCCTGCGGATACGGCATTTCAGCGATGGAGTGATTCTGGGTTCGCGGGAGTTTGTGGATCAGCAGTTCATTCGGTTTCGGGACCGCTTCAGCCCGAAGCGGAAGGATGGGGCCCGCCCCATCCGAGGTGTGCCACTCCCCGGAATCAGCGTCTTCCGCGACCTGCGCGTCGCCGCCATCGGCTGACAGGCCAAAGAACCCAACCTTCAACCGGCCGAACCGGCGAAACCCCAAGGCCGGATGGGGCGGGCTCTGCACATGGCAGGTCTCATCGTACCTCCCGGTGCACCGCCGACCCGCAAACTGGGCTCGCCAACGGTCAAAAATGCCCGTTCCGGACCAGTACCACCGCGATAGCTCACTCCGCCGCCTGCTGCATCACCAGCGGTGATGCCCCGCCCGCAAGATACTGAGGCTGGCTCCCTATCCGGCGAAGATAGCGAACCTGGCACGATCTCCAGTGGGGGCGAATGGGGAACCTGGCAGGTTGCTGTGAAAATTGTGAACCGGGCACGCTGCGGGAGCGGGACTTGGAAACATTGAGCCTGTCATCCCATGACGATAGGGAGGATGGCACATCGAACTGTTCCCTTCAACCGATCCCCAATTTGGCCATAGTTTCACCATCTGATTGAACCGATCTCAGGGGAATTCCGCAGCGATGCGGTAGTGCGCAGAGCCTCCCGGGGCATTGAGATCCACGAGGGTCACTCGCCCCGCGGCATCCGGCACGACCGTCACAATTCGCAACCAGTGATTCAAATCAACACTGCGGTCCAGTCCATACTGACGTCCGTCTGCCGCAAGGAACGAAACCTGCACCCGATTGCCAGCGCCCAGGTTGCTGACTGTCATGGTATCCACCCGCAAGAACGAATCCGGCTTCGTCGGGTCTGTGTTCGCCAAGTATTCTTGGAGATTGGTAAACCCGTCACCATCGCAGTCTTCATTCAATGGATCCGGTACGAAGGGATTCAGGCACGAAGGAAACCGCGCCTCCCAGAAATCCGGCAAACCATCCCCATCGGAATCCGGCGCAACACTAATCGGCAAGCTGGCCGAAAACTCCGACGTCCCGGCGAATGAGTCGGATGCAGTCGACGCCACCCGCCAACCGCCAGGCGCTGATCGGGGAAAGACCGTGTTGTAGGCCCCTGCCCCGAGATCGTTCAACGTGACATTGATGGCGCCCAGATAGAGTTCGCCCTCCGTGGGCACCTCCGGGCGGTGGGCGAAAAACTCCAGCCGCACCGTATCCCCCGGTTGACCATTCAGTGTGCCCTCAACATGCGTACTACCACGAAACGCCCGGGTGATGCGCGGAAAATGCAGACCACTCAGCAACCGCTCAATCGGCCGCAGATTGCCGTAAATCTGGTTGGCTTTGAAATACACGTTGTCCCCGTTACCTGCCATGCGAATGCCAGCGAGGGCACAATGCGCGATGGCGTTTCCCTCCCGCAGCTTTTCGCCCCCGATCTCCACATCATGGGAGGTGCCCGAAATCAAGACCCCCACACCCAAATTGCGAATCGGCCGCGTGCCCGATGCATCCGTCCCGATCCGCGAGTTATGCACCTTAATCCGGTTGGAGCGCTCAATTTCCACGGCCGTCGACAGCCCGCCAAACACGTTGCCCGAGCCGCTCCCGGCCTCCCCCAACTGTACATCCTCACACTCCTGGAGTTGCACCCCCCCAGCCGTGCCACCAAAGCCGCTGACTCCATCCGCATGCACGCCCAGGTAACAATGAATCAGGCGGTTAACATCAAGACTGGCAACCGTTCGACCGACGCGTCGCAGGCTGACCCCAACCTGGGACGCATTGAAGACACTGAGGGCTGCGACGCTACCGATGGCCAGGTTGCGCACCTGTTCGGCGGCGATACCCACACCCACCGCCAATCCCGTGTTCCCAGTGACATCCGTGCCGACGTAATTCGCCCCCACCTGGATATTTGTCGAACGTAGGAAGCGCATCGCAGACGCTTCGATGCCGGCGAAGATATTGCGCGCAGCCGCCGCGTCACTGCTATCGCCCGAGCCACCCCCTCCCCCGAGGCCGATGGTAAAACCAGAGCAATCCTCCAAAACCACGCCGTCAATCAAATTGTAAAAGGCCTCGGTCCCTTCCGCATTTAATCCAATTCTGCAATTGACCAGACTACTGCCCCCACTGGCGCTGCCACTGCCGCTCCCGCTGGCCCCGACGACGCTTTGCAAATACATGGCTGTCTCCCCGTTATAGATACTGGCCGATCGGAGGGTCCCGATGGTGAGATTCCGCACATGCGCGGCCGCTATGCCTGTGCCGACGGCCAGACTGGTGGCACCGGTGCTGTCGGTACCCACATAGTTTGCGCCAACCAGAATATTCGTCGAACGCAGGAATTGCATCGCGTAGGATTGGATCCCGGCGAAGATATTGCGCGCCGCCGCGGCTTCACTGCTGTCCCCACCTCCCGGACCAATGCCGCCCGCGAAGCCAATGGAAAACTCCGAACTATCTTCCAGAATTAGACCGTCGATCATGGTGTCGAACGCCTCCGAACCCGCGGCATTCAATCCGATGCGGCAATTCACCAAACTGCCCCCGCCGCCCCCGCCCCCGCCACTCCCACTGCCCACACTCTGAAGCCAGATCCCCGTTTCCCCGTTGTACACACTTGGGGAGACCGGGGTGCCGATAACCAAGGAGCGGACGTGCTGGGCGAGGATTCCCAAGCCCACCGGAAGACTGATATTCCCGGAGACGTCCGTACCGACATAGTTCGCGCCCACCACAATATTCGTTGATCGGAGAAACTGCATCGCCGTCGAAGCTATACCCGCGAAGATATTGCGCGCCGCCGCGGCTTCACTGCTGTCTCCGCCACCGCCGCCACCGGAGCCGATGGAAAACTCGGAGCAATCCTCCAAAACCACGCCGTCCATCATGGCCCCGAACGGCTTCGTACCCGCGGCATTTATACCGATCCGACAATTCACCAAACTGCCGCTTCCTCCACCGCCGCCACCTCCGACGCTCTGCAGGCGCATCGCCGTCTCACCGTTGTACACGCTCGGCGTTTCGGGGGTTCCGATGATCAAATCCCGTACCTGCACGGCAAGAATACCCAGACCCACGGGCAGGCTGATGCTTCCCGTGCGATCCGTGCCCACATAATTTGCCCCCACTTGTATATGGCTGGAGCGCTGAATCTTCATGGCCTTGCCGGAGATGCCCGCAAAGACGTTGCGCGTTGCCGGACCGCCCCCGGTGCCACTCAATGAACCTCCGCCCACCGCAAAACCGGAGGAATCTTCCACCACCAGTCCGTCGACCGTCCCACCCAGTGGAGCATCGCCGGCGGCGTTCAATCCGATATAGCAATGGGTCAAGCTTCCGGCCGGTCCCCCGCCGCTGCCGCTGCCGCTGCCGCTGATTCCCTGCAACTGAATCGCCGTCGGCCCATGGTAAATACTGAGTGAATTGCTAAGCCCGATGATCAGGTTCGCGGCCCGTTCCACCAACAAGCCAAACTGTCCGTTCGGCAAGCTGCGACGGCCGTCCGGCGTTGCGCCCACGAAATTAGCCTGGATCCGCGTATCGCTGGAATCGTGAACCTCCACGCCGATAAGGGCATTCCCAGATATTGTATTGCGATCCGCATCCGAAGCGCCGCCGACCACGCTGCCGACCGAATCCTGCAACTGGATGCCAACCTTGTTACCGAGCCCCGGGCTTCCCTCCGCATCCGTGCCCAAGATCATGCGATTCACCTCAGCGGAACCGCCGTCCCGGATGGCCACCCCGGCCCCCAGAAACTGTTGAACCTAAAAACGTGAGTTCAAATAGCTACGGCGAGTCCGTGGCGGGCGATTTCCGACCACCTCCGGCTCCGTTTTTTCAGATCAAGCGCTCCCGTCGCCGGATTTTCATCCGCTGAGAACCGGCAGGGCCGCTTTGGGAGTCTGGT
>CANIZL010000061.1 GCA_947471985.1 Verrucomicrobiota bacterium | reverse complement strand
GTGCACTTTGAGAGGGGAGTTTGGCGGGGCATTGGCGGCATCCTGATTTCTACTGCTCGGTGGTGGCAAATCTGTTTGGTCTCTCGGCAATAGTGGGGGTGGGAATCGGCTGCCCGGCGACCCCGGGTGGGAAGGGGTAGGGTATCGGTGCATATGGCGGGCTGGTGCTGAATTTTTTGGTACGCCTCGGACGTGTCCGTGCCGCATGGCAAAGCGGTAGGACTCCCCAAGTCCAAGACGGTATCACGACGGCCGACGCGGCGGGAAAATTTCGCGAGGTCGTGGACTGCGGCAGTCCTCTGCCGCTTTGGAAAGGGACGAGCGAGCCGGATAGGCGGCGAAAGGACGAATCTCTGGCGGGCGTCGCTTGGGGTTTTTCGTAAATGCCTCGGGTAGGTCCGCACCGCATTGAAAAGCGGTAGGGGACAACCGCAGTCCACGACGCTATCGCGACTACCTACGCGCGGGGTGAATTCCGCGAGGTTTTGACTTCATTATCGCTCCGCCGTTGTCCCCTTGTCTCAGGAGTCCGGGCCCGATTCCTGGTCCGCCCAGCTTCCAGATCCCCACTTTGGGATTGCCTGTAGGCATTTTCTGTATCACTTGGCCGGTAATGAAACCCGCACTGAGGAGTTTAGCCGGATCCCTTCGTCTCTCCCTTTGGGGCGGAGCTGTGGTTTTGGGGTCGCTCGTTCAAGCCCAGGTCGATCAGCCGATCTTTACCGACGCCCTCGCTGGCGGTTGGCAGAACTGGAGCTGGGCCACGGTCAATCTGGCCGCCGCCACGCCGGTGCACTCGGGCACGGCGTCGATCAGTGTGAGTGGTACCGCGTGGCAGGCGGTGTATCTGCATCACGACGCCTTCAGCACCACCGGCTATACCGATCTTTCCTTCTGGGTGAATGGCGGGAGCGGCGGTCAGCGATTCCAGGTGCAGGCCGAACGGAATGGCGTCGCCCAGACGGCGGTGAACGTCGGTCCCCTGACCGCCAATACGTGGCAGCAAATCCGGATTCCGTTGTCGTCGCTCGGCGTGGCGGGTGTCGCGGATCTGGATGGCGTCTGGTTGCAGGACATTTCCGGGGCCAACTTCCCCGCCTATTACCTGGATGATGTGTCGCTGATCGCCGTGCCGCCGCCGTCCGTGGTGAATCTCAGCATCAACGCCGGCAGTGTGTTGCGGACGATCGATGCCCGGCATTTTGGGGTGAATGCGGCCGTCTGGGATTCGGCGTTTGGTACCTCCACGACGTCGAGCTTGTTGACGGAGATGGGAGCCCAGACCCTGCGCTTTCCCGGGGGCTCGCTTTCGGATGAGTACCATTGGCTTTCCAACACCTCCGGCAACAACACGTGGACGTGGGCCACGGGCTTCAACCAGTTCGCGCCCATTGCGGCGGCGACGGGCGCGCGGGTATTCATCACGGTGAACTACGGTTCGGGCACCCCGACGGAGGCGGCGGACTGGGTGCGGTATGCCAATGTCACCAAGGCGTACGGATTCAAATATTGGGAGGTCGGAAACGAGAATTACGGGGGCTGGGAAACCGATATCACGGCGCGGCCGCACGATCCGTACACCTACGCACTGCGGTTCAAGGATTACTGGACCCAGATGAAGGCGGTGGATCCGACCATCAAGATCGGGGCCGTGGTGGTGACGGGCGAGGACGCCTACGCGAATTACACCGATCATCCCGCGAGCAATCCGCGCACCGGACAGGTGCATAACGGGTGGACGCCGGTGCTGCTGGCCACGTTGAAGAGCCTCGGCGTGGCGCCGGATTTTCTAATTTTCCATCGGTACGCCCAAGGTCCGGGCGGCGAAAGCGATGCCGGTCTGCTGCAATCCTCCGGCACGTGGGCGAATGACGCCGCCGATCTCCGTCAGCAGCTCACGGACTATCTTGGTACCGCCGGGGCAGGGGTCGAATTGACCTGCACCGAGAACAACTCGGTGTACTCCAATCCCGGCAAGCAGACCACCAGCCTCGTGAACGGGTTGTTCCTGGCGGATAGTTTGTGCTCGGCGATGAAGACGGAATTCAACGCCCTGGTCTGGTGGGATCTGCGCAATGGGGAGGAACCCGGCAACAATAACAGCGCGTCCCTGTATGGGTGGCGGGCCTACGGTAATTACGGGATGGTGAACGCTGCGGTTCCGGCCGGACCGGCGGACCGGTATCCCACGTTTTATGTTTCCAAGCTGTTGAAGTCCTTCGGTCGGGGTGGCGACAAGCTCGTGGCGGCGACTTCGGATTACACCTGGGTGTCGGCGTATGCCGCCCGTCGGGCCGATGGGGCGTTGACGCTTCTGGTGCTCAACAAGAGTGCGGCCAATTCCTTCAACACCCGGATCGCCCTTACCGGGTTTGCGCCGACGGCCACGGCGACGGTGGTTTCGTACGGCATTCCGCAGGATGAAGCGGCCCGCACGGGGGTGGGGTCCGCGGACCTGGCGACTACGACGCTCAGCGGCGTTTCTTCCGCCTTTAATTACACCGTGCCGCCGTACTCCGCGACGCTGCTGGTCTTTGGTGGCGCGCCGCCGCCGCCACCGAACCGGCAGCCGGATGGTCAGGTGCGCGCCAGCACGGACACGTCGTACCTGGGTAACAACACCTACAACACGACGGCTGCCGGGCAAACCCGCTCCCTGACCGTGAAGCCGAACAAGGCGGTCACCTATCATTTGATGGTGCAGAACGACAGCACGGCGGTGGACTCCTTCAAGGTCCAGGGCTCCGCGGCCACGGGGACCTTCACCGTCCGGTATTATGACGCGTTGACGGGTGGCACGGACATTACCACGGCGGTCAATGCGGGGACCTATAGCGTGGCGAATCTCGCGGCGGGTGCCGGCAAGGCGCTGCGGGTGGTGGTCACGGCGGGACGCACGGCGGCGGTTGGCTCGGTGCAGACCTGCCTGCTGACGTCCACCTCCGTGGGGGATGCCTCCAAACGGGACGTGGTGGGGGCGGTGACGACCGTGAACTGACCTTCGGATCGCGCCGGCCGAACTTCGACACTGTGCCCGGCGCCCGATGCGGCGGAGATTCTGAGGTTTCTAGACAGCGAGGGCGAATGGCCTCTAGGATGGGCGGTAAATGTCGGTCGAGCTTGTGGAACTAGAAGTGACGGTGGTCATGCCCTGCCTCAACGAGGCGGATACCGTGGCCACCTGTGTGGGTAAGGCCGTTCGGTGCTTGCGTGACCTCGGCGTGTCGGGGGAAGTGCTGGTGGCGGACAATGGTAGCACGGATGGATCCCAGGGACTGGCCACCAGCGCGGGCGCCCGCGTGGTGGCGGTGCCGGCCCGCGGTTATGGTGCCGCCCTCATGGGTGGGATCGAGGCGGCGCGCGGCCGCTTTGTGATCATGGGCGACGCCGACGACAGCTACGATTTCTCCGATTTAAAGAAGTTTATCGAGGGCTTGCGGGCGGGGGCGGATGTCGTGCAGGGCTGTCGTTTGCCGTGGGGCGGTGGCACGGTGCTGCCCGGGGCCATGCCGCTGCTGCATCGCTGGTGGGGCAACCCCATGTTCACGCTGATGGCGCGCTGGATGTTTGGCGCGCCGATCCACGACATCTATTGCGGGCTCCGGGGATTTCGCCGGGACTGGTGGCTGCGGCTGAATCAGCGCTGCACCGGGATGGAGTTCGCCACCGAGATGTTGATCAAGGGCAGCTTGTCGGGTGCCCGGATTATGGAAGTTCCGATCACCCTGCATCCCGACGGTCGGAAGGCGCATGCGCCGCATTTGAAGACCTTCCGCGATGGCTGGCGAACCTTGCGCTTTTTCCTCGCCTGCAGTCCTCGGTGGTTGTTTCTGATTCCCGGCGCGGCGCTGACCGTGGCGGGAGTCGTGGGGTACGCGCTGGCACTTCCGGCGGTACGCATCGGCGGGGTGGTGCTGGATGCGCATACGTTGGTGTTCGCGAGTCTGGCGCTGATCTGCGGCTGGCAGGCCATGCTGTTCTCGGTGCTCACCAAGACGTTTGCCGTCAATGAGGGCATCCTGCCGCGTGATGCGGCGTTTGAACGCTTTTTTCAGCTGGCGACTTTGGGGCGCGGCCTCACGGTCAGTTTGGTGGCGATGGTGGCGGGGGTGGCGTTGTTGCTGCTGGCGGTCTGGCAATGGCGGGCGGTGGGGTACGGCTCGCTGGATTACGCCAGCACGATGCGCATCGTGCTGCCCGGATCGACTCTGACGGCCCTCGGCTTCCAAACCTTCCTCGCCAGCTGGTTCACCAGCATTCTGGGACTCGCCCGTCGATGAACCCGAAGCCCCCGGCGCCCCCCTCCGCGACTCCCGCCGGCTTGCCCACGCAACTGGATCCGGAGTTTGATGCCTTTGCGGACAATTACGATGAGGCGTTGCAGCGGGGGCTGCGGGTGTCGGGGGAGGGGAAGGAGTTTTTCGCTGACGGTCGCATTCGGTGGTTGGAGCGACGCCTGCGCGAACGGGGGCACGCCGCCGGCGGGATCATGGATTTTGGGTGTGGCACGGGCACGTCCACGCCGCGGCTGCTGGGCTTGCCCGGGGCCGCGCGTTTGATTGGTACCGAGGTGTCCGCGCGTTCCCTGGTGGTGGCGCGGCGGGAACATCCGGATCCCCGGGCCCGGTTTGAACTGCTGGGGGAATATCGTCCTTCGGGCGATCTCGATCTGGCCTTCTGCAACGGAGTTTTTCATCACATCCCCACGGCCGAACGCGCCGGGGCTCTGCGGTACGTCTGGTCGTCCCTGCGTCCGGGCGGATTGTTCGCGTTGTTTGAGAACAATCCGTGGAATCCCGGCACCCGTTGGATCATGAGCCGGATACCCTTCGATCGCGACGCCGTCACCCTGTCGCCGCCCGAGACGCGCCTGCGCCTGCAGGCGGCCGGGTTCGAAGTGTTGCACACCGATTTCCTGTTCTTCTTCCCGCGGCCCCTCGCATGGTTTCGTGCATTGGAACCGGCGTTGGTGGGCCTTCCCTTGGGCGCGCAATATCTCGTGTTGGCCCGCAAACCCGCTACCGCATGATTCCCGACGAGCACGCCGCCGCCCCCGGGTACCGCTGATTTCACGACCATGTCTTCACCCCGATCCCATCCCCGTGATCCCCTGCACGGCATCAACCTGGAAACCATCGTCTCGGAACTCGTCCTCCGGCATGGCTGGAAGGCGATGGCAGAGCACATTCCGGTGCGGTGTTTTCAATTCGATCCCAGTGTGAAATCCAGTCTGACCTTCCTGCGCAAGACGCCTTGGGCGCGGCAGCGGGTGGAGGATTGGTTCATTTCCGAAATGCCCGAAGCGCCCGCCGCCCCGGAACTGCCGGGCTGACGGCGGGCTTGAAGGGTTCGGCGGGCCGTCGAATTTACGCCGGCTCCGCGGCGGTCGCGGGCAGCTTCGGCTGCGGGCGGCGACGGAAGAAGCGCAGGTGACTCCAATCGTCGAAGATCGCGTAACTCACCGGGGTCACCAGCAGCGACAGCAGCAGGCAGAGCATCTGGCCGCCGATGATCACCTTGGCCATCGACGCCCGTCCGGCGGCGCCGGGTCCCTGGCCCAGGGCAATGGGAATCATCGAGGCGACCAGCATCAAGGTGGTCATGAGAATCGGCCGCAGGCGCGCCCGATTGGCCTCCAGGATGGCGGGTTCCCGTTCCATGCCGCGGGCGCGGAGGGTGTTGGTGTAGTCCACCTGCAGAATGCCGTTTTTCTTCACAATACCGAAGAGCATGAAGAGGCCGAAGATGGCGTAGATGTTGAGGGGTTCGTTCAACAGGATCATCGTGACCAGGGCGAAGGGCAGCGACAACGGAACGGCCAGCAGGATCGAGATCGGATGAATGAAGTTCTCGAACTGGGCGGCCAGGATCATGTACATGAAGACCATGGCGAGACCGAAGGCGAGCAGGAAGTTCTGGGTGGTTTCCTGAAGCGTCTTCGCGCGGCCGGTGAATGCCACCGTGTAACCGGCGGCGAGCAGACTCAGGGCAGGGCAGTGGTGGAGTACTTCATGATGAAGGGGCTGGGGAATGCCGGGCGCCCCGGAGGTAGAGCGTGACGACGCGTTGGGCGCGGCGGTGATCCAGGGGCTCGGCGGGGCTTAACAGGTGGGTGCGGATTTGGTGGCTGATGGCGCCGAAGATGCCGTGGGTCAGTTCGACGGGATCGTACTCCGCACTGAGTTCCCGGGTGGCCAGGCCGTCCCGGATGACGCCGAGCACAAAATGGAAATTCCGTTTCCGCCTTTCGAGGTCGGCCGCTTCGGGGGGCAGCTCGTCCGGGCCCGCGAAGGTCGCGGCGAAGGCCAGTCGGGTGAGATCCCGGTTGGTTTCGGAAAAGCGGAAAAGGGCATCGGCAATCGCCACCAGCCTGGCTTCGCAACCGTGCGCGTGCCCCACCGCCGCCTGCATTTCCTGGTACGACTGATCGTACGCGTGGTCCAGGATGGCTCGAAAAAGCCCGGCTTTGCTCGTGAAATAGTAGTAAAGGGTGGGCTTGGAGAGATCCGTGGCTTGCAGGATTTCCTGGACGGACGTCGCCTCATACCCCTGGCGAGCAAAAGCCCGGATCGCTGATTGCAGTACCAACTCGCGGGCCGTTTGAGGTTGCAAACCTGACCTGCTACCGAACGGTAGGTAAGTTGGTTGGCGTGTTAATTACCGGGCGCCTCTTCGAATAAATTACCTGGCACCGCCGGCTTTGGTGCTGGAAAACGAGACATCCGTGGGGATTCTGGTACGGTTTGGGCATGCAAATTCGGCGCGGCGGCCTGTGGGTCGCTTGGATCGCGGGTATTTCTGCGTCTTGGTGGCTGCTGCGGGCTCCTTCGGGACACCCGGTGCCGCCGGGCGGGGGGGCTTCCGTGATCGCGCCAACGACCGCCCCTGCGGTCCCGACGGGTCCCTTCGCGGTCGTTGCCCCGGCGTCGACGACCACACCGGGGGCCGCCGCACCGGTCCAGGCGGCCGGGGAGCCGGCGGGAATTTCCCTGATGCGTCCGCTGGATGAACTCTGGCAGGTGCCCCCTAAGGAAACGGCTTTCGCCCGGTTTCATGCCTGGTCCACCCGCTATCGGCAGACCGATCCGGACGCCCGTCCGGAGTTGTGGGCGGAGGGCGTCGCGCTGGCCACCGAGCGGCGGGGGGAAATGAAGGAATTGATCGAGGCCGCGCCGGAGCGGGCCCTGGAACTCGCGGTGCCGTTGGCGGTGCGACGGGATTTGCCCGAGGCGGTGACCGCCCTGCTGGAAGAACGCATTTCGGGGCGGGGGAATTTTGAGGTGCTCGCCTCCCTGCCCATGCCCACGGAAACGGGCGATGCCGCCGCCGGTCTCCCGGCGGTGCAGCGGTTTGCCGTTCTGGGGGAACGGCGCCTGGTCGCCAGTGTCTATGGACTGCGCCTGGGCGAGCCCACTCAACTCGAGGTGGCGTTACACGGGGTGGCGTTGGATGGCCGGATGGCCTTGCTGGAGTCGCCCTTCCGTCCGCTCGAGGCGGTGGAACGTCAGGAACAGCGGGCGCAATTGGCGGCGTCCCAGTCGCCCGATCCGATTTGTTCCGTCTCCGCAGACCCCGCATCCCGTCTCGGCACGGAGGTGGCGGTGGATGAAGGGGGCGAGGTCAGCTGGTTTTGCGGGGTAGGCCACGCGGGGTTGGGCGCGCAAAAGGTGCGGGCCACGGGCGGGAGTCAGAGCAATTTCCAACTGCTCGCCAACGGCGATCTCAAACCGCTTTCCGCCCGCACGGAAGGCATCAAACGGATGCTGCTGATCCGCATTGATTTTTCCGACGAAGCCGGCGCGCCGCTGTCGGACACCCAGGCGACGAACCTGGTGAATGGCCTGAATGCCTTTTACGCGGAGAATTCCTACGGCAAAACGGGCTTTCGGGCCTTGGGCGCGGGCAGCGTGGTGACCGCCACGTTCCGCATGACCAACACCGCCGCGGCCTACGGTGCGCTGGACGCGTCCATCCTGCGGAACGATGCCCGCAACGTCGCCAAGGCGGCCGGGGTGAATCTGACCGCCTTCGATTATGACCTGCTGTGTTTCCGGCGGGTGCCCGGCTTCAATTTTGCCGGTCTGGGATACGTCGGGGCCTCCGGGTCCTGGATTCAGAATTCCTTCGATAGTGCCGGCGTTTCCGCCCACGAACTCGGGCACAACTTCGGTCTGAACCACGCCAATTTCTGGGACACTGCCGGGGAAAGCATCCTGGGCTCCGGCACCAGCGTGGAATATGGCGATGGCTTCGACACCATGGGCAACGCCAGCGCGGGCCGTCGCCATTTCAACGCCCGCTACAAATCGCTCCTCGATTGGCTGGCGCCGGCGTACGTGCGGACCCTCACCACCAACGGCACCTACCGGATCTTTCCGATGGATGTCACCAACGCCAACACGGAGGTCCGGGCTCTGCGGCTCGCAAAGAACAGCCAGACGAATTATTGGTTCGAATTCCGGCAGACCTTCACCACCAGCCCGTCGATCATGAATGGTTTGGGCGTGCGCTGGGCGCGCGGGGGCAATCAAAGCTCCCTGCTGCTGGACACCACTCCGGGTTCCGCGGATGGCTCGAAGGATTCGGCGGTCCTCATCGGGCGCACGTTCAGTGATCGCGCGCTCGGGCTTTATGTCACCCCCATTGGTTTTGGCGGTACCACTCCGCAGTCGCTCGACGTGGTGGTGAACCGCGGGGTGTTCACCAACAATCATCCGCCCGCCGTCGACGTAACCGCCGGCACCTTGAGCGTTGCCGTCAATGCAGTGGTGAGCTTTCACGCGACCGCAACGGATGAGGACGGGGATCCGCTGGCCTATGGCTGGGACTTCGGGGACGCCGCGTTCGGCCCGAACGCCGCCTCGGTGACCCACGCCTTCGCGACTGCCGGGGAGTATGTGGTTCGCTGCGAGGTCACCGACATGAAGGGCGGCAGCAGCTCGGATTATGTGGTGGTGCGCGTGGGGTCGCCGACCACCCTGCGGATTTCCGGGACTGTGACGGAAAACGGGCAACCGCTGGAGGGCGTGCGGGTTTCCACCTCGAATACGAAACAGACCTTCACCGGAGCGGATGGCACCTATGTCCTGACGGGAATGGCTCGCGGCACTTACAATCTAACCGCCCGGCGGGAAGGGGTGCTGTTTTCGCGGCAGGGCTTCACCAACCCACTGAATCTCACGGCGAGCCGCACCGGGGCGGACTTCATCGCGGCGGATCCCGGCGATCTCCAGATCGTCACCCTCGTACCGCTGGGGGCGGAGTGGCATTTCTGGGACAAGGGGAACCTGCCGGGATCCACCTGGACCGCGCCGGCCTTCGACGACAGTCTGTGGCGCAAGGGGGCCGCCCAGTTGGGCTATGGCGATGACGATGTGGTCACCCGGGTGGACTTTGGTCCCAATACGGCCAGCAAGTACGTCACCACCTGGTTTCGTTCCACGTTTAACGTCGATGATCCCGCCAATTTCGTGAGCGCGACGGTGGGCTTGATTCGGGACGATGGCGCGGTGGTCTACCTGAACGGCAAGGAGATTTTCCGCAGCAACATGCCCACGGGCACGATCGGCGTGAACACTTTGGCGTCCACCACGGTGAGCGGGGTGGATGAATCCACCATCAACGAATATGATCTGGATCCCACGAAGCTGTTGAAGGGCGCGAACGTCCTGGCGGTGGAATTGCACCAATCGGCGGTCAGCAGTACGGATCTCAGCTTTTCGCTGCAGGTGCTGGGTCTGCTGCGGCCGAGTCCAGTGGCGCCGCGGTTGGCGTTCAAGGCCGCCAATGGCGTGCTGCGGATCAGTTGGCCCACCACGGCCAGCGGGTTTGTGCTGGTATCTGCCGCGGCCCCTGGCGGCCCTTGGGAGCCGGTCGCGGAATCGGTCCTGTCAAACAGCGGTGAGCAGGCGGTGACGGTGTCGCCCGACGGCGATGTCCGTTGGTTCCGCTTGGAAAAACATTAAATTCCCCAGCGCCCCCCGATGCGAGGGGCGGCGCGGCGGGTTTTCGCGGTTCGGCTTTGCCCTAGGTGCGGGCGTGCGCTTCCTTGGGGACTTCCCTGATGAGTACTGCCGAACGCTGGAGCGACTTGTCGTCGCAACAAAAGAAGTCCGGTCTGGCCGCGTGGCTGGGCTGGATGTTCGACGGGCTGGACATGCATTTGTACACGCTCGTGGCGACCCCATTTGTCGCCATCCTGCTGGGAAATATCGACCGGACGGCGCGCGAGGTGGGCGAAAAGGGCGCCTATATCAATGCTGCGTTCCTCGTGGGCTGGGCGTTGGGCGGGGCCTTTTTTGGCCGCCTGGGGGATCGATTGGGTCGTAGCCGCGCCCTGTGCCTGACCATTCTCTGTTACGCGTGCTTCACCGGCATGTCGGTCTTTGCGCAGACCTGGTGGCATCTGTTGATCTTTCGCTTCCTGAGCGCGTTGGGCATCGGCGGGGAGTGGGCGGTGGGCGCCTCCTTGTTGTCGGAAACCTGGCCGCGCAAATGGCGACCCTGGATCGCGGCCGCCTTGCAGTCGGCGGTGAACATTGGCGTGCTCGTCGCCTGCGGGGCGGCCTGGTTTTTTCGCGACACCCATCCGCGGTGGGTGTTTCTCGTGGGCGTGGTGCCGGCGCTGTTGGTACTTTGGATCCGTCGTGCGGTGCCGGAACCGGAGGAATGGCATGCCGCGCGGGCGCAGGCCAAGGAACTGCCGGGGATCACTGACCTGTTTGGTCCGGCGGTGCGCGATGTGACGGTGAAAGTGTTGGTGATTTGTGGTCTCTCGCTGACCGCCCACTGGACGCTGATGTACTGGCAGCAGAAATACATTCGGGATCTGCCGGAGATACGGGGGCTGTCGGCGGCCGGGCAGAACGATGCGGCCATGCAGGCGCTTTTTGTCCTCATGGCGTTTTCCGTGATCGGCAACTTTCTGGCCGGCTGGCTGGCTCAACGATACGGGTATCGTCGCAGCATCGCCGGCCTGTGCGCGACGTATGGCGTGATCATGCTGGCGACGTTTGCCCAGACACTGGGGTATCGGTCAGCGCTCGGCTGGTTCGCCTTGATCGGGGTGTGTCAGGGCGTGTTCGGTCTGTTCACGATGTGCCTGCCGCCGTTGTTTCCCACCTTGCTGCGGACGACCGGCGCGGGTTTTTGCTACAATTTCGGCCGCATCGTCGCCGCGGCGGGGACGGTGTTCTTTGGCATCTTCACCAAGGTGGGCGATGTCCGCCACGCCCTGTGGTCGGCGGCGTGGCTGTTTCCGGCGGCAGCGGTGGCCGCGTTGTGGCTGCCCGAGCCGAAGGACGGGGCCTGAGGCGTTTCGCCTCTGCCATCGGCAGCCTTCACGCATCACGCGCCGCTTCGAAGGGATTGTCCGGTTCCCGGCTGCCGGCGCGGGGACAATGGGAGAGACCCCAAACCAACCACACCCAACCCACCACCAGGTGGAGGGTGAAGAGAATTGCGAAGCCGGGCAGACGCACGGCGCCGATGCCGTAGGCCAGGATGGACCAATCGGCAAAGAGCGCCCCGGGTAGCAGGGCCGCACTGATGATCCGCCACGTGCCCAAGAGTCGGGCCCGACGGCCCATGAGGATGGCCAGGATCAGGACGGGCAGCGTGTACAGGGTCGCCAGGCTCCACCACAGCGCCAACAGCGTCAGAGTGGTCGCCACTCCGAGGCCCGTCAGCAGAACCCAGCTCCAGGCGCCCCAGCGGGCCGAAGCTTCGATTCGCCCCAGCGGCACGTCGACATCACGGCGGTACGGCAGGGCCAGATGGCCGGCCAGTCCGTTGATCCGCAGTTCCCGCGGTCGCAGTTCGACCTGTAGGTCGGCAGTTTGCCCGAGTTCCGTCCGGTTGGTGGGGGTGATGATCCAGTCCAGCCAGACATTCTCGGCGAGGCGCACGGGTTCGGTGTCCGGCCAATGCAAGGTTCCATCGGCGATGCTCGCGGCTTCGGGCAAACGATCCGTGCCGCGTACGACGATGGGAAACCACGTGCGGCGCACCACCCAGACCAGCAGGGCGGCCGAAAGGAGGGCGGTGACCAATTGAAACGCCAGCACCCGACGGAAGGTTGCGACCCGAAATGCCGACACCCCGCGGCCCGTGAAAGGTTGCCACGGTCCCACGGCCCGGCGAAACCAGCGAAATTTCGCCGACCAGTTCGCCGAAGTCTTTTTCTCTTCCACGGCACCCACGACGTTACCCTCGACGCTTTTAGGGACTTCGACAAACCCGACTCCAGCGCGGGGCGTCGGGGATTCCCTCGCCCGGAAGGTCACCGCAGGTGTTTGGGCGGGGCGAACGGACCGGGCATTTTTCGCCCTTCCCAAAGGCGGCCGGATTGTCGAGTCTCGAGGTCCATGTTTACCGGTACGTACACCGCCATCGTGACGCCGTTCCGCAACGGAGCCGTCGACGAAGCCGCTTTGCGAGAATTGGTCCGCCGCCAGATCAAGGGCGGCGTGGACGGTGTCGTTCCCGTCGGCACCACCGGCGAATCGCCCACGGTCGATTTCGAGGAACATATCCGGATCATTGAAATCACCGTCGACGCGGCCCGGGGCAGTGCCCTGAAGGTCATGGCCGGCACCGGTGGCAATGCGACGGCGGAAGCGATCGAACTGACCCAGGCGGCGGAGGCCGCGGGTGCGGATGGGTCGTTGCAGGTCGCGCCGTACTACAATCGGCCGACGCAGGAAGGTCTTTACCAGCATTTCAAGGCGGTCGCCGCCGCCACGAAGTTGCCCCTGATGCTGTACAGCATTCCGGGCCGCTGCGGCGTGGAGATCGGCATTGAGACGTGCGCCCGGTTGGCGTCCGAATGCCGGACCATCGTGGGCATCAAGGAAGCCGGCGGCAACGCGGATCGGGTCAGCCAATTACGCGCCGCCTGCGGTCCGAAATTCACCATCCTCTCCGGCGACGATTCCCTCACGCTGCCCTTCATGAGCGTGGGCGGGCAGGGCGTGATCAGTGTGGCGTCGAACATCGTACCCAAGCAGGTCAGCACCATGGTGCGGGCCTACGCCGCGGGCGATCACCGCAAGGCGCTCAAGCTGCACCAGTCCCTTTATCCGTTGTTCAAGGATCTGTTCATTGAATCCAATCCGGTGCCGGTGAAGGCGGCGTTGGCGCTGCTGGGTGTCGGGACGGAGGATGTTCGGTTGCCCTTGGTGCCCTTGAGCGACAAGAGCCGGGCGATTCTCACCCAGACCCTCAAGAACGTGGGGCTGCTGCGCTAAGCCGCGGAATCCGTGCCGGAATCCGGCGGGTCTCCGTCGGTCGGTGTCAGAGCGGGGGGCGGCCCGTCTTTGCTGAATACCTGTTCCGTGGTAGTCTGCCGGCTGGCCGGTGGGTGCGCGGTGGACGGGTTTTCCCGAACGCTTTTCCGCCGTTCAGATTTTTCGACTGCTCCTGAGCATGCCCATGACCGATAAACAGAACGAGGCGGATCCCCGCGGCCTTTGGATCGATAAAGTCGGGGTGCGCGGCCTGCGCATGCCCCTGCAGGTGCGCGACAAGACCCGCGCGCTGCAAAGCACGGTGGCCACCGTGGGCATGTTTGTGGACCTGCCCAAGGAATTCAAAGGCACCCACATGAGCCGTTTCGTGGAGGTGCTGAATTCCCATGGCAGCGTGGTGCACGTGGAGAATCTGCCGGACATGCTCCGGTTGATGCAGCAGAAGCTGCGGTCCCAGAACGCCCATCTGGAAATGGAGTTCCCGTACTTCCTCGTGAAGCGGGCCCCCGTCACCGGCAAGGAGGGCGTAATGGATTACAACGTCCGGTTCGATGCCTCCATGGAGGGGTCAAACTTTGACATTCTGCTAACCGTCCAGACCACGCTCACCACGTTGTGTCCGTGTTCCAAAGCCATCAGCAAGTATGGCGCGCACAACCAGCGCGGGGTGGCGACGGTGCAGATCCGTTCCCGCGGGGTCGTGTGGATTGAGGACGTCATCGCCATGTGCGAGGCGAGCGGGAGTTCCGAGATGTACTCGCTGCTCAAGCGCGAGGACGAAAAGGCGGTGACGGAACGGGCGTACGAAAACCCGGTGTTCGTGGAGGATCTCGTCCGCAACATCGCGCTCAAATTGAACGCGCATCCGGACATCACCTGGTACAAGGTTGAAGCCGAGAACCAGGAGAGCATCCACAACCACAACGCGTACGCCTGCATCGAGAAACATCTCGACGCCGGTCCGCGGCCGCCTAGCCCGGGCTGAGCGTGCGCCAAACCCGACCGTCGGGATACGCGTAGTCAGACAGGCTTTCCGGGGTCATCTCGGTGGAGTAACCCGGTTTTTCCGGCGCCAGATAGCGGCCCCGGCGAATGCGACAGGGATCGGTAAAATGTTCGTGGAGGTGATCCACGAATTCGCAAACGCGTCCGTCCCAGGAGCCACTCACGGCGATGTAATCCACCATCGAGAGATGCTGGACGAATTCACAGAGTCCCACGCCGCCGGCGTGGGGACAGACGGGCACGCCAAATTTCGCCGCCAGCAGGAGCACCGCGAGGTTTTCGTTCACGCCGCCCAAGCGACAGGAATCGATCTGGCAGAAGGAAATCGCCCGCGCCTGCAGCAGTTGCTTGAAGAGCAGGCGGTTCATGCCGTGCTCGCCGGTGGCCACGCCAATGCCCAGCGGTTCCATCGCCCGGGCGATGGCCGCATGGCCGAGGATATCGTCCGGTGAGGTGGGTTCTTCAATCCACCACGGTTGAAACCGGGCCAGGGCGTGCATCCACTCGATGGCCTGCGGGACGTCCCAGACTTGATTGGCATCCACCATGAGCTTGCGCTCCCAGCCCAACTCTTCCCGGATGATCCCGAGGCGACGGATGTCGTCGGGCAGATCCCGTCCCACCTTGACCTTGAGATGCGTCCAGCCCTCGGCGACGGCCTCGCGGCAGAGTCGGCGGATTTTGTCGTCGGGATATCCCAGCCAGCCGGCGCTGGTGGTGTACGCCGGATAGCCCTCGGCGCGGAGCCGGGCGATCCGTTCAGATTTGGAGCCGGCCTGCCGTTGCAGAATCGCCCGGGCTTCGGCCGGGGTGAGGGCGTCGGTGAGGTAGCGGAAATCGACGCACGCGACGAATTGCTCGGGCGTAAACTCCGCGATTAGCAACCACAGCGGCTTGCCCGCCTGTCGGGCGTACAGATCCCAGAGCGCGTTCACGATCGCCGCCATGGCGAGGTGGATCACGCCCTTGTCGGGGCCCAGCCAGCGCAGTTGGGAATCGCTGTTCAAACTGCGCCAGAACCGGCCGGGCGCGGCGATGAATTCCTCGAGCGTCCGCCCGACCACCAGATGCTCGTGTGCCCGGATGGCCGCGCACACGACCTCGTTGCCGCGGCCGATGGTGAATGTGGAGCCGTGACCGGTGAGACCGTTGGCCAGATGGAGAATGACGTAAGCCGATGAGTAATCGGGATCCGGATTCATGGCGTCCGAGCCATCCAGTTCCCGGGAGGTGGGAAAGCGGATGTCGCGGATCTCCAGGCGTACAATACGGGTGGGCATGTCAGGAGGGCGGCGCAGTCGGCGGGCTCCGGCGGAGTTACTTGGTGAAGCGCGTGTCCGGCTTCTTCAAGTCCACCGGCTTGATCCAGATGTTGCGATACCGCACGTCGTGGCCTTCGCACTGCAACTTCAAACCGCCGGGGGTGTCGGTGATGCCCTTGCCGCCGTTGTTGCCGCCGTCGATGCCGGAGTTCGGACCGCCCCAGACTTGGCTGATCTGCACATTCTCGTGCACCAGCTTGCCGTTGAAATACATCGAAATCAGCGGCTTTTCCACCATCACGCCGTCCTTGAAACGGGCGGCGCGGAAATTGATGTCGTAGGCATTCCATGTACCGGTGCCGTTATAAGCGAAGTACGGAGACTCGGTCTCGTTGATCACCGCGCCCAGGCCGTGCTTGGTTTTGTCGCCGTCGAGCACCTGGATTTCATAGCGGTTCTGCAGGTAGACGCCGCTGTTGCCCGTGGGCTTGGCGATGTAGAACTCGACGTGCACCCGGACGTCCCGGAATTCCTTCTTGGTGACCACGTCCGCGGTGCCGAATTTTCCGCCGGCCGCGACCGGATCATCGGTCATCAGCACCGTGCCCTTGTCGTGCGGATCGGGCACGATCTGCCACTTGATGGGCAGGGAGGATTTGAAGCCGGGGCCCTGCCAGTAGGTCCACTTTTCGTCGAGCATCTGGCGGGTGCCGTCGAAGAACACCTCCGCGCCCCGGATGGGCTTGGCGCCAACGCCGGTGCCGGCGTGGAGGCTTGGGGTGAGGGCCAGGGCCGCGATCCACGCGGGGGAAAACAAAGCGAATTTAGGGGAATGCACGGCGGAACTCTGGCAGGCAGTTGGCGGGTGGCCAGTCTGGTCGTTCATTGGCGACGCCCACCCCGCCCACTTGGAAAGCGGTCGGATTCACGGTGGACGAACTCGCGGGAGTACGCCGGTTTTCCGTTACCCCCGGACGCAATTCTGTGCTTAGCTCCCCGCCGCCGTCGGAAGCCTCTCCTTATATGAATGTCACTATTCGCGGACGTCGCCGCGCTTTTCGTACCGTCAGTTTCAACGCGGCCCGCAATGCCGTGGTGTTGATCGAACAACGGTGTTTGCCGCATGCGTTCACGCTGATCGAGACCAAGGATTTCCGCGAAACGGCGGCGGCGATCACGGACATGGTGGTCCGCGGCGCGGGCGCCATCGGGGCCACGGCCGCGTATGGATTGGCGCAGGGCGCGGCGGCTTTTCGGGGTGCGGATGTCACCCGATTCCGGGCGCATCTCGACCTGGTGTACACGGTGCTGGCGGAGGCCCGGCCGACGGCGGTGGATCCGGTGAACGCCATGCAGGCCATGCTGGCGGCGTTGCACACGGCACCGGTGCAGACGGTGGCGGAGGCGCAGGCGTTCCTGCATCAGGCGGCGGCGGCGTTTGCCGACGAGGATGCGCATCATTGCGCCGAGCTGGGCCGCCACGGCGCGCCCCTGATCCGCGACGGCATGCGGGTGCTCACCCATTGCAATGCCGGTTGGCTGGCCTTCGTGGATCACGGATCCGCCACGGCCCCGCTTTATGCGGCGCAGGCGGAGGGGCGGAAGTTTCACGTGTTCTGCGACGAAACCCGTCCGCGTTGCCAGGGGGCGGCACTGACCGCCTGGGAATTTGCGCAACAGGGCATCGCGCACGATGTCATCGCCGATAATGCGGCGGGCCATCTCATGCAGCGGGGCGAGATCGATCTGGTGATCGTGGGCAGCGACCGCACGCTGGGTCGCACCGGCGAAGTGGCGAACAAGATCGGCACCTACACCAAGGCCGTCCTGGCCGCGCGACACAAGATTCCGTTCTACGTGGCCATCCCGCTGTCGACGATCGACTGGGAGATGCGTCGTGGCCTGGACATTCCCATTGAAGAGCGCAGTCCGTCCGAGGTGTTGGGTGCCTGGGGCGTTTTGGCGGATCCCGCGGCCAAGGGCCGGGCCGGCCGGGTCTCGAAGGCGAAGGTCGAGCGGGCGTACGTGCGCATCGCCAATCCCTCCAGCACTGCGCGGAATCCGGGCTTCGACGTGACGCCACCGGACTTGATCACAGGGATCATCACGCCCGTGGGCATCTTCAAACCACGCGAGCTGTGGCGCCAACGGGCCAAGCTCCGGGCTTGAGTCCCGCGGGTCGGTGGAACCCGATCCATCGACGGCGGCGCGGCGGATTTAATCCAGATACAGGAATTCGTTCGAACTGAAGAGCGTCTGACACAGGCTGCTCAGGGCCTGTTCCTCCGGCGGCTCCGGACTGGCGGGGCTCGCGTTGGATGCCGGTGCGGTCGGTGACTTGGGTGCGGTGATCTGGGTGATTTGCCGGTCCAGGAATTCGAGGGCGGAACGGAATTCTTCGTGCGACGGCGCCCGACCCAGTGCCAGGCGCCACGCCCGTTCCACCTGGGCTTCCCGCATGGGGCCGGCTTCCCGCCGCAAGCGCGCGGCGAAGAGCCGCGCTTGTTGCAGCGTAAACTCGCTGTTCATCAGCATCAGCGATTGCGGCGCGACGGTGGAGCTGGAGCGTTTTTCGCAATTCACTTCCATTACGGGAGCATCAAACGCATTCAGAAAAGCCAGCGGACGACTGCGACGCACCTCGACATAAACGCTTCGGCGAAACTCCTCCTCACCGAGCGCCACCTCCACGGGCATTTTGTTGTCGCCCTGTTTCTTGTCGACGCCCACCACGACCTGTCCGACGGCATCTTCGCGGACCGGGACCGGCGGGCCGAACGCGCGCTCGCTGAGCGCGCCACTGACGGCCAGGAAACCGTCCCGAATGGCTTCGGCATCCAGACGCAGCACGGATCGCCGCGCGTACCAGCGGTTCTCGGGATCCACCTCCGCGGCTTGCGGGTCGCGCGTGGAAGCCTGCCGGTAGGCGTGGGACGTCATAATGAGCTCATGCAATCCCTTCAAGCTCCAGCCGAGTCCCGGATGTTGGGGATCGTCACTGCGCGGGGCGGTGAAGACGGCGGCGAGCCATTCGAGCAGTTCCGGATGCGTCGGACGTTCACCTTGCACTCCGAAGTCCGCCGGCGTGCCCACCAGGCCGCGGCCGAAATGATGCATCCACACGCGATTGACCAGGACCCGGGCCAGCAGCGGGTTGCCGGGGCTGGTGACCCAGGTGGCAAAACCCAAACGCCGTCGGGAAGTGGGCGGGCATTCGACGGGCAGGGGCAGGTCGGTGGAGGCACCGCCGGGAGCCAGCACGATCGGTGTCCCTGGCAGGATTGCCTCCTTGGGTTGCTTCGGATCGCCTCGGTGGAAACGATGTGTCACGGGTACGGTGCCGACGGGTTCGGTCAGGAGGCTGATGAAGTCCTCCGCCGGCTTGCGACCGCGCACTTCGGCGATCTTGGCTTCCATCGCCTTCAAGTCTTCCGCGGCCTGGGCGTTGTACTGATACAGCACCCCGGGGTTGATGTTCGCGCTGGGATTGTCCGCGAGGAGCTTCTTTTGTTCCGGGCTGCGTTTGTCGGGTGTGGTTTGAAACGCCGACCACAGGGCATTGCTCACGCCGGCGTCGAACTTCTCCAAGTGCTTCCGGAGCGCGGCATGGAGGTATTCGGTTTGCTTGGTTTCCCGCTCCTTCGCCAGTTTGCCGGCTTCTTCCTCCAGCGCTGCGGCCTTCGTGCGATCAGCGGCGGTATAAAGCGAGATCCTTCGTTCCGCCGGCGTGCGCCAGTGCTGCCAATCATACGCGGGCTCGAAGACCGCCCGGAGTCGGTAATAGTCGGTCTGCGGAAGGGGATCGTACCGGTGGTCGTGGCACTGGGCACAGCCGACCGACAGGCCCAGGAGCGAGGTCGAGACGATCTTGAGCGTGTCGGCCAGGACCTGATTCCGGGCTGCGTCCTGATCGATCCCGCCGGACGCGGTGCCATCCGCGGCCATCCGCAGGTAGCCCGTGGCCACCAACCACTCGCGGGTCTCCGGATCCTGCGCGGCCGCTTCCAGATCGCGATGGCGCGTCAGGGCGAGTTCGTCCCCGGCGAGCTGTTCCACAACGAAGCGATTGAAGGGGAGATCGCGGTTGAAGGAACGGATCACGTAATCCCGATATTTGTACGCGTACGGCCGGGGCGTGTCGTCGTTGGAATAACCGTCGGAATCCGCGTAGCCGGCGATGTCCAGCCAATGGCGGCCCCAACGCTCGCCATAGCGGGGCGATTGCAGCAGGCGGCGGACGAGGTTGGGATAGGCGTTGGTGGTGCCGTCGAGCAGGAAGGCCTCCAGATCCGACGGCGTCGGGGGCAATCCCCAGAGATCGAAAAAGGCCCGTCGCACGAGCGTCAGGGACGGGGCTTCGGCGGCGAAGTGAAGGGCGAGCGGGGCCTGGCGGGCGGCCAGGAAGGCGTCGATGGGATGGGCGCTGGGCGCGGCGGCCACCTTGGGCACGGCCGGACGGTACAGGGGGCGGAAGGCCCAATGCTGGCGCTCCTCGGCGGTGATTTGCATGCCGGCGGTGAGCGACTCGGGTTCCTCGTGGGCGGTGGCGGCGCCGGAGTCGATCCAGCGACGCACCGTCTCGATTTCCTGCGCTGTGGGCTTGCGATCGCTTTTCGGCATCTTGCCGGAGCGGAGCATTTCGTAGACGCGACTGCCGGGGGCATCGCCGGGCACGAGCGCGGGTCCGGATTCACCGCCGCGCAGCAGAAAACGTCGCAATCGCAGGTCGAGTTCGCCGCGCAAGGTCTCGCCTTCGCCGTGACAATGAAAGCAATGGGCCTTGAGGATGGGCCGGATATCCTGTTCGAACGTCAGCCGGGCCGCGCTGGTGTTGGTCGCGGTGGCGGTCGCAGCGAGGGCGGCGGATGCCAGCAGCCCGGACAGTCCGCACAGCAGCCCGACCACCGCAAGCCAGTGCCGTCGCCGGAACAGGCGCGGGAGAGCCGGAAATGTGCGGTGGGCCATGCGCTTCTCATAGCGCAGCAATTCGGGGAAATCGAAGTCAAAACCGCGATGGTTCGCGGGCGGGTTATGGGGCGAAGCGCCCATCGATCGCCGCCCCGGTGCCCACTCGGATCGAAAACCCGCGCCCCGGACGCACTGTGCTTCGGGGGGTAACATCGGCCGAGGGGGCAGAAAGGAGCAGGTTTTTCCGGCGTTCCTGCAAAACGCGTTTTACTCGCGACGGACGACCTCGCTATGGTCCGGCTTTCCATGAGAGCATTTCTCACTTTGATCGTTGCCGCGTGCCTCGGAACGGCACTGCAGGCGCAGACGCCGGAATGGATCTGGTTCCGGAAAACCGACTCGGCGGAAACCCGCTTTTTCCGCAAGGCCTTCACCCTCGACGGTCCGGCCACGAGCGCCGAACTGGTCGCCTCGGCCGACGATGGACTCGAGGTCTTCGTCAACGGCCAGCCGGTCCTGACCGCCGACGAATGGAGCAAACCCCACCGCGCAAACGTGGCGGCCCGGCTCAAGTCGGGGCGCAATGTGCTCGCGATTCGCGCCCACAATGACGATTCCAGCGCCGCGGGGGTCTTCGCCCGGCTGGTCATCGGCACCGCTTCGGGCAAGCAAACCCTGATCACGGACGCCGCGTGGAAGGCCGAGGACCGCGAGGTGAAAGGCTGGAACCAGACGGCGTTTGACGACGCCGGTTGGTCCGTCGCCACCTCGCTGGGCAAACTCGGGGTGGCCCCCTGGGGTGACGTGCTCGCTGCACCTGTGGCGGCCGCTCCGGCGCGACGCGAAGCCACGCCGGCGGATGCGTTGTACACCCGGCCGGGCTTCAAGGTCGAGTTGCTCGGCAGCGCGGAGCCCGAGGAAGGCTCGTGGGTCAATCTCTGCAAGGATGATCGCGGCCGGCTCATCATCAGTCCGCAGTACCAGAACAACAATCCCAATGCGGGCCTGCTTCGGGTCACGCTGACCGCCGACGGCAAGATCGCGAAGCGCGAGTTCATTGCGAAGCCCTTGTACGACGCCCAGGGCATGGTCTTCGCGAACGGCGCGCTTTGGGTCGTTGTGAACAAGTACTCCACAAAATTCGAATCCGGACTCTACCGCATCACCGATGACGGCAGCGATCAGTGGAATCAGATCCAGCTCGTGAAAAAACTGCCCGGGGGCGGCGAGCACGGGCCGCACGCGGTGGAACTCGGTCCCGATGGCAATCTTTGGGTCATGGCGGGCAATCACACCAAGCCGCCCGAGGGTCTGGCGCCGGATTCGCCGCACAAGAATTATCAGGAAGATCACGTTCTGCCGCGCCAGCCCGACGGCAACGGCCACGCGACCGGCATCATGGCGCCCGGTGGCTACATCCTGCGGGTGAGTCCCGATGCGAAGAAGTTTGAGCTGTTCTGCGCCGGCTTTCGCAATCAGTTCGATTTCGGCTTCAATAGCGACGGCGAGCTGTTTGTGTACGACGCGGACATGGAGTGGGACTGGGGCATGCCGTGGTATCGGCCGACGCGGGTCAACCACGCGGTCTCCGGCGCGGAATTCGGGTGGCGTTACGGCACCGGAAAATGGCCTGATTACTATCCGGACAGCGTGGGAACCGTCGTCGACATCGGCGTGGGTTGCCCGACCGGGGTGAGTAACGGTCGCGGGGCCAAGTTCCCGGCCCGCTATCAGCGCGCGATGTACGTGCTCGATTGGACGTACGGCCGGCTCATGGCGGTGCATCTCCAACCCGACGGCGCGACGTACCAGGCCACATGGGAAAACTTTGTCTGCCCGGCCGGTTTGATGGATCCCAGCAAGGGCAAAGCGCCGCTGAATGTCACGGACGTGGTCATCGGCAATGACGGTGCGATGTACTTCACGATCGGTGGCCGGGGCACCGCGGCGGGACTTTATCGGGTGACCTACAACGGTGCGGAATCCACCGCGCCGGCCTGGACCCCGAACACCCAGGGAGCGTCGGCCCGGGCTCTGCGGCATAAGCTGGAGTCGTTCCACGGTCACACGGATCCGGCGGCGCTCGACGTGCTGTGGCCGCACCTGAACAGCCCCGACCGGGCCCTGCGGTATGCGGCGCGGATCGCCTTGGAGGCGCAGCCGGTCTCGACCTGGCAGGCGCGGGCCTTGGCGGAGCCGAGCGTGGATGGCGGTCTCACCGCGATGCTGGCGCTGGCCCGAATCGGCGGCAAGGCGCTGCAGGAAGACAGCCTGAAGGCCTTGACGAAGTGGCCGCTGGCCACGCTTTCGGAACGGCAGCAACTGGACAAGCTGCGCGTCATTGCCGTGAGCATCGCGCGCAATGGCCAGCCGGCTCCGGAACTCGTAACAATGGCCACGGAAAAGCTCAGCAAGAGTTATCCGAATCAGAGTCGCCTCGTGAATCGGGAGATTTCCCAGCTGCTGATTTCGCTGGGCGCCCCCGATGTCGTGGGCAAGACGCTGGCCTTGATGGCGGCGGCGACGACGCAGGAAGAGGTCATGCATTATTTGTTCCATCTGCGTACGGCCAAGCACTGGACGGCGGAGCAACACCGGGAGTACTTCGGTTATTGGACCGCCGATCGCAGTCGGTACGGCCATCAGGGCGACACGGTGAAATGGTTTGAATTGGCCGGACGCCCCTACGGCGACGGCGCGAGTTTCGCCAACTTCCTCAAGAACTTTCTCAAGGATGCATTGGCCAATCTCAGCGATGCCGAGCGCGGTGAATTCGGTCCGCTGCTGGCGGAAATTTCCGCGGGTGGACCGGCGAAGAAGCAGGCGGCGGCGGATGCCTTCCCGGCGGCCAAGCCGCGTACCTTTGTGAAATCCTGGACGATGGCGGACCTCGCCGGCGATCTGAACCGCACGGGTGGTCGCAATTACGCGCGGGGACGGCAGGCCTTCGTCGATGCCCAATGCCTCGCGTGCCACCGGTTCGGCAATCAAGGCGGCGGCGTGGGACCGGATCTCACGGCAGTGAGCACCCGGTTCAAACGCTTGGACATCCTCGAAAGCGTGCTGGATCCCAGCAAGGTGGTCTCGGAGCAGTTCCAGAACACCAGTGTGGAACTCAAAAACGGCGATGACGCCATCGGCCGGCTCGTCGATGAATCCGCCGATTCGCTCGTTCTGGTGCCGAACCAACTCGAGCCCGACAAGCGGATGGTGGTCAAGAAGTCGGACGTGGCGAAGCGCAGCTTCTCCAAGCTCTCCCCGATGCCCTCGGGCTTGGCGGACATGTTGAGCAAGGAGGATCTGTTGGACCTCGTGGCCTTCCTGGAATCCGGCGGCCGGGCGGATCACGCCGTGTTCAAGCCGTAAATCTCGCGGGCGGGACGGTGTCCCGAAGCGCCGATTTCAACGCGCCGATCTTGGGGAATCCGTTCCCAGGGATCGGCGCGTTTCGTTTTAGGGGCCGTCGTCTGACTTGGGAGCCTATCGCGACTACTGACGCGGCGGGGAAATTCCGCGAGGTCGTGGACTGCGGCAGTCCTCTGCCGCTTTGGAGACGAGCGTACGAGCCGGAAGGGCCTCCGAATTTCCCGCGGGCAGGTACGGCAGTTTCCCCGGGGGCGCTACTGCCGTCACGCCGCAATCCAAAGCGGTAGAAGACAACCGCAGTCCACGACGCTATCGCGATGCCCGACGCGAAGGGTGGTTTTTATGCCATTTTTAATGGTAAACTACTTCGCCGCCACCGGGAGGATCACGTGGGACGGGTGGCGGGGATCCGCGTAAATCGTGTTATGCGCCACTCGCGTGCGGTCGCTCGCCCGCAGGGGTTCTCCGGTGTTGGGGTTGGGATCGAAGCCAGGGAAACTGCTCGAAGTGACCTGCACGCGGATGCGGTGGCCGCGATTGAAAATTACACTCGTCGACCAGCAATCCACCGTGATCGGATAGACCTTGCCCGGAGTCAGGAAGCGCTCGCGATCAACCCCGTCCCGGAACCGCGCGCGTAGCATGCCTTCGCAGAGGTTGTAGGAACGACCGTCGGGATAGACGTCGCAGAGGCGGACGAAGAAATCCGTGTCCGGGGCGTCGCTGGCAATCCACAGCTTCGCCTGCACGCGTCCGGTGACCTCGACCGGTGCCGTCAGGGCGTCGGTGGTGAAGACGAGGACGTCCGGGCGCGATTCCACCAGGATTTGATCGCGCGGTCCGGCCGGCAGCGTGAGTTGAATGCCGCCCACCGTCGGGGTCGGGGTGTGGGGATCATAGTCGTAGGACAATGAAACCGGCCCCTTCGCCGAGGTGGTGGCGAGCGAATGATCGCCGTTCAGATAAAACTTCGTTGGCGTGGTGGGCACCGGCGGCCACGCGGTGGCGGTACGCCAGAGATTGCCGGGGGCTTGCGGGTCACTCGTATCGCCGATGACGTAGTACGTCACCGCCGGCCAATTCGCGGCGTCACCGGTGGCGCCCTTCAACGCGTAATCAAACCAGCGCCAGTGGTCGTGGACCTTGTTGGGGGGCGTTTTGCCGCCCGGGAAGTTCAGTTCCCCGACCTTCTCCTGCAGCACGCCGTGGCTCCACGGACCCAGAATCAGTTTCTGTTTGCCCCGCGCACCGGTGCCGCCGCGGTTTTGGTAACCGACGAAGGCGTCGATGGTGGGTTGGGCGAAGATGTCCCAATAACCGCCAATGTGGACGGCCGGAGCGTGAATGTCGGCATAATGCCGGGAGGCGTCCTGGGCCCGCCAATAGTCATCGTAGACGGGATGGCTGACCCAAGTGGGAAGGGCGGCTGGGGCGAATTGCGTGGCGCGAATCCAATCCTCGACCAGCGATTTGCGCAGCACGCCCCCGGTGTAGACGACATCGTAAATGTTCGGCGCGCCGACGGTGAGATGTTGTGCGGTCACGGGTCCGGATCCGCGCGTCACCATTTGGAATTGCGTGATGGCGCCGGCCGAACCACCGAAAGTGCCCACCTTGTGATTGGACCACGGCTGTTGGTTGATCCACGCCACACTGTCCTCGCCATCCGTGGCGTCCTGGAAGAAGGGCAGGTTGGCACCTTCGGATTTGAAACGTCCGCGGGTATCCTGCACGACCACCGCATAGCCGCGCGCTGCACCATCGCGGCCGAGGCCGACGCCCAGATCCTTGTTATAAGGGAAGCGCAGGAAGATGACGGGCAGTGCGTGGTTGGTGTCGGGCAGCCAGACATCCGTCGCCAGTCGCACGCCGTCCCGCATCGGCACGTTGAATTGCAGTTTGATCGGGTCCGCTGCCTTGGTCAGAGGGCACGACAGGGCGAGGCCGACGGCGGCGAGCCGGAATAGACGCGGCGAGGGATTCACAGGCTCTAGCAAACCGCACGTTTTGCCCGACGACAAGGCTGGGTGCCGCGGCGGGTGGATCGCCGTGCTGCCGGATCAACGCCGCTGGTTGTGGGCGGCCGTCGCGAACTGTTCCGTGGCCAGTTGATCCGCAGCGTGGCGGTAGTCCGCTGGCAGCGTCCACGGTTCAAAGTGACTCGGAATTCCGTACCCGACGGTCGTCATCGCCGATTCCCAGGCCGATCGTTCCAGACCGGGTGGGGGTGGCTGAATGCTGCCTTGGATCAACAGACCCTGCCGGTTTCGTCGTTGCGCCGCACCCGCCAGCTTGCGAATGCCGTGGAGCAGATCGTATTTCTCGGCGCCGATGAAGCATTGGCCGGGGCCGGCGGGATTGCAGCAGGGAGCGAGTTCCGTCGTGAGCCCGGCGTGGGCAAAGGCCCGGCGGAGCCATTCGTGCATCCGCTGATAACTTTCCACGGCGCTCAAGTGATACCACGGGTGTGCCGGCGGAACGGCCACGCTGTAAGTCCAATCCGCATCGTGCGGGACGAGGCCGCCGCCGGTGGGACGACGTATCAATGGGCGGAGCCGCGTCCAAGTGGACACCTCCGCATAATGTTGCGAATAGCCAAAGGTGGCCGCCGGTTCGGTCCAGCGGTAAAAGCGCAGGACAGGGCGGCCGGTGGTGGCGGCGTGACTGAGCAGCACCGCATCCACCGCCATGTTTCCGGCGGGCGAACCGACTTCGGCCGGCAGCAGGTACCAGGCGTCCGTCATCGGCGTTAGGGCTTGGAACTCACGCGGCGGGGGCCTTCACCATCGCCACCGTGCCGTCCTGCGTCCCCACGAGCACGGCGCGATCATCGCGCGACCACGCGAGCGCGGTGACATCGCCGGTCAGCCGGACTTCGCACAGCGCCTGGGGTTGCTTGGCATTCCAGAAACGCAGACTGCCGTCCGCCGCGGCGCTGGCCAGAAGATGTCCGTTCGCTTGATACGCCAACGCCGTCAGACGGGCGGTGTGGCCGTCGAGCATCCGGGGTTCCGTGCCCGCGGGGCCGTCGCCCCCGCAATCCCAGACCATGACCTGTTCACCGCCACCGGTCGCGAGGTAACGGCTGCCCCGATGCCAGACGAGTTCGCGGACCTTGCCGGGGTAGCCGCTCATGGCGAGTTCGTCGCCCAATTTGAAGGGCTGCGGCCAGATCTGCACGCTGAGATCCTGCGTGCCGGCCACGACCCAGCGACCGTCCGGCGACCACGCCAGCGAAAGCAGACTCGTCTTCCAGGGCAGAAGTTCGTCGGTCTGGCCGGAGACGGGATTGTAAACGGTCACGCCTCCATAACAGGCGGCGGCGAGTTTGCGACTGTCGTGGCGCCAGCAGAGGGCGGCCAAGGTGCTCCGATGATTCTTCCAGGTGTGGACCACCACGCCGGTGGCGGTCCAGAGGGTCAGAATGCGCCCGGCGCCGACGGCGAGGAATTGACCGTCCGGCGACCACTCGAGTTGCTCCACCCAGGCGCTGCCTCCCGGAAACGCGTGCAGGAGTTGGCCGTTGGCTGGATCCCACAGACAGGCGCGTCCGTCCGCGCCACTGGTGGCCAGCAGATTCTGGGTGGGATGCCACGCCAGCCGGAAACCGCCGCCCGCGTGGGCGGTCCATTCCACCAAAACCCGTCCAGTCCCGGAATCCAGGACCTGGGCCTTGCCTTCGGTGCCGAGAATAGCCCAACGCGTCCCGTCGGGGCTGCCGCTGACGGCGACCACGGGTTCACTGAGGCGGACCAGCCAGTCGGCGGGTCGAACTTGCCGCGCAGCGCTCATGCTTCGATCAGGCGAGGCAGCGACGGAAGCCGGCGTTCAAGGCTTCGCGATCCAGTTTGCGGCCGATGAAGACGAGTTGGTTCTTGCGTTCCTCCGGCGACTTCCAGGCGCGGTCCGGCTTGCCTTCGAACAGCATGTGGACGCCCTGGAAAATGAACCGATTGGCTTGTCCCTTGATGTTGAGAATGCCCTTCATCCGGAAGATGTCCTGCCCCTTGGTTTGCAGCAGTTCGCTCAGCCAGGCGTTCAACTTCTTGGCGTCGAGTTCGCGTTTTTCCTCGATGCCCACGCTGCCGACGGTTTCGTCGTGAGTGTGCTCGTGCACGTGGCCGCCGTGTTCGTGCGTGTGGGCGGGTTCCACTTCCGTTGTGCCCTTGAGGAGTTTGCCGCCGAATTCGCTGAGGCCGTGCTGGGTGAACAGGGCGTAGTGGCCGTGGGCGGGAATCGTGACGCGGAAACGCGTGCCGTCCTGACCGAGGAACAGCTTGTACAGCTTCTTGCCGGGCTTGATTTCGCCGTTGTTGCGGACGGCGGTGGCGGGATAACTGAAGATCGTGGTGGCGACATCCTCGGCCGTGTGGAGCGCGTCATGGAGACCGCCGTGACACTCTTCGCCGTGCTCGTGCCCGTGCTCATGATCGTGGCCGCAGTCGTGGTCATGATCATGGTCGTGATCCGGTTTATGCTCGTGGGCATGCCCGTGGTCGTGACCACAATCGTGTCCGGCTTCGTGTTTGTGCCCGTGTTCGCACTCGTGGCCATGTTCGTGCGCGGGCCCATGCGCGTGGTCATGATCGTGATCGCATTCGGCGGTGTGCTCGTGCGCATCCAATTGCAGCAGCACCACGCCCATCACCGGATCCGGACCGGAGTCCAGTTCGAGCGTGTAGTCACCGGCATCCAGGTGATACGCGCCGCTCCATTCAAAGGGCAGTTCCTTTTCCAGAAAGTCGCCATCCAAGGAAAGCTTGTGGTCCAGATCGAACGCATGGATGTCGATGACCTGGTTGACGGCCAGATTGGACTGCTGGGTGTGGTGGATCTGGGCGACGGGATTCATCACCCGGATGCGGCGCTCCAGCGAGGCCAGCTCGTCGGGCGTGACCAGATCGGTCTTGTTCAGCAGAATCCGGTCGGCGAAGGCCACCTGTTCCTTGGCTTCGGGGGCATCGTCCAAGTGCAGGAGAATGTGCTTGGAATCCACCACGGTGACGATGCCGTCGAGGCGGAAATTGGCCTTCAGTTCGTCATCGCTGAAGAAGGTCTGGGCGACCGGTCCCGGATCGGCCAGACCGGTGGTTTCCACCAGAATGTAGTCGAAGCGATCCTTGCGCTTCATCAGCTGGCCGAGGATCCGGATGAGATCGCCGCGCACGGTGCAGCACAGGCAACCGTTGTTCATCTCGAAGATCTCCTCGTCGGCCTGGATCACCAGCTCGTTGTCGATGCCGATCTCGCCGAATTCGTTTTCAATGACGGCGATGCGCTTGCCGTGCTTGTCCGTGAGGATGCGGTTGAGCAGGGTGGTTTTTCCCGAGCCCAGGAATCCGGTGAGGACGGTCACCGGAATGCGGCGGTCCGGTGCGGTAGCGGTGTCAGCCATAAGTGCGGGCACGCATAGCCGAAGTGCGAACCACTTGCAACTGTGCCGCGGCACCGAATCGGCTCGGCGGATGCCGTGGGGGCGCTCGGACGGGACTCAGGCGGTGGTGGCGCGGACGTCCAGCCACAGGCGGGCGCGGAATTCACCGCCCGGCGGGAGGATGCTCAGATCGCTCTCGCCACGCCCAAAACTGTTGGGCAGGGCGGTCCACGGCTCGATGCAATAGAAGGGAGCGTCGGTGGTCCGGCTCCACAGGGCGGCGAAGCGGTAGTCCGGGCTTTCGGCAAAATTGACCACCACTTCCACGCCCGCGGCGGGATCCACCAGGGCGATTTCCTTTTCTGCGAACTCCCCAAAGAAGAGCGCGGTGCTGACGTCGCGGCTCACGGGCCAGGCTTGTTCCGCCACGGGCTCGGTGAAGAATTCCTCGCACTTGCCAATGGGATTGAACCGCGTGCAGCGGGGGAGTCGGAGGTGGCACTGCGCGCGATCACTGCCGGGCTTCAACGGCACGTTCAGATACGGATGGATGCCGGTGCTGAACGGGAGCGGCTGGGTGTCGGTGTTCTCCACGGTCTGGAGCATTTCGAGTCGACCGCCGACGAGGCTGTAGGTGACGCGATGGCGGAAACGGAAGGGATACGACGGCAGGGTGCCGGGACCTTCGCACAGCTCGAGGGTCACCGAACTGGGAGTGGAGGCGGCCACGCTCCAGGGCACCCGGCGGCCGAAGCCATGCTGAAGCGATTGGTACAGGGTGCCGTTGAGTTCGTATTGGCCTTCCTGATCGCGGGCGGCGTTGAAGCTGACGTGGGGAAAGAGCAGCGGGTTGCCGGCCCACATTTCCTTGGGATAACGGTCCACGACCGCCGGGTCGTAGCGCAGGGCTTCGATCAAACCATGGCCGGGCAGGGGGCGCGCGTAGCGCAGGAGCCAGCCTCCCAGATCGGGTCGCACCCAGGCAATCGCCCCGGTATCGTCGCGGAGTTCCACCAATGCCGTCGCTGTAGACATGGCGGGAACCCTACGGGAGGAATCCGCAGAGGGAAGTTTTGCCGCGCCGGGTGCGACTGGGACGTTCACCTTGCCGCGTGAGAAGTCGCGCCAGCGTCGTGGACTGCGGTAGTCCCCTACCGCTTTGCAGAGGAGTGTGATCGACACCCAAGGCTTCCGAAGAACCGCCATGCCGGCCCGATTTGAGGGCGGCCTCACTGTAAATCGACCATGCTGGTTGGATCAGCGCCGGCGAGGTGCCCACCAGGGTGTGCGTTTTCGAGTCAGTGACCAAATTCGTAAACCTGCAGCTCGCGGGAGTCGCGGACATACAGCCGTCCGTCCGCCCACGCGGGATGGCTCATGGTTTTGCCAGAGGCCTGAAAGCGTCCGAGTTCGGTGTATTTTTCCGGAGTGGCCGCCAATAACCGCACCTCCCCGGTGTCGAGCAGGACCAGCAGCGTGTGTCCATCGGTGAGGGTTGCGGCGGCAGCTTCAAAACCCGTCTCCGTCCACACGACCGCCCCGGTGGCGCGGTCGACACAGAGGTAGTTGCGGGCCGGGCCGAGGCCGTAGTAGTGGCCCCCGACCCGCACCGGCGTCGACAGATTGATCCGTAGCTGGGTGTTGAACCACTGATCGGTGGCTTCCTGCGTGGCGCCGGAGCCCGTGACTCGAACCCGCCGCAATCCGGTGGTGTGACTGGCGAAGGCGATGGTGCCTTCGTCGACCAACGGGGTTAGAACGTTGCGGTTCGCGCCGGTGCGGAAGGGGACGCGCCAGAGCTTGCGACCGTCGTTCCAGGCGACCCCCAGCAAGCCTTCGCAGGTGGCGGTGACCACCTGTTCCGTGCCGTCCAGCGTGGCGATCATCGGCGAGGTGAAGCAGGTGAGATCGTTCTGGGAACGCCAAAGCAGTCGTCCGTCCTTCGTGTTGAAGGCGCAGAGACTGGCGTTGTTGGTGGAGCCGACCTGGACCACCACCTGATCGCCGTGCACCAAGGGCGAACCCGCATTACCGCGGCGATTGGCCGCCCCGACCCCGGAGTTTGGGCTGGGCACCCAGAAGGCCCCGTAGGTTTTGAACTGGAAACCCCACAGGCGTAGGCCGGTGGCGGCGTTGACGGCGACGAACTCCCCTTGATTGGATTGAAAGAAAATGCGGCCGTCCGCCACGACGGGCGTGCAGCGGGGACCGTTTTCGAATTCATCGTTCCAAACCGGCGCCACGGGCAGCGACCAGAGTTCCTTTCCGTCCGTCAACTGCAGGGCGTGCAGCGTTTCCTGACCGCCGGTTTCGTCCGCCAGAAAAAGGCGATCCCCGCTGATCACGACCCCGGCGTAGCCGTGTCCCACGGACTTTTTCCACCGCACGGATGGGTTGGCGGGGAGGCGCGTGGGCAGGGATTCAGTGGTCCAGCCGTCCCGCTTCGGCCCGCGCCAATCGGGCCAGTCGGCGCCCGAAGCGGACGTCACGACCAGCGCGGCGAGAAAGGCCGCCGCGGCTGTCCGCGTTGGATTGCCCGGAAAATTCATGCGCGGATTCAAGCGGATTGAATCCCCGGTGGGAATTGAATTTCCGCCGGACCTTACGGCAGCAGCAAGCGCACGCGGTAGTAGCGGGCGGGTTCGCCAGGTTCGATCACCAGCTTCCGCGTGCCGGCCGTGGCGGGAAACGTCGGCAGCGCGTCCGCGGCATCGACCGGTTCCCACTTATCGGACGGATCCAGTCCGGTGCTTTGCTCAAACAGCAGGGCCCGGTTGGCGGGCTGTCGCAGCGATAACTGGAAGCGCTGATCCGCCAGCCATTCGCCCTGCAAACGCCAGGCGGGATCCGCAGTCAACGGGGAGGTGTCGAGCCGGAATTCAGCGTCGTTGGTGGCGTGATCCTGATCCGGATCGGCGAGCGGCTCGGACTGACTGTCCAGCGGCGCCGGGAAGGTGGCGCTACGCCAGCCCTCGTAGCTGTCCCGGGGCGCGGCTGCGAGAATCCATTGGGCCACGACGGCGGCCCCCGCGGGATCGGGTCGCGACGTTGCCAGCGGCGGCATTTGTCCCGGGCCGCGTTCGGAAAGTCGCGCGTGCAACTCGGAGAGTTCCAGATTGCCGGGTACGACGATGGCGCCGGGATTGTCCACCGTGTTGTTCAAGTTGCCGAACAGGATGCGGGCCGATTCCAGCGGCGTTTCGAATCGTGCATCAAATTGCGCGCCGCCGAGGCCCCCGGGGCGATGGCAATACGCGCAATTGACGGCGATCCAGGAGCGGGCGCGCCAGGTGAGGCTGGCGGTGGTGTCCGCCGGCGCGGCGAGCACCGGGCGGGTATTGGGATTAATCTTGGTCGGGCCAAAATATCCCGCGGCCTGCCACGCGAGGATCTGTTGAGTCGGTTGTCCGTGATCGTCCACCGTGCGGTGCAGTTGGGCGGTGTTGAAACCCAGGGTGCCACCGGCCGCCGCATTGTGACACACCAGACACTCGGCCCGGCTGGGATAGCGCCAGTGTTGCCCGCGGGTGGAACCGTCGGACTCCGTGACCGTGAAGTCCTCCTCCGCGCCCGATTCCGGGACGAGTTCCGCGTCGGTTTGTTCCGCGTTCCAGCGATAGGTGATCCCGTAAACCCCGGCGGTGTTGCGCACGAGGAAACGGGTTTCCAGACGCCGCCGTGACAGGGCGACACCGTTGGTGAGTTCGAAGTCAAAGTGCTTCACCCAAACCGTGCCCGCGGGTGCGGTCCACGCGCCGTCGGGTTGGAAGGTGAGGAAACGCGTGGGATCGGGCACGCTGAACCAGCGGCTCTTGAGGGCGCCGTCGGACCAGAAGGGCAGGTTGAGTTCGTAGGGGAGAATTCCCGCTGCCGGCGTCAGGGTGGCGAGATCCGTGAACGCACCGGTGGCGGAGAGTTTCGCGGGGAGCGCGGCGCCGGTGAAGTTGGTGGAGTAGTCGAGGCGGAAGAGTTGGCCGGTGTCGTGGTTCACCGCGAGCAGATCGCCGTTGCGGGGATCGCTGCCGAACGCTGCGAGGCTGCTCGCCCCGGTCAAACGGGTGACCGTCGGTGCTCCGCCCGTGGGGGAACGGCGCAACGCCCAGAGATTGCCGTTTACGTAATCGGCAAACACGTAGGCTCCGAAAAGCTGCGCGAGGCGGGAGCCGCGATAGACCCGGCCGCCGGTGATGGAAAATCCCCCGGCCGCTCCGGATTGATGCCCGTAGGTGAAGAGCGGCGGGACGTACCGGTGAACCGGATTGGTGAGGAAATCCGCCGGTGCCCCGCCGTCGGGTCCGGCAATGTTCCCTTCGCGAAACGCCCAACCGTGATTGGCGCCGGAACGGGAAAGCGTCACGGATTCCCGGACGTTCTGCCCCACCTCCCCCACCCAAAGCTCCCCGGTGGGTTCGTCGAACGAAAACCGCCAGGGATTGCGCAATCCCACGGCCCAGAATTCCGTCCGCACCGTGGCCGGGGCGACCGCGCGGCCGAGGAAGTTGGTCGCGCCGACGAACGGATTATCGGCGGGAATCCGGTAGGCGCCGGGCACCACGGCGGGATGGGGATTGGGCGCCAGGGAGCCGGGACGTTGATCGACATCCAAGCGTAGCAGCCCGGCGAAGAAGTCCTTCGTGATCTTTTGCGCGTTGGCGTACTGGTTGTTGCCGCCGCCCTCGTCGCCCAGGCTGACGTACAAGTATCCGTCGGCGCCGAAATGCAGGTCGCCGCCGTTGTGGTTCACGGCTTCATCGGCCTGTTGCAGGAGAATTTTCTCCGAAGTGAGATCCGCCCGCTGTGGGTCGTCGCTGCGTACCCGGAATTCGCTCAATCGATCATGGCGCTGATTGATCGCTCCCGTGGTGGTGGCGGTGGTGGTGTACCAGACGAAGAACCGGCCGTTGGTGGCGTACTGGGGATGGAACGTGAAGCCGAGCAGACCCATCTCGTTGAAATTGTCGGTGCGAACGCGGGCAGTGAGGTCGAGAAAGACTTCGCGCGTGGGGGCGGTGAGATTGGGGACGACGGCGATGCGTCCGGCGCGTTCGAGGACGAAGAGGCGGTTGGTTTCCCCCGGCGGCGTGCGCAGGGCCACCCCGTTGGGAAAGGTCAGGGGGCCAAGAAAACGTTGCATGCTGTAGCCGAAGCTGCCGGGTTCGGCCGGGAGCTGCAGCGTGGTGTTGGGGACCCGCGGGGCCGCTTCGACGCGGCGCCCCAGGACGACGCCGACGCACAGGACCGCGGCAATTCGGAGCAGGAGAAGGAGGGCGGGACAGGGCGCGAACATGCCGACAGTTTCGGGGTGATTCGGTGAAAGTGCAATCGCCGGTCGGCGGACGTCGGCGGGACATCTTTGCACCCGGTTTCCTGACCCGGGTCGGCCGCGGTCTTCCTTTGCTGTTCAACCGGCGTTTGCCCGCTAAGTTTGCTCTGTGGCCGAGCCCGCACCGCAGCACGATTCCTCTGTCGACCGGTTGTTAAAGGAATACAGCCGGACTTTTCAAGCGTTGGATGATCTGACGCTGGCGCGTTGGTGTGCCCAGACCTTGGGGCAGATCGGGGGCGGGGTGTGGCGCTCCAGTCATCCGCTGGTCGGCGCGTACAAGTTGGCGGCGCAGGTCGCCCATGATCGCCGGATCTGGTCCCAGAAACTGGTCAACATCCCGCACGGATACCACGCCGCCCCGTGTTGTCGGGCGCCGTTTTTGCCGTTGCTCACCCGGGATGTGGCCGATCACGGATTGGTCTGTCAGCACTGCCACGAAACGTTGGTGCCGCTGGATGAAATTCCCGAAGACGTCCGGGGCGATCTCCAGAAGTGGGCGGCGGCCTACCAACCCGTTCACGAGGTGGCGCACTGGGATGAGGAACGGCAGGCGGCCAAGGATTACGACGCCAAGTTTGAAGCCGCCGCCCAGGAGGTGGAGGATCTGCTGGTGGAAGCCGCCACTCAATTGGCCCCCCGGCTTCTCGATCATTATCCGGCCATAATCTGGGAAGATCAGGACGAGTGCCTCGAGGTCCGACCGGAAGACATCGAGTACTGACTTCGGCGTCCGCGGGTCCGTGAGATCGGCGCTGGGGCTGGAGCCCGATCAGGGCGCGGCGGGGGTCACCGTCACGCGGTAGAAGGCCTGCTCCGGCGGGCGGGCGCTGTCGCCCAATTCGATGCTGGCGCCGGTTCCCGCCAGGGCCGTCACGGCCGCCCACGTGTTGGCGCCGAGGGTGCCCCGACGTTGGAGTTCATAGCGCTTGCCGATCACACTGGGGCAACGCACGGCAAAACCACCGCTGGCGGTTCGGAAAGGCGTCAGCGTGGGGGCGGAAACATCGTCCACCACCGTGCCAATGCCGGTGGAACGGATCACGTCGGCGCCGACGGCATTGGCGAGCTGCAATCGGTACAAGCGGGTTCCGTTCGGGCTGGGATCGACCGGGGTCGCTTGCGTGACCACCAAATTAGTGGCGCCCGGAGGAAACGTCAGGGTGCCGCTGCCGGCGACGCTGTTGTCCGGGCAAAATATCTGGAAGGCCACCGAGGTGGTGCGGTCAGAAGGATAGGAAAGGGTGACCGGAAAGCGCAGTTCCGCCCCCTCGATGACGGTGGTGTCGCCCACCTGCAAGCCCAGGGGATGCCCCCGGAATATTTTCCCACCGCTGTCCACCACCCATGGGGTGCCATCGGGTCCGACACTGATCTGACGCCCTTGTCCGGTGGTTGCCTCGTCGAACTGGGCGCCGTTCCAGCGGAAGATGCGATCATTCCCGGTTTCGAAAGCGCCGCCGCCAATGACCCAGATGTCGCCGTTGGCACCCCGCGAGATATCGCGCGCGTGGCCGTCAATTCGGGTGTATTCCGGACCGCCTTGCCAGCGGAAGATTCTCCCCTGGGAATCCAGCACCCACCAACCGGTCCCGTCGGGTTCGATCACCGCGCCATGACCGTCCCCCGGCAGATCGGTGAAACCGCTCGCGGGGGTGTATTTAAAGAGGCGTTGGTCCGAGACGGGACCGCAGTAGCAGGAGTTACCGCCCGGGAGCAGAACGGTGCCGTCGGCCCCGACGCCCACGCCGGTCGCGGAACCCGATTGGGTGATCAAAACCCACTGATTGTTGACCCGGTGATAAAGATCGGAGGCCACGTTGACCACCCAGGGATCCCCATTGGCCCCCACGGTGATGAAAACGCCCGAGCCGCCCACCAAGGTCCAATCGGTCCCGTTCCAGCGATAAACATCCCCGTTGGTCAGGCCGCTGCCGACGATCCATGCCGACCCATCCGCGCCGACTCCGATGTCCTTGGCGCGGCCGGGCAGGGGTTCCCAGTACATTTCGAGGGCGGGGACCGTCGGGGCCAGGGCGGCCAGGGAGAGGACGGCGGTTAACCGGGGAAATCGTTTCATGGCAGGGCTGGGACGGACGCGTCGGCGTCGGAACCGCCCTTATACCAAGAACGCCTCCGGGGTGACGACGCGTCCATCATTGCCATCAATCCCGTCCTTCGGCAAGCCCTCCCCGGCGACAATCCCGAGGCGAGTGGATGGGTTGCGGGGACGCATGGCGGCTTCTGGCACTTGGTTGGACGGGCGCTGGGGGCGGAATTTAGTGCCAGGTTCACCCTTCGGCACCGGCCAGAATGGGGTGCCAGGTTCGTAGTCTGCCCTCTGCCCAGGGATGGGTTGTCGGGTGGATTGATTGCCGAGGCTGGCTCCATATCCGGCGAAGATAGCGAGCCTGGCACGATCTTCACCGTGGGCGAATAGGGAGCCTGGCACCTTGGCTAGCCACCTTTGCAGTGGAGAACGCCGAAGCCGCTCAGGCGTTGATTCGATGATGCCCATGAGTGGCACGATCGAGAGTCGGCATTCCGGGGGGGCGAAGCTACCGCCGTGGCGCTACCAGATTCGAACGGCTGAGTACTGGGAAGCGAGGGGGCTACAATTCGCCCCGGCGTAATCTCTCCAACTGCTGGATCACATCCTTGGTGCGCGAGTTCAACGACTGCCTGCTCTGATGGGTAATCGAAATCTCCTCGCCAGTATGCAATCGGATTCCAATGGAATTTTCGAAACCGCTTCGCTGGAGACGCCGGAAATTTTTGAAGGCGAAAACAAATTCCTGAAGGCCATGGGATTGGTGCTCAGATTCCCGCCCGGTGACCGACGTTGATCGAGTTACCAACCCGAATGATTCAACATCGGTCAGAGCAAATTCCTCCTGACGCAATCCCAGCAGGGTCGGCCAGGTGAGTCTCACCACGTTTTCTGTCCGATCAACGACGCAACGACACCACCCTCCGGGTATGAGGCTGAAGGCTATCAGTCCAATAATCAGTGTGGGAATCAAGATCCACTTGCTGGTTGGCACCTCGATATCGCGGCTAAACGGGCGGTTGCCCGCCAGGAATTGATTCAGTTCCTCGGCTGCATTCTGGAAGCCCTCGCGGCCGGCCAAATACGATGTGGTGAGCGGAATGGGCCCGGATCGGGTGGCGAAAACGATCCGGGCGGTATCATTGTGCTCCACGGTGAGGCCACGACTGTTGGGTGAGCCATGGGTGCGACCGCTGGGAGTATCGGAAGAGAGTTGAACTTCTGCCCCAGTCACTCCGGTGATCGAACGTTCAGAAAGAGTGAAGCCAAGCAATTGGCGCTTAACCCGCAGGTCAACGGTATGAGCTTCGGTTCGCCGACACGCCAACTCGTACGACGGGCACAGTCCAAGAAGCAGGGCGAAGAAGATGGCCCCCAAAAGAGCGACCAACCACCACGGCGGCCGACTGTAGAGGCAGATCCGATCTGCCGAGATCTCCACGATTTTCGTCACGTCATCTGGATGGTGCCCGCCCGGTTAGGCGGCGCCCCGGGGTCGCAAACCAGCGTCAAAATTCATCGGGTCGAAACGTGGATGATTCTTTCGGCCTTGCCCAGTAGCCGGCTCAATTATTAATAGAGCCCAAAATTCCAATCCCCGCGACCGGTCAGGTTCCCGGCGTGATCGATATCACTCCGCCCCCAAGTCGGTCAGACAACCTGCGGTTCTGTTTCGATTGAGGCCAATTTTGGCTGACTACTTCGTGATTCCTGCCCTGCGTGTCGTCTTGCAATTGAGCGCAGTCTGTCTGCCCCGTCGATCACACGCCGCTAGCCATCGAACGACAAACACGTCGGATTCGATCTGGTGCCAGGTTCACCACCACGAGAAAGTGGTGCCACGCTCCCCATTCCCGCCCGCACGCCAGATTGGGTGGCAGGTTCAAGTGAATCGCGGCCCGTCCGATAGCGTGCCAGGCTCCCTATCTCCGGCCGCCCTCCGGAGATCGCAGCAGGCTTGGTATTAAAAAGTCTGTAACTCCGTCCCGAATTCTCCGTAGGAGGGCGTGGAACCCCGCCCCGTTGGGCAGGGTCCGTAAACACCACAAAGAACAACATGAGACTGAAACGGATCAAACCGGTGGGAGAGACGGCGGTGTATCACTGCCTTTCCCGGATTGTGGGCGGGCAAATGCTGTTGGATGACCTGGGGAAGGAGAAGTTGGTCCAGCTCCTCTGGCCCCTGGCCCGCTTCTGCGGGGTGCAGGTGCTGACCTACTGCATGATGTCCAACCACTTCCACCTGCTGGTGCGGATTCCCCCATCGACCGAACTCACCGAGGAGGCGCTGCTGGAGAAGCTGACGGAGTTCTACGGCCCGCAGGGCGTGTGGACCGTGCTGGCGCAGGAAAGCCTGAAAAAGACGGGGAAGATCGATGCCAACATCCGGGCGTCGGTGGAAGCGCGCCAGGGGGATGTCTCAGCCTTCATGAAGGAGTTCAAGCAAAGCTTCAGCCGGTGGTACAACGAACGAAACGACCGCTTCGGTACCCTGTGGGCGGAACGTTTTACGAGTCTTCTGGTGGAGGATTCCCCGACCGCTTTGAAAACGTTGGCGGCGTACATTGATCTGAATCCCGTCCGGGCTGGATTGGTCTCGGATCCGAAGGACTATCGGCACTGCGGCTACGCCGCCGCGCTGGTGGGCAACCGCAGGATCCAGCAGGGATTGATGAGCTTCCTGGAACCCCAGGACTGGCCGGCGGCGGCGGCCGCCTACCGGCGCCTGCTCTTCGTGACGGCCGGTTCCGCCAATGCGAGCGACAAACAGGTCCTGGACCCCGACACGATCCGCGCCGAGCTGGCGCGTGGGGGCGAGTTGGGCGGGGGCCAAGTGCTGCGTCTGCGGATACGGCATTTCAGCGATGGGGTAGTCCTGGGTTCGCGGGAGTTCGTGGATCAGCAGTTCATGCGATTCCGGGACCGCTTCAGCCCGAAGCGGAAGGATGGGGCCCGCCCGATCCGGGGCGTGCCACTCCCGGGAATCAGCGTGCTACGCGACCTGCGCGTCGACGCCATCGGCTGACGGCTCAAAGAACCCATACTTCCACAGGCCGAACCGGCGAAATCCCCGCGCCGGAACGGAAGAACTCTGCCG
>CANIZL010000060.1 GCA_947471985.1 Verrucomicrobiota bacterium | reverse complement strand
CCGCGACCTGCGCGTCGACGCCATCGGCTGACGCCTCAAAGAACCCATACTTCCACAAGCTGAACCGGCGAAATCTCTGCGCCGGAAGGGAAGAACTCTGCCGATCACCGGTCACCTCGGGCCGCCTAGTGCATCGCGGGGAACAAAAGTGAGCTGAGCACCGGCCAAAACTGCCACCCCGGTCCAAATCCAACGCCCAGAGTTCACGCAGCCGACCCCGGCATCGGCATCGGAGGCCGCTGCGCAAGCTACTGAGGCTGGCTCTTTATCCGGCGAAGATAGTGAACCTGACACGATCTTTACGCCGGGCTAATAGGGAGGTTGGCACCGTTTTTTGGAGAGGGTGTGGGCCGGAAACCTTCTAACTGTCGCCCAAGGGAGAGAGCGGCAGGGTATCGGCGACGATGCGGTCGAGGTACTGCTCGGTGCGTTTGGGGGCTCGCGGATACCCCACGATGGCTTCCAGGAGAGCGGGGACCTCCGCCGCTGCTACGTGACGGGAAACCTTGCGCCCGTTCTTCCGGTACTGGAGACGGCAGTACCCGGCGTCGTTGCTGCTCGGTCGATGCGAGCGGGGATACAGTCTGCCTTTCTCCACGGAAGAAATTTGTCTCACACCCGGAAAACCGCCGTGGTGATTCGCGCCGGTGTCCTCTTTGCACGTCCCCAGTCTGTGCCAACGTGACGGCCGATTTAATGAGCTGGTTTTACCGTCATTTGGCCCGTCCACTGCTTTTCAGTCAGGATTCCGAGGCCATCCATGATCGCACGATCCAGGGACTGGCGCTCGCGAGCCGCAGTCCCTGGCTGTGCGCGGCCATCCGCGGCTGGTTGGATGTGCCGGAATTGCCGGTCACCCGCTTCGGGCTGCGGTTTCCGAATCCCGTGGGCCTGGCAGCCGGGATGGACAAACAGGCGCTCGCCGTGCCCGTGTGGCGTGCGTTCGGCTTCGGCTTTTCCGAGTTGGGGGGCGTCACCCGACATGCCCAGCCCGGCAATCCGCAGCCGCGCATGTTTCGCGCGGTGGCCGAAGAGGCGCTGATCAATCGGATGGGCTTCAACAATCCGGGCGCGACCGCCCTGGCAACGCGCTTGCAGGATTGGCAGCAACGCGGTGCGTGGCCGGCGCATCCGGTGGGCATCAATCTCGGGAAGTCCAAGATCACCCCGCTGGAAGAGGCGGCGGAGGACTACGCCACGTCGTTTGAGTTGCTGTGGTCGTGGGCGGATTTCTTCGTGGTCAATGTCAGTTCGCCCAACACCCCGAACCTGCGCCGCTTGCAGGATAAGTCCGCGCTGGACGAAATCCTGGCCCGACTTCAGGAGATCAACGCCCGGCGGGCAACCGGCGGCAAAGGGCCCAAGCCGATCCTGGTGAAGATGGCGCCGGATCTCACGTTCGAGGCCTTGGACGAAATCGTTTCCCTGGTGGCTCCCCGACAGGTGGCGGGGTTGGTGGCCACCAACACCACCATTGCTCGCCCGGTCACCCACGACGCGGTGGCCCAACACATCTACCGCGAAACCGGTGGCTTGAGCGGACGCCCCTTGCGGGCGCGCTCCACGGAGGTGGTGCGGCACCTTTATCGCGCCACCCAGGGGCGAGTGCCGATCATCGGGGTGGGCGGCATCGGTTCGGCCGCAGACGCTTGGGAAAAGGTCCTCGCGGGTGCGAGCCTGGTGCAGATTTATTCGGCCATGGTGTATGCCGGCCCGGGGGTGGTGAGTGAGGTGGTCTCGGGATTGCGGGATCGTTTGGCCGGCGCGCGCTGGGACGATGTGGTGGGGCGCGGTTGACCGGGAAAGATTCGACCGGACGGCGGCGGAGCGGTTCATTGGGCGGAATGTTGACGACTGAATTTGTTCCCGTGGCCGATGCGTCCTCCAAGCGGTTGCTGGTGGTCCTGCACGGTTTGGGGGACTCCATGGACGGCTGGCGCTGGTTGCCGGGGGAGCTGGGGCTTCCCTGGATGAACTATCTGCTGGTCAATGCGCCGCAGGAATACTTCGGAGGTTACAGCTGGTTTGGATTGGGCATTCCGCAGGTCAACGGCGGACGATTGACGGTGGAGTCGGCGGACGTCGCCGCCAGCCGTCAGCAATTGCATGCGCTCCTGGACTCGCAACGCGCCGCGGGCTGGGCCAGTGATCAGACGTCGATTCTCGGATTTTCCCAAGGCTGCCTGATGACACTCGACGCGGGATTGCGCTATCCGGAGCGGTTGGCGGCGCTGGTGGGGATCAGCGGATGGGTGCATGAGCCCGCCCGCCTGCTGGCCGAGCGGGGACCGCACGCGGCGGCCGTGCCGGTGCTCGTCACGCATGGTGCGATGGACGAGGTCGTCCCGATGACCCTGGCGGAACCCGGAGTCCGCCAATTGCAGGCGGCTGGCCTGGATGTGGCCTGGCAGGAATTCGAAAAGGGACACACCGTGGCCGGGCGGGCCGAGGTGGGCTTCATTCGGCGGTTTTTGGAAGGGGTTTATCATCAACCCGCGCAGACGCGTCGGGGCAATGGGCCGGCCGAGGGATGATTTTCGGCGGGAATTCCTTCGCGTTCGGCGGTTGATCGCGAGGGGGATGAAGGTAGGGTGTCGGAATGGTTGATCGGAAAATCGCTGCGGGGTGGGCCGTCGGGGCCTTGTTGGTCTTTGGTGTGATCGGGTGCGGTCGCTCGGAGCCGCCGCCGGTCGCGGACGTCACCGGCGGGCATGGCCACGTGCACACCTCCAAATACGGGGGCGTCCTGGTGGAGGTCGGAAATCATGAATTCAACCTCGAGGTGCTCGTGGATCCCCGGCTGGGTCGCTTGACCGTGTGGACGCTGGATGCACATGCGGAGGCGTACCTCCGGATTCCGACGAAGTTCCTGGAGGTTTCGGCCCGAATGAACAGCGGTCCGGAACAGCTCCTGCAGGCCCGGGCGGTGGCCAATCCGGCGACCGGCGAGGTCGAGGGGAATTCGGCCCAGTTCGAAGCCACGGCGGACTGGCTGAAAGGCGCGAAAGACGTGGAAGGTGCCGTGAAGTCGATTACCTTGGGTGGGAAGACTTTTACGGACCTGAAGTTTGATTGGCCGCACGGGACGACCCCGGGGCATCCACATTGAACCGGGCCACCGCAATCGACTCTAAGACGCACATGAAACCAATTTCCTTGCAACACAGTGTCCGCCTCGCGGGCACGTTCGCGGCGGCCACCGTGCTGGGCTCCCTGCTTTGGGCGCAAACGCCGGAAAAGCCCGTCCGCGGCGAACCGATCAAGCCCGGTGGGGGCGTTCGTGGTGAGCCCATCAAAGCCGCGGGGGCAGGGGTGGGGGCAGGGGCGGCGTTTACCCCGGCGACGGCTTCCGCACCCGCCAGCTTGGGGGAATATCAGGCGGTGGGCTTTGATAAACTGGCGGGCTTTACCTATCAGGTTCCGGAGTATGCCGGGACCAACAAACCCGCGCTGCCGGACACCAACCAGATTCCCGCTGCGGTCAAAGCCTATAACGGACAGACGGTGGCCCTGAAGGGATTCATGCTGCCGTTGAAGGTGGAGCAGGGGAAGGTCACCGAGATGTTGCTCATGCGGGATCAGTCCATGTGCTGCTTCGGATCCGTGCCCAAGATCAACGAGTTTGTGACCGTCAAGATGGTCGGCGGCGGGACCAAGGCCGTGATGGATCAGGCGGTCACCTTGTACGGCAAACTGCGCGTGGGTGAGTTCATGGAGAATGGTTACCTGCTCGGCATCTATCAGTTGGATGGCGAAAAAGCGGCCGGTCCGGGGCTTTGATCCGTCCGATTGCGGCCGGTCCGGCGGGGCCGCCCGCGTTGCCTCCAAGGCCGGGACGCCGCGGTTGCGGCTCTGGACAGAGGGAAGGACCGCGGATAACGCGGATGGCGCGGATAAAGAGGAAAATGGGGCAGAGTGAAATGGGGCTGCTTATCCGCGTCATCCGCGCTATCCGCGGTTCAATTTTTGGCCCGGTGGCCTTTTCCGTGGAAGCGGGTGGGGGAATGCTCGCCGACTCGAAAGTTAGCGCTCCCTCAAATACCGCTGATTGCAGTTACCTTTTTGACGTGAAAAGACGGATCGGGAAGGGATGGGCTGCGTTGGCCGCGAGCACGTTCTTATTGGCTGTGTCTTCTTGCGCAACAGCGGCCGCCGCCGGCCCGGAATTTCTCTTGTCGACCGCGACATTGCGCGACGTTGCCTCATTGCTGGAGCCCATCCGGGCCCGCCTTAAGTTGCCGGCGTTGGCGGTGATGGTCATTCGCTCCAATGCAGTCGTGGGATCGGGCGTGGTCGGGCAGCGAAAATGGGGCGTTTCGGAACCCGTGACGCTGGCGGATAAGTGGCATCAGGGGTCGATCACCAAATCCATGACGGCCACCCTGGCGGCGTTGCTGGTGCAGGACGGACGCCTCCACTGGGACACTCCGTTGGGCGAAGTCTTTGCCGGCCGGGCCGCGGCGATGCATCCGCAGTGGCGGACGGTCACTCTGGAGCAATTGCTCAGCCATCGCGGCGGAGCGCCGGACATGGCGTGGTTGGAGCAGCAACACATCTGGGGTCAGGCATGGAACTTCGGCGGCACGCCCTGGGAAGCCCGGAGGCTTCTCTTGGACCAGGTGACCGCCCAGGCCCCGCCGGCCAAACCCGGTAGCCAATATATCTATTCCAATGCGGGCTATGCGTTCGCCGGGGCGATGCTGGAAGAGGTGATGAAACACCCGTGGGAGGAACTGATCACCGAGCGATTGTTCGGTCCGTTGGGGATGGCCTCCGCCGGGTTTGGGGTGCCGGCCACGCCCCGGTACATCAATCAACCGTGGGGGCATGTTTTCACCAATGGGGTTCCGTCGCCCGTGGCGCCGGGCCCGGACGCGGACAATCCCCCGGCCATCGGCCCTGCTGGCACGGTGCATTGTTCGGCCCCGGATTTGGCCCGGTACGTCGGATTTCAACTGTCCGGCGCGCGCGGAGAACCGGGCCTGCTCCTTCGCCCAGAGAGTTTTTCCCGACTGCACCACGATCCGGACGGCGATGGCTATGCCCTGGGATGGAACGAAGGGCGCCGCGATTGGGCGCAGGGGCGGACGCTGAGCCATACCGGCTCGAACAACCAATGGTACAGCAATGTCTGGCTGGCCCCGGAGCGAAACTGGGCCTGCCTGGTCCTGACGAACATCGGTGGAGACGCCGCATTCTCGGCCACCGACGCGGTCGTCGAAGCAATGATCGCCCAATTCCGACCGTAGGGATGCGCTGGAATCCCAAGCAGGCCGGAGTTCCATTGAGCCGTTGGGGGGGGCTTGCACAAATCGGCACTTTATTGCGAAGACCCGCTTCCTGAGACTGCCGCTTGGGATTGCTTCAGCCTCCCGCTGCAACTGAAGGCCAAAGTGAACCGAGGCTTTTAACAATTGGGCTCGCTCGCGCTCCCAATTTACCCCGGTAACCATTTCGCCAACAGCCTTTTTTCGTGTTTGCCATCAGGAAAATCCCGGATCGCCGTGCTCAGGTACGAGAATGCTCTATCTTCATCACCCAGTGCGTGAGCCAACTCAGCCGCCTTGCACAACAATATGCCATCACAGCTATCGGCCGCGTTGGATTCCTTCTTTTTAATTGCCGTGTCGTAATCCATAAGCGCCTTCTCGAGCTGCCCCAGTTGTCTCAGGCAATAACCCCGATTTGACCATGCCACTGAACCATCTGGAAGAGCCACGATCAGCTCTGTATACACCAGAATCGCTTCCTCGATATCAGTAAGGTCAATCAGACAATCGCCGATTATATGCATGAGGGCTTCCCAAAATCTGGAGCCGACAGTCGTTTCCGACAGGCGCCCCCGGGCGGCAATAATTGCCTCGCGAGGCTTACCGCGTTCTTGCAACTTATAGATTTCCGTCAACGTCATGCGGTCGGCAGTGGGCGGCTTTGCGACGAGGTTGGCGTTGGAATACTTCCGGCGAACACGCTAGGAGAGAGTCACTTCGAGTGCCAAGCCCAATCTTGCCAGTTCAAGGACTCTCTCCTCATTCAAGCAAATTGCCATTGTTTGCCCAGACTCGTCTTCTGTCGCCATAAACACATCGAGGAAGGCGTATTCGACCCCCTCAAGGGTGCGCAACGAACGATTAAATTGTTTCAATAAACCAAACATCTCATCGAGATGATCCCGTAGGTGAATCGAATTTGACTGGGCTTTTAACACCCAAGCGCCGTTGCGCGCGCGTGCGTTACTTTTTGAAGAAAGCGAGTCGCCCAACTTCTGACCCAGTGTTGCGGGTACTCCCAGGGCCGCAGAAATCACCTGCGGATCTAACGAATCACCACGCAGGTAGAGCGATACATCGCAAAGCGGGTCTGTGTGTTTCATATTTGTGCTGCCTTACCCGCTGCTTTTCCAACCGGCGAACCTTCCGGATTCATCCTCTGAGTTGGCAGTTTTACAGGTGTATGATTTTCGTTAAGTAATACCCCCAAGTGCTTACTACGGCAAAGTCAGTGATGATGGGTAAATTGGCAAGGAGGGCTTCTTCACCGTCAGGCATGACCGAGGTGGGGCCGACGTAGCGTGCCGTAATGGTCATCAGCACGCGGGACGCGGCTGGTCTTTCGATTGCTGGAGAATCGTAACCGTCCGTCCTGCACTGACGGATCCGCCGGACGGTTACCGACGTTCGGATTGGAACGTGAGGGTGCCGAAGAACCACCAGCGGATCTGGCCGAATAGGAACACGTCCGGTAGGCGTGCCAGGTTCATTGGCTTGCGGATGCAGGGGTGGGTGGAGGCGATGGGGCCCCAGGACGAATCGGTCGGGGCTAAGAAATGATGCCGGCGGGGCTCGGATGGAGTGGCCGATTGAAGGTGACGCTGGTTCGCGTTGCTTCGGGTATTTGATGCAACCCCGTTGGGGTTGGGGGAACTTTTGCATGATGACCCGGGGTAGCGCGCATCCGCAACCCCGGGCTGGCAGATTCAATCCCGTTGGGATTGGGTCGGCCGCGAAATGGGGGCAGGTTCACGGTTCGGCACGGCGGTGGAAGGCGTGCCTGGTTCATTGCTTCGCCCCTGCAGGGCTTGGACCTGTGGGGGTGGAAACCCAAGGCGCATTGCCCTGGGCTAAGTAATGCCGCCCCGTTGGGCTGGGGAAGGAGGCGGATGGTTGATGGAATCCCGTTGCCGTTGGTGACGGGGGTGGGGGCAGGTTCGGAGTTCGGGGCGGCCGAGATGCAATCCCGATGGGGTTGTGTGGATTTTTGCGTGATGACCCGGGGTAGCGCATGGGCGCAACCCCGGGCTGTTAGATTCAATCCCTGCGGGGTGCGGCGCGGCGGTCTTAAGGCCCGTCGGCCAGGGAGACGGCTACCAATTTCGCACGGTCGCGGGCGTAAAAGATGCCGCCGGAGAGGGCCGGGACGGCGCGGGTTTGGGAGCCCAGGATTTGGTATCGATCACCGGGCTTGAAGGCGTCGGCGCTGGCTGTCGCCAGTTGGAGTTCACCCGTGTCCCGCAGCAAAATTAGCGTGTTGCCGGCGCGCAGGACGCTGCCGCCGCCGGAGCCGGCTTCGGTCCACCGCACCTTTCCCGTCGCCAGATCCACGCACCGAAATACCGGGCGGCTTTCCGCCCGTCCGTGATAGCCAAACACCACGCCGTCGCCCGGCACCAGTGAAGCGTAATGGGAGGAGATGGCTTCGTCGCCCGACCAAAGCGTCTTCGGTTCGGTGCCGGCCAGATTTAAGAACGTCGCTCCGGTGTCGTAGCTCGAAGATAACAGCACCGCGTCACCCGCGACGAGGGGCGTGGCGGCGTTGACGGATGCCTGGGTGCGGGAGCGCCAGGGGTGGCGCATTAGAACGGCCCCGGTGGCAGGCTCCAGCACGACCAACCCTTCGCGATTGAAAACAATGATACGGGTGCGGCCGTTCAGGTTTTGAGTGACGGGGGCGGCATAGCCCGCTTCGTCCGCCGTCGCCTTCCAAGCGAGGCGGCCATCCTCGGCGTCCAGCGCGACCACGCCGGCTCCATCGGTCCCGCCCAATTGCACGATGACTCGATTCGACACCACCAACGGGGAACAGGCGAACCCGAAAAACCCCTTGTTGCCGTGCAATTCTTCGCCCAGCGGACGCGACCACACGGTCCAACCATCTGCGAGCGCCACGGCACTCAGCCGGCCTTCCGCGCCGAAGGTAAACGCTCGGTCGCCGGAGATGCAGGGGGTTCCCCGGGGCCCGTTGTCGAAGCCGAAATCGTCCACGTAACCGGTCTTTTGCACGCTCTTCCACTGCGGCTTCCCGGTGCGGGCGTCCAGGGACTCGAGGACCTCTTCGTTCCCGAGCCGGTGGTGGATGAGCAGCCGACCGCCGGCCACGACGGGGCCGCTCCAACCGGTGCCGAGTTTCATGGACCACCGAATTGGCGGACCGTCCGCGGGAAGGGTGGGGCGGATGGTTTCGCCGCTGACTCCGTTACGGTCCGGTCCCAGAAACTGTGGCCAATCGGCGGCCTGGAGTCCCGCGGTGGCGTGGAGCCAGACGAGGGCACTCAGCGACCAGAGTTGGAGCGGCGACAGCGGACATATCCGGACGATCATCAACGAGAATCCTTGTTTTCATTATCCAGGGCAAAGGAGACCTGGCTGCCCCCCGCCGATTTTACGACGTCGAGGATGCGGATCACGCGGCCGTGGGTGTTGTTGGGGTTGGCCGTGATAAAAATCTGGAGCCCCGGATTGGGGGTCGTCCGCTCGCGCACCAAATCGTAAAGTTGGCTCAAGTCCCGCGGGACCTTGTCGATCTCAATCTTCCCCTGGGCGTCCACGCTGATTTCGAGGGGGCGGGCCTGGTTTTGCAGTTGCCGCGCCGCGACCGCGCTGGGGAGACTCATCTTCACCGTGCGCAGGCGCTGCATGGCCAGCGAGACCATCATGAACGAGGCCAGCAGAAAGAACATCACATCGATCAGCGGCACGATCTCGATGCGGGCCTTACGACGGGCGATGGGAGAACCAATCTTCATGGGGCCACCGACTTCTTCGGATTCGCCGCCGGGAGATCGGGTCCGACGGGATGGCCATCGCCGGTGGCAATGAAGGAGACTTTCTGGAAGCCCGCCTGGCGTACGCGGCGTAGAACGGCGGTGACGTCGCCGTGCCGGGCTTGGGCGTCGGCGGTGATGAAGACCGGGGCGTTGGTGCTGTTCCGATTCCAATTCCGCTTCAGCAATTCGTCGAGCTGGCCGGGATCCACCGCATTGGTTCCGAGGTAGGCCACGCCATTGCGGGCGATGCCGATGTTCAGTACGTCGGCCTTGAAATCCGCCAGCGCGGTCACCGCGTGGGGCAGATTGACCTTCACGGTCTGGGATTTCTGCATCGACAACGAGACCATCATGAATGAGGCCAGCAGAAAGAACATGACGTCGATTAGGGGCACGATCTCGATGCGGGCCTTTCGCCGCGTATGGCCGCTGCCCAGATGCATGCGTCAGGAGATGGCCGAATGGGACGTCGCGGAGAGATGCATGGCGGCGGCGCGGTTCACCGCAGCACGGCCGCGTTTTCGCGTCGGAAGGTCAGGGTATCGAAGCCCTCCTGTTTGGCCTTGGTGACCATGACATCGACATTGGTGGCGGCCGTTTCCAGATTGAACTTGAGGCCCTCGATCAATTCGTTGAACCAGTTCAGAAAAAACACACCAGCGATGGCGATGGACAAGCCTGCGGCGGTGGCGATCAAGGCCTCACCGATGCCGGCGGAGACGGCCTGAACGCCGAGGTCGCCCGTGACCTCCTTGAAGGATTTCATAATCCCGGTGACGGTGCCCAACAAACCCAGCAAGGGCGCCAGGGTGATGCAGGTATCGATGAGCACCATGAAGCGGCCGGCCCGCTTGATTTCACTGCCGGCGGCCACCTGCAAAGCGCCCTGCAGCGAGCCGTGCACATGGGTCAGCCCATGGTACATCATGCGTACGATCGGATCGTCGCAACCCTTGGCGTGGTTTACCGCGGCCCGGAAATCCTGGTTTTCCATGGCGGCCAGGACCTTCTCCAGGACCTCGGGTTGCCGGCGGCGACTGAGCAGCAGCCAGAAGACGCAGCGCTCCACAATGACGGCTACCAGGATCAGAGCGGCCGCGGTGATCGGCCACATGATGAGACCGCCGTGCTTGAAATAATCGTAGGCGGCGTTGGCTAGGACTGGATTCATGGAGGGGGAATGGGGCGTGGGGGGGCGTGGCTAATTGACCGGGGACCAGCCACTGTTGGCGCCCACCCGGGAACGCCAATGTTTCCGGATATGCGCGCGGACCTCCCGCTCGTAACCGGCGTGGGAAAAAGGTGGATCAATACGGACATCCGTCACCGCACCGTCTTCGCCGAAGGTCACCCAGATTTTGACGTTGGGATCGATTTCGACGCGGCCGTACTTGCTGGCCAGGGGTTTGGGAACGGGAGGACCGTAATCGACATCGTCCGGCCCGAGCCGTCGGCGCCCGGCGCCCGTGCCGGTGGCTGTGCCACCGCCGGTGCTTTTCTGGGCGGTGGGCGGGGCGGTGGGATTGCCTGGTTTCGCAACGATACCCGGCACGCCGATATTGGGTGTTGCCCGGTCGAAGGTGCCGAGTTTCCGGATGTCGGCGGTCACGAGACCGACCACGCCGCGGGCAAACGTGACGTCCCGGATGTCCATGACGGGAACGGGGACGACCACGGGCAAGGAATCCACGGGTGCGTCAGAAGCGGACTCCTCCGGCTCGGAGCGGGTGGCGGCCTTCGCTGGGGCCGGTGGTTCGGGTTCCGTCCGGATTTCCTGAATCAGCGGCATCTCCTCAACCGGGGTGGAATGAACCACGAATAAGTGGGGGTTTCTGGTGCCCAGAATGCCCACCACCAGGTAGATCGCGCACCATGTGTTCAACCAGGTCATGAAGAGACCGGGGTTGGACTGAAAGCGGGGCAGGGAGGCTTGGAGAAATTCCGAGGTGAGTTGGTAGGTGGGCGTTCCCCGGTTTGTGGGGGCGGATGGAGTCTCCAAGGTTAAACTCATGTCACAAAAAACGCCGAGGCAAACTATCTCGACCCCACCCTTCGGCAAGGACCAATAACCCCGCGCCCGGGACCGTCGAAAAGCCGTTCAGTAGGAGCGACGAAGATGGCTGGGCAGAACTCCCAACTCCGTGCGGTACTTCGCCACGGTGCGGCGGGCGATCTGAATGCCCTTGGCTTTGAGCAGCGCCACCAGGTCCTCGTCGGACAACGGGGCGGATTTGTTTTCACCGGCCAGCAGTTCGGCCACGACGTTTTTGACCGACGTGTTGGACATGGCTTCACCGGAATCCGTGGCGAGGCCGGAGGTGAAAAAGTACTTCAGTTCAATCACGCCGTGGGGCGTATCCATGTACTTGCCGGAAACGGCTCGGCTGACGGTGGTTTCGTGGACGCCGACGACCTCGGCGACCTGGAGCATGGTGAGCGGTTTGAGTTGGGCGACGCCGTGCTCCAGGAACTCCCGCTGCCGCTTGACGATCTCTTGGGCGATGCGGGTGATGGTATCCTGCCGCTGATGGAGGCTCTTGATCAGGAATTTTCCGGCCCGGATTTTTTCGCGGATGTACTCGCGGGTTTCCGCGGGGGTTTCCGGGTTGGAGAGCAAATCCTTGTAGGTATTGGAAATGCGGAGGTGGGGCAGGTTGTCCCGATAAGTATTCACCACCCATTCCTCACCGACCTTCGCCACGGAGACCTCGGCCTCGACATAGCCGGCGTTGCCGGTGGTGAATTCGCGGCCGGGTCGGGGATTCAGGCGGGCGATGCGGGCGCCGATTTGCTGGGCTTCGGCGGGCGTTATGCCCAGGGCCCGGGCGATCTCGGGAAAGCGGCGCTTGCCCAAAGCTTCGAAATGGTCACGCAGAACGCGGTATTCCGACGACTCGGTGCGGCGACCCCGTTCCAATTGGAGCATCAAACACTCGCGTAAGTCCCGCGCGCCGACTCCGGACGGGGTGAACGTCTGGATCAACGCCAGCATCCGCTCGATCTGTTCGCCGGGCACTCCGGTGGCGAAGGAAAGCTCGGCGACGCCGCTCTGCAGATAACCGTGGTCGTCGATGTTGCCGACGATCATTTCGGCCACCGGTTCGTCGGCGGGCTCCAACTCGGCCAGCCGGACCTGTTCCAGCAGGTGCTCCTGCAGGGAGGTCGTGGTGGTGGCGGAATTGAGCAGGAAATCCCGACGTTCCTGTTCATCGTCGCCGGTCCGGCTGGCTGCGCCGGCGGCGGAGAAATGGTCCCGCCAATCCTGATCCAATTGCAGCAGGCGCTGAAGTTCCTCGTCGAACTTATCCACCGGTTCGGTGCTGGCCCGTTCCGTGGCGGGGTCGTATTGGGTGCCGGCGGGCGGTTCCGCGGGATCGGCAGCATTTACGGCGGCTTCACCGGAATCCGCCCCGCCCGATTCGGTGTCTTCGCGGACCCGGTCGGATTCCGGCACCTCTTCCAGCAAGGGATTCTGGGCGACTTCCTGTTCCACCAGGGTCTTCAGTTCCAGGACCGGTGCCTGCAGCAAGGCGAGCGATTGCTGCAGTTGCGGCGACAGAATCATCTGTTGCGACAACCGCTGCGAAAGATGCAGACCCTGTGACATTGGAGCCGCGACGTTAGCACGGATGACCCCGTTTTCAAGGATATGGCATTATTCTTGCTCGCGGCGCGAGAGTTGATTGGACGGACTCCTGATAAGGGTGGGGTGCTGGGGAGCGATGTGAACCGCGGCTTTACTCAGGGCTGGCAAGCCGCATGCTGGGGACATCCACCTCCTGATGCGGAAGAACATGCGTGCCGATAGGGCCACGGCCAGGGTTCGACGGATGCGCTCTGTCGAACCCATGGCGTCCGCCTTGGCCCCGTGCCGTCGCCCTCCGCCATGAGTCCCTATCTGATCCTGGGCTGCGGTATGTTGATCGTGGTGGGCGGCATCCTTTGGCTGCGGTGTCATCCGATTCTTGCGCTGGTGCTGGGCGCTTTGGGCGTGGCCCTGCTGACCCCGGCCGGAGCTTTGCGGACGGCGGCCCAACTCCGGGTTGCCAAGGGCGAATGGACCGCGGGCACGGCGGAAAAATGGATCCGCAAGCCCGCGGCGGCGCGGGTGGCGGAGGAATTTGGTCGGACCTGTGGCAATCTCGGACTCCTGATCGCCATGGCGACCATCATCGGGGAGGCGATGCTGTTGTCCGGTGCCGCGGCGGCCATTGCGAGCTGGCTGCTGCGACGGGTCGGAGCCGCGCGAGCGCATTGGGCCTTTTTCACCACGGCCTTCGTGCTGTGCATTCCCGTCATGCTGGATACGGTCATGTACCTGCTCGCGCCGCTTTTTCAGGCCGTGGCGCGCAAGACCGGCCGCGACTATTTGCTCCTCGTACTGTGCACGGTAGCGGGCGGAACGATCACCCATTCCCTGGTGCCACCGACGCCCGGGCCGCTGTTTGTGGCGGGCGAACTGGGTGTGCCTCTGGGATTGATGATCGGTATGGGCAGCGCCATTGGCCTGGGGGCCGCCCTGACGGGAGTGGTTTACGCCCGCTGGGCCAATCGCCGCTGGCCGACACCGGCGCCGGCGGCGGAGCCGGTCGGGCCCGATCGATCGATGCCGATCCGCCCGGAGCCCGCCCTCTGGTTGGCGCTGCTGCCGGTGTTTCTGCCCATCGCACTCATTGGGATGGAGGCGTCGATCCCGGCCGGCTTCCGGAGCGGTTATCCCGGCTGGACGCACGTCTTGACCACTCTGGGCGATAAGGATCTGGCGCTGACGCTGGGGGCCTTGGCGGCCCTGGCTCCGCTGGCGTTTGGTGCGCCCACCGGGATGGGAGGCAAGGCCGTACAAACGGCGGTGGTATCGGGCGGCGTCATCCTGCTGATCATTGGTGCCGGCGGGGCCTTTGGCGGGGTTTTGCAACACACGGGAATTACCGCGGCCTTGGCGGAGCAATTCGTGGGCTGGCACCTGCTGGCCCTGCCGTTGGTGTTCGTGGCGACGATGCTGGTTCGCACCGTGCAGGGTTCAGCCACGGTCGCGATGATCACCGTGGCGCCCCTCGCCAAAGCCCTCCTGGCCAGCGGGACGGCGATGCATCCCGTGTATCTCGCCGTGGCGATCGGATGCGGGTCGAAGCCGTTTCCCTGGATGAACGATGCGGGTTTCTGGATTATTTCGCGGGTCGCCGGTCTGTCGGAAGCACAGACCCTGCGGACGGTTTCGCCCATGATGTCGCTGCAAGGACTGGCGGGACTGGTATTGACCGTGCTTTGTTCGTGGCTGCTTCCATTGCGATGAACGACCGTCTTACCCCGGAAAAACTCCGCTCCTGGCGCTGGTTCGGCCCCAACGACCTGCGCAGCTTCGGCCACCGCTCGCGGGCCCGTCAGATGGGGCTCGGACCCGACGACTGGCAGGGCAAACCGATCATTGCGATCCTGAACACCTGGTCGGAGATCAACCCGTGTCATCTCCACTTCAAGGTGCTGGCGGAGAACGTCCGCAAGGGCGTGCTGCAGGCCGGGGGGTTGCCGGTGGAAATTCCGGTGCTGTCGCTGAGCGAGAGCTTCATGAAACCCACCACCATGCTCTATCGCAATCTGCTGGCGATGGAGACGGAGGAGGTGCTGCGGTGTCATCCGGTGGATGGAGCGGTCCTGCTGGGGGCGTGTGACAAGACCACTCCGGCATTGATCATGGGATCTTTGTCGGCCGGATTGCCGTTCATTTTTGTGCCGGGCGGGCCGATGTTGCGCGGCAATTGGCACGGGGAAACGCTGGGCTCGGGATCGGATGCGTGGAAATACTGGGCGGAAAAGCGGGCGGGAAATCTGAGCGAGGCCGCCTGGTGCGAGATTGAGGATGGGATTGCCCGTTCGCACGGCCACTGCATGACCATGGGCACGGCGTCCACGATGACGGCGATCACGGAGACTTTGGGATTAACCATGCCCGGGGCTTCGTCCATTCCCGCCAGCGATGCGGCGCATTGGCGCATGGCGGCGGAGAGCGGTCGGCAGATTGTGCAGAATGTCTGGCAGGATTTGCGGCCCTCGCGGTTTCTCGACCTGCGGTCGTTCGAGAATGCCATTGTCGCGGACATGGCGGTGGGGGGTTCCACCAATGCCATCATTCATTTGATCGCCATGGCGGGGCGGGCGGGAGTGCCCCTGGCTTTGGCGAAGTTTGACGAGATTTCCCGGCGCACGCCGCGCCTGGCGGATTTGCGTCCGGCGGGGCGCTTCCTGATGGAGGACTTTTATTTCGCCGGCGGGCTGCGGGCCTTGCTGGCCCAGGTGCCCGACCTGCTGCATCTCCCGGCGCGGACGGTGAACGGACGGACGTTGGGGGAAAACCTGGAGGGGGCGCAGATCTACAAGCCGGAAGTGATCCGCCCGCGCGGCGAAGCGCTGTCCGCCGATGGCGGCACTGCGGTGCTGTACGGCAACCTGGCGCCCGACGGGGCCGTGATTAAACACGCCGCCATGGAACCGCGTTTCCAGCAACATACCGGGCCGGCGCTGGTATTTGCCGATTACGATGATCTCGCGGCCCGCATCGACGATCCGGAATTGCCGGTGACGGCTGACACCGTGTTGGTGTTGCAAAATGCCGGACCGGTCGGCGCCCCGGGAATGCCGGAATGGGGCATGCTGCCGATTCCGCAGAAACTACTGAAGGCGGGGGTCCGGGATCTCCTGCGCATCTCCGACGCCCGGATGAGTGGCACGAGTTATGGAGCGTGCGTGTTGCACATCGCTCCGGAGTCCGCGGTGGGCGGGCCGCTGGCGTTGGTTCAAACCGGCGACCTCATCTGTCTGGATGTCCCGGCGCGCAGTCTGACGCTGCAGGTTTCGGAAGCGGATCTGGCGGCCCGTCGGGCGGCGTGGAAGCCCACGCCGTCGCGGGCGAAACGGGGTTATCTATCCCTCTTTCTCCAGGAAGTCACCCAGGCGGATCAGGGCTGTGATTTTCGATTTCTCCATGCCGGCGAACCGCTGCCCGAGCCCGCCATCCACTAGCGCATTTCCCGGGCTGCGATTCCCCTCATCGTCCGTCTTTGCTTATGAAAAACACGTTTGAACTCCGGGACCTGAGCGCCTCGGTCATTGCCGTGCCACCGCTGTGCCGTGATGCGCAGCGCCAATCCAGCGCGGCCGAAAATACGCGGCTCATCCGCCATATCGAAAGCGGGGGCGTCTCCACGCTGCTCTACGGCGGTAATGCGAATTTTTACAACATCGCCCTCAGTGAATACGCCGCGGTGCTGGATCAATTGGAGGCGGCCGCCGGGCCGGAAACCTTGGTCGTTCCCAGCGTGGGGCCGTACTTCGGAACCGCGATGGACCAGGCCGCCCTGCTGGCGAAGCGCCGGTTTCCGACGGCGATGCTACTGCCCACCGTGGCGGTTAGTTCGCCGGAGGGCGTGCGCGTGGCGGTGCAGGAGTTCGTGCAAAAGGCCGGCATTCCCGCCGTGCTCTACATCAAGGACGCCAACTACGTGAATCTCGCGGTCGTCAAAGCCCTGGTGGCGGCCGGGGTTATTTCCTGGATCAAGTATGCCGTGGTTCGGCCCGATCCGGCGACCGATCCGCTATTACGTTCGATTGTCGATAACGTGGACCCGGCGCTGGTGGTGAGCGGCATTGGCGAACAACCGGCGATTGCCCACTGGCAGCATTTCGGGATCCGGGCGTTCACCAGCGGCTGCGTTTGTGTCGCTCCGCGGCGATCCCAGGAACTGTTGCGGGCGCTGCAGGCCGGAGATTTTGCGCTCGCGGAGGCGATTCGAGCCCGCTTCAGTCCGCTGGAATCCCTGCGCAATGCCCATGGCCCGATTCCGGTCCTGCACCACGCGGTGTCGTCTGCCGGGATTGCCGCGACGGGGCCGCTCCTGCCGCTGCTGGCGGAATTGAGTGGGGAAATTCGCGAAGCCATCAGTCCGGTGGCGCAGGAAACGCTGGCTTGGAATCAGGGCTGAGGCGGTGTTTTCGGCGGTCCGCTGATGGACGAAACTTGCGGGAGTTTGCTCGCCGGAGCGGTGCGCCCGCGAGGCTGGAACGGGTGATTGACGTGGGTTGCAGGAGCTTGGTTTTCCGATTGGGGAACTGGCGCGGGATTCGAACACTGGTTTCGGATCCGGACTGGCGCACCGCCGACCATCTTCCAAGCTGCTCGGCGTGGCGGTTCAATTCACGATTCTGGGCAGTGGCAGCGGCGGGAACTGTGCGTTTCTCGAGGCCGGGGAGACCCGACTGTTGATCGATGCGGGCTTCAGCGCCCGGCAGATCCGCGAACGCCTGGCCAGCATCGGGCGCGCCCCGGAGGGCCTCACCGGCGTCCTCGTCACTCATGAGCACGGGGATCACATCCAGGGATTGGGCACCCTGTGTGGCAAGCTGGGCATTCCGATCTACACCAATCGCTTCACGCGCGAGGCCATCGAACGGCAGTTCCAGCACCGGTTGCAGTTTCGCATCTTTGAAACGGGCGCGGCCTTCACCGTGGGCGACGTCGAGGTGCAGACGTTCAGCGTGCCGCATGATGCCATGGATCCAGTGGGTTTCCTGCTCCGCACCCACGCCGGGAATCTGGGATTTCTCACGGATTTGGGGCACGCCACCAAGCTGATTCTGGAGCGGGTGCGTCCGGCGCAGGTGCTGGTTCTGGAGGCAAATCACGATCTCCAACTGCTGCAGAACGACACCAAGCGTCCCTGGAGCACGAAACAACGCATTCTCAGCCGGCACGGCCATCTCTCCAATGACGCGGCGGCGGAGGTGGCAGCCGAGTTGGCCGGGGGATCGCTGGGGCGCATTTACCTCGGGCACCTGAGCCGGGATTGCAATCGACCGGAATTGGCGCGGAAGATTGTGGCCGCACGACTGGCGGGCATCGGCGCCAACCACATTCAATTGGAAAGTACGTCCCAAGAGCATCGCTGCGAGACGCTGACCCTGGGCCCGGCCGCGGTCGCGGTTTCCGCTTCGGCTCCGGTTGCCGCAGCGACCGCTGGGGACGCCTGCCCGGCGTAGCGCTGCAGCGCTACGGGCCGGGCCGACGGCGATTACGCGTACATCGCGAGGAACTGCCGCCGGTAGGCCGCTTCTTCCGGGGGCAACTTCGCATGCAAGGTGGCTTTGCTGACGGCGCCGTGTTGGAAACGGCGTTTTTCAAAAACGGGCATTTCCAGTCCGGTCAACGCCCGGATGCCGCGGCGGATGACCTCGCCCTTCAAGGAGTAAAGCGTCGGGACGTCGTAGCGGGTGAGATCGATGAACGGGATGGCTTCGCTGACCGCAATCACTGAGGGACGCGTCAGGGGGCTGAATCCGCTGAACCCGTATTTGCGGCCTGGAGCGTACGTGCGGACATAACCGCGGCTCAGGCCGCCGCTGTACGTGAGGCTGTGCTTGATCCGGCCGACACCCCAGCCTTCGTGGTAAAGCATCAGATTGTTGACGACTGAGCGAATGGTGAGTTCCGGATTCTCCTCGATCGGATAATCCTTGAGGTTTTCGTCGCCTCCGTCGCCGTCGAAGAGGTGCTGCCATTCCGGGTAGGCCCGGCGGATCCCCCGACATAAGGCCAGCCCCATCGTCGCACATTCCACGTCCAACGGTTTGTAATCCTCGATCGTGCGCAGGGTTTCCGCGACATCGATATCTCCCAAATCCGCCTGAATGGGTTCCAGGAAAAGGCCGAGGCCCAGTGGCTCCAGGAAGTTCCGGGCCTGCGCCAGGTCCGGGCCGTCGCCGAGATTCAGGGTGAACGCCTTCAGCCGCGCCGGGTTCATGCCCAACTGCCGCAGCACATGGTAGGTGGTCAGGAAGACGGCCCCGGAATCCATGCCGCCGCTGAACGCCACGCCGATGGGCTCGCGTTCGGGGATGGACTGCAAGTGCTTCGCGATTTCACCGGCGAGGGCGCTGATATAGCGCCGGCCGATTTCATCGAGGTCCGGCGGCAGGGAGTTCCGTTCGGGGGTGAAGAAACGGGTGTAGACGGGATCGGGATCCGGGCAGCCGAGCAACTGGATCTCCACGACGTAATGCGCCGGCACCATGCGCGTGTAGCTCGGATGAAATTGGTCCGCCAAGCCCTCGCGCTGCAGTTGCTCGCGGAGAGTGTCCATGCGATCGGCCACGATCAACGCGGGACCGGCGTGGCGTTTGGCGAGGAAGTACCGCATGGGGCGATCCAGGGTTCGCGCCATGCGGATGGTCTTGCCCTGGCGGGCAAGGAGCGCGAAGGAGCCATCGATGCCCGCCACCTGCGCGGCATCGCCGGACAAGACCCGGGCGCGCGCCTCCTCAACCGTGCAGTTGTGCAGGCGGTTGAGCGACGGATCCAGCAGGTCCACTACGCGCTCGACATAGACATCCGAGGGATTCATGGCGGAAGGCTGCGGGGTGGAATTGGCGGACGCAATGGCGAAGCGGACGGACGCCCGTGGGCAAGCGGCGGGGCGCGCTGCGGCGGTCGAAGGCACGACCCGCTGCGCCATGGCCGGGACTAAACCCGTTCCAGGGCCATCAAGACGCTCTCCGGCGTTACCGAGCGCATGATTTGGGTCAATTCCTCCGCCGTGCCGGCGATGGGCCGACCGTCGTACCGATAGAAATCGAGGTGTCGATCGCCGACCGCCGGATTGGGAACCCGGATCCAATCCGGGCGCCGCGGAGCGACGGGCGGATTCAGGGTGGGGGTTTCGATGACAAACTGTCGGGGCACTTTGACGGCGGTGGCCAGGTGCATGAACACCGTGTCCACGCTGAGAAAGCGCGGAGCATTCGCCAGCAACGCAGCCGCGTGACGCAGGCTGGGAGTGGTCGGAATCAGCAACCGTTGTTCAGCCACTTCCGGCGCGAAGATGGTGCGCAGACGCTCGTGGGCCGCGGCTTCCTCCGGCCCACCGAAAAGCACGACGCGACTGAGGGGATCACGGCGGAACAGGGCGGCAAACAGCGATTCGTAATGGGCCAGAGGCCAGCGCCGGAGGGCCAGATTCTTGGTGCCGCCCGATCCCACATGCACGCCCAGCCATGGCGTTCCGTGAAGCCCCAGGGACGCAACGGTAGCGGAACCCCACGCCGTTTCTTCGGCCGACAGCGGAAGTTCGTACGGATGGTCCGGCAGTTTGCGCGGCCAGCCGGCGGCCTCCAACAGGCGCAGATTGTTCTCGACGCAATGAACGGTGTAGTCCTGCGGCACCTTCGCGGTCACCAGGCAGCGGTCGAGCCAGCAATGATTTTCGTACTGATGACTCAATCGCCGGCGGGCGCCGATGAGCCGGGTGATCAGCCGGTACTCGCGCCGGCCCTGCGGATGCAGGGTCAGGGAGAGATCGTAGCGATTCTTCCGCAGGGAGGTGACAAACCGCCACGACGCCCACTTGCTGCTGTGGAGGAAATCGTGACGCAGAATCTGCGAGACGTGGGGATTGCCGGCGAGGATCTGGGCGGCGCCGGCCCAGAGGACCAGCACATCCAGGCGCGCCTCCGGAAATTGGGCGCGCAATTCGTGGAGGACCGGCGTGGCCATCAGCGTATCGCCAATGCCGGCCAGGCTCAGGACTAAAATGCGCTGGGGCGTCGGGAGGCTCACGGGTCAGCGGGGCGGGGCACTCGCATGGGGTGTGTCGCGCGGGCGACCTACCGGCGCCAGCGGGCGGGGCTGCCCGCCACTCCCGTGCGTCCGATGGGGGTGAGGACGCATTCGTCCGGCAACGGTTGGCGCAGGAGGTGGTTAAACGTCCGGGATTGGAAGTGGCCCGGCAAGTACTCGGTGAACCACTGGTGCCCGACGCGATATTGGAGGGCGAATTGCCGGACGACGGCTCCGCTGGCGAGCCATTTCAAGACGAGCCGGCGACCCGCGGGATCGATGGATCCCTGGACGCTGGGCGCGGGTGCCGCGGATTCCGTCAGCCAGGGCGACTCCGGAACGAGTGCGGGTGCGGTGAACACCCGCTTGGACAGTAAGGTGCGCAGGCCCTGCCGGTTCGCCTGCAGAACGGTCGCGTTCCACAGCAGCACGCCGCCCACGCGACGATCCCGCCGGGCGAGTTGGATCTGCCGCTCGATCTCTCCGGCGTTGCGGTCCTGTCCAATCCGGGTGGCATCGAGACCGGGCCAAAGATGTCGGCCAAGAGAATTCTGTTGCGACCACCACGGCAGCAGGGCGGCAAAACTCTGTTCCGGACGATCAATCGGCCAGTAGAGCTGCGGGGCGAGATAATCCACCCAGCCGGACTGCATCCACTTCACGGCATCCGACGCCAACACTTCATAGGCGTCCAATCCGCGGATGCCGGTGGGATGACCGGGCCGCCAGATGCCGAATGGACTGATGCCGAATTTAACCCAGGGTTTCCGCTGATGGATTTGCGTGCCCAACTGGCGGACGAAGCCGTCGACATTGGCCCGCCGCCACGAGGAACGGTCAAGGGTGCCGCCCGAACGACGGTACCGTTCAAAGGAGGCGTCATCGCGAAACGGCTGATTGGGCAGCGGGTACGGATAAAAGTAATCGTCCATGTGCAACGCATCGACGTCGTAGCGTTGCACGATATCCAGAATGACCTTCAACGAGTGGTCCCGGGCGGCGGGTTGACCGGGGTCGAGCCAGATCTGTTCGCCGTAGCGGACGGTCAGTTCGGGGTGCTGGGTGACAATGTGATTCCGACTGAGCGGCGAGCGGGAGGCTTCGGAACGGGCGCGAAAGGGATTCACCCAGGCGTGCAATTCGAGCCCCCGCAGATGGGCTTCGCGGACGGCGAAGGCGAGAGGATCCCAGTGGGGGGCTGGCGGCAGGCCCTGTCGACCGGTTAGAACTTCGGACCAGGGTTCCAACGTTGATTCATACAAGGCATCGCACTGCGGCCGGACCTGGAGAATGATGGCATTCATCCGCAACTGCACGGCGGTCTCGAGCAGGTCGCGGAGTTGGGCCTGCTGTTGTGCGACGGACAGGCCGGGATCGGAGGGCCAGTCGATGTTGCCCTTGGAGGCGACCCACATGCCACGGAACTCACGCTGGAGCCGCGGGGGCTGGGAACCGCCGGCCGGAGCGGGACGCGTGGCGGCGTGCGAGGGCAGGAGATCCAGGAGCAGGAACGCGAGGCAGGTGGCCAGCCATCCGACCCAATGGGGACGGCGAGCGGGTCTCGCCGGCGGGACGCTCGCGGAGGGTTCCCAACCGGGAAGGGAAGGACCGACCTCTTCCCGCCCGCCCCCGGGGTGGCTGGATGTGCTGGGCCCGGGATTCATTCAGTAGGTTGCGGCGCCTGATTGGGCGACCGGGGACCGCTGGATGAGTTCGATCTCGTAACCTTCGGGCGCATCAATGAAGGCGAAGCCACCTGACCCATCGGGCCGGTACGTCGGGCCGTCGCTGTACTGAAGACCGTGGCGGGTGAGGTGTTCACCGAATTCAGCGAGGCTGGCGACCTCGAAGGCGAGGTGGGTCAGGTCGGCCTGTACCTGCACCGGACCGCTGTTGGGGAAATGGCAGAGTTCGATGGTTTCCTCGCTCTCCGGCGCCTTGAGGAAAACGAGTTCGGAACCACGCGGCGACTTGTGGCGGCGGACCTCGTCGAGGCCGAGGATTTCCTTGTAAAATTTCACCGACCGTTCGAGGTCGTTCAACCGGTAGCGGGTGTGGAGCAGTCTTGAAACGCGCATGGTGCCGCGGAGCCTAATCCGTCGCGGAGCCCCGAAACAAAAGAGAAGTGGGCGATCGCGGGTGACCCGGTGGGAGCGGGGACGAACGAAAGCGTCCTGGCAGGCCTTTCGTACTTATCGCGAACGGTTATCAGTCTCATGCTAAAGTGCTATTTTCGTGCAGCCCCTGCGACGGCTAGTGTAGCAAGAATCGGTCATGAAGAATCTCGATCTCGCGGTCCAGTTCCTGCTTCAGATCGCCGTCATTTTGCTGTTCTGCCGTCTTGTCGGGTCGATTGCCCGGCGGTTCGGGCAGCCGCAGGTGGTGGCAGAGATGCTGGCGGGGGTGCTCCTCGGGCCTTCGCTGTTCGGGCTCTTAATGCCCGAGGTGCAGGCCTGGCTTTTTCCGTGGGATCGGTCCCAGTCCACCCGGGATACGCAAAGCTACCTCTTCCCGGCATCACAACTCGGGCTGGCTCTGTACATGTTTGTGGTGGGGATGGAGTTCCGGGTGGACATCGTTCAACGGCGACTCAAGAGTTCGATCGCGGTTTCGGCGGCGGGCATGATTGCCCCGTTTGTTCTGGGCGCGGGCTTGGCCTGGGTGTTTTTTTACTACACCACGCTGTTTCCGTCGAAGACCTCTTTGATGGAAGCGATGCTGTTCCTCGGCGCTTCCATGTGCATTACCGCATTTCCCATGCTGGCGCGGATCATTCATTTCAAGAAGCTGTCGGGTACCACCATGGGGACGGTGGCGCTGGGGGCGGGGGCCATCGACGATGCCACGGCCTGGTGCCTGTTGGCGGTGGTGTTGGCCAGCTTTGACAACAACTGGAGCCACGCGGTGGTCAATATCGCCGGGGGCGCGGCCTATGTGGCGTTCACCTTGCTGATCATTCGTCCGGTGATGACCCGGGTACAGGCGTGGCTCATGGAGGATCGAGCGCTGACGGAAGCGGGTTTGGTCGTGGGCTTGGCGTTGATGGCGCTGGGTGCCTGGTTCACGGATTTGATTGGATTGCACGCCGTGTTTGGGGCGTTCGTCATGGGGGCGGCGATGCCGCGGGGCGTGATGGTGCGCGATCTGACGGCACGGATTCAACCCCTGACGGTGGCGTTGCTGTTGCCGCTGTTCTTCACTTACTCGGGACTCAACACCAAGATCGGGCTGCTCAACACGGGATTCCTTTGGTTGATGTGCGGCGCGGTGCTGGTGGCGGCGGTGTTGGGCAAGGGCGTGGCCTGCTGGCTGGCGGCGCGGGCGACCGGATTGCCCAATCGGGAAGCGCTGGGCATCGGCACCCTGATGAATGCGCGGGGACTGATGGAATTGATCATCATCAACATTGGCCTGCAGCGCGGGATTATCTCCGAGGGATTGTTCGCTGTTCTGGTGATCATGGCGGTGGTGACCACCCTTATGGCATCACCAATATTTGATCGTCTGGTGGGCGCGAGCGGTGAAGCCATCGGGCCCGAGCCCGAGCCTGAGCCCGACGTCGCACTCTCGCCCGCCGCCGGTGCAGTCCGGTGAGGTTTCCCGGGCGGGCCTGCATCTGGTGCAGGGGCCACTAAAGGATCCCGGACGGTTGGCTGCCGGTGTGAATCAGTCCGAGGTTTCGTTGATTCGTCGGCGGAGCGCGGTGGCAGCTCGGGTAGGTTCCCCGCCGGTTTCCACGAAGGCGCGGATTTCGTCCAAGGACGCGCCCCAGTGAGCGGAGAGCGGCGGGAGAGCGACGTGCGCCAGTTCGGTGGGAATGGGCAGTCGTTGGGCTGCGGCGAGCGCCCGGGCCAGGGCGAGGGTGGCCTCACAGAGCGGGGCCACCGCTTCCTCCAGAAAACCCGAACGTTGCAAAATCTCCACCATTTCCAAACGACGCGCGGCTTGGGCACGGTGGGAGGCGATACGGGAGCGTTCGTCGTCCGAGAGCGGCGGAGGGACCTCGACGGTAGCACCGCTGGCCAGCGTCCGGGTGGCGCGGGTCGTGGACGTTACGAGGCCGGCGGCGATCAAGCGTTGCAGCGCGTCATCCGTGGCCCGATCCAGCACCAGCAATTCCACCGGCGCCAGGGCGTCGCCCTTGCCCGGCCCGAAGAGATCCGCGTGGAGTCCGGCGAGTTCCGGTTGCACCAGCTGGCTTTGGTTTTCGACGACGACGCAAAGAACGGAGCGGGAGCCTTCGGTGGGGAACCGTTCTTCACAACGCACCAACTGGACCCCGAGGCGCGCCGCGGCCCGTTCCGCAAAGGCGAGTGGCCGGTCGGAGATGGGTGGTGGTACCGCCGGGCGGGCCGGGGGGATGGGGTCCGCGGTGGGCGCAGTGAGTTGGCGGAGGCGTGCCAGGAACGCCTGCCGACCGCTCGTGAGTTTGAGTTCGGAGAGGTTGCCGCGCAGGTCCAGCACGCCGTCGCTCAGGGCTTGTTTGCAGGCCAGAGTGCCGAGCATCCGGTGCTCGATGGTATCTTCGCTGACCAGATTGATCACCGTCACAGGGCGCGTCTGATTTTTCCGCCAGGCGCGCGCGATGCGTTGCTCGTACTTGGCCGGGTTCCAGGGCAGATCGCAATGGATCACGACGCTGGCATTTTGAAGGTTCAGACCCGTGGCTCCGGAATCCGTGCTCAGAAACACCCGGCATTGGGGGTCGTTTTTGAACACGTTGATTTCCACCCGGCGCCGCTGTTGGGGAACGCTGCCGGTGTGCCAGGCGAAACCCAGTTTCAGTTTGCGGCAGACGGCGGCAACCAATTCCAGCATGCGTTCCCATTCGGAGAAAATAATCACCTTGGCGTCGCCATTATCGCGCAACTCTTCCAGAATCTTCGCCAGTTCATCGCACTTGGGGCACTCCCGCGCCTTCGGATTCAGAATGTAGTTGGTGTCACAAACCATGCGCATCTTGGCCAGCAAAAGCATCAGCATCTTTTGTTCCACCTCCGAAAGCGGGCGGCGTTGCGCCGCGCTGGAGAGGCGGGCCACCTTGTTGGCAAAATCATCGTGCTCCAGGCGCTGCTCATTGCTCAGTTGGACGAAATGGGTCCGCTCGGTCCGTTCCGGCAGTTCGGTTTCGACATCGGATTTTCGACGTCGCAGCAGGTAGGGACCGATGCGGTTGTGGAGTTGGCCTAAATTCTTATAGCCGGTCGGGCGACCCCGATCATTGAGTTCGTAGTAGTCCCGATTGAAACGGAACAGTGGCCCCAGCGCCCGGGGCTCGATGAAATCCATCAGCGAATGAAGTTCGTCGATGCGGTTTTCGATCGGTGTGCCGGTCAGCACGAAGGCATACGGGCTGCGCAGCCGTTTAATGGCCTGGGTGGTCTTGGCGTTCCAGTTCTTGATGCGCTGGGCTTCGTCGAGGATGACCAGGTCCGGTTTCAAACGCTGGTTCACCTCGAGGGCATCACCCAGCATCTGCTCGTAGTTGACGAGGGTGAAGAAGGGCGCGGTGGCGTGGGCGTAGGCGGCCATGCGCGTCGAGCGATTACCAAATACCAGTTGGAGCCCCAATGGCGTGAATCGTCGGATTTGTTCCTCCCACTCCGTTTTGAGCGAGGCGGGTGTGACCACGAGGACGCGTTGGACCTGGCCGAGGCGGTGCAACAAGGCGGCGGCGGCGATGGCCTGAATGGTTTTGCCAAGCCCCATTTCGTCGGCCAACAAGGCGCGCCCGGTGAAGGCGAGGTGCAGCATACCTTCGCGCTGGTACGGGAACAGGGGAACGAGGGTTTCCTGCACCGGCCACTCACCGCGCTGCACCTTCTGCTCATACTCGCGGCGCAACGCCGCCCGGCGCTCGGCCTGCTCGCGGGTCGCCAGCCAGGGCCCGACATCCTGGGAAATTCGCAACGCAGGATAATCTCCGGAATGCAGTGGTTGCATAGCCGCGACGGCGGATTCCGGGGAGGCATCGAGCAGGGTGCCGTTCGCATCAAACCACGAGCGAATGGCCTTGGGCAGGCGGTTTCTTTCGGCGGCGGGTCCTTCCAGCCGGAGCGTGCCCTGGACTTCATCGGGAACGAGGTCGAGACGCGGAGTGCCCGATTTGGCAGCTGCCGCGAAGAGGCGTTTGAACCGGCCTTCGAGGTGGTTGAGGACCGCCTCCACGTGTTTGCAGCTCCCCAGACCGTTGATGCGAAAGTCCACGCATTGGCAGGAGAATCGTCGGGTCGCGAGATCGCGAATTTCCACCCGGTAGTTCAAGCCACTGCCGGACTGTATTTCGAAGTTCGAGAAGACGGGATGTCGCGGCTCCAGATTGCGGATGACGAAGGACTCCTCCCGGGCCCGTTGCTGGCGCCTCGCCAATTCCTGGGCGTCGGTTGTATTCCAGACGGCCATGGACGGCACGGTGATCTCCTCGGCTTTGCGCGAGGCGCGGGGCGAACGAACGGAGCGTTTCGACATGAGTGAAGGATGCAGCAGAACCAGCCGCATCGGCGAATTGAATTTCGGTGATCCGTCCGGTGAAAATTGGCCGGACGGCAGTATGGGATCAGGGCAGCTCCCGGACACGGAAGAACTGGTGCGAACTCTCCGGGCTGGAATCCACGAATTCCAAGGTTGCTGCGGTGGCAATCTGTTCCGTCACCCCGGTCCAGGAGCTGGGCCGGGCATCAAGGCTGAATTCCAATCGATACGTGCGGCCCGCCACCGCGTCGCGCAGGGTAAAATGGCGACCCGCTTCATCCACTCCAGCGGCTTCGACGCGAAGGAATTTGAAGAACTCTCCCAGGCCGGTGGCGTTGGCGGCCGCTCCGAGATAAGGGCGTACACCCAGAATATCCTGCAGCGTGCGCAAGGTGTCGCTGTGGTCATAGGGGACAGAGCTGTTAAAGCCGGCACTTCGGACGCGGGGCGACAACAGGATCAGGCCGATGGGACCATCACTCGAAGAACCGGCACCTTCGTCCCAGGTAATAATGACGAGTCCGCCGCGCTGATAGGCGGCCGATTTGAGGATCAGCGGGATTTCCTTGGCCAACCAATTGTCGCCCTGCAGCCGCGAGCTGGGACTGCCCGCGGTGGTGTTGTGCATGTCGTTCGTGAGATTCGGCGTGATGAAGCAGAAGTTGGGGACCGTGTTGGAGGTCAAATCGCGCGCCAATTCGCCGTACGGCCGGATGTGGTTGGTGACGTAGGTCAGGTTGGTGTTGATGTTTTCAAAGAACAGGAACGGCACGTGTCGGGCCACGTACGGACCATTGTTGGTAAGCGGAATGTTCCGTCCGGTGATGTCTTCGACGTACGCCTTCCACGGGACGCCGGCACGATCCAGGAGCCAGGCGAGGTGATTGGTGGTGCGCTGGGTATTGATCGAGGGAAGCTTGTCATCCTTGACGCCGAAATTGGTGCCGCCGACGAGCCAGAGATAATTGGGCTCGCTGGGGTGGATGCCGGCGGGATTGTAGTAAGCGTTGGCGTAGGCGGCCTGCGGCAGAAGCGTGTTGTTGATGTAGGGACAGAAGGCGCTGCCTTTGATGGTACTCCAATCATGGTTTTCCATGACGATGATGAACACTGTGGAGAGGCCGGGAATGGGTTCGGCCCGGACGCCTTGGCGGGCGATACCGATCCCCAGCATGAGGAGCAGAGCAATAAGGCGGAAGTACATGCAGTCGACGGTGTGACGCCACCTTCGGGGAAAACCGGCGAGTGACAACGTCGTGATGGGTGAATGTCGGTCGCGGATTGCGGGCCGCGGGACTACCGGGAGCGACGGGGGGCGTTGGCCGGTAAGTTGGTTCGGGCGGTCGCAAGGATCTCGCTGCTGACGCGGGGTTCCTGCCAGTTGCGGATGTAGCGCCACACGCCGAGTGAGTTGAGAAGCGATTGCTGGCGCCGCAGCCAGTCGGGCGCGGGCCGGGTGAGGGGAACAGTTAATCGCCACTCGGAGGCCCCGGCTGGCTCCGGGAAAAGGATCCAATCCGAGCCGCCCGAATTCAACCAGTTTCCCGACGTATAGTCGTGGGCAACGGTGGATTGAAACTCGGCTGCGCGATTGGTTTTGGTCTCGCGGATCACGTCGCCCCGCACGAGCACGCGTCCGGGGCCTGGATTGGTCAGGCAAAAAACGGCAACCCGCGTGTTGCTCGGGAGGGTGACAAAACGATCCAGGACGGCGGGCGAGTTGGTAAACCCGCTGAAAATGAGGGCCGTGGGCTGAACCCGGCACCGGTCCAGACCCGCCAGGCCGGCGACCAGAACCAGCCCCAGAAGGGGGAGCAGCAGAAACCGGACCCGCGGCAGGGCGCGGGTCCGGCGGGGGGGTGGCGACGCCGATCCAGCCGGGTCGCCCTGGGCCTTACGCAGAGGGCTCCTCCTTCGACATCGCTTGCTTCAAGGCGGGAATCTGTTGGAGGAGTTTTTCGAATTTCACGCCCGTCAGGCTCTCCAGGATGGGCGGTAGTTGGGCCATGATCTGGGCGACGTCGCCGGTCAACTTGCTGGCCCCACCACCGGGTCCATTGCCGGAGTTGATGATCACCATCTTGTCCATCTTGGCCAGGGGCTCGCTGATCCGACCGGCGATTTCGGGCAGCACTTTGACCAGCAGTTCGATGACGGCGGCCTCGTTGTATTGCTGGAAGGCCTCGGCCTTCAGGCGCGTGGCCTCGGCAGTCGCCCGGCCCTGGGCCTCGATGATGTCGGCTTGGGCGAGGCCCTTGGCCTTGTTCGCCTCGGCTTCCGCGAGGCCGGTGGCCTTGTTGACGTCCGCCTGGGCGTAGCCGGTTGCCTTGGTGGCGGCCGCGGCGCCGGATGCCTCCGCTTCCAGTTGGAACTTGCGGGCGTTGGACAAGGTCTCAACTCGGTACCGTTCGGCGTCGGCGGGCTTTTGGACCATCGCCTCGAGTTCGCGCTGTTTGCGCAGGATTTCCTGCTGCTGCAGTTCGATCAGCTTCTGCTTCTCGATGATCTGCACCTGCACTTCCTCAGCTTTGACCAACTGGCCGGTCTTGAATTTCTGCAGGTCATAGGCGAGGTCGGCCTCGGCTTTCTTCTGATTCACGGCCGCCTCGTATTGCGCGACGTTGGATTGGTAGTCGCGCTGCGCCTCGGCGATCTTGGTATCCGCGAGAAACTTGGCTTCCTGGCCCGCCTGCGTGGCTTGGGAGGATTTGATCATCGCATCCCGATCCGCCTCCGCCTGGGCGATCTGCGCGTCGCGCTTGACCTGGGCGATGCGGGGTTTGCCGAGGGCGTCCAGATAGCCTTGCGTGTCCCGGATGTCGCGGATGGTGAAGCTGACGATGCCCAGGCCCATGTTGGCCATGTCACCCGCTGCCACTTCCTGCACCTTCTGAGCGAAGGCATCCCGGTTCTGATAGATCTCCTCGACGGTCATCGTACCCAGGATCGCCCGCAGATGACCTTCCATGGTTTGCATGGCGATATTCATGATCGCGGCGGTGTCCTTGCTCAGGAATTGTTCCGCCGCCGTGGCGATGGAGACATCATCACCCTTCACCTTGATTTGGGCGACACCGTCGACTTTCACGGGAACGCCCTTGCTGGTGTAAACCTCGGGCGTCTGGACATCGATGGTGAGTAGTTCCAGTGACAGGATGTCGACCTTTTCGATCACCGGATAGACGAAGGTGCCACCGCCTTTGACGATGCGAAATCCGCGGTTGCGGACGGTGCCGTCCGGATCGGCCTGGCGATACTGCCGGCCGGAAACGATGAGGACCTCATTGGGGCCGACCTTGGTGTACCGGCTGGCCCAGACGAGCCCGAAGGCGAAGATGACGATGAGGATGCCGACGATGGCGACGGCGGCGAGGCCATACCCGGGGGGCAGTGCAAACTGGGCAATAACGAATGCAGGAGTCATGGTTTTTGGGTTGAGGAATCTAACAGCGGAAAATCAATCGACGGAACGGACGTAGAATTGGGTTCCGACGATGCGGGAAATCCGGACGGTCTGACCATTGCTGATCGCGGTCCCGCCTTCCGATCGTGCGGGGGCGGTATAGCGGGTGCCCGCCTGGACGTAGGCGATTTCACCCACGCCATTTTCCGGAATGGGGGTGATCAATGTCGCCGGCCCGTTCACCAGCGCGGCCACCCGGCCCTCACTGGAGCACTGCGTTCGACGGAAGATCGCCCGGAAAAGAAACAGAATCGCTGCGGCGATGACAAAACCGCTCAAGGTCGCGAGGGAAAGGCTGATCCACGGGGGACTCAGAATTTCGATTTTGGCAAAGATCATGCCGAAGCCGCCGAACGCGGTAATGAAAGCCGCGATGGTGGTGGGACTCAGCGCGGCGAAGCCCGGCATGTCGCTGGTGCCCAAACCGCCCTCGGCGTGACCGTGCGCGCCGGCGGGATCGGCGTGGCCAAGATCCACGTGAGCCTCGTGTCCCCCAAAAACATGGGCGGTGAAGGCGCTGATGAGGGTGAAACAAAGGCCGGTCCCAAAACAGACCAAGTAGATCAGGAATAAGTCCATAGGCGCGTCTCCAAGGATGCGAGGATGCTAGTCATTCCGGGCGTTGTGCAGCAAGTGGGAAAAGCCCACGCACCGGGCGTTCCGGCAGGCCAGAGCGGGAATATTGAATTCCCCGGGGCCAGGGTGGCGCGGCCGCTATCAGGGAAGCAAACCATCCAAAAATCACATCGCCCACTAAAGCGGTACGGACCGGCCCTTCGCAGGTGGAATGACCTGCGGACTTTCCAAGGTTTTGGGTAGCGAAGCGTCGGTTCCAAAGAGCGGATATTAACCCGCCCGCCCTCGCGAAAGCCGGCCGAACGGGCCGATCTTTGCGGGAATGGGTGGAGACCTGACGGACGCCGGGACGCCGCGGCCGGTGCTCAGAATTGGAAGTAAATGAACGATTTGACGCTCATGGAGAGGGTCGTCATCGCGAGTGCGAAGAGCAGTCCAATAAGAAACGGTTCAACGAAATAAGGGAGGTGGTTGCGCAGGCGAAGCCACGGGCTCCAGACTGGGCGATTCCTACCGATACCTAAAAGGCCATCGATGATCAATGGCAGGCAGAGGGTCCAGTAGCTGATGCCGGCATGCTTGAGATTCTGGTCATCACGCAGCCGGGCAATGGCCGAGTAGACCTGCAGGGTTTCCGGGAATTCCGGCAAGCGGAAGGGGACCCAAGCCAGGGCGACGAATGCCTGGGTTAGCACCCAGGAGGGCAGGGAGGTGAAGAAATTTGGAGCAAGATTGGAGGTGTCGGCATTCTTGCCGCGGAAGAGTCGGTGCGCCGCCAGGGCCACGCCTTGCAATCCGCCCCAGAGGACAAAATTCCAGCTGGCCCCATGCCACAAGCCTCCGAGCAGCATGGTGAGGATCAAGTTGCGGTATTGTTTCCACCGGGCACAGCGATTTCCACCCAGGGGGATATAGAGATAATTGCGCAACCAAGTGGAAAGGGAAATGTGCCAGCGGCGCCAGAAATCCGTGATCGACGTCGCCAGGTAGGGATAGTCGAAATTAGCCGGAAATCGATAGCCCATGGCCCGGGCCAGTCCGATCGCCATTAGCGAATATCCGGCGAAGTCAAAATAGATCTGGCCGTAGAAGCCCAGCACCGCGGCGGTCACCGAGGCGTTGTCGTAGACCTTGATATTGGACAGCACGGGGTCCACCCACAGGGCCAGTTGATCCGCAAACGTCAGTTTGTAGATCATGCCGATGATGAAATTGCGCAATCCCTCGCGGACGTCGTCGGCATTGACAGTGATCTCACTGTTCAACTGCGGAATGAAGTCGCCGGCACGCACAATGGGGCCGGCCACCAGTTGGGGGAAATACGAAATGTAGAGGGCGACAATGGTGGGATTGCGTTGGGCCGGAATGACCCCGCGGTAGACATCCACGACATAGCTGATGCCGTGGAAGGCATAGAAGCTGATGCCCACCGGCAGCAGGATCTGGATCGGTGATAGTTTGATTTCGCCACCGAAAAGGGCGCCGACCGCAACGAGCGAGTGGCGGAAGAATTCCGCATACTTGAAGATCGCGATCAGACTCAGCAGCAGGGTCACGCTCCCCGCCACGGTGAACTTGCGCTGACCGGGGCGACGTTCCAGGGCGAGTCCGGCCCCGTACGCGACCAGGATGACACCCCACATCAACGCGAGATAACGGGGATTCCACCAAGCGTAGAAGAACGAACTGGAGACCAGCAACAGCGCGTGACGAAAGGGACGTCCGGGAAACGCAAGGTAGACCGGGTATACCGCGAGGAAAAAGAGAACAAACGGTATGGTCGTGAACAGCATGCGGCGGGGAGATAGGGACGGGCTGAGGTGAAATCCCTCCGGGTCAGTGGATCAGCAGGCCTTCGGCAACGATTTGGTTGCCCAACCACTCGGTGTACACCTCGGCCCCGAATTTGTTGAGATGGTTGTCGTCATACCACATTTCCGGGGGCGAAAGACGCATTAGAAGATTCGTTTCCCCGGCGAGTGAAATTGACGTCGTTTGAGTGAAGGTTGCTTCGAACCGGGCAATGTGTTGAAGGTTGTCCCGGGAGTGGGAGGGGGTGGAAAAATACACCCGGCGGTACTTTAAACCGGTGGCCGTGAGATCTGCATCGACCAGCTGCAGCCACCGCAAATCCAAGGGCTGATTGGTGGCGGCTCTCGTGAATTCGTTCAGGATATTGGTGATGGGAAACTTGCTGATGACGGGTTTCTTTTTGTTCTGGTCCAGCCCGAATCGAGGCGAAAGGGTTTTGGTTTCGGTCCAGTGCTCATAGCGCAGCAGGGCCCCGACATTAAAGGCATTCAGCAGACCATGTGAGAGGACGTCGTAACAGACGCCCGCGGTGGGCGCTTTGGTTCCGTCGTAGAGATGGGAAAGCCAGAGTCCCTGAATTGCCTGCCGGGTGAGGTCGGGTTGCAGGTATCCCAGGGTTCGTGAACTGAAGAGGTTGGAACTGAGTTGGGAGACGGGGTTCAGGTTATATCCGGCATGGATCTCGGAGAGGAGCAGCAGGTTTCTTTGGTTCAATTCCGCGAGAACCGCCGGGCCGGCCTGCCGGACAAAGTGTTGAAGTTCCGCCACCCGTTCAAGCTGCGGTGCCCCGGGGCGGCAGAAGGGCAGCACCCGGACGGAGTAGCCGCGCTTCTCCAGCTGCGTTTCAAGTGCTTCGGCGTCGATGGCCCGGGCGGCATAGCTGCCGCCTTCAAGAATCAGAATGTTGGTGGCGAAACGCCCCTTTTCCTCCCGGACCTGCTCGATGGTATGCGCTGTATAGCCACGGTTTTCGGTCTTGGGCCAGTAGCCCAGCCTCAAGAATCCCAGATGAATCCAGCAGGCTCCGACCAACAGTCCGAGAAGGGCTGAAGCCAGCGCGTACCATGCCCGGCCGCCGGCGGCTTTGGGTTGGGCGAGCAGCGACAGGGTGATCAGGCAAAAACATCCCACAGCCAACGTGGGGTCGCCCCAGGAACTGAGCGGGTGCCAGTTCATGTCAGACCACAAAGCCGGTGGCAACGCGGCGGAAGCGCGTTATTGCGGGCTGGCATGAGGCGGATAGCAGGTTCAACGTACCCGCATCTATTCGGTTTCGGGTTGATGCTGTCAAGTCGGCTGGCCGGGATGTATCGGTTGGGGTCACTAAGAATTCGCGCCAAGTCGGATGTGCAGGGGTCGGGATTGGGAGGCGGGTTGCGTCGGTCTTTCTGTCGATGACTCCGGTTGGCGGTGGGTCGTTCATGGTCTACCGGTGCCCGCATGACGTTCGGCGGCCAGGCCGCCTGCGTCGTGGCTGGCTCCCCCGGCACCCCGCATATTGTGAAACGCCCAATTGGTTCAGATTCCACCGGTTCAGATTCCACCCGTCCGCCGGGACCGCCACGTTCTTCGACTCCGCCCCGCCCGCGGACGCCGCGGGTTTGGCAGGACCGGCCGGATGCCTTTAATCGTGGGCCGGCCCGGCCGGTGGGTCCCACACCTCGGCCCTTGCCGCCCGGGGTGCGCCGCCCGGGAGCGGCGGCGGCACCCGCCCGTCCGGGGGGATATCGGCCCGAGCGGCCGCCGTATGGCTCTCGTCCTGACGACTCCCGCAATCCCCGTTCGCGCGAGGTGCCGCCGGACGTCGAGGCGGAAGAGCCGGAGCGTTCGGCGGGACGCTGGTTCAGCAAGGAATTGCGGGATAAACAGATGGCGCCGCCCAAGCCGGTGGCACCTTCCGAAATTGCCGCCCGCATCATTTCCCGCGCCGACCGGCAGCATCCGGCCGATCGCCTCCTCAAGGATGAGTTGCGCCGGGCCGTGGCGCTCGCGCCCGACAATGCCGCGTGGCTGTCACGGGCCGTTTTTAGCTATTATCGGTGGCGTGGTTGGCTGAATCCGCGGACGGCGGCCCCGATTCCGGCCATCGTGGAAGACGTGTTGACCGCCGTCCGATTGGCGGAGCGGTTTGCCTACAAGCCGGAGGCGTTTCCGGACGCGGATCTGGTGGGACGCGTCGGACCGGAATGGCTGTCGCGCGAATTGGAGCTCACGCCGGAACTCGCCCGGGCCTGGCAGAGGGAACCGACCTTGTGGCTGCGTTGCCGGCCGGGACAGACGGAAGTGGTAGCGACCGGACTGCGGGACTGCGCGCCGGGGCCGTTACCGGATTCGCTGCGCTACGGAGCGAGTGTGGATCTGTTTTCCACGGACTTTTTCCATGCGGGCGCTTTTGAAATTCAGGACTTGAGTTCCCAGGCGGTCAGCGTTTTGGCGGCGCCGCAGCCGGGCGAGACTTGGTGGGATGCCTGCGCCGGGGAAGGGGGCAAGACCCTCCATCTGGGGGCCTTGATGCAGGGTAAAGGGCTCGTCTGGGCGAGCGATCGCGCGGAATGGCGCCTGCAAAAGCTCCGCGTGCGGGCCGCGCGGGCCCAGTGTTTCAATCAGCGGACGGTTTTGTGGGGGGATCCGACCCGGCCGCCGACCAAGACGCGGTTTGATGGCGTGCTGGTGGATGCGCCCTGTGCGGGCATCGGGACGTGGGGCCGCAATCCGCACGCGCGTTGGAGCACGACTCCCCAGGACATCGCCGAGCTGGCGACGATCCAGACCCAATTGCTCCGCACGGCGGCCACGGCCGTGAAGCCGGGTGGCAAGCTGGTGTATTCGGTTTGCACCCTGACCCGCAGTGAGACCACGGCCATCGCGGATGCTTTTGGGGCGGCTCATCCCGAATTCGAGCCGCTGCCGCTGGTCAATCCCTTCGCCCCCGCGGCGCCGGCCACCACGCAGTTGTTCCTGTGGCCCCAGACGACCGGTGGCAATGGCATGTTCGTCGCCGCGTGGCGTCGCCGCCCGGCCTGATTTGACCCCGGTTCAAACTATCCAGGCGCCGCTCCGTGCGTCACGCTGGCGATCGCAATGACATTGGGATCAGTCGAGGTGAAGCCGGCGGCACCGGTGGTTCCGGAAGCCCAACCGCGGTCGATATCGATCCGCGGGGCGCGCGAGCACAATCTCAAGAACCTCTCGCTCGATCTGCCGCACGGAAAAATGGTGGTGGTGACGGGCGTGAGCGGCAGTGGCAAAAGCACGCTGGCCTTTGACGTGGTCTTCGCCGAGGGACAGCGCCGTTTTCTGGAGGCGATGAGCGCCTACGCGCGGCAGTTCGTGGAGCAGCTGCCGCGGCCCGATGTCGATTCGATCAGCGGCCTGCCGCCGACGGTCAGCATCGAGCAATCCACGTCGCGAGGCGGGGGCAAGAGCACGGTGGCCACGGTCACGGAGATTTATCATTTCGTCCGCCTGCTGTATGCGCGGCTCGGGGTGCAATATTGCCCCGATTGCGATGTGCCGGTGCAGCCGCAGTCGCGGGACGAGGTTCGCCGGTCCCTGGAACGGGAAGCCAAGCAGCGGGGGGTGTTGCGGTTGCTGGCGCCGATGATCCGGAATCGAAAGGGTTTTCATTCGGAGATTGCCACCTGGGCCGCGGAACGTGGGTACGCGGAATTGCGGGCCGATGGCAAGTTTCACGACGCCACCGCGCCGTTTCGTCTGGACCGGTTTCAGGAGCACGACGTGGAAGTCGTCGTGGGCGCCTTTGGCGGCGGTGCGCGGGGTCGGATGGCCGATCAGGCGGCGCTGGTGGATAACGCCCTCGAGCTCGGCAAGGGAGTGCTGTTCGCGGTGGATGCGGACGGAAAATCCACGGTGCATTCCACGGAGCGCGCCTGTCCCCAGTGTTCCCGTTCCTTTGCGGCGCTGGATCCGAAGAACTTTTCCTACAACTCCAGTCAGGGCTGGTGTCCGCAATGCCGGGGCTTCGGCGAGTTGTTCCATCTGCCCGAAGTGGAACGCGGTGCGAATGCGGATGCGGTGGAGGAAAGTTGGTGGCGCTGGGCGAGCGAACGGGAGGAATGTCCTTCGTGTCATGGCGCCCGCTTGCGACCGGAAGCCCGGGCCGTGCGTCTGCCGCTGGGGCGGGGGAGCGAGCCGACCTTGGATGAACTGGCCCGGCTTTCGGTGGAGGCGGTCGAACAGGTGTTTGCCGGCGCCCGACTCGCGGGCCGCTCCGCGGAAATTGCGCGCGACATTCTTCCCGAGATCCAGGAGCGACTGCGGTTCCTGGGTATAGTGGGGCTGGGTTATCTGCAGATGGGACGCGGCCTCACCACCCTGAGTGGTGGCGAGGCCCAACGGATCCGACTCGCGGCGCAGTTGGGTTCCAATTTGAGCGGGGTTTTGTACGTGCTCGATGAACCCACCATCGGCCTGCACAATCGGGATAACGAACGGTTGCTGGATGCCTTGAAGCGGTTGAAAGACCGGGGGAATTCGCTGCTGATCGTGGAGCATGACGAGGAAACAATGCGCCGGGCCGATCACATTGTGGATTTGGGACCCGAGGCCGGGGTGCGCGGCGGGGAAATTGTGGCGGCGGGCACGCTCGCGGAATTGATGGCGCATCCGGCGTCGCTCACGGGACGGGGCTTGCGGGAATTGGCGACGAAGAAGTGGCCCACCCGCGGGGAACGTCGTCCGGTCAAGGAACCGGCGAAACGCGGGGGCGGGGACAGCGGATGGCTCACGCTGTCGGACGTGGCCCGCAACAATCTGCGCGACGTCACTCTGCGGGTGCCGCTGGGACGCTTCGTGGTGGTCACCGGCGTGAGCGGCTCAGGGAAGAGCACCCTCATCAAGGATTGCCTTTTTCCCACGGTGACGACCGCCCTCGCCGGTCAGAAATCCCGGGACATTCTCGGGGGGAAATTGGCCGGCTGGCAGGGCCTGACGGCGGTGCACGAGGTGGACCAGACGCCCATCGGCCGTACGCCGCGCTCCACGCCAGCGACCTATGTCGGTTTTTTTGACGATATCCGTCAACTCTTCGCCAGCACGACCGAGGCGAAATTGCGCGGTTATTCCGCGAGCCGTTTCAGCTTCAATTCCACGCAGGGCCGCTGTCCGAAATGCGAGGGCGCCGGAGCCGTAAAGTTGGAGATGAATTTTCTGCCGACGGCGCACGTGAAGTGCGATCTGTGCAACGGTGGACGGTTCAATCCGGCGACACTGGATGTGTTGTGGAACGGACGGTCCATCGCAGAAGTCCTGCGCATGAGTGTGGCGGAGGCACTGGAATTCTTTGCCACCCACAACCGACTCCGCCGGCCACTGGAAGCCCTGCGCGACACCGGTCTGGACTATCTGACGCTGGGGCAGACGTCACCCACCTTGAGTGGCGGGGAAGCCCAGCGCATCAAGTTGGTGACCCATCTGCTGGGCGGGCTCAAGGCGGCGGCGGTGGCGGCGGAGAATGCCGATCTGACCGCGCTGGCGGCCACCCGGGCCAAAGCCGAGGGACGAACTTCGCGGCGACCGGCCCGCCAGGATTTGTTCCTGCTGGAGGAACCCACGATTGGTCTGCACTTCCAGGATGTGCATCGTCTGGTCGAGGTGCTGCAACGTTTGGTGGATGCCGGCCACACGGTGATGGTGATCGAGCATCAGATGGACCTCATCGCGGAAGCCGACTGGGTCATCGATCTGGGACCTGAAGGCGGCGACGGCGGGGGCGCTATCGTGGCGGAAGGCACGCCGGAGCAGGTCGCCCGGGTGGCCGCCAGCCACACCGGACGGTATTTGAAGAAGATGCTGCCAAAGACGCGCTGACGCGGGTTTTGGTGCGTTTTAAGGGGCAGTCGGTGGATCACTCCGACGCCGACAGCGCGAGAAACTCCGCTTCGTTTAGGACGCGAATCCCGAGCTGTTGGGCCTTTTCCAGTTTGGAACCGGCATCTTCGCCGGCGAGGACGAAGTTGGTTTTTTTGCTGACGCTGGAGCTGACCCGTCCGCCGAGTTTTTCGATGCGGGCCGTCACCTCTTCGCGCGTCAAGGTGGGCAGGGTGCCCGTGAGGACCACGGTCTTGCCCGCGAGCGGTCCCGAGGAAACGGCGTCGGCGGGGCGGAAGTTCGAGGAGGTCCAGGTCAGGCCGAACTTTTTCAGCCGATGGAGTTGATCCCGATTCATCGGATCTTCAAACCACCTGGAGACGCTCTGCGCGATGGTGGACCCCACTTCCTCGACCTGCGTGAGTTCCGGGGCGGAAGCGGCGGCCAGTTCGTCCAGATCGCGGTAGGCACGGGTCAACGCCTTGGCCACCGTGGCCCCGACATGCAGGATTCCGAGGCCAAAGACGAGTCGCCACAAATCGCGCTGCTTGGACGTCCGGATCGCGGCGATGAAGTTTTGCGCGGATTTCTCACCCTGGCGCTCCAGGGCGGCGACCTCCTCGACTTTGAGTCGGTAGAGATCCGCGATGTCGCGGACGAGACCCGCGGCCACCAATTGTCGCACCATCACCTCGCCGCCGCCTTCAATGTCCATGGCGCCGCGGGCGCAGTAATGTTCGATCCGTCCGCGGACCTGCGCGGGGCAATCGGGATTGGCGCAGCGCCAGACGACACCGGTGCCGCCGGCGGTTTGTTCGCGCGAGGCGGCGGTGCCGCACTCCGGACACTGGCGCGGAAAGACAAATTCCTGTTCCGCACCCGTGCGCTTTTCGGTCACGACCCGCACCACGGCGGGAATGACTTCCCCGGCTTTTTCGACAATCACGAGGTCACCGACGCGGATATCCTTGCGCCGCAGTTCATCCTCGTTGTGCAAGGTGGCGCGGGCGACGGTGCTGCCCCCGACGAACACCGGTTCCAATTCGGCGACCGGCGTCAGTGCGCCGGTCCGGCCCACCTGAATGGTGATGGCCCGCAGCCGGGTTTCCGCCTGCTCGGCGGCATATTTGTAGGCCATGGCCCAGCGCGGGGCCTTCGACGTGGTGCCCACGCGTTCGCGTTGTGCGAAGTTATTGAGTTTGACCACCGCGCCGTCGGTTTCGTAGCCGAAGCCGTGCCGCACTTTGTCCAGTTGATCGATCGCTGCGATGACCGCTTCCGCGGAGTCGACCCGCCAGCATTCCTGCGGAGTGGGCAGCGAGGCCTGCTTCATCCAGGCCAGCCAGTCCGTCTGGATCCGGGGCAAGGCCGCGCTCGCGTTGGATACGGCGCCGATGCCATAGAGCACCACCGCGAGGGGGCGCCGGGCCACCGTCTTCGGATCGAGTTGTTTCAGGGAACCCGCGGCCGCGTTGCGGGGGTTCACAAAGGCTTCCGCACCGGCTTCCAAACGTTCCGCGTTCAAGCGCTGAAAACCCGCGAGGGGCAGGTAAACCTCGCCCCGAAATTCAATCACTCCCGGCACGGCGGCGCCATCGACCGGCTGGAGGCGGAGCGGCAGGTTCCGGATGGTGCGGAGATTTTCCGTGATATCGTCGCCGGTGGTTCCGTCACCGCGCGTCGCACCGCACACCAATCGGCCATTTTCGTAGCGCACCGAGACGGCCACGCCGTCGACCTTTGGTTCAATGGTCCACTCCAAAGTTTCGCCGGGGAGCAACTTTTGCACGCGGACCACGAACGCACGGACTTCCTCCGCTGAGTAAGTGTTTTCCAGCGATTGCATCGGCACGGCGTGGCGCACGCTGGCGAACTCACTGAGGGGGCGTCCCCCGACCCGCTGGCTGGGCGAATCCGGGGTCAGCAGATGCGGCCACGCTGCTTCCAGGTCGAGGAGTTCGCGATACAATCGATCGTAATCACGGTCACTGATCGTCGGTCGGGCCAGCACGTAGTAGGCGTGGTCGTGCT